>CAWGSC010000001.1:0-123468 GCA_963825145.1 uncultured Nitrospiraceae bacterium
TCCTCTAAAACTTCGACATCATTTCAAAGGTCGGATAGAGTTCTGGCGGATTATGTCGGGACTCTTTCACGCCAGACTCCAATTCCGTGAGAAACCGTTCAAGCCCGTTCGCTTTCCTCGAGAATACCTTGGCGATTGGAAACGACAGCTCGGTTGAGGAAACGCGTGCCCGCATCTGAGCCACTTGCACCCTGAATGGTCAGCCAACAGAGCAGACAGAGTGGCCGGCACTCAGCCCACCGGGCAAGTTTGTGACGAGCTTCGGTGAGGATGCTGCGGGCGAGCTCTACGTCATGACCCGAGGAGGTGGCTTATTCAAAGTCATTGCCAATTGATGTGGGAACGCTCAGAGGCCGAGTCGATTAGAAGCGACTGCTGCGACCAATCTGGGACAGTAAAGAGACTCACGGGTGGAAACCGAGACATCCGGGCAGATCATAGGAAACTTCCTGGGGAAATGCCCGCGAGCGTTGATTAGACTTACCCTGCGGCATGGGACCAAGCACAGGATACGCTTGGCTTACGGTAGCAGCAGATCCTTTTTTGTCGTGTTCAGGCCTAGAGCCTGGTAGGCGGCGCAATGGCCTGTTGCAGCTCGGTGCAAGAGACCGACGCCAAAAAGTGCGGCCAGTTTACTTCCGAGCCCTGTCGGCTTCATCACGCTCCGCAGAAGTAACGCTCCGCCGAGGACGGCTGAAACAAGGCGCTCCATTCCCCCAACATTTTCATAGAGTCTTTCGTCAGGTCCCCCGTCCCTTCTCTCATCGAAGGTTGAATCCGGTCCTCTGACTTCGCGTTTTACATGTGCCATCATGCCTCCTGGCTTCCCTATGTAGCCACAGGGGGCCCTGTGCCCCCTGTGGCCGCAGCCGATAAGAAAGGGAAGTTACCGAGGGCCTGCGTTGGTCCCATCGCCGATCGTTTCCGGCCCACCCCCCAAAGTGCTGATACCGGGGGATCCGCTGCTGCCAAGGGTACCTGAATTGGCAGCACCCGGGGCTGCTTCGCTACCCTGCCCCCGACTGGATTTCCCATCGACCCTGGAACTCGGATTCATGTTCCCGCCCTTCGGGATGGCATCCTTATCACTCTGCATTTTCCCACTGACCTCCGCGTTGGCCGTGCCCGTCTTTCCGCTACGGGGATCTCGTTGCCCGTCCTGGCTGCTGCTTGATGGCTGATCAGCGACCAGCAAGATCGGAGAAGGGGTGGCATGAGCAATGCCGCTCGGCTGAAGCGACAGAGCTATAACACCACTCGCGAATGACGCATAGACAAACCATCGTGTGAAAGACATCATGACCTCCAATGAAAAAGGGTGAAGGGAAAAAAGACTAGCCTCTAGTCAGACCCCGCAATGCTTCCACTACTCTTTTGTGTTTTCTCACAATGTTTTGTCGCGTGGTCTTGAGTAAGTTCACTCTACGGCAGCCCTATCGTCGTGCATACCGGGAATAACCCTGGTCTTGTCCAGAATGACCCCCGCCTTCGAACCGGCCGGAAACACCAAGATTCCCGAGAAGTGTTAGTGCGGTCCGGTGGCGCATTTGGCGAAGGTGATTTGGTGAGCCGCGCCATGCAAGGCAGAAGAGCAGAAAATGCTCCTTCTCTGAACGCCTTAGTCCGCTATTTGTGTAACTCCTTTTCATTTTCTATTCGGGACCCTGGGATGAAGCTACCGCTCCAAGATGGGACCCTAAAGCCCACGAAAAGGGGGGCATGGGGGGTCGGGAAATCTACCGGTGTTGGGCTATGCGACCCTTGATGGTGCAGGGCTTTCCAGGGATGCTTCGGGTAAGCCTCCCAATGCCTGACCCTATCCACCCGATTCAATTTTCCTCTTCTTCAAGTCGCTTGAAACCCGAATCAGTGATGGTAAACATCATGTCTTCGGTCACTTCGATGTGTCCCTGCGCTCTTAAGGACTGAAAGACCGGTTCTATGTCGGCGGTGTGGTTTGGGTCGAAAAGAAAATGGAGGCCGCCAGAAACTAACGGGCCATGTTCTTTGAGAACCGATAATACCTTTCGCTCAAGCTGACACCGCTCGTCCTTCTCCGTCCTTCAATCCATCAGAAGGCGCTTCCGTCTTGGTTTATTCAATGAGGCGAATCGACACCACGTCCTCTTGATTGTTCACTTTCGCCTCAATACGATCTCCTTGACCAATGAATTCAGTCATCTGGGTGTCCCGGTCGATATACAACCGGACTTCCTTCCCATCAAGCCGCTGGACCAACACGTTATTGCGGTCAAAGTGCAACACTTCGCCCTTGATGGTCTCAATGCCTTGCCGTGTTTCTTTATCGCACTTCATGAGATTCGACTCTCCGCCTTTCCGATCACCGCAGGGGTCGGACTTTATTCTCTCTGCCGCCAGCACGGGATTGAACAGACTCAGGCATAGTACGACACCACCACACGAGACGACGCCGACGATTTTGGGAATCGATACCATGGGAGCCTCCTCGGCTTGATCATATTGGATCACGGATTCTCGACCTTGAGGATTTTAAGCTGCACCACGAGCGGCTTTCCCGCGAGCGGATGGTTGTAATCCAACACAGCCATCAAGTCCCCAACCCACTCCACAGTGGCGAGCTCCCCCGCATCATTCCGCAAGACATCGCCTGCTTTCGCTCCAAACGGCAACAGTGTTTTGGGGACAGTCAGCTTTTTCCTGTCATCATGAGGACCAAAGCCTTCCCTTGGGCTCAGTTCAACCTTCTTTTCCTCCCCGGGTTTCATTCCAACGACTTCTCGCTCCACGGCTGGAAAGATCTCGTGCCGACCCTGAATAAACTCACTGACGTTGCCGTAGTCGGTCCCGGTCGAGCCGGGAGCGGTCGCCACATATTGGAGGGTAACTTTCGAGCCTTCCACAATCTGATCTGATCCAGAATCCATCTTGTTCGTCGCCTGCTCCATGAATGGATCCCGCACAGATTGGGACTCCAATCCATATGCGGCCGGAACGATGCCGAGGCTAAGCACCACTGCCGCTGTACGAAGAGGTGTGTGTTTCATGATCGGTCTCCTTCATCAATCAGTTTCGATTATCAACTTCGTTCCGTTCTGACCCACCTCGTGAGCAAAGGAGGTGCGATGTGTCCCACGTAAGCACGGTCAATACGACGATGTTCGCCCTGTTTCGGCGATCGATACCCCCTGATTCCCTCCCTAATTTTCTTTCGACGTGCGACTCTCTTGAGCGATTCATTCTGATTAGAAGTTGCGAGCGATCACCCTCCTCGTCTGTCGGGTTTTGGCCCGAATACATCGAAGGAGGAGGGTGGTTCGATTAGCTCATCCTTGTGAATCTTGGTGACTTTGGTGATTCTCTGGCTTAAGTCGCTATCGCTCAATTCGACATCGATCTTGACCCGATCGCCTTTGGCGATCTGCTGCTTCATGATTTTGGAATCGGCCACTGGCATCGTCCATGTTTGTCCGGTGCTCGTCTGGAAGGTGATCGTATGCTGGACTTGATCGATACCTACGATCGCACCGGCAAAGGTGGTTGCGGCTTCGCTGATGAGCACAGTTGCGACAGCGGTCCACAGCAGACAGATTGTCGCGATTGCGAGCTTTGCTTTCTTCATGATGCACCTCCGAGCTGAAACAATATGATCGGACTTGTGCCACAAGATGCCGACGGACCTTCTTTCCGTCGCTCTGCGGGCATCTTCCAATGGATGCCCGCTGCTTTTCTCATGCGCAAATCGTTTGCCAAAGATTGTGAAGAGGTAGAACGTTCAAGATTGTAAGGGCTTAGAGTTTCTTGACTCACGGTGAGGGTAAGCAGGAATTATGGGATCAGAGAACATATTGTCCCGTGCGCTCTCCGAAAGAGTTGAATTTTCGTAAGAATGTGGTCGCTGACATCTTGTCTGATGCGGAGCATTCTTCCCGGAAGGCAGGGGCAACTCGAAGGTATAGACACATCAAGTGAGTAACGGGTTTCGAGCCTGGAGCCCGTACGGTTGGCTCCAGTGGAATGATTTCAGAATGTGTGATCCCTAAACGAGGTCCACGCGGAAGCTAATGTTGAACGTGGTTGCTAGCGAGCCAGCGTCCGCTTCAGCGCGATGAGTGATCTGCTGCTTTGTCGTGAAGCCCAGAACCCGTATCGATGTAGGAATCCGCGAACTACTCGGTACGGCTCCATGATGGGCCGAACTCCAAATCGGACAAGCAAGATAGACAAGCTTCAGATACTTGACGGCGTGGGGGCCCAGCGTGGAACAACGAGCACCACGTTTCGAACATGTAAGCGGGACGATATTCGCATGAGCAGTGTATATCGGATAGCCTCGAGACGACTTAAAGCTTTCGGCGTAGGCGCGCGCTGGCTAACGTGTATAGCCTCGATCATCCTGGTAACGACCAGCATGCCTGAATCGGCACACGCCTCGGCTCAACCTAGCCCAACTGAAGCGATGAGAACTACCGTCAATCAAGCCCTCGGAGTCTTGCGGGATCAAGAACTCAAAAAACCGGAGCGCACGGACGAGCGGGGCACTCAGCTGAGAAGGATCGCAGGATCACGTTTTGACTATGGGGAGATGGCCAAGCGGTCGCTTGGGGGTCAGTGGGATAAATTAGATGAGAGGCAGCGACAAGAGTTTGTCGACCTGTTCACCGAGTTTTTGACAGCTACATATATGGAAAAAATCCATGCCTACTCCGGTGAAGAGGTTACATTCCTCAACGAACGGCTGGACGGGACCTATGCGGAGGTCAAGAGCATCATGGTTGGGAAGAAAACAGAGATCCCGATCAGCTACAGGCTTCTGCTGAAAGGAGACGACTGGAAAGCGTACGATGTGATAGTTGATGGAATCAGTCTGGTCAGGAATTATCGAGAGCAGTTTGCAACGATTCTCCGCTCATCATCATACGAGCATTTGCTCCAAATTCTGCGCGAGAAGAACACGCAATACAACGTGAAGACCAAGAGTTCTGAAAGAGTCACATCATCCCGATAAGCAGCACAAGGCTCACCAAGGCCTGTGCTCAGGCAAATCCCCGCCGTCTTGCCGTCATATATCATGAACAAGACGTGATCGGAATCATGGTGTGAGGAGATCCATGCGCCACTGTGTCGCTCGGGACCACTTGAGAGGAGGGGAAGGGCCTTCGAATATGCTTATTTACTTATCGTTTCAGGCATCGGCTGGCCCGTTACTGGCAAATCGGGGACCGACGCACCCATGATCTTGTCTACCTGTCCATCCTCATTCAATTGAATGGTCACACGATCGCCGACCGACAGATTCCGAATCAGATCCGGTTTCTTCACCTCAAGGTATATGGGTTTGCCTAGATCGGTTCTGATCGTCCCTCTTCCACTCGACACATCCAAGGCAGACAATGTGCCAGCTACCTCGTATGGCTTCGATGCCTCGGGTTTCTCGCGGTTGGAGCCTGCACCGTTCGCCATTGCCGGCATCCATCCTGAAACAAGAATCAGACACATGAGGATCCTCAGCATGTTTCTGCCATGTAGCATTCTCGGTTTATGGGAGATCAACGTTCCGTCAGATGGCGTGATCGGGGTCGGCATCCTGACCTCATCGTGTGGGTTGAGGTGGAATTGGTTGTGGTGGCGTCGGATCTGTTGGTCCTGGGCCTCCCGGTTTGGGAAGGGGATTCGGCGAAGGTGAGGGAGCAGGATGCGTGGGTCCCGGAATGGGTTTCGGGTCCCCCGTTTGATGCGGCTCCATGACCGTCATGAAGCCTACCATCGCCAACACACACACCAGTCCCGCTCCTGCCTGTTGCCTCATGGAGTTCATGGGACAAAAATGGTTACCACCATTGGCCTCTTCTTTCCGCTGAACACTGAATACGCCAGATGCTATTGCTTAGGGTCAGGCATACTCTAAGCTCCCTCAGTCGGTTCTAGCACTGGGAGCTTCCCTAGATTTCAAAATCGCGAAAGAGGGGGATCGACTATGACGCACGACGAAAGGTACTGCACGAATTGCCAGGATTATCACCTGAGGCTATCTGGCAACGGCGTCACGAAGGCTTGCCGAAACTCTGGATTATCCGGCAGGCCCTGCGTGTCCGCCATGAACGGCCACAGGCGTTTGGCACCCAGGGGAAGTATGCTCCGCTATACACCCGAGGGGAGAAATCTGCACATGTTGTCAGCTTCCTGCGAGGTGAAGAGGTGATTACCATTGCTCCACGCTTATTCCTAAACTTACAAGATGGGTGGCATCACACCGTGATCGATTTGCCCGAAGGATGGTGGCGCCAGGAATTCGATGGCCAGGTATTTGACAGCGGGCCCTGTCAAATGGGGGATGTATTGCATACGTTCCCCGTCGGGCTATTGTCAAAAATGGAATAGCCGCTGCTGGTCTGACGCACGAGTTATTTCAGCGGCATTCCGCGCTAGACTTCAAAGCAGATCCCCAATTGTTGATGTTCCCTTCACCGCCACTCGACCGCGCCGAATCCGGAGCTCCCGAGCAGGACATACATGAGACTGATGGTTTCGACCGTTTGGTCACGGTACTCCACGGTCGGATACTGGGCGTCCCGGTGTGAGATGAGATACCGGAGCGCGACGCCATGTTGGCCAATGACCCGGAGGGTGAACGAACCTTCTCCACGCAGCATGTTTTCTTCTCCCTGTTCGGAGGCAAGCAAGCTACTGACATAGTACTCGCGCCCTGTGAGGTCGATCATCGCTCGGTCGCCGAAGATCAGACGGAGAGCAAGTAAGCCTTGCGGGGTCACCCCATAGTGATAATCCCGCTCCTCCGTGCGCTGGATACTGCCGGCCGCGCCATAGCCGGCGCCGGCCAGAGCCGTGCCCTGGAGCGCCACTGCATGCGACAACCACGATTGCCAAGTCGTCCCGAGCGAGAGCGCGGTGCTGGACACGCGGAATACTTGCGGTGAAATATAGTCGAAGCTCCCGAAGAGACCCCAGACTCCGCGAGTGGCATCACCGGACTCATAGGTGCGACCGAGCAGGAGCCCCCGCGTATTGAGACTCTCCAGGGTATTCGCCGTGACGGCGGTCACGTGGAAATCGAAATAGTCGAACGGGCGTGTGTAACCATATCCGGGCTTACCGGGGAGACCATACGTGAAGGTGAAATCTCCCACGGCGCCATGCTCTTTAACACTGGAGGAGACGTTCTGGCTGCTTGAGGTCAGCGTTCCACCTAATTGCAGGCGCAGGAACGTGGCAGGTTGGTGGCTCGGGAACACCGTGTCGAACTTGTTACCGAATGCCAGACGGTTGAGTCCAGTGGGGGGTGAAATCACAGCCGCGCCCAATTCACGCCAAAAACCGGGCCTGCCGTCTTCGGTCTCCAGCAGCAGACTGGCCATGCGAAAAAATGGTTCGCCCATGAATGACCCACCGATGGGCGTCGCGATCATGTCGTTGATCGAAGGATCCGTCGTTTCGCCGCCCATTTCCCAGAGATAACTCCCGGCACTGCTATACAGAAACGATTCCCAGAAATTGAGGCCCGTCGACCGAGCTAGACCGTAGTAGATGCTCCCGCCGTAGGGGTGCAGGAACTGGTTGACAGAAAACTGGTCGTTGTCGATCACCCAATGCGGATCAGTCACGTGCTGCCAGAACGTATCGAATGTGGTTTGGTATACAGCTTTAGGCTCGACAAAATGCCGGTCGTACTGATTGAGCAAGAGCAAGTAGGCCGGAATTTCAACGGCGGGAAGGAAGTAGCTGCGACCGGCCCCCGTTTCCCAATTTAAGGGCGTATTCCACCATTCGGACGGGGTTTGAAAAAAGGGTGGGGATTGACCCGATCTGTGACGTACGTCATCCGCGGGGATTGGCCCCTGTATTTCGGGAGCGGGCCCCTGCTGGGCGGGCTCTGGGGCACGAACTTCGGCGAGGCCTTGGCCAACCATGATGAGTGCAAGCGCGAGAGCGCTGGGGAGCAGTAGGATTCGCGGGCGCTGAATGTAAACCCTGGACCGTTCATCTTCCCAATAACGTTCTGCGGTTCGGTGATACGAGTTACTCCCCGCACTCCGGGAGGTCACCATGATATGTATTGCTTGTTTCATAATTCGGCCCTTCTGAGTAAGCACCATTCCAGACCAAGACCGATACTAGAAGAACCCCTAGCTTGAACCCCTAGCTATATTTTTTGATCTAAAAGGTTCGCGGGAAAGATAGTTGCGCTGGCGCCGGAGGAGGTGAGTTTTATGCTGGCTTGGTGGCTGCGTGGTAGTAGCGAGACTGGCAGATGCGAATTCTATCTTATTGGAAACTGCTTAAAGGTTTGAGATACATGATCGTATTTCGACTCCTCCTGATCAACGAAGAGTTGATTGATCCGTGTTCCACTCAAGCTAGTGCAAATATTTTCTCTGTCAAGATAATCGAACCTTTTCATGCGAAAGTTCCCATCCTGAGGGAATAGTACTATGCGACTGAATTAGTGTAAGCGGTTCAGCGACTGGAAGGTCGTGACGTGAGCGACTTCCAGGCAGGCCATTTGCTTACGGAAACGATTCTCATTCTCCGTGAGATCGTTCCTCAAAGATTTCACACCGGACCCTGTTGGACAACCCGACAGCCCCCGGTCACTCAACCCGAGTGCTGCGCCCTGTGATCACATGGATCGCGACCAATATGATCCCGATCACGAACAGGATCCAGGAAATCTGGACCGCGACCGCTGACACCCCGGCGAGATTCAGGGCACCCGCAATCAAGCCGACCACCAGAAACATGAGTGCAAAGTAGAGCATGGCCTACTCCTCTCTATGAAATTCAATGCTAAGAAATCCTATTCCTGCACAGCCCGTTTAGGCCACTGGGAATCTCCCCAGTTTCGGTCGAATAATAGAAAGGACTCTAATGATTCCAGTCAGTTACAGCTTGACACCACCCTGAGATTCTATTACAAGATCCCAACCTTTCGCTTTGTCTAAGCAATAAGACATTTTATCCTAGTGGGGATGAATCCGCTGTGATACATCCCTCGCATGGAGTGCTATTGATGTCGTCTTCACCTGCCACGCCCAAGCATTCGGCCTTCACGCACTGGTGCCGTAGCCTCATCCAAATGTTGTCGTATGAAGGCATTCTGAGTATCACTGTCTATCTGCCCCCAATGTTCTTCATGGTGGGACCGGCGTCAGTTGTGGCGAACAACCCAGGGATCACTCTCGTCTTTAATGCTATCGTCGGTTTTGCTTTGAGTTGGGTGCTGCACCGTGTGGGGCATCGATTACTCATCGTGCTGCCGAACGAACCGAAGGCTATTTATCTCTCGACCTCAATGCGCCTGCCTGTGAAACTTACGCTGACTCAATTCGTATGGGTGCTGGAGGTCATCGTCGCGACCGCGGTTTTCAGCGCGGTCGTGGGAAAGCGATTCTTTCTTGTCGGCGGTGTGTTCGAGGTTCTGTCCAGCGCAATCTTCTTTGCCGTGGGTCTCGGCCTGTATTTTCTCCCAGTCTATCTGGGGAAGCTCTGGATCAAGAAATATTATTCTGCATTGCCTCTGTTGCGTCCGACTGCAGAAGTAGTGAACAGGTCTCTCCCTGGCGTTGGTCCCCGATGAAGCCTGCTCGAACAGGTGGGCGGTCCTGTCAAGGGCTTTCAGCAATCCCTCATACAATCCCGCCGCTGCATTGCGGGTAAAGTGGAAGGCGCGAGCCGGCACCCTCAAGTGTCTACATCACTACCTCTGCTCGGAACGGACCAACCCCAAGCGTCCAACGAAGAAATACCTTTGCATGGACTGTGGCGCGGGCGTGGTCCGTCCATTCGAACCATCTATGGGAAACCAGCAAACAATCTCCTCACTAAATAGGCCGGTACCGCTCTTCCTTTGGCAGTTGGCCTACAAGCGCGACAGCACGCTGAACGGCTTTATCCAAATCCTCGCCCGACGTGAATTGTTTTGCCAAGCACGCATACGCCCCGTTTTGCTTGGCTAACTCCCACACACCTCGATGTGTTATCTGGGTGAGGACAATCACAGCAACTTGCGGCCTGCTGGCGATGGGAACTAAGTCTACTAATGTCTGGAAGCCCGGTTGATCCGGTAGTGAGAGTTCGAGCACCACGCAATCAATTCGTCGAGACCGGTAGAGATTCAGCCCTGATTGACCATCTGAGGCTTCAATAATCTCATAGTCAAGGGAGCACCGCTTCAGTTGATTTGCCCAGTAAGCACGATGGTTCTTGCTCCCATCGATGAGAAGGACTGAAGTGGTGGGATGGTCTGAGTTCGGGAGCATTGCCGCCTCTCAGGTTGGCGAAGTTTTCCCGTCAGCCCCTTTGACCACATAGTTATCACCTTCCACACGCAACACATGGCCCTTCACTATTCTATAGCGGAAGAATCCGTGGCTTCACGTGGTCGTGTTTGGACCTCCCAGCCGGCTCACGCGCTGCACATGTCAGTCACCCTTCAGCCTGAAACCGTAGATGCCCTCAGATGAAACGTTCCGCCTTTTTGGGTAGGGGCATGATCAGTTCCGATACGGCTGTACCACCACTGCCCCTCGCCTTCTGAAAAATCTGGCGAAAACTCAACCGTAAATCCTCCATCTCGGTCATTCTCTTCCTGAAACCACATGCCGTTCCAGGTATGATCGATGAGCCTGTGAGTCTCGAATCGCCCGTCTTTCCACTGATAGTGACCGTTCCCCTGCTCGTCGAGTGTTAAGAGGACCGTAGCGCCAGTTCCATCGATATAATCCCATTCACCGGCAAGGACATGGCGGTCAGTTGCCTGTGGTGTGATCGATGGAGGAGGGGAGTCGACGGAAGCAGCCCGATAGGCACAAGCCGCTGAAAGCAATGCGCTAGAGACTAGGATAATGATATTAGTGTATCGTCGGAGCATCAAGACCTCATAACTCGTTTCCAAGCCAATAAGCCATCCACCGGTACCCAATGTCGGGCGACCACCGTCAGAGTATGCACTAGAGGGCGATGCTCTGCAGATCACGATCTGGGGACACATCGTGGGTCTCAGGAGCGACAATGAGCTTCAGATGATTGTCATGCCCGGGGACGGGATTTGTGTTCACTTCCTCATCTAGATTCTCAATCATCACAATCTGCAGCGTGACCATCAGCGGGTGCCCCGCCAGGGGATGGTTGAGATCAATTAACGTTTTCTCCGGCAAGATCCATATGATCCTGGCATGCCTGCCTGCGTCATCAGTGACGGTGTCACCTTCCTGGGCCCCTAGCGGCAAATCGCCTGTCAGGATAATTTGAAGCTTTGTCGCATCGTAGGGGCCAAAAGCTTCTTCTGACGATAGGGGAAACGTTTTGCTTTCTCCCAGATGCATACCCGCTATCCGCTGCTCAAGCCCAAGCGGGATAATATGCTGGCCCTGGATGAACTGTTCGGTATCGCTGTAGGTCGTGGTGGGGTTATCCTGCGGCGTGATTTGAAACTGCACGGTCAACTTCATTCCATCCCGCACCGCCTCGTCATTACTCTCCACGAGGCTCGGGAATTCCTGGACAAGATACCCATGCCCCTCCAAGAGCATGGCAAAGCCAATCGCGCTTATGCCGATCGCACTTATTAGCATGATGTACCGTATGGTAGGCATGCGCGGTTCTCCTTTCGTGTAATCTTGGGATGAGATCCACCGCAAATCGCCTGCCACTGATGTGGGCTGGAGGCGCATTCAAGAATTTGTGCAAAACTGTCAAGACGTTAGAGTGAGTTTCAGAAGAGGGATAGAATTTGGAGATACCCGCCAGGCGAAACATCTTGTCCGGCACCGGACATTCTATCCACTCATAGCCATGGAAAGACCGCCCCGTATGACCCTTGTTCGCAAAGGAGATCTATGGACTTAGGGAATCTCCTAGTAACTCTTTATTGTTGGTAAACCTAAAATCCGCCATCTTTTTTCTCGGTCGGATTTCATGCAAACAGGGGGGGGTATTTTGATGTCGCCTTTGACCTTGACACTCCAAGTTCCTTATACCGAAAATGAGCAACAGTTCCTGCTGTAGGCAGTCGAGGCTGCTGTGAGAACGTTTCGAAGCTTAAATGGGAAATCCGGCGATGGTTTTGGGGAAGTGTATCCGACGAGAACCGCTCAAGACGAGCCGACATCACAGTAAGTCCTGGCTTCTTAGAAATGCTACCACGCTGCTACCAGGACAGGACAAACCAGCCCCATCTTCCCCCAAGTCAGAAGCATCATGGTTTGTGGTTTCTTGTGGGGTTAGGTCGTCTGAGGTTGGGTTATTGGAAATTCGTAAACCCATTGCAAGTGCTTGAAGAATGTGGGGGACGACCCTCTGTGTGGGATGCTCGCGGCGGTTGGGGAGGGGACGCCGAGCGGTCATGCGGCCACCACTACCCCGTAGAACGGGATTTCCCAAGAGTGGAAAGCAGCATGGCAAATCCCCTCAAATCCCGTTGGGGACACCAGCATTTACGCGATCAGGGCAATACCTTCATAAGCCCACCCGTTCGCTCCGGGCTAGCCCGCGGTTAGAGCGTAAGGGGACACGAATTTTAGGGGTAAAATAATATAAGTTCCGGTAAACCGGATTAGAGGTCAGAGGTATACACGTGGAACCAACAGCAATCCTTGCATCGTTGAACGGGCTGTTGACAGCATTCGAGAAGGGCTCAAAGATCATTCGGGAATGGTCTAAGAAAACGCCAGTGGACACACCGGCAAAGAGCGAAGTGGCAGAAGTGGTCAGGGACATGGAACAAGCAGAACAAGCCATGCAGCTAGCGAAGGTTCAACTAGCCCAAAGTCTCGGCTACTTGCTTTGTCAGAGACACTTCCCACCAGGGATCATGTTGAAACTTCGTGAAGGCGTCTTCCGATGTGAGCAATGTGGAGATGTGATCGGCGAGAGTACGCAACTACGCGCTGAAACCGAGTTCGATCCGTTTGCCAGATGAGACACGGTGATGTCAAACTCTCGACAGACACCCCCAGCCACACAGCACCAACGGCATCAATCCATCTCCGTTCGCAAATGGGTTGTAGCTGCTTACTTTCTGACTCTCGTTAGTGTCGTGGTAACCGGTACCAACTCATTCCCTTTGACTGATCGGCTGATTGCTGGGATGTTGTTGGGCTTCGTTGTGTCCACACTGTTAACGATATTTCTTGTCGGCTGGAATCGATACGCTGCCAAGACACGACGATAGACCATCTCAGTGCCTAGCGCTGCACGAATGAGTCTGTGGAAAACGCCAGTGGACACACCGGCAAAGAGCGAAGTGGCAGAAGTGGTCAGGGACATGGAACAAGCAGAACAAGCCATGCAGCTAGCGAAGGTTCAACTAGCCCAAAGTCTCGGCTACTTGCTTTGTCAGAGACACTTCCCACCAGGGATCATGTTGAAACTTCGTGAAGGCGTCTTCCGATGTGAGCAATGTGGAGATGTGATCGGCGAGAGTACGCAACTACGCGCTGAAACCGAGTTCGATCCGTTTGCCAGATGAGACACGGTGATGTCAAACTCTCGACAGACACCCCCAGCCACACAGCACCAACGGCATCAATCCATCTCCGTTCGCAAATGGGTTGTAGCTGCTTACTTTCTGACTCTCGTTAGTGTCGTGGTAACCGGTACCAACTCATTCCCTTTGACTGATCGGCTGATTGCTGGGATGTTGTTGGGCTTCGTTGTGTCCACACTGTTAACGATATTTCTTGTCGGCTGGAATCGATACGCTGCCAAGACACGACGATAGACCATCTCAGTGCCCTAGCGCCTGCACGAATGAGTCTGTGACCCTTGCGCCTTCCTTCGCTTCCCTCCTACAATACGCCTCTCCTGCGAGGCTCATATGTCCTTCTCGATTCGCCCATACCGCCGCTTTCCCGTATTTTGCCCTGTGACCTACCACGCTGGTCTCCATGAAGGCCAAGGCACCATCTGGAATGTCTCACTGAACGGCTGGCGGCTCTCAGGCAACTTGCCCATGCGATCAGGGGAAACCGTCTCGCTGACCGTCAAGATTCAGAATGAGCAACGGATCGCAGCCCTGAAGCGGTCGTGCGGTAGTCGAGAGGGGGAAGAGTTTGCTGTGGAGAATGTGATGATTGAGCCACACACCCATGCTCGTCTCCTGCATTACGTGGAGCGACTGGTGCAGGAACCAACCGAGGTTAATCCGTGATTCGCGATCAGCTCACATCGCCTCGATTCAACATTGCCTTCGCCCTATCGCTCGTGTGCTTCACCATTTCCGCTTGCGCCGATAATAAGCCTGCCGTGGAGGCGTCTACGAACAAGCGTGCCGAATACGAGGCAACTGTCAAAGAACTCCGCAAGTCAGCCGAAGCAGGAGACGCGTCCGCTCAATACAGACTAGGCCTGCTGTACGACGTAGGCGCGGGAGTGCCCCCGAACTATGGGCAAGCGAAGGAGTGGTTTGAAAAGGCCGCGAAGCAGGGGCACGCGGGGGCCCAAGCCAACCTCGGGACGTTGTATCTCCAGGGAAGGGGGGCGCCGCAAAGCTCCCAGATGGCGTTGTTCTGGCTTAGTCGGGCGGCAGAGCAAGGAAATGTGCTGGCCTTTACGAAACTTGGGTCGATGTATGCAGAGGGGCGAGGAGTGCTCCAGGACTTTACCCAGGCCCATATGTGGTACAACCTCGCGGCAGTACAAGGAGAGCCGAGAGCAGCAGAGGCTCGTGATGCTCTCACCAAACAGATGACCCCAGCCCAGATCGCCGAAGCGCAGCGGCTCGCACGGGAGTGGAAGCCGAAAGGCCAATGAGCGACGACCCACATCCCCGACATGAATCTATGTCCCTCAAAGAAGAGACCATGTCCAACATGACGAGGCAAGTGCGGTAACTCTTCCACGATCTTAGCATACGGCTTCGTTCGCTTCTTCGCGGTTTGATAGTGCATCTTCAACGGCGCCGACTGTGCTGGAGCGTTTCCTCAGGTCTCCTTCTGCGCCTATAATGAGGCGGCGCGCTGCGTCTCTCAGTGAATCCCAAGCGGTCGACGCACGATAGGCCGCCATGCGCTCGTCGAAATGTGCAACGCAATCGGGACAGTAGCCGTGACTGAATACAAATCGATGACTCAGGGGCACCTGCCGGCTCTCGGCATAGGTGTGCAGATCGATCCATGGACCTTTGCCGGCTTTCGTCTTCCTATCGTCTCGCACCTTGGAGCAGAAACAGCAAATCGGAACGAGATCGTCCACGGCACCCTCCTCGGTTAGATGTAACACGCGTATACATTCCCATACGCGCCTCGGAAGGTTTTCAGACCTAGCAATGTGCCTAGTAGACTGCGTGAAGGAAGCTTCCGGAGGATCCCCCTTTATCTTCTAGGGGCTGGAGAAGTTGGGCCACGAGCTTAAGAAGCGGGTACTCCCATTCGAAGGACTGATGCGTGCCATCTACCATGGTGATCTCGACAGTAAACAATTTACCATCCCGGTTACGAATCCCTTTGGCCCGTAATTCATCAGCCAGGGGTTCCTGTTCAGGATGAACAAGAACCAGGATTTCCTCGCCAGGCTGGACATTCTGAATCCTTGAACAGTTCGCGCTATCGCGAAAATTGATCACATAGGTGAGAGCGTCGGATGGTGTCATACGGTCCCTTCCGTCAAGGTTCTGTGAAGTTCGACAAAGGGTGCCCTGATCCGTGTTCATGCCTTTTTCCTACTTGGTGCCAGCCATATCCCATCCCTGCGGCCCCCCCCACCGCCTAGCTCTGGAGCTATCCACAGCGGCGGGCCTTCAAGTAAAGAAATACGGAGCACATCTTGTTTGTTGCGGGTAGCTTTATACCCGCGTTGCGAGCGGGGACTCTTCTTCTTTGAGGCAGCGGTGATGATTTTACGTCGCTGGCGTGGTCGGTCTTTGATTGATGTGCTAATCATACAGTCGGCCAACCAGACATGATGCGTAATTCTACTTCTCTGGGGAGTTCATAGAGCTAGGAGGGCCCCTAGTTATTGTCGGAAAACTATTGATAGAAGGGGAGGCTAGATAGCCCGGTACCGATCTTCCTTGGGCATCCGTCCCACAAACGCCACCGCACGCTGAATAGCGTTATCCAAATCCTCGCCCGTCGTGTGGCTTTTATAAAAACAGCCATACGCCCCATTTTGCTTGGCTGCCTCCCACAATCCCCGATACGTGAGCTGGGTAAGGACAATCACAGCAACGTGCGGCCTGATGACGCGTGGAACTAATTCCATCAATACTTCGAAGCCTGAGCGATCAGGCAAGGCGATTTCTAACACGACACAATCAATCCGCCGAGACCGGTAGACATCAAGTCCGGATTGCCCGTCTGCGGCTTCGATGATCTGATAGTCGAGGGAGCAATGCCTCAGTTGTTCCGCAAAGAATCTGCGTTCAGCGTCGAAGCCATCAATGACGAGTACAGAAGTAGAAGGGAGTTCGGAGTTCGGCAGCATTGCCCGGCACTCACAGTGGGAAGACAGGGACGGGAGATCAGCGCTGTACGGCGAGGGCAATACTAGCCGACCTTATCGAGTATGTATGTAGGCGAAGGCTTACAACACGCAACTATTTTCATACTGCCTGTGGTGTACCTGTTGCCCAGAAGCCGTAGGCTCGCAACATCTCCACAACTCCCCGCACGAAAAACACTACAACCACCGTAAGGCCCGTGGGCTGGCAGAGGCTCACAGAGCTGATTCGCGGGCTGCCGACTCCACCCTTAATTCTTCATTGAGGTCTTATTAATCGAAAGCGCGTGGTTCTGCTCATTTACCAGCGCCTCAACTCGATCCCCTTTGCCGATGATTCCGGTCATCATCAGGGTGGTTGAGTCGGTATGCAAACGCACTTCCTTACCATCCTTCCCTTTGACGAAATAGTTAGGACCTTCGACGCGCAACACTTCGCCCTGGAGTGTCTTGTCGCGTTCTACAATGGCACCCCTTAGCTTTCCTTCATCGCTTTCCAGACCGGCCTGGCCGCCGAGCCGCTCACTAGATTGGTCCGCTTTCATCTTGTCTGCTGCCGACGCCGCATTACCCGTCAGCCCAAGGCACAGCACGAAACCACATGACATGACACCGATGATTTTATTGATAGCTACCATGGGGACCTCCTGCATTAAAAGGTGCACACATCGATGTACACCTTCCTCTACCTATACGCTCCCAGGACAGTTTTCGAACCTCGGGAAGTTCCTAGTCGTCGCGATAAGTTTCTTAGGCTTGGATGCTTCGCGGGAATACCTTGGCTCCGGGCACAGCACCCTCGCTCTACATCGACCGCACACCTCGCGACGTAACTTGGGATCATCCGGCGCAAACACGATGATGGTCTCGCACCTTCCGTAAGGTCGCCAGCCCGAGGCTCTATCCCTCGTCCGAAGTACTTCCTTCAGGTCTTTTGCCCCCACGCCTCCTGCGCTAATCTTCTCACAGAGCAGACTTTCACAGGCTGAATTGCAAGGAGACGTCATCATGACCCGTCTACGCGCGCTTGTCGGAGCATGCTTTGTGCTTGCCGTCATAGGAATCGTTGTTGCCGTCCCGATTGCGTGGGCCATTGTCCTCGGCATTGGCGAGGCCTTCCCCGAGAAACTAGCTGCTGCCAATCTCACGTTCCTCCAGTGAGACTCGAAGTAGATTGGGGAGAGATTCGGCGAGGTAAAGTATGGAGAACATTGACCGTGCAAGGACCTGCAGAAGTATCGGCGGTTGAAGCTCGCTGACTCCCTTGCGCCTTCCTTCGCATCCCTCCTACAATACGCCTCCCTGCGAGGCCCCTATGCCCTTCTCGACTCGTCCCTACCGTCATTTTCCTGTGCAATGCTCCGTCACTTATAATGCGGGACCATTCCGAGGCCAAGGCACAATCTGGAATCTCTCGTGTACCGGGTGGCGACTCTCTGGCGATCTGCTCATGCGACCAGGGGAAACCCTCTCGTTGACCGTGACGCTACCGAATGAACAGCACATTCTAATTCCAGTGGCAGTTGTCCGATGGTCACGGGGGCAGGAGTTTGCCGTGGAGAATCTCGCGATTGAGCCGCACACTCGCGCCCGGCTCCAGCATTACGTCAATCGACTGGTGCGGAACCAACGGAGAATTTCCTGGGAGTAACAATCGGCCTATGCCTCTCCGATTTACCATCGCCTTCGTGTTGTTGATCGTGTGTCTCGCCGTGCCCGCATGGGCCGACTTTCAGGCTGGCATGGATGCCAATAACCGTGGAGACTACGCCACAGCCTTGCGTGAGTGGCGACCGCTGGCCGAGCAGGGAGATGCCCTCGCGCAGTACAACCTTGGCGTGCTGTATCGCAAAGGCCGAGGCGTGCCGCAGGACGATGTCCAAGCACGGCAGTGGTATGCAAAAGCGGCGGCACAGGGACAGGCCAAGGCGCAGTTCAACCTGGGGACGTTGTACTTTAACGGAGAGGGAGTCCCGAAAGACTATCCGCAGGCCTTGCGATGGTTCCGTCTGGCCGCAGACCAAGGAGAGGCTGTCGCTCAAACGAAAATTGCCATCATGTACGATGAAGGCCAGGGTGTATCGCAGGATATTGTCCAGGCTTATAAGTGGTACAGCCTAGCGGCAACGAACGGAGATAAACCAGCGGCCGAACTTCGTGATGCGCTCGCCAAACAGATGACCCCAGCCCAGATCGCCGAGGCGCAGAAGCTGGCGCGGGAGTGGAAGCCGAAACAGAAATAAGTGACCATGACTGATCGAGGGATTCACCTGACACGACTGCTCCTGATCACCCTCCTGGTGCTGAGTAACGGACCCGCGTATGCGGAGTGGGTGGCCCTGGGTGAAAGCGACTCAGGCACGACTGTATATGTCGATCGAGACACCAGGCTCCCCAAGGGAAAACTGGTGAAGATGTGGATTTTGTACAACTTCACACGCGTACGCACCGTGGCAGGCGAATCGTATTTTTCTAACAAGGTGCACTGCGAATACGACTGTGCACAAGCGCGCCATCGGACGCTTGTGGATATGCGATTCTCGAGCACCATGGGATTCGGGAAGGTGGTGTATAACAAATCATCCCAAGGCAAGTGGCAACCAGTTGCACCACAAACAGTTGCTCAAGCTCTGTGGAAAGTTGCATGTGCCAAGAAGTGATCGCGCAGTGCTCGAACGGTTGCGGCAAGCATTGAAATGGGGCAACTGGTGGCGAAGCAGAAATAGATAACCTAAGTGGACACAAGAAAGAGAGGGACCACCATGCAGTACACACGACCGACAGCGCTATTCACGATTGCAGCGTTTCTGCTGGGCTTTGGACTGGGAGGAGCGTCGATGCATTATGCCTCTGCCGAAGGACTGTTCGGGGTCACGGCCTCGGTTAAGCAGATTGGCAGCGCATTGGTTGATATGCAGAAGAACGTCGATGAGCTTCAAAAGAATATGGGGACGATTAAACACGCGAAAGAGCAGTTAGCAGCCCTGGCACCGGAAAGCGGTGGGGACGCGATGAAGAAGGAGGGTGATTCCTTAAAGAAGATGTTTCCTGGCATGGGCCAATGATTTTATAGCGGCTTCTGAAGAGCATTGAGATGGGGCAGCGAGTAGGGAAAGGGGACGACGCACTAGGAAGCCTTTTAACTAATGCCGAAGAACCTGCCACGCAAGTACGACTTGGTTAGATTCGTAGCTGCTGATGTTTTCCCACCCTCAAGCGAACTTGCTATGGACATACTGCGCCTAATGGCCGCTTATAACGACATCTCAGAAGTCTTGGATTGGATGATTGGAACTCGTTCTATAGCTACAAGGCGGATTGCCGGGAAAAAAGCTCGGATCAGAATGTCGATTCAGAATCGCATCCTACTAGGACTCATGCACGAAACTTTCCAGGTGATCGACCAGATGCAGGGCACTGATGAATTTAAGGTGGTAAAGGCATTGTTGCCTGAGCGAGGGATGAAGTCCCTCAAGAATCTTAACCTGGCTAATAGTGGCGAGGTAAGTATAAGAAGCCGCTTACGCCTGGCGAGAAACAGCGTGGCTTTTCACTATGACCGGGAAAGCTTCGTAGAAGGTGCTTCGATATTTAGCCGCCTTTTTGTTGAGGGCGCTAGAGCGGAGTCAATGATAATCTTCGAACGCGGGAGCCGAGCCTATTTTTTCTACGCGGAACAGGTTCGAGAAATCGTCGCGTTTGGATTCAACGAAGGTGATAGTGGCGACCAGATACCTCTAAAACTCGGCCAATATCTTGCTGAAGTACAGAAACTAATGCAGGAAGTTGGTCACCTTGTGGATGAACTCCTGGGTGCTTATGCTGAGATGAAGTCTCTAGGACCGGCTATTCGGCATGAAGCTGCAACAGAGTAGAACGGCTCGCTCCGCTGAGGTAGTGAAACGCTTCCCATTGAAATTGATTCTTCTGTTAATTGCCGTCCTGTCGCTTCTGCCTGAATTCGCCATCGGTACAGACTTCACCGGCCCCGTCGTCTCCGTCCTCGATGGGGATACCATCGAAGTCCTGCATAACACCAAGCCTGAGCGTGTCCGCCTCAGCGGCATCGAGTGTCCTGCAAGGAACTGCAGGTAGGAGTCTCATCGCTGGTTACGGCACGGTTGCTCCCTCATCTGGATTCTCAATCTTCACAACCTGCAGGGTGACCATGAGCGGTTTTCCCGCCAGAGGATGATTGAGGTCAAGCACCGCCTTCTCCGGCATGATCCTTTTGATCCTGGCAGTTTTGCCTGTCCCATCTCCAACCGTATCGCCTTCTCGAGCGTCGAGGGGCAGATCAGAGGGCGGAATGGTTTGAATTTTTGTTTCATCGTAGGGGCCGAAACCTTCTTCCGCCGAGAGGGGAAACGTTTTGTTCTCTCCCGGGTGCATACCCGCCATCCGCTGCTCAAGCCCAGGCGGGATAATATGCTGGCCTTGGATGAATTGCTCCATACCCCTATACCTCATTGTGGGGTTATCCGTAGGCGTGATCTCAAACCATACCGTGACCTTCACTCCGTCCTCGACCGCAACGTCATTCACGTGAGTCGGAAATGCCTGGACAAAATTCGCTACAGACCCTTGCCCCAAGAATAGGACTATGCAGATCGCACCGACTAGTATGTGTTGTAGAGTAGGCATGCGGAGATCCTCCTTTCGTCTGGTTGGGTCGGAACGCACGCACCATGCCGCTCGTCACGCCTGCTCAGTTTCGAACGAGGCCGGGCCTTTGTTTTGTGTGAAGCGACAACGGTTGTCTGAGGTCAGGCGGAAAACATATAAGCCCATGACCACGGGCATTCACGCGTGGCCAAAATCCTCTCCGTTACATTGCGGGCGTAGTCGTGGTGGTGGTGGTGGTCGACGTTGAGCTTGCTGGCCCCCTCTTTTCATCGGTGGGTTGCCCGTCGATTCGACCCGCTTCCCCACGAGATTGAGCAATATTATTTGAATCACTTGTTTGATCAGTGGACTGCTCCCCTACCGTGACCACTCCCGGAACGTTGATCTGGCCATACAAGGCCGATTCCACGCTGACGACATACGGGTAGTAGCCAGGATTCTGAAAACAGGCGCTGGCGGTTTGGTTCGTGGCCAGTTCGCCTGTGCTGGAAGGTGTCAGCACCCCTCCGAAGTTATTCTTGCATGACAACTGCTTGACCGAGATAGGGTTGAGAAAGACGATTCGCGCAGGTTCAGTCCGTTTATTGACCCACCGCACTTCATCGCCTGGATTGACCGAGACTTCTACTGCGAACAGTTTATCTCCAATGACGATGTCCTTAACAACCCCGGTTCTCGTCACTGTTGGGGTGCTTTCACAACCTCCCATGAACACCAATGCCAATAAACCAATTCTTAAATATTGAATGGAACTCATGGCAGTCTCCCTTCTGATTGCAGTCTGCGGTCTGGATTTTCTCACCATTGATACTGTACGGCTTCCCCCGAACCGGTGGTACGAGGAGTAACCCCAGCCTTCAATGCGAGATTCTTGACAGGCAACGATGTGGGATCGGCGGCGATCTGAACAACTAGGGCATTCCCTCGTAGGCGTGGGGCTGGGGACTGGCTACAGTGAAGATGCTTTAGAAAGACGCGGTGGAAAACTGTACAAGCACGATGGAAACATCGCGCATGAACAGTACAAGCATCGCGAAGTCTGAAGCAGAAGGCTCGGCTCCGAAAGGAATCGGGCCTTTGTTTTGCGTTGTGGGATCGTCGTTGTTTGGATCAATCCATACGCTTATAACCAGACAATCATGAGACGGGCTGCGCATACTGGCGATGAGAAGCAGATATTGCTTGTATCGCTGTTACGGTTGGTAGGCGACTACCAAAAAATCTTGGAGCCGCTCCGAGTGACCCCATCTCAAGCAGGCGTTCTCCTTGCATTCGTGACGCTCATGACGTCCAATCATGACGCCCAGCTCCAACAGTTGCGGATGCTGGCTCGCTAGCAACGTTTTTGTGGTGATGTCCGAACGCAGGTGAACGGGTGGGGGAGGTTAACTCTGCCCGTTCCTCGACCTACTGAGGCTTTCCGCTGCACCCGGTATGGCCACAGTGACACGGTTCGCCAGTTCTTGCCTGTCGGCAACTAGACGAACAAAACTCCTTCCCCGGTTCGGCAGGACACGAACAGTTCGGGTGCGCGCACGGTTTTTCCGCCATGGTCTAACTCCTTCCTCTGTTGAGGGGGCCTAGCAGAGTCCTTTGGTTAGTTGGCAGGCACCTTCCCCCCTTTGCGCCTGGCTTCAGAAAGGCCAATGGCAACCGCTTGCTCTCTACTTTTGACCGGATTGCCGCTCTTCCCGCTTTTTAAAGTTCCTTTTTTCAGTTTATGCATCGCCCGCTTGACTGATCGCTGTGCACTCTTGCCATACTTGGCCATGATCTTATTCCTTTCTGAGCATCATACCGGTATCACGACGTTTGCCTTCTGAATCGAACGAGCCCAGATCTCGACCTTAAAACAAAAACTCACAGCCTCGTCTAACGGTACCAATATCCTATAGTAAATGGTGTGTTACGGAGGGGAACTAGGAATCACCCTGGTGGTTTTGGTTCCCCCAATACGTAAACAATCCGCTGTGGCTTCAATTCAATCGCATCGTCATTCAGTAAGGTAGAAACGGCAGGATTGCACCAGGAGTGCAGGTAGTCTTCTGACTGGAAGTCTCCACGGTGAAGGCCGAGGAGACACAGTTGAAAGAGAGTCAGCGCAGTAGTTGCTCTGAGGTTTTCAATTCTCAGTCCTGTGCGTAATTATCAGGTCTAGGCGGGCGGACGCATCGCAGGCAAGGAGGGAGGTGGAGATTCTCCTAGAGGGCCAGTGTCCTACTCAGCGGCCTGGGTTTATCGGGCCAAGTCAATTGAGATTGCGTGTCTCCTCAAGACCACCCTTCAACAAGGGGAATCGATCACCATCTTCGGATTTGGTACGTTTAAGGTTCGCAATAAGCTCCCGCGCAAAGCATGGAATTTCATAACCGGCGAGTCACTTATTATCACGGCCCGCCGAGTGGTGACCTTTCGTTCAAGCACCTCCCTCAGAGCGGAGGTTAATGCTGCAAGAACTGAGGCACTACGATGGGTCACGTGAGCGATGAAAAAAACTAGCTTTTCTCTGGAAGAGACGAAGGATTGATAGGCAAGGACGTTGGCGGGCAACATACGGCACAGTGGGACCAGGACAAGCGGTATTGTTGCAATAACCATTGCCCCGCTTCTGAATGGGTCTCAAAGAATTTCATCCCAGAGGGTGTCGAATATAGCGGGTCGATCTCACAGCACTGCGCTCGATGCAAAGTCACATCCTTAGAAAGAGCGTATACGATAAATCCGCCGCCGACGGTCCTGAGATCATGCAAATCGAGACGATCGTGTATGTCACCCATGAGGTGCAGTCCCCATGATGGGCGGGCCAAATTATAGGTCAAACAGGGGGAATGTTTCAACTTGATGGCGGCCCTCCCGCTCCATAGCGGAACCGCCATAATGAACTGGACGACGGACAGGCACGAGTTGTCGCACCCCCACTAGGGATTTCGATAGCCTCTTTCTCCTGACCCGAATGTTAAAGTGGGACGCATGGAATCACCCTTGCGACCAGAGGTCCTGGAGCTCATACGTGTTTGCGAAAAAATCGCTGGACCAGATACTGTGCTGACCGTCCGTGAGAATGAAGCCGTTGCCCGCTGTGCACGAGACCTAGACAAGAAGGTTCTTCCTGATCGTCAACAGCCTGACCGGCCAATACCGTATCCCACTTCCCACCGATAGACACTCACACGGCGCTCACGATGCGACCGACGCGATCTAGAGACCACAGGGCAACCACGCCGAACACTTGCCGCACGATCTCTTTGTATAACCTATCACTTGGAGGACATCATGGAGGTACTTCGCTTTGTGCGGGGTGACTCCATTCCCAGAAGGGGTACTCATGTTTGGCTGTATTGGGGATGAGGGGGCTTCGGGCGACCCTCGGGGCCATGCGGTTCTTTGGGTTGTATATTCGACAACCCAATCCCCTATGGTGATGCGAATGACCGCAACGGAAGCACGGCTGGTGCAGCCATATATGGAATGGGAGTTGCTTGCGCTTTGCCTATTTTTCTTCTGGGGAGCGGGGTCGGGATTCATGGGGTGGGGTTGGGCTTAGCTTTGCATTTGTATTACTGTCAGAGAAATAAGCGGATGAAACACCCATTGAGAATGGTTTTCGCCGTGGGCGCATTCGGCGCATGCTTCTCTTGGGCCGGTCCGGGCCCGGCGCAAACGATCACGGTCCCGGGCGGAGCAATGAATCAATCCCCGCAGAATTCTCAACCAGGGCAGGTACAGCTCCCAATACCTACTGGTGGGATTCCGGGGAATATCATCACGCCTGAAACAACCCCGGGCCTTGCCAGCAGGCCCCAGATTTCAAGTCCAGGAATATTGTTTGGCTCCGCAGGTAGCGGGCTACCGGGTATGCCTGGAGGGCCGCTCATCAAAGCACCGATGGGTGCTCAGGACCCATCGACCAGTTATATGCGTCCGCCAGTGATTGGGCCATTATTTTGTGACCCATCGATTAATATTGCGTGTTAATCATTTTTCAGCCGGTAGTTGTGCCACGGGCAGGAGTCTGTGGTTTGATCGAACGTGGTTGGGTGTCGGGCTTCTTGGAAGGTCGCCGGCTATGGGCGAGGGATTGTACACCCCAAAGGCCGCGGCGTCTTCTTAATGAGCAGTGGACAAGCGAGGGAGGTCAACGGCAGTCGTCCCCGGGTGCGGATGGTAGTGACTCATGGCCTCCGGCATCCATTGCTCAATTTGTGTAATCCGTGTGCTGTGGCTGGGCTGGGTCGATAAGAACTGCGGGGGCTGGCCCTGACCCATTTGCTCCATCCGCTTCCACACATGGAGCGCCTCATGGGGGTCGTATCCGGCGTCAGCCGCATATTCGCAATCATCCTGACGAACGGTTCTCGCCACTCATCTTACTGGCTGTCTACGGCCTCGCCACACTCTGCGGCCCATCTCCTTGAGCAACCCTCTACCGCCGCCCAATTCATTCCCCCAAATCTGTGTGCAGAGCTTCAGGCCGTTTTCTTTCTTCCCGTGTTCGTATCGACCCCATCACGAGTCCGCTAAACGTGCGCCTTAGTTTAATTGGTTTGCAGGCTTCTCACTGGTACCTTGCTCCTATTGCCCATCTCCTCCTGCCCTTTAGCGTTCCTGTTATCAAACTCTTCTTTCGCCTTCTTTGTGTCTTCCTTCACTTTGGCTTCATCAACCTTCTCGTCACCATTCCGCGGTGCCGAGTCTCCTTTTATCATCTCTTGATTGCCCTGAGAGCCTCGATCATCCGACGGGCTTGTTTCGGCCTGAGGATGCGCGGCATAGGCAAAGGAAAGCCCAAGACCTAGGACTAAGGCACAAGAGATGACACCGAGAGTTTTTGGAATCGTGACCATGATGACCTCCCCCGTTAGAAATTAAAGCTCGATCACTCTAACTCTACGTTACCCGAAGAGATAATAGAGCTAGGAAGGCTCCTAGTAGTTGGAGTGCTAAACGGCCTAGTGCCGATCTCCATTGGGCGTTCGCCCGACGTGCATAAGCTGGTTCTAATTTCGGCTTAATGTCTTGCTAATTTAGGTAGATTAATATTTCTAGATAGAACAGGAAACCACACAGGGAGGCCATTCCATGACGTTCAAACAAGGAGCTTTCATACGAGCGCGGTGGAGGGGGCAATCGGCCCTGGAAACATGCAGACATATGACGCTGGAGTTAGAATTTAATGACCAAGGCGATTCGACAGGCAACTATGTGTGCATTGTGTGCGGGGAACCTGCGGCCCAACGGTCTCTCGCTGCGTAACATCTCCACAAATTTCTGCCCAACGAAGACGCATCACTCATACTAGATAGGCCGGTACCGATCTTCCTTAGGCATCTGTCCCATAAACGCCATAGCCCGCGCTGAATCGCTCTATCTAAATCGTCGCCCGACATGAATTGTTTTATGCCGACGGGGTCGATCCGGTACCGCCAACACCTGCCGTCTCTGACCAGCGTGTGATTGACGCGGGTGCCATCTGCCCGCGATTCCGCAACCTATGTAGGTTGCGGCGTCCCCTTCTTGGGCTCGTCCCAGTAGCTTGGCTGGTAAGGGAACGGGATTTCGATCCCTTTGGCCTTGAACGTGTTCCTGATCCGGCGATTCATCTCCCGACCAACCCGCCATTGTTTGTGGGGCTCCGTCTTGATGCGACACTTGATCATCACGGCAGAGTCCTTAAATTGGTCCACGCCCAACATCTCCAGCGGCTCAAGAATATCATGCGCAAACCGAGAATCCCGCTGCACGTCCCCGGCAATCTCCTGCAGAACCTCCATCACGTCATCGGGGTTCTCTCGGTATGCGACTCCGATATCAAACACAGAGTAGGAATAATCCTTCGTCAGGTTCTTTACCTTATCGATGACCCCGTTGGGGACGACGTGGAGATTGCCAGACACGTCACGGAGTTTGATGGTACGCAGTTCAACTTCTTCGACAAGCCCTGCCACCCCCGCAACCTCAACCACATCCCCTATCCGGACAGAGTCTTCCCAAAGGATAAAAAATCCAGCAATCAGATCCTTCACCAGACTTTGGGCTCCGAACCCAACGGCCAAACCACCAAGACCTGCTGCCGCCAATAGTGGCTTCAAGTCCACACCCCCCTCGGAAAGGATCATCGTCATGCCGACGAAAAGAATCACAAATCGCGCCACATCTCTGACGATGTGCGTCAACGTATCCACTCTCTTGATTTGGGCACGAATGGGAAGCGTGCCCTGATACAGACCGCTGAGTTTCGTCACGCCCCGCCTCAGCAGCGCCAGCATGACGAGCATGGCCGTTATAATCAGCAGGACGCGCACGCCCGAAGTGACGGCCCATTCGAACGACCGATCAAAGAATCGCGTGAAATAGGATACTGGCATCTGACACCTCCTCTCAAGTGAACAAGTTGCGCCGTTGCAGACAAGTTATCCGTGTGTCGAACAGAGGCACTCTCCCCTTTATCATTTCTCGGCGGTGAGCGTAGAGTTCCATATATGCGTTTTTTACGCCAAATCGCAGTGTCGATGCACTGGGCTTGTGCTAAGGCCTTCGGTCATTCGCTTCCTCGTTGACGCCACCGCCAAATTAGAATCTTCACCCGACCTTCTCGGAACTAGGGATTTCGCTAGTCCCACCCTTCTCCTCCAGTGATAACCTACGCCGCAATTGTCCTTGGAAAGGAGCGGAGCAATGACCTGCCCAAAATGTCGGACCCACAATGCCGAACCGATCGCGAGCTGGACGATCTCGGGCCACAAAATGACCATACCGCTATTGCGCCTGTGGGCCTGTGTGAATCGGGAATGTCGGCACCAGTGGCCGAGAGAATTGAGTAGTAGTCCCATCCAAGAGGTGGCGTAGGATCCTTTCGCGCCAAAGAAACTCTATACCGAGGCATGAAATGCGCTCGCTCTTCGATGTACTGGTGGCCTTGAGTCTTATCGTCGCGGCTGGTACCGTGGTTGCGAGTATGTTTCGATAAGTACGATGGTTCCCGGCCGCGGGCTGTGCTAGGATTTCATGCATGCGTCGTCTCTCCCTTCTTTGTCTGGCCCTACTCTTCTCAGGCTGCGTCGCGAGCCTGGCCGAGGTTCGGCAGGCGCCTCCGGATCAGGTGGGGAATTTTGCCGCCCCGGCGCCCGCCCTCTCGTATTGTGTCCTGCGGGCGATCGAAGCCATCGACTCTCCCTATGAGGCGCACCTCAGCGGAGGGCCGGATGAGCAAGAATTTTTTCTCACCGTCACGCGACAATCGCTCCTGGCGCAACGGATCGTGGGGTTCGAGTTGTATTTTGTCGCGCGGTCTCAGCTCACCCAAGTGGAACTGCGAGAAGGCCATCGCGACGGCCATGCGCTCGCCCAGCAAGCCTGGCCCCTCATTGGGCAGTGCGCCCAGCAGGGGCAACCTCCGGCTGCCAGCGCACCGTTCCCCCCAGGCGTTTCGCCCAAATAAGCGAGTCTCACCATGTGCCTTTCTCTCCACTGCATCATCGGCGTCCCCGCGACCACATCTCGAGCGAACTGGACCAACTTTTCTGCCAAGCGATCTCCATCTTTAATTCCGGGGAACGTCACGCCTAAATAGCAGGGGTGCTTCTTCCAGCGATCCACCTCCTTCAGCCATCGACGGAACAACGTCTGTGGGGCTCGTCGTCGCTTCTCGGCGGGGCTCTGCCGTATTTGGTCCAGCATGGCTTTGACCGTCGGTCGAGACGGTCGATCGGGCATCATCAGAGTAAGGCCTGTTCCCAACATCTCGTCGAGGACCGATGGGTGCCCATAGCGTTGGACTGGTGGTCAACGGGTAGTCCCGAATCACTAACACTTTTGCATGGTGAACTGAGTGAAGCGTGCAACACCGAACAAAAGGCCAATGTCATTGCTTTGGAAAAGGCCAGGGAGTGGGTCGATCTTCAATCAATAAGATAAGCTCGTAGAATCAGTCGATTACGGTTGGTAAGATGCCATAGCTCCCGTAACATCTCCGAAAGATCCTGCGTCCCACAATGAGGACACTCTGATGACAATGGATCAAGCGTCCGCTATACGAATGAAGTGGAAACAGCGAGCCCATCGCTCACCCTGCGGCCATCTGACCTTGGAATTAGAATGGAATGCCCAAGGTCAATAGACGGGCCACTATATCTGCATCCCCTGCGGTAAATCCGTAGCCCAAAGGCTCCCCGCAACACCCACGAAAGTCCGCGCACCATCACCGGCGAAGGCTTCCAAGAAGGTTCGGTAAAACCACATTGACCGACGAGATCGGAGCGTCTGGAAGCGCCGTTCCGTCGCACCAGTTCTCCACCAGCTCATATGCGCGACGGCTGCCCTGACGACTGTCGCATCTTCTGCATCATCTCGATCGTAAAAAAAAACAGACGCGAACAAACCCTGGCACCGCTGGTCCAGCTTCATCGGCTGCTAGGGTCTTGGCGAGTATCCGCCTCAAGGATTTCCCTGCGATGTTATGTGGAGAGTGGGGGTCACATGCGAAGAAGGTTCGCAGCTAGCTCTTTTCTTGTATCGGTACTATTGTGTTCCGGCTGTTCACTTACTCAGGAGTTTTCGCCGCCTCCGAGAACCGCGACAGAACAATTATTGCTTACCCAGGCTGTCGAGCATGCATTGCACAATCTGACGGCAGAACTTCCTCAACAGGCCCCTCTGCATGTCGACATCACAGGCCTTCAGACCGACCGGGCCCACCTGAACATGGTGGGAAAAGATCGAGCTGTCCTCCATGGAGCATCCCTCGATCTCCTCTTAATTCGCGATTCTGTTGCCACGGGTCTGGCGCTATTGGGCTATCGGGTCGACCCGCGTGACACAGAGGCCGCGTATCTGGCACGGGTGGTCGTCGAATCGTTCGGAAATACCCGAGGGGTCACATTCTTTGGGATGCCGCCTGTGCAAAGTGTCTTAATTCCCTTCGCGCTTCCCGCTCTCACACTGTACGGCGTCGAGAGACAAAAAGGATATGCCAGAGTGCATATTGATTTTTTCGAGTACCAAAGCGGAAAGATTGTGGGGTCATCTCCAACCATGATCGGACGGACCTATTACACGCAATACACCATGCTATTCTTCTTCACCTGGCAAACCACGGACCTGAGCGCTCCTCCCTAACAGGCTAATAGTGCTCGTCCGCTCGCCAGACCATTTCACAGAAAGTTCGTCTGCCCGAGTTTGGCTCCTTGCGCATTGCTAGCTCAGATTATGATGGGTGGAGGGCGCACAAGCTAATCATTCGCCACTTGTCAGACTAACTGCTTTAACTGGGGTCTTTCCTAGTCCCGCGATCCAAAATTGCGGGATAGCGTGAATCCATCAAAACGATGGAACCGGCATTACGCGACGACTGACTCTCCAAATGGAGCGGCTATGAGGTACCTATCATGAAGGATATGCGTGCGGTCTTTGATGCCCTTATAGTGTTCGCGAGCATCATCGCGATCGGTACTATTATGATCACGGGGCTTCCATAGTCCTAATCTTTGTCCCCAGACTAAAATCCTTCAGAGTTTGCGGGTTTGCTTGTCCCTATAATTTCAAGGTCTGCTCTTGCTCGCTCTCAGGCCCGAGAATCCCGCTCAATGGGCACATGCCTTCACGATCGCCCTCAGGCCAGTACGCGTTACGCCCTCCGTCGTCCGTCTGAAGGACAAGTCGAACAATCTAGATTGATTAGATAGGCCGGTACCGATCATCCTTCGGTATCAGTGCCACAAACTTAATCGCCTGCTGAATGGCGTGATCCAACTCCTCGCCCGACGTGTGTTGTTTGACTAAACAAGCGTAGGCCCCGTTTTGCTTGGCGAGCTCCTCGACTGCTGGATGCTCAATGCGAGTAAGGACAATCACCGCGACCTGCGGCTTGTTGCTCACCGGAACTAAGTCTGCCAATATCTCCAAGCTCGACTTATCGGAGAGAACCAAGTCTGTCACCACGCAATCGATCTGCTGAGACCGATAGAGGGCAAGACCTGATTGCCCATCGGCGGCTTCTACAATCAGATAGTCGGGAAAACACCGCTTCAGTTGGTCGGCAAAGTGTGCGCGGTCGATGGCGCTCCCGTCGATGAGGAGCACGGAGGTGGTGCGACGTTCGGGGGTCGGCGACATACCACGTAATCACGGTTTGAAGGCGCGATCAGACCAGCTGATGTTCCGTACGCCGACGTCTTACGGCGTCAAGGTAAAGTTCTATGTTACGTCAGCTGCGAAATATCCTTGTCAAACGACTGCCATCAGTCGGTCATGATTTGGGAATTTATTACCATATTAGCATATGGGTACCTACTAGGGGAACCCCGCCTCAGCGGCATCGACTGCCCCGAGAAGGGCCAAGCCTACGGCTTTACTCCACGAGCTTTGCCATTGAGACACGCAACGCCTTCGCAAGCTTTTCAAGCGTGCTTAATTGGGGATCGTGTCGCCCGATTTCAAGTCGACCGATGTAGCTCAAGGTTACGCCAGCGCGTTGAGCAAGAGCGGCCTGTGTGAGCCCTTGTTGAGCCCGGAGTTCTTTCAGGCGTTTGGCGACCTTTCCGGTTGGGACCGATGCCGGGGATGGAGGGAGAAGACAGAAAATCCTTCCAGGTTCCAATCCCCCGTTGCCACCACCGTCGCTCGGTTCTCCGCCCCATGCCAGGTAGGAAACAAAAGGACGACTCGATCATATTAGGCAGCCCTGAGTTGATCGCTGAGTGCCTGAATGGTCAACGACGCATTCCCTTTCCAATGGTCACACGCGTGCGACAATCTGACCGCCTGCGTGAAAGCCCGCATAAGACGATCCTGGACATTTGGGCACCGTCGTGGGGTCGGAATGGGGACTCGATCGACGGATCGTTCGTGTCTATGCAGTCGATGCCGTTCTGGACTGTTTGAAGTCTACCGTCGTTCCATCGCCCCAAAACGCAGCGCGTTGACTATCGTCGCTCCACGATTCACGGCCGCAGGACTTCGGCATCATTTCGAACGGTGCGGACATAGAGCTCTGACCGTAGATGCTGGACAGGTCGGGACTCTTTCGCGCCAGACTCCAATTCCGTGAGAAACCGTTCAAGCCCGTTCGCTTTCCTCGAGAATACCTTGGCGATTGGAAACGACAGCTCGGTTGAGGAAACGCGTGCCCGCATCTGAGCCACTTGCACCCTGAATGGTCAGCCAACAGAGCAGACAGAGTGGCCGGCACTCAGCCCACCGGGCAAGTTTGTGACGAGCTTCGGTGAGGACGCTGAAGGCGAGCTCTACGTCATGACCCAAGGAGGTGGCTTGTTCAAGGTGCATTCCCAATTGATGTGGTGCCGCGAGACCCTCGAAGAGGCCGGGTTCCTCGTGGCTGCTTGGATGACGGTAGAGCGGGTTTTGTATACTTCAAAGCGACTCGTATGGCAGAGGTTAAATAGATGACCTAAGATCCATCCGGCACGACCAGTTCGGAGTCAGGCCTTCCTATAGAACTTCATCGTCACTACCTAACCAACTTGCCCTGTCCAACTGTCAAGTGGCAGCCTTGCCCTTGTCTTTATTTAGACGGGCAGCTATCGTGCGGAACACCGACTAGGAGGGGGCCCATGAGCCGTAGAGTGCTTATTCTGTTAGCCCTGACGTTGTGTTGGCCGATTATAGGATTCGCCTTTACCGGTGACAAACGTGAGACGCTGCGAGGACTCGGAGAGGTCTCGGTGCTCGTTGAGTATCTCCCTGACGATGTTGAACGAGAAGGGTTGAGCCGAGAGCAGCTCACACGCGACATCGAAGGGCGACTGCGACAAGCAGGCCTGCGTGTCTTAACCATCTCTGAGATCGCGAACTCCCCCGGGGCCCCATATCTCTACGTCGCTGTCTACCCGATTACGGGTCCCGCAGTGAATGTCACTGCGTACGCGATCGGTCTGACGTTGAAACAACTTGTTCAGCTCTCCCGGGATCCACCGACAGAATTCTTTGCGACCACATGGGAAGGCCCCGCACATCCGAGTTGGCTCAGTGCCCCTCGAGTGCTCGACATTCGCACGAGAATCTCAGAGGCTGTCGGACGGTTCATCATTGATTATCAGGCGGTGAACCGGAAATAAAGGGACTCGTCATGTCGAGCACTTTGAAGAAATACGTCGACCGAGCCGTGCTTGATCATGGCTGGTCGACACGTGCCCAGCGAGCTCCTCATCGCCCGCCCAGTTTGCCCCGCATTTCCTTGATCATATCCTCGAGGTCCGCCTCGGCGCGGTTCCGCTCGTTGATGAGGCGATCCAGATTGTAGGGTCGAGGGGAGGGCACGGTCTGTGCCGTAACCTCAGGGGAAGGAGAGGGAGAGGCGATCGTGGGAGCGGCTAGAGAATTCCCCGGCTGGGTCGTGTGCCTGCGAGGCAGAAGGAGAGAACGCTCAGTGGATTTGTCTACTCCTGGGGTGTCGGAGTGAGCCAGCGCTTCTCGGGCCGAAACACCCTGATCACGCAACCACTGCTTGGCCACGTTGGACTTCAAGGAGAAGCTAATACTGGTAATTGGCAACCCATCCGGCGCAACGCGGGCGATGGCCGTATTGACTCCGATCATGCGGCCGTTGGTATCCAGCAACGGTCCCCCGGAGTTGCCACGGTTCAGTCCCGTTTCTGTCTGAAACACCGACTTACCCTTCGTGGCGTTAAAGTTCTCGAATTCTGCGCTGATGGTGCCGGTGGTCAAGGTCCAGAGTCCGCCCTGTTCCGGATGCCCTATCGCCACCACGCGATCGCCGATCTCGGCCCGATCGGAGTCGTCCAGTTCGAGAACCGGAAATGGTCCAGACAGCCCATCGAGCTTAAGCAGCGCCAGGTCCAACGGCTCTGAAAAGGCCACCACCCGAGCCTTGCCGCTCCGCGACATATCCACCTTTCGGTCGCCGGTCACACGATCCGGCTTCAGGTAGATGGTCAAGCGGGGATAGGTCTTGCCTGTGTGCTCGTCGATCACGACATGCGCGTTCGTCAAGACGAGCCCGTCCTGCTGGATGATGGAGCCGGTGCCGCCGCTGCCCTGTTGACCGCTGTGGGAATACCCCAGGATCATCACGACGGCTGGCGAGCTACCCTCGTAGATTTCGCGCGGCGTCAGATCTCCCGCCATGCCGACTCCCGGCCCCAATCCCAGAACAGTCGCCATTCCAAGCAACAGAAGTCTTGCCATGATGTGTTCTTCTCCCACTGGGTTCCGCTCCGGTTCAGTAGCCAACATCCTGACTGAGAACCAAATCTTTATTTTGCAGCGAAGGATGTCAACCATGATGAAACCGGAATTCCACGTAGATTTTCCTGCTCGTCAATAGCATACCTCTCGCCATGTATCCCTGCAAGGCTCCAGCCCAGGTTCCAGACCACCTATTTGCCGAGTGCATAGTCCACGTGACCCTTCCCTGAAAACTAGACCACGCCGTGCTGGAATTTCGATGCCTCCTGCAGCCCGGTTTGGACCGTCTGTTCGGCAAACTCCCGGGGCGTTAAGTCCCCAAGCGAACTATGCGGCCGGTGCTCATTGTCATCGATTCGCCACGTTTCAATCTTCTGTCGGGCATCGTGCAGCGAGACGAACACCTGCGCATTCAAGCACTCGTCTCGAAAGCGCCCGTTGACACGCTCAATCACCGCCTTCTCGACGGGTTTCCCGGGCCGAATGACATCGAGCTGCACTCCGTGCTCGTGAGCCCAGGCGTCGAGCGCCTTGGCAGTACATTCGCTCCCATTGTCCACGGTGATCATCTGCGGGTAGCCCGTCCGTTTCGCTACGCGTTCGAGGGCCGCCACCACCGTCGTCCCGGTGAGCGTCAAATCCGGTTCGATTCATTGACTGTGCCGACTCCAGTTATCCACGACGGTCAGCGCGCGAACCCGCCGGCCATCCAGCAATGTATCAGCCACAAAATCCATACTCCATCGCTCATTCACCTGGCTCGGGCGCGGGGGCACGACCCGCAGATGACTGGCCCGCTTTCGCCGGCGCGTGAGCCGCACGGTCAACCCTTCTTCCCGGTAGATCCGGTGCACCCGCTTGCGATTCACCACCCAGCCTTCGCGGCGAAGCAGGACGTGCAGGCGGAGATAGCCAACGCGCGGGCGGGCTTGGGCCAGCTCCCGCAGCCGCAGGCGAATCGCGGTATCGTCCCGCCCATGATGGCGGTAATACCACGACGCCCGATTCAATCTCAGCAGCCCACACGCTCGCCGCACACCGATCGCGAATTGAGCGGTGACGGTCCGCACCAGCGCGCGTTTGCGCGTGGGCGTCAGGCCTTTTTTGCGAGGACCTCCTGCAGGATGACCTTATCCAAGGTCAGATCGGCCACGAGCTGCTTGAGTCTGTTGTTCTCTTCCTCCAGCTGTCGCAATCGCCGAATCTCGGCCATGGCCATCTGGCCGTAGCGTTTCCGCCAGACGTCGTACGTGGCTTCGCTGATCCCGAGCTTGCGCGTCACCTCGAGCACCGGTGCTCCAGCGTCCACCTGCCGCAACGCTGTCGCAATCTGCTCCTCCGAACACGTGCTCTTCTTCATGGCTGCCCTCCCTGATTGGAGGGCTACAGGCTAGCCGATTTTCCCAGTTTTCGCTGGTCCAGTTTTTCGGGAGGACGTCAGTTTTCAGGGAAGGGTCAGAGCGGGCCGCTCACTCAACCAGCGGTGTCCACTGAATCGGGGGAAGTCCAGCACACGCAGCGTCAATGAAAGTCGCTCATCTCCAGTTGGCCTTTCCTATTGGGGGAGCACAATGGTTATCAGCATCCCACCCATCACGTCTCCTGCCTTGAAATCCCTCTTTGGGCTTTTCGGGTGCACATTGTGGCAATCGGCGCAGTGTTGAGACACGGCTTTATCGGCATAGAGTGCTTGGAAGATGCGAGCCTTGCCCTCGGTTGTAACGGCTGTATAGGGACGATCGGGATTCTCGAGGATCTTCATAAGCCCGGTCCGCTCGAACTCTGTCGTTGGGCGATGCTCTTTATTGATCGCCCAACTGCTGATCAGGCGGAATCGAATCGCTTTTCCCTGTTTAGCCATGAGCCGCCCCGATTCCTGTAAAAATTGGGCGGGTAAAGGGAGACCTCCGTCCTCTCTCCAGTGTTCCGAGGCAGAGACCATACCTTTCTCCTGCATCCGATCTACAATCTCGGTCTGGTAAAAAGTTCGATCCGCCTGGACCACACTATGCACATACTCGGCCACGATTTCGGGGGATATGCCCTTGGGCGGATCTGTCTCCTTGCTCGCGGCAGAGAACACCCACTGACCGAGTAGGCAAGTGAAGGTGGTTCCAACAACGAGTCCCAACCAAAGACCTTTCATAATCACGATGCGTCCTCCATTTCTTTTTCTACTTGTGGCTTGATTCGCTCTTTGCCTCCAAGAGCCGCGCTCGCAAACCAATGTTTTTGAACGAACACCTATGTCGACCTTACGCGAGGAAGCTCATGGTCCTACACGTGTTCCTCACAAGGGAGCGTAAACACCTTGAGGGGAATCGGTTGCCCCTGGGCTGTGTGAATCGCCGTGAGCGCGCTGACTGTCCTATCTGCGTGATCGGATGGGAGAACCGAAAAAATGATGGAATTGATGTCAGGCTTGAGGAAGGCCCCATCCACTCTACCAGTGAGACCCGTACCCTTTACGTCACTGATTATGGTGTACGCACTAATGCCATTCTCTCGCAAGAGCGCTTCCAACTCACTTAACATTGAGTCCCGAACCACAATGAGTAGCATTTTCATATACCAACCGTGCCCCCTTCTAATTCATTTGTTTTTGAGCTGGCCCCAGAATAGGCCAAATGCCGTGAAAAATCGACTTCTCTCTTCTTGCGCATCAGAGAGGTTTTTGAACACTGTGTACAGAACGACTAAGAAGGCGGAAATGGGATGAAAGAGGTTTTGAGCATCCTGTCTTTTGTGCGAAGTGCTGAGCCGACCGAGGATGTGCTAAATTTGTGCAAAAGTAATCTGAATAGACAAGAACCATTGAAATCAGTAGAGCCACGGGAAACTTTCTAAGCTTCGGTATTCAAATAAGAAACGGGGAAACCATTTGAAACACCGAGCCTTTTTAAAAGTGTCTTGCTCACATTCGTAAACCGCAGGTCGTCCGTTCAATCCGGATCGCCGGCTCCACTCATCACACCAGACAAGCTTCCCAACACGTTTGGGTGCACACTCCTCTTGGTTGAACGGACGACCAGACCCATCCGGCCCCATCTCGGGGGCAGCCTGCTTTGTGGTTTCTTGTGGGGTTACGTTGTCTCAGGTTAGGCTATCTGAAGTTCGTAAACCGCAAGGCTGTTCCTCAAGGGCGGTCCTAGATGATTCCCCTTCATTAGACTGCCACCCTGATTTCTCCAGAGAATGGCACGATTAGCCGCTCTAGATATGGGGTTAAAAGGCTGATATTCCCGTCGGGGACACCAGCACTTATTTATGTGCTCTCCCGCCCATTCCCATGACACCGGCACGACACGCGGTGCGGTGGATAACGCGACTCCGGTCTGCTGACGGGGATTCCGTTGCTCCAACGCCTCGATCCCGGCGTGCAAATAGCTCGGCGCCAGGTGCGCATAGCGAAGCGTCATCTTGATATCACGGTGGCCAGCCAGTGTAGCCACCTGCGTCCTTATATTGAGAGATCTCCCTATAGGCTCTTGCTCGAGCTAATTCACTCCCCATATTGCGCGCCGTGGCGAGAGCTCCTGGAATGTCATCGACTCTCGCTCGGATCAATGCGATCCCGAGCAGTACCGCATCTCTTCGTAATGGCGCTTTGATGTGATTGACTGTCTCGATCGCGCCGTTTACGTGTCCCGATCGTGCCTGTGCGAACGCAATGTGCATCAAGACACCGCTACGGTTGATTTCATGGGGAATCAGTTTGGCTGTGTGAAGAGCGCCATGCTGGTCTCCGGCCTTGAATTGACCGATTGCGATGGCTTCCATAGCGGCTGACCAGTCTGTCGCATCAGCAATCCTGCTAGCCGTGTCGAGCGCCGCATCGAGCTTATTCGATCGCGCCTGCTGCTCGACAATGTCCAGTAACGCGAATGCCACCTCATCACCGCATGCGAAGAGGACTAGCTGTGTTCAGGAGTTCATTAAGCACAAATATACCGCCGTTGCTCATGGAAGGGAACTCGTAAAAACCGAAGGTGTGCAGGAGAATTTCTACGAGGGCGCGAGAGGGCCGATCTGTCGATTAGGGTGCGTTGACGATGCCGTGGGTGAGGGCGTATTTGATCAAATCCGCGGTGGTCTTGAGATTGAGGTGGTCCATGATCTGTCCCTTATGAAACTCGACGGTTCGTGAGGTGATATTCAAGAGATTCGCAATCTCCTTGGCCGTCCGTCCCTCGGCGAGGAGCTGCAGGACTTCGCGCTGGCGCGGGGTGAGGCCTCTCGGTTTCTCCGAGGTTGTGGACAAATAGACGTCTACCAGCTCTTTCGTGATCAGCGGCGTAATGTAGGAATGGCCCGCGAGCACGGCCCGAATCGCCTGTTCCAATTCATCCACTGCCGATCGCTTGAGCACATAGGCCGAGGCTCCTGCCTCAAAGGCCGACCGCACATAATCCGCATCGGCATGCATCGTCACGATAATGATCTTGGCTGTTGGACAGATCTTTTTCAGCTGCGCCGCCGCGTCGATGCCGTTGAGCAACGGCATCGAGATATCCAGGATGACGATGTCGGGCTGCGACGGTCTTCGCGGCAGCCAGAAGCGCGTACCCATCCCCGACCGTCCCGACCAGCTCATAGTGCTCTTCCAGGATACGGCGAAACCCCTCCAGGACAAGGGCGTGATCGTCTGCCAGCAGGATGCGTGGCTTAGGCATGGCGCTCTCCTGGATCCAGTGGAATATCCACCCGGATCTGCTGTGCCGTGCAGGGGTGCTGACTCCACCTCCAACGTTCCCTTCGCCATGCGCACACGCTCTTTCATACTCAGCAAGCCCAAATGCCCGCTCATCTGATCTCCGTGCGAGGCATCAAATCCCACGCCATTGTCACGAACTGAGAGGCTGACCTCATCGTACTCGCAAATCAGCTCGACCTCCACCTGTGAGGCCTGGGCATGCCGAGAAATGTTGCTGAGGCATTCCTGTACGACACGATATATACAAATGGTCACGTCGGGCGGCAGTATGCCCACCGGGTCCTTATGCACATAGGAGCACTGGATGCCTGTGCGGTCGGAAAACTCATTGACCAGGCGGCGTACGGCCTTCAAGAGCCCCAAGTCATCAAGAATGGACGGATGAAAGCGATAGGCCATTTGTCGCACATCGTCCGAGACAGCGGCCAGGCTGTCGGATACCCGTCGAATCCCATCCCGGAGAGGCTCCGGATCGTTCGACGGATCTTTCTCCATCCGCCGAAGATCCATCGAGAGCATCGCGAGACGTTGATTGATGTCGTCGTGCAGGTCGCGGGATATTCTCCGGCGATCTGCTTCCTGTGCCGTCAACAGCTGGCCTGCCAAGGCCCGCAAATCCGCACGACTCTGCTGGAGTTCGTGCTGACTGGCCCGCAACACGGCGTCGCTCGTCCGAAGCGACTGCTCGGTTTCCATATGTTCTTTGATCTCCGTGACGAGCGCTTGATTCACAGCGGCGAGTTCATGTGTGCGAGCCTCCACCCGCGTTTCGAGTTCATCGTGCGCCCGCTGTAACAGGTCTTCGGCCCGTCGCCGATGCAGGAAGAAAAGCAAGGGCAGCCAAATCGCCGTCAGGCTGAACAACCGATTGGTGACGCCCATCCACAGTGGCACGCCATCTAGCGTAGGCTTCAGCAAGATATCGGTCATATCGACCGTAGAGCAAATGATCGCCGTGATCAGTGGGCCTTTCCGATATGGCAAGAGAAAGGACAGAATGACGAGCCCACCGTAGAGCACAGAATTCCCGATTCCCAGAGGAAGAGATAGATCGAGGATGAAGACGCCGATGCCCAAACCGACGATAAGGATCAGCAGCCGTCTGGTTGTATTGCGACTCTTTCCGTCCCGTTTACGATACATGGTTTACACCGATTCACCTTGAGCGGATTGAGGACTCGACGGCTCAATTAGGAGTTCCGAATAAGTTCTTCTGTGACTGGTTAAGCCAACACCATGGAGCTCTTCTCATCTCTGTCCATTATCCATCCGCGAAGGAACCGGCAGCAAGAGCTTGCACTCCGCCGGTGACAGGCAAATCGGACGGTGTCCTGCGATCGAGACAAAAGGTTTCAGGCCGAGCGAGTTGATAGATGAACAGCCGGTCTCACGATTCGAACTGTCCACGTTGATGCCTCGGTGACGCATCTGCACAGCTCGTGGCCATACCGTACCTCGAAGAGGATAGTGGTGAAGCGATAGGAACCTCCATTCCCGCTCGATGATCGTGCATAAGAGAGGATAGGGGTTTCACGAGCAGACCATACTGTGGAAAGTTACAGGTCTGCCGTGAAAATTTACCAGGGGAGTATTTTAGTTCACCGAATGTATGAGAAAGTTGGCTGTAGGATGACTGCATGAAAACAATGCATGCCTGCGTGCGAGGCCTGGTTCCTTCTCGATATGGAATACGAATCAAAAACGTGGGACTCGTGGCGTCGATGAAGAATTTTTCATGATTTTTTCATGGACCCATCATGTGATGGAGCTAGAGTGCCAACAGAAATACAGGACACGGTGACGTTCTGAAGCGAAGAGCCTATCACGTCGAATCAACAACTGGGAGTTGGATCGTGGAAAAGAAAGAAGCATGCGAACGGAATATGGCAGTATGCGCATTCGAGCCTCTTCCGGCGATCGAGCAGTTCGCTACGAGATCCTGCACGTGTTACGCGGAGCTGCTCGTGAACGGCTAGACCGTCACACCGCTTGGGGGGGGCTTCATACATGAATAAACTCGTCCTCGTTGCCCTGCGAAAACCGTACACCTTTGTGGTGCTGGCCATCCTCATCCTGGTGTTCGGGGCGTTGGCTGCGGAGGAAGCACCGACCGACGTCTTTCCGGTTATTCAAATTCCTGTCAGCTCTGTCGTCTGGATCTACGACAACCTGATGCCGGCGGATGTCGAAGGGCGTATCACCTATGTGTTTGAACGATTTCTAACCCAGACAGTCGAGGGCATCAAATACATCTGGAGCAATTCGTTATTCGGCAACGCCATCATCAATATCTATCTTCAGGACGGAGTCGACCTGGGTGGCAGCGAAGCCGATATCGCGGCGATTGCGCAGACCACTGTCAAGGCACTGCCGCCGGATATTAACGCGCCCATGGTCATGCGTCTGTTCCCATCCCAAGTGCCGGTGGCCACATTGCAAGTCACCTCCGATTCACACACACCGGCGGAGCTCTATAACCTCAGCATCATGCGAATCCGACCCCTCCTGGTCACGATACCGGGCGCGATCCTGCCGCATCCCTACGGGGGCCAGGACATGCAGGTGATGATCAATCTCGATCAGCAGAAATTGCTCGCCCGGCACCTCACGCCGGCGGACATCCACCAAGCCCTCGACAGGCAGAATCTCGTGCTGCCGGGGGGGGACATCAAGATCAAGTCAACCGACTGGATCGTCCTGACCAACGCGCAACCGCTGAAGATCGAAGACTTCGACGACATCCCGATCAAGAAGGAGGGCAATGCCTGGATCCATCTGCGCGACGTCAGCGTGACGCGTCTCGCGGGCCGGGTGCAAACAAACGCCGTGATGGTGGACGGCCAGCAGGCCGTCATCATCGTCGTGATGAAGAGCAGCGAGGCGTCGACCCTGGAGGTGGTGCAAGGGATCAAGGATATCATCCCGCGCATCCAGCAGATCGTGCCCGAGGGCGTGAAGGTGAAGCTTCTCATCGACGCCTCGGGTTTCGTGAAGCAGGCGATCGCGGACGTCGTGCACGAAATGGTGATCGCCGCCGTTGCTGGTCGGCTTCATCGTGCTGCTGCTGCTCGGCTCCTGGCGGCCGACGGTCATCGTGCTCACCTCGATCCCGCTCTCGATCCTCAGCTCGCTCATCGCCCTGCACGCGCTCGGACAGTCGATCAATGTCATGACCCTGGGCGGATTGGCGCTGGCCGTCGGCATTCTCGTCGACAACGCCGCCGTCATGATCGAAAATATCGACACGCACATCGAAACGGGTGCGCCGCTGGAGAAGGCGATCATCGATGCCGCCAATCAGATCCTGCTCCCGACGTTCGTCGCCACGCTCGCCATCACGATCGTCTGGGTCCCGCTGTTCCATCTGAGCGGGATCTCCGGCTGGGTGTTCCCGCCGATGGCAGAGGCGGTCATCTTCGCGATGCTCGCCTCATTTATCCTGACGTACACGCTGGTGCCGACCATGGCGAAGTATATTCTGAAGGCTCACCACACGCGCACGCGCCTGCGGACGGCGGACAGCACGAAGCGAAACCGTCGAAGAATCTCTTTGCCCGCTTCCAGCTGGCGTTCCAACAGCGCTTCGAGCAGTTCCGTGAAGGCTACACGTGCGCAGCTCGAACGGGTGGTCGCTCGTCGTGTCAGTTTCGTCATCGTCTCCTCGACCATTGCGGCACTCTCCCTCGTCCTCTTTTACTTCAACGGGCGCGAGTTTTTCCCCGAGATCAAGTCAGGGATCTTGGCGATGCACATGCGGGCGCCGCTCGGCACGCGCATCGAGGCTTCCGCGCGTATCACGTCCCTGGTGGCGAAGGATGTCGAACGGTTGCTACCAGGCGAGGTCGCAGACATCGTGAGCAATTGCGGCATACCGGTCGGGGCGCATAACCTGGCCTTCATTCCGACGCCGACGGTCGGCACCCAGGATTGCGACCTCACGATCTCGTTGAAGAATGGCAAGGCGCCGGTGTGGGACTTCCGACGCATTCTCCGTAAGGGGTTGGCAGAGCGCTATCCGGGGACCGAATTCACATTCCAGCCGGCCGATCTGACCGCGAAGATTCTGAACTTTGGCTCTCTTTCGCCGATCGACGTGCAGATTAACGGCCCGGATCTCTACGCCAACCATGCGTTCGCCCGTAAATTGGCGGGCAAGTTTCGGCAGATCCCCGGCTCCAGCGACGTGGTGGTCCAGCAGCCGATGGGCATGCCGACCCTGCTCGCCGAATCCGACCGCCAGTTCGCGCTCGGCATGAACATGGACCAGGACGGACTTCGGTAACAATATGCTCGTGACGACCGCCGGCAGTCAGCAGGTGGATCAGAAGTATTGGCTGGATCGCAAGACCGGCATGTCCTACCGGATCAATGTCTATACGCCGCAGGCGCAGCTCACGAGCATCAAAGACCTTATGATCGTCCCGGTGGGTCGGGAGGAGAGCGACGAATCCTCGGGAGGTGTGAGAAATGTGCAGCTTCTCGGCAATTTGGCGAAGATTTCAGCAATTGGCACGCCCGGTGCCGTCACGCACGGAAATATCATGCCGCTGATCGACGTCTACGTGTCCGCCGAGGGACGCGACCTCAACTCCGTCCTGGAAGAGATCGAGGAGGTCATCCACAGCATGGAGTCGGAGCTCCCCCGGGGCGTCGATCATCGAAATCAAAGGCCAAGCCGAAGTGATGCGCGCCGCACTTCGTGAAATGCTCTTCGGCCTCCTCGCCGCGGTCGTGCTGGTGTATCTGCTGATCGTCGTCAATTTCCAATCCTGGGTCGATCCCTTCATCATCATTACGGCCTTGCCCGGCGCACTGGCGGGCATCGCAGTGGCGTTGTTCGTGACCCATACGAACATTTCCGTGCCGGCGCTGATGGGCGCGATCATGACGATGGGCACGGCGACAGCCAATGCGATCCTGCTCGTGTCCTACGCCCGCGAGCGGATCGCCGTCCATGGCGACGCGATACGGGCTGCGGTGGAGTCCGGAAAGGCTCGCATCCGACCGGTGCTCATGACCGCCGCAGCCATGATCATCGGCATGCTGCCGATGGCGATGGCGAACTCTCAGAATGCGCCGCTGGGTCGCGCCGTCATGGGCGGCCTACTGGTTGCCACCATCTTTACCCTGTATTTTGTGCCCTGCATGTACGCCATGATCTACAACCGGCGGACCACTCGCCAAAAGGAGCAAGTCTGATATGAATAGCCTGCGTGGGAAAGGCCTGGCAATTCTGGCAATTGTCTTGTGCGTGGTGTATTTCGGTTACCGTTTCTATGTCGGACGGAATCGATGCGGCAGTTCTGAAGGAGGACTACGATTGACCGCTCTATCCAGAGGGTGTCCGTGATCAACCCAACGGTGTTGCCGCCGACCGAGACGATTACGCTGCCCGGCAATATTCAGGCCTGGTATGAGGCGCAGATTTACGCACAGGTCACTGGCTATGTGAAGATGTGGTACAAGGATTACGGCGCAATCGTGAAGCAGGGCGATATCCTTGCTGATATCAACGCGCCGGCTCTCGACGCCCAATATGCCCAAGCCAAGGCTGATCTGGAAACCGAGCGTGCCAAGAATGTCCTGGCTGAACTGACCGCGAAACGCTACGTGGCGATGCGCCAGCACCAGGCGGTCTCGGAACAGGCGATCTCGGTACAGGTTCAAGAGGCGAAAGCCCAAGCGGCGAGAGTCAACGCCGCGGAGCAGAACGTCAAGAACTTCGAGGCGCTGATCCGGTTCAAGACGATCGTCGCACCCTTTGACGGTGTGGTGACCGTGCGCAACATCAACGTCGGGAACTACGTCAATAAAGAAGCGAGCTCTGGAGAGGGTAGCTCTGGCGCAATCAGGGACCTCTTTACCGTGGCCGAGGTCAGTAAGCTGCGCCTCTTCGTCAGCGTGCCTGAGGCGTTCGGGCCCTTTCTCCAGCCAGGCCTGACGGCCGACGTGACGGTGCCACAATTCCCCAATCGTCATTTCACCGGCAAGTTTCTGACCGTCGCTCGTGGGTTCGACGTCAGCACGCGTACGGCCATCACGGTCTTCGAGATTGACAACGAGGACGGGGCGCTTTGGCCCGGCTCCTACGCCACAGTCCGTCTCACGGCTCCGGTCGACAGGAACGTTCTCACTATTCCAACCACTTCGTTGGTCTTCCAGGAGCACGGCGCGCAAATAGCCCTGGTGAGTGAGGACGACCGCGTGCATTTCAAACCCATCGCCGTGACCAGAGTCCTCGACAATGCCATGGAGATCACAGAAGGGATTTCCGCAAGCGACCGCATTATCAACAACCCCAGCGCCGCGTTGCTGGAAGGCGACAAGGTGATCATCGTCACGCCCGCACCTGGATATCAGATTGACAGTTGAACCTTCGGCAAAGGATTCACCGATCACGGAAGCCACGTCCAAATGACGGGCGAGCCCTTACGATCGAGAGCGGAAATGTCGCGCACCAGTCGCGCCGCGGCGCTGTGCGCCAGTCTCATGTTGCTGGCGCTCACCCTGCCCGCTTGCAGTTGGTGGGTCCCGGCAGTCGATTTGTCCCCCACGTATACTCCACCTCAATATGTCGTCCCTGCCTCATGGCATGGGTCGAGTCCCTTTGTGGAGGCGATGCCGGCCGATGAGCGAACTCCGTCCGGATTGGTGGAAACTGTACGACGATCCGGTGCTGAATAGGCTCATCGAGCAGGCCATGGCGGCGAATCCGGATCTGCAAGCGGCCGCGGAGCGCTTCGTTCAGGCCCGCTATATGATGATGAAGGCCCGGTCGCAGTACCTTCCCCAGGTCGGCTTGGAGTTCGGCGCCTCACACAATAGGCAATCCGTCGAGAGGTTATTTCGTCCTGAGGATAGTCCCCTTCAGCAAGGTACCATGGAGCTTGGAGGAATCGCATCCTGGGAGCCTGATTTCTGGTCGGCACTCCGCAATGCGACTCGTGCTGAGATCTACCGCGCCGAAGAGCGTGCCGCCGACTATGGGCTCGCGCGCCTCAGCCTGCAAGCGGAGATTGCGTCGGATTATTTCACGCTACGCGGCTACGACGCGCAAGCGGCGATCTATACCCAATCGATCGCTCTCTACAAACAATACGCTCAACCTCGTCCAGAGGCAGTTCGCCGGCAAGATCGCGTCGGCACTCGACGTCGCCCGCGTCGAATCTCTGCTGTTCAGCACTGAGACGAAATTAGCCCAGATTCAAGGCCAACGCCAAGTGACGGAACAGGCGATCGCCATCCTCCTCAATATGGCGCCGGCCAGTTTTAAGCTTGAACCGGTCGACGATCTTCGAGTGGCGACGTTCACGATTCCACAGACTATCCCCTCCACTCTGCTTGAGCGTCGACCCGACATCGCCAGTGATGGAACGCCGGATGGCGCAGGCGAACCGCGTCATCGGCATCGCCCGCGCCGCCTTTTTCCCCAATGTGTCGTTCCGGCTCGGCGGCGGGTACGAGGGTGGCGGCTTCGATCTGATCAAGCTGGCCAATAGTTTCTGGTCCTATGGCGCCGCCGTTTCGATGCCGGTCTTCCAGGGTGGGTATCGTCGCGCCCAATTGCAACAATCCTGGTCGGCCTATCGTGAGACGGAAGACCTCTACCGTTCGACGGTGCTCAACGCCTTTCGCGAGGTCGAGAACAATCTGACCTTGACGAACCGCCTGACGGTCGCAGTCAATCGGCAAGACGCCACCGTCGGGGCCAATTTCAAAACACAGAACATGACCATGCAGCTCTATCGGGGTGGTCTGGCTTCCAGCCTTGAACTCATTTACGCGCAGCTCAACACGCTCATTGGCACGCATCGATCTCGTCGTCATCAAGGCCGACCTGCTAAGGTCCTCCGTTGCTCTCATCCGCGCGCTCGGCGGAGGGTGGAACCGGAGGCAATTGCCCAATGACGATCAGATCCAACCTTTCGACACGTTTCAATATATCAACCTTGCGACAAACCGCTGCCTGTTGGCGGAATCGATGTCAACGCGGGTAATAACTGGATACATAATGATCTGACCAAGCCCTCCGTTCCTTGACCGTCATTCCTTGACGGATATCTTTGACCAAGATGATACGGTTTGTTCTGCCTGGTCGTCTTGCTTGTGCTGCTCCCCTCTAAAGTAGTTAGGTATTTATATGAGGTAGGAATTGAGCGGATACCTTGTTCCGTGAAGGGTCTGCCAGCAGCTCGGTAGGTGGCGCAAGGCCGTTTTACCTCCGCGGAATTTTCGTCTCCTACATCTCCCCAGCTCTCACGGTCGGAGCGCCGGAAACACGGCTTTCGTTGGACATTCCCATACTCCACGTTGGACACATAGGTGTGGCTCATGCGGGCTTGCTTGCCAAGGCGCGCACGCTCAATGCTTGCTTCTCGCGAAGTCGTTCCGCTTTTACCTCAGATGTTAGCTGGACCTGATGAATTGCCTAAACTGGTGTAGTTGAGTCTGGAACAAACCCCTGCTATAGAAGCCCGTGACATACGCTGTGCAAGTAGCCGCCAGCGTGTCGGCGTGAAGGAACTTGAACGGTGGCCTAACAACTGGGGGCTGGTCATCAACGGGTTGACAGTAGTGGTTCGGCTGTCACAAAATATTCCTATCACTTCCAACTTGAACGATGATGGTTCGGTCAACCACCATGCTGTTAAAGAAAATACCTGTGACCGTCATTTCCGGATTTCTCGGTGCCGGCAAGACGACGCTCGTCAATCATGTGCTCACGCACCACACCGGTGCCAACATCGGGGTGATCGTCAATGAATTTGGAGAGGTCGGGATCGACGGCGAACTCATCGTCGCCGACGAAGAAGCGCTGATAGAGATACGCAACGGCTGCATCTGCTGTACCGTGCGCACCGATCTGGTGGCAGGCGTGAAGCTCCTCTTGGATCGCCGTGACCTCAAACTGGATCGCCTGATCATTGAAACCTCAGGGCTGGCCGATCCGGCGCCGGTGTTGCAGACGTTTCTGGCCGACACCGAGTCTGTTGACCCGCGTCGAACTGGAATCTGTCGTGACAGTGGTCGACGCGGCCAATTTCCAACGTCAGATCGACGACACCATTGCCCGTGAACAGATTGCCTTCGCCGATCTGATTGTGCTGAACAAAGTCGATCTGCTGGAACCTGATGACCTCGCGCCGCTGGAACGGGATCTGCGCGCGATCAATCCGATCGCGGCCATCATTCGCACCACGAACTCCGAAGTGGCGCCCGATACGCTGCTCGGCGTGTCCCGGTTTTCGTTGCCCCATGTGCTGGCGATCGAACCCGGTATTCTGCAAGACGAGCATGACCATGAACACGACAATTCGATTACCTCCTGCGCGGTGGAGACCAACGATGCGCTTGACCCGGATCGCTTTAATCGCTGGGTCAATCAGCTGGTTCAGCAGCAGGGCCAACACCTCATGCGCATGAAAGGGGTGCTGAATTTCTCTGGCGAGGCGCGGCAGTTCTATTTTCACAGCGTGCATATGCTGTTGGATGCGAAGCCGGGGCGACCCTGGCAGTCGGCGGAGACCCGCCAGAGCCGATTCGTGTTCATCGGCCGTCATCTCGATCGCGCGGGGCTGCCAACAAGGTTTTCTCGATTGCGTGCACGACACTGCTCATCGCCCCGTGGCCCAACCAGTCCTGTAATCGGAGCGGATCATGAGACTACAACACTACTTCGGCGGCCTGGAAAATCTCGGTCCGGTCAATTTTTTTGACAAAAAAGTGTTCATGGCCGAGTGGGAAAAGCGCATCTTCGGCATTCACACCGTGATGATGGCCGAAAGCGCCCATTTGGCCAACGCGCTGCAGAAATATCCGATCGCGCAACATACCGACCACGTTCAAGGACACCTGGACGTGGGCCTCGCTACGCACCGGCGCCGAAGGCATGCAGCCGTTCGAATACTTCAAATATCGCTATTATGAAAAATGGCTGATGGGGATCAGTCAATTCTTCGTCGATCGCGGCTACGTGGACGCCGACGAGTTGGCCACATTGACCGAGCACTACCGTGCGAATCCCGATGCACCGCTACCGGAACGACCCAATCCGCCACTCAAGGAACAGGTGGTTCGATACCTCCATCATGGCGACTCCGGTCTGCGGACACCACCGGCTCCGGCTCACTTTACCGTCGGCGAGACCGTCTACGTTGCCGATCCAGAAGCCGCCGATCACACCCGACTGCCAGGATTTTTACGCAACAAGAAGGGCACGGTCACCGAAGTGTATCCGGGCGCGTTCGAATACTTTGTGTCGACGGGACCGGACGGTCTGGTCGGGCCGCAGCATGTGTATTGCGTGTCGTTTGACGCGTCGGACATTTGGGGCGCAGACAAGAGCGAACCCCACACCGTCATTTATGCCGACCTGTTCGAGGCCTACCTGAAGCCTGCGCACTAACGTTCATGTGAGGGACCGCTCATGGCCGCACTATTTGATTACGATAAGAATCGCGAAGCCGCCAGCGCAGCCAAAGTACGCGCATTGGAGGCGCTTGCTGATTAAAAAAGGCGTGCTAGGCAGCGATTCCGTCGATGCGGTGCTGAGCCATTTCGAAACCGTGGCCGGCCCGTTTAACGGCGCCCGGATCGTGGCGCGGGCGTGGGTTGACCCAGCCTACAAACGTCGTTTGCTGGAGGATACGCCGAAGGCCATCGCCGAACTTCAATTTCCGGGCATGACTGGCGCAGAAGGCGAGCATATGAAGGCCGTGGCCAACAGCGAGTCCGTGCACAACTTGATCATCTGTACCCTCTGCTCGTGCTATCCGTGGCCGGTGTTGGGCCTGCCTCCCTACTGGTACAAAGATCCGGTGTTCCGCTCGCGCGGCGTGCGTGAACCGCACGCCGTGCTACGTGAGTTCGGTGTGCCGATTCCAGCAGAGAAGGAAGTCAGGGTCTGGGACAGCAGCGCGCAGATCCGCTGGTTTGTCATTCCTGAACGGCCGGCGAACTCTGAACATCTGAACGAAGCACAACTCGCGGCGCTGGTCACACCGGAAGCCATGATGGGGGTCGCGCTGGTGCCTGCTCCGCCAGCCGCTAAGGCATTCGATGTTTACACGATTCGAAGAATATGCCGCGACGCAGATGCTCGGGCAACCTGACTCGCCACCGCGCAGTGAGGGAAAGCTATTCTTTAGCGAAGCATGGCAACGCACGGTGTTCGGTATGGCGCTGGCGTTGTCCAAGCAGGGCCATTTCGAGTGGGAGGATTTCAGACAACATCTGATTAGCAGCTATCGCAGCCTGGGAACAAGATGCCTGTGATGGCGAAGCCAAGTGGGACTATTACGAGCGCTATACCTTGGCACTGATTGCCATGCTCGAACAATGCGGAATTCTGAAGCCGGGCGAACTGGAACGGCAGATGACCCCAGACGACGCAAACAAGTAAACCGCCGGAATATCCGTTTGCTTCGGTGTCTTGCACATTCATCCGTACAAGAATCCTGATGTACAATTTCCGGGCTTACGCTAGTGACGAACAGCCTCAGGATTCATCTAATCATAGATATAGAACGAGGCTATGTCCTGCCAAAAATCTACAGGTTTGGAAGGAGGACGTATGTCAGAGCAATCAGTCAGTCAATCCGACACGTCGTCGCTTGATCGTCTCACCCTTGCACTGGTCGTCAGCGGTCTGGGTGTCTGTACGGACGAGGCGGTTGCGGATCTTCGCCGGCTATGTCGAGTCCAAAGCGATCACGCACACCTCAATGGAATTCGATGCCTCCCTGGAGCGTGCGAAACGACACTTTGCCCAAGAGGACGCCCACTTCTTTCTCTGTGACGGAGAGCCTTGTCAGCAACGGAGACGGTTCGAGGCCACCTCCGACGCGCTGCAGTATGAGGCTGAACGTATCGGCTGTCGGATTTCACCCACGGCTTGCCAAGGGCCCTGCAAGCAAGCGCCGGTGGCATTGCTCCGTGTGGGGCACGGATGTGAATTATTTGCCCAGTTCGTCCGCCGTCGGGAATGGGAGGCGGTGTTGGATTTTGCTCAACGAGCGGCTCAGGCGAAGACCTTGCTCGTCGATGCGGGGACGGCGCAGCCGTTCCGGTACGATCCCATCCATGAACCGGTCAAGCCCAGTGCCGCGCTCGAATCCGTCCGGTTCCTGTTGGGACATTTCGAAGGTACGGTGGAGTTGCCCCTGGAGCAACGATCCATCCAAAAGGAGGTCGTCGGATGTTGGGAGGCGGGCGGGCGCTTTCTGAGTCTTCGGATGGCTGCCACCTATCGAAGGACGAATGGTTAGTGGGATCGGCATCAGGCCTTTATTATCCTCGGTCCGGACGAGGAGACCGGTGCACTCGTGAGCCGCGCGTACACGGACGGGGGGATGATCCACGAGTTTCATATCGTCATTGAGGAGAGACGGCTGATGTTTGCGGATCGTGTGCCGCACCACGTGTCGGCGGTGGCCGCTCGAAAAGTGCTGACTCCTACCGCGCAGCGGCTATGAGGAGACTCTGGAACTTGACCGGGGCCTTGGAGTCTTCGAACCCTATTACAGTATCCCCATTCAGAGAAAGGAAAGCGCGATTGCCTGACGCAGGCTACGGGCGCTGATAATTTTTGATCGTGTTCGCGTCTACCGCTGCACATACCCAGCACAGCACCTAAGGCTTGCTCGACCGGTACGCCTCGGAGCAGTTGTTGATCGGCATTCCTCCATGTGGAGCTAATCGGAAATATAGGAAATAGTGGGAAGACCGTCCTATTAAGTTTTAGTAACCGCTTTGCGAAAATCCCATTGAGTATCCCTTCAAGGCAGTAACACGGGCTCACATTCCGTCGGGGAACTATAAGCGACACCCGAATCGTCTGGCAAAATACAGCTGGTTGGGGGCGCACTCCACCATCACCAGCCGCAGTAATCCCTCATGATCGCACGACACTTCCGCCGTCAGGTAGCGTGCTGAGCCGCCCGCCGTGGGGTGAAGCACAATTTCGTTCCCTAACAGTACCTAAAATCTCAAGCTCCTCCATTGAGATTTCTCCGCATGTTTTCACACAGAAGAGTTCGACCCGTTACTTTGGTGCCCCGCCCAATTTCGTGAGCAATATGTTGAAAATTGCTAGCCATTAATTCTGCACAGCATCAGACTATTTTCGAGTCTCCTTTTCACCGAACAGCTGGGCGAATTCATTCGTAACTCCGTGGAACGAGCCCAGTCTCTCTTCTGCCACGATGGGTTATGAATAGGTTCAGAGGGCCATGCTCTGTCCGACGACCTAGCGGTCTGTCTGAATCTCAAGTGGGGCACAACACACCTTCTAGTATCTATGTTCTGCCTCACGGAAATTGCTTCTCGCTCACGCCGGTCTGCTCGGTCGATTTTCTCACGTAAATGCCACAGGTCATGGGTGAACCTCCTCAAGGGAGCTTAAAACTGTGTTGGCGGTATTGGACAGGAGCGCGTTCTCCACGATTAGCGTCTCGTATTGCTGGTGATCTTGCTTGGAGGATAGTCAATCTTCTGCATCATCCATTCCAGCCACCTGAGCAAGTTTGACCAGACCCCTGCCGGTTTTCTCCCCATAGTGTGGCTCAGCAAGGGAGATTAATCTAGGAGGAGATATGCCGACATACCCACGCAAGCATTCAGACGCCACACAGATCATCGAGGAAATCCTAAAAGAGGCGGCTACGCCCCGCCAATCTGCTTCGGTAAAAGAGGCGTTGGAAAAGAAGAAGAAACATGCCCCTGTCAACCCGGAAACGCTTGGTGGGAACAAGGGGCGGGAAAAATAGAGTCGCTAAACTTTCGGCAAATAAGCGAAGCCTTATTGCGCGGAAAGCAGGCAAGTCCCGCCGGAACAGTCACTGGGCCAACAGAGGGCACTATCGTCAATCAGGAACTCGACAAGCAAGATTGGTGCTGGTGGTATCGGAAATATGCGCCAAATAATTCTTCTAACCCTACTTATGTAGTCCTCCGCCTACGCTGCATACAAACCGCCTCCCGCTTTGATGTTCTTTGCGTACTTCCCGCACATCTCTAAGTATCGGGCTCCACAAATAATTCTAGGCACAACGCCATAGCAGAAACAACGTGGCGCAACCCTTGCTCACTAGCAGGACAAGTAGCGTCTTGGACGATACCAGCCACGAAACCACACCCTCACTACGCATGTGAGCAGAAGAGCCACAAGACGAATTTGTGTTCCACCCAACCCTCCCTGTACATCGATAGATCATCGGATGGACTACGTGAGACGTGCATGTGGGTGGCTCTAAAGCGGGCTTGTGGGCGCGGTCTGGGGAAGAGAAAGGAGGACCTCGTGGACAAGGATAGAGATGATGTCTCGATCGACAGGAAGGAAAGCCTGGCGGTCCGGCACATGGGGCCCGGCATTATGCTGCTCACGGCTTCCATGCGATTACTCTATAAGGATCGTCGGGCAGGGGAACTGTGCCAGCAAATCATTCGCTGCCAGGACGGGAAAACAGCAAACGGGGTGCTCCCGCCCGCCGTCGCGAGTCTCGTCTATCAAATCCGGAAGACCCTCACAGTCCGAACCGATCCGAAGGACTGGGAACAGATTCAACTCGGACGGGTCGTGGACACTCTCCATAGCTCCTTGCTCCTTTGCGGCACGGCCTTGATTGATGAGACCACCGCGGAAACACGAATCCTCATCGTGATAAGCGAAGTCGGGATCGGCGCGTGGCAGGACAATGTCATCGTCCAGGCAACGGAGAAGTTTCAGTTGACCGCACGCGAAGCAACGGTCGTGCAACATCTCTTGAAAGGCTGGACCAATAGGGAAATCGCTATCGAAATGGGATTGTCAGAACATACCGTCAAGAGGCATTGTAAGCACCTTTCTGAAAAAACCAGCACCACCACGCGCACCGGGATCGCCATGAAGATTATCCACTCAGGATTACGCCAGGCACTCGCAACTCCTTCACCACTTGCGATTGTGCCTACTATGAGTGGTATGCCCATTGACCTGGTGGCCTCGGCGTAGTAGCCCATCGTGCTGTTCCCCCTCTCTGAAAGCGGAGAGGGTTTGATAAGATTTCCGATCTTGGAGCAGCCCGTTTAGCGCGTCGGGGTGAGGGTCTATAACAACCCTGGAGATAGATATGCCAACTCAGCAGGAGCGAAGAGATAGCGAGCGTATACCCTGCAAGGTCGTTTGCCCCTTCGAGCTGACGAGGCTTGCACGCGCCGAGGCTGTGACGTTGTCAGAGGGGTACGGGCATGCGATTAATAGGAGCGTCAGGGGCATGCTGCTCTTGCTTCCTGAGAAAGTGGACAAACGACAGGTGGTTGAGATTCAGGTGCCATCAGAAGCGAGAAAAAAGCAGAGCACCAAACTGGTGGAAGTGTGTTGGATCCGCCCCATTCCAGTAAGTCCCCGAGTCAAGATGTACCTGGCGGGCGCCCATTTCCTGTTTGAGCTTCCTGTTCCTGGCTAGTCGCCACAGGCTCGCTAGATCCCGTATCTCCCCTCGCTGCTTGTTCCTGTAAGTATCGGGCATCACTTCACGCCAGGCGCGAGCAACTTTCGCCTGCATCTCGAACACGAAGCAGCACACTTTATCACCGAACGAGAAGACCAGAAATCCCAAGGGCATGGTCTGGTGCTGGATTGCATATCGGTGTGTGAGGAGCGTGAAGAACTCGGTCAAGGCTGGCGCATGTTGGTGGTATGCAAGCATGCGCCAGGGGATACGGTGCTAGAAGGACTAGAAACCGAAGCACGAGAGGCCAAGAAAGGCTTGTGGGCCGACCCGCAACCCGTGCCGCCGTGGGAGTGGAGGAAGAGGAACAGGTGAGCGGTCCATCGCGGACCGGCTCTTTCCTCACTCCCGCCCATTAGTCATGGGCTTCTCTCCGGTATTCCGCTTAATGTTGCAGCGTCGTAATCCGGTGTCGAGACGCGGCGGAACCGAATGATCGTTGAGGATCCCTCGGTCGAATCGATGTGTAATCTCACGTCTGCTCCCATCCTCTCGATCATCACGCGGCGGGGACGGGGAATACTTTGGTACTCGTGTTCCTGTGTACTGTCGTTCTGGCGTATAATAATCGACAACACTTCATCTGTGTGATCGAGATGAAGGGTCAGGGCTTCAAATGGAAGTCCCTGGCCTTCCTGCGACGCGCTACTGCCTTCGCCGTGCGGCGCGACGTCGACCAACCATTCTTGGTGATCTTGGCTGAACTGTAGGAAAAAGGCGCCCCACTCCCGGCGCGGGATCTCGCATCCTCCTCCCGATTTAGTCGTTTCTGTGGTTCCCCTCATTGATGATCCTGTGAAAAAATGGGACAGACGGCGACGCATGGCCTCCACCTGTCGCGGGAGTTGCAATGCATTTATTCTCCGTCCCTCCGCTCCCGACAAAGGTCTGTCACCTAAATCCTTCGTTGCAGTATGTCGAGAAGACAGCGTGCGGTCTGATCACAATTGCTCAGATTGCAATACCCCGGAGTGCGTACAGTTACAAGTATGTGTGTTGTACATCTAACCGAGGAGGCGCCCATGGTATCTCTTCCCAAAGTCGTCGGTGTTATGTCGTGTGGGTTCTTGCTGTGCCTGGGTCTGTCCACCGCCGGGCAGGCAGATAATGCGGCTTCGGAGGCAGACAGCAAACTGAAAGGGGAACAAACTGACCGGAGGCAAGGTGGTCAGGACGCGGGTGAAAAACAAGTGCGCGAGGAGATGAAGGGCGGCGACTCAACAGGCGGCAAGACGATCACGGGCGAAGTGTTGCGCGTTGAAGGCAATGACTGTTTCATCAAGGGGCAAGACGGCAAAGAGGTGCGGTTGCATATCGACGCAACTACCTTGAAGGCGAGAAACATCGAGCCGGGTGAGCGAATTGAGGCGAAGGTGAATGATCAGAATCATGTGCTATCGATTCTCTCGGGCCCAGCGGTCACGGATCGCCGAAATGATAAAGAGTAGGGGGTGTTCTCCCGGGCCGTTAGAGCGCGTGGGCCGAAGAACCGGGCTCGATTGAGCAGGGGAAGTCGAGGAACGGATGAAGGATGGACATGCTGAAATATGTGTCAGCTATGGGCTCCTCTTGTTCGTGGTCCTGGCCGCGCTCTATTTCACTCGTGGCCTGGATCCGCGAGACATCCTTAAGCCAGCCTTGCGAATGAACTCTCATTGACGTGGTCGGAGGAGGCCGAAGAATGATTTGGACGACACAGGCCCCGACCGTGGAGGGCTGGTACTGGTTTAGTGAACTCGACGGGAGCGACGAGCGTATCGTGAGTGTGTATCATCAGGGGCTCGATGGCAACAAACCGCTGACGGCGAGCGGCGAACACTTCGCCTTGTTCGATCTCAACGGCCATCGATGGGCTGGACCGATAGAGATACCGCGATGAGTGACCTGAACTGGACGACTGAGAAGCAGACGAAGCTGGGGTGGTATTGGTACCGCCAAGATCCTGCTGCCGCACCCAGGCTGATTTATTGTGGGGCGGTGTGGGATCACATCGTCGATTTTGCTAGCTTGGATGAACCCGTCACGTTCATGAGTGATCACCTGATGGAGGGTGAATGGGCTGGACCGCTGATACCACCGGAGTAACTATGGAAATGACATGGGAGAACTTGACGAAGTTGTTTACGTGGGCCGCCCAGCATGGATCCGAGGCTCCAATGGCAGACACAGCAGGTGAAACAATTGTGATTGATGGGGCGATCACAAAAGAAGACCTTGATCGTTTCATGGCCTCTCACTCGGAGCCACCGGCATAATCACCGTGAAACGGAAGGGCCTCCTACCGAAGGGAAAGGGAATACTTTCTGTCAGCGCAAAGGAGTATCGCCATGATCAATACAGGTAAATGCCCTGGATGCCAGAAAACCATAGCGAAGGCTCGTTTTGTAACAATTGAGATTTTCGAATGATTCACACCAGCCTATAAGGGCGTAAGCTTCATTTGCCCTTCTTGTTCTTGCGTTTTGGGCGTTGGAGTCGATCCAATTGCGTTAAAGGCCGAGATTGTGGACGAGGTGGTTGTGCGTGTCCGTAGGGGCGCATAATAGAAACACCTCGTTCCTCTCTTACAGGTAAACCCACGCTGCAATACACTCCGTTTTCCTCCCCGCTTGATTAGTTCTAGAAGTGTGCAAAAGAAGACAGCGCAAGAGGTGGCGCTGCCTCAACATGCCGCACCAATGATCAATCTGGAGGGCCCCATCATGGACGAGGATGATCGCGGCATGGAGCAGTTGGCAGACCAGCAGAATACTCGACCTCCTGCTGGGACCTTTCCTAGCTCTGCTCTATCTGAGTGTGCGCGAGAGTGGGGAATGACCTGCCCAAAATGTCACAGCCAGAATGCCAAACCATTCATGAGCTGGACGCTCTCTGGCCGCAAAATGACACTACCGCAATTGCGAATGTGGGCCTGTCTAAATCCGACCTGTCTGCATAAATGGCCGAGAGAACTTGAAGAGGGCACATGACAAAGGCTGAAGCAGCTGAATTACAAGTGAGGTGGATCCAACAAATGGACTCCCCGCTCTGTGTGCATCGCAAAATCGATTTGGAACGCAGCGAAGATGGCTATATGACGGGCAACTATCGCTGCCTTGCCTGCGGTCACTCGGTTCCCCGCTAACACCCATACTCCCTTTCAAGATTGACCCCGACCAACCCCCTCAAGCATCCTCCCACGTCTGCAGGATCCGTGCACCGGCGTGACCTGCTCGGCCCTTGCGCCTCCTTAGCATCCCTTCTACAATACGCCTCCCTGAGAGGCCCCATGTCCTTCTCGATTCGTCCCTTCCATCGTTATCTCCTGGGGGGCAAATTCCTTCGTCGGCAAAATGGGACTTCACTCGCAGTGAGGCTGACAAAGCCTGGGTGGTCTGTGGTGCATTCCCCCCCTGATCGGTTGTTGACCAGGATATGGGTTCGTAGATTCTCAATGACTTCGCCCCGCCTCGCTTAAGTCTCCTGCCCGTATGAAATCGAACCCGTATGTAGCTCGCTAGAGAACCATTCTCAGGCGCTGAAATCTCCAGGAACGCCAACCGAGTGACCGCAGGTGCCCTAACTGAATCAAAATCAACCCTCCATGTATCTGAACCGATTCGGAATGGCATCAAGTCTTCCATCGGTACTGCCGACCAACTGTTCACTAGAACCCCTAGAATTCAACATATAGCCAAGACCTTTCCGAAAAATACATTCTGCGCAGAACAATGGCATTCCTCTTGCTGGAGACCCACCCAGTATCAAGAGACGTTCCTAGATAATGTATACCTGGCGGTCTCGCCAGGTGACGGAGACCGCACCGTGCGGGTATGGCTCGCCTCGCACTCTTTTGCCGGGAGGTACCATGGCCAAGATTCTCGTGATTGATGATGAGCAGGGCATCCGGAACCTCCTCGACACGCTACTCCGTCGGAAGGGCTATGACGTGGTACTCGCGGAAAGTGGCTCGAAGGGCCTGGAGCTCTTTCGCCGAGAACGACCCGATGTCATTGTTCTGGATCTAATAATGCCTGAGATGACAGGGCTCGCGGTCTTGCGACAGATCCGCAGTCTCGATTCTAAGAAGCCGGTGATCGTGTTGACGGGAGCGGGGACTGCTGAGGCGGAGCAGCAAGTCCGGGCACTTGGGGTAACGGAGTACGTCGAAAAAGAATTCTCGCTGCATCGTCTGGGGGACGCGCTGAATCGCCTCCTTAACAATCCAGAGCCTTCGACGTAGCGGGTGTCTCCATCGCTCGCGAAGCGGCCACGACAAGTACAAGCGCACACTTGCCGATGTGCTCCAGCCCGATGGGACCCACGTCAATCACACGCTGGTCAAAGACGGCTGGTGTTGGTGGTATCGGAAGTATGCGCCGGGAAATACGGTGCTAGAAAGGCTAGAGAACGAAGCACGAGAGGCGCGGAAAGGCTAGTGGGCTGATCGTCACCCGGTGCCGCCGTGGGAATGGCGAAAGCGGAACTATCGGTAATGAGCAGGCTTATTTCTTGGCGTTGGCGCGCTTGGCTTCAGCCTGCGTAGCTCTCAGCGTCACGCCGCCTGCACAATCCCTTGAAATTCAACGATGCTAAAGCCCACGAGTCCCGTTGGGGACACCAGCACTTACGCGATCCCCGCAAAATCCTGTGACACCGGTGTGACACGCGGTTCTGTGGATAGCGCGGATCCTGCCAGACACCGATTCCGCCGCTCTAATGCCTGAATCCCCGCACGGAGATGACTGGGCGCGAGGTGCGCATAGCGGAGCGTCATCTTGATATCGCGGTGGCTGGCCAGCGCGGCGACTTCCAGAAGCGGTCGTCCCGACCAGATGCGGTCTATACGAGGACTGTCGGCCAGAGTGCGGGCGCTGCTCTGAGATTGAAGTCGTGCACTCAATTACTTCCTTCAAGAGCCTAATTCATCTCTTTGCGGACCAGTTCCTCTGCTTCAAGCCAGTCTTCCACGTCGCGCTCCGCCTGTCGCCCTCGTTTTTCATAGAGTTCATAGGCTTTCTGTGCGATCCGTTCCCTCATTTCATCCGAATACTTCTGCATGGACTCAGGTTCATGAGACAGGATTGGCTTCTTCATGGGCGAGGCGTTCGAACTTCGTGGTTTCATCTGCTTCCCTCCTTTGACTATTGTCCGCGTCTCTCACTGGCCTGCGACCGACTCTGACTAACCTGGACTGGCTCGCTTTCGGATTCTTCTTCCGCCGGCGGCGGGGTGGGAGGGCGAACGGTTCTGAAGTGGACAAGATCCTTCGAAAAAAGCACATCAAGCGTCCAGTCCAAGGCTACGAGGACTTTCTTTTCAAATCGAGGCAGTTTCAGCAAGTAAATCGTCCGCCACAACCACCAGGCCATGAAGCCTGAAAAGTTCACGCCGAGAATGTTCGCGACGCCGGTCCGTTTCCCGATGGGGGCCAGTCGCCCGATCGTCGTGTACAAGAACGGCTTCTTCCGGTAGCCGGAAATGGTGGCCAGAATGTTCTGCGCCGCCACCCTCCCTTCGCGCAGCGCGTGTTGCGCGGTCAGCGGATGGCACTTCCCGGTTTTGCGATCCGGCACGTACGCACAGTCGCCCAAGGCCCAGACACCACCCCAGTCGCGAACTTCCAAGGACTCGTTGACGAGGAGCCGGCCCTGCGTTTTCGTGCAGGGCAGTGTGTCCAAGAGGGCGTTCGGGCAGATGCCGGCGGTCCAGACCAGTGTATTGGTCGTCACCGTCGTCCCGTCACTGAGCGTGACGTCGCGGTCCGTCACGGCGGTGACTTTGCAGTTCGAATGGATTTCCACCTGTTGCGCCATGAGTTTTCGCTGCGCGTAGGTGCCGAGCTTCTCCCCGAGTTCCGGTAAAATGACCTTTCCTGAATTGACCAGGATGATCCGCAGCATGTCTTCCCGCAGATGCGGAAAGAACCGGACCGCCTCCCGCAGAAAGTCATTCATGGCGGCGATGGTTTCGACCCCGGCGAACCCGCCCCCGGCCACGACAAAATTCAGCAAGGGCGCGCGAAGGGGCGCCGCACATTCAAAGTCCGCCTCTTCCAGATTCGCAATCAGGCGGTTGCGCAGAACTATGGCGTCATCCAGCGATTTCATCGTGAGCGCGCGCTCGGCTAAGCCGGGGACGTTGAAGAAGTTCGTGGTCGACCCGAGGGCCAACACCACGTGGTCGTACGACAGCGAATGGCAATGTTCCTCGTGCCCATGCGACAAGCCGACTCGATGATGCACGAGATCGATGGATTCGATGTTGCCATGGAAGAACGTCACCCGACGCAACAGCTTGCGGATCGGGCTGACGATATTGGTGATATCGAGATCGCTCGCCGCGACCTCGTGCAGCATCGGGGTGAAGAGGAAAAAGTTGTCGCGGTTGACGAGGGTGACGTCCAAGTCGGCTCCCTGCTCAAGCGCTCGTTCGAATTCCAGCGCGGCATACATGCCGCCGAACCCCCCACCCAGAATCAGCACGCGGGGCTTCCCGTTAGACATGGCAAAGCTTTCGGATGAGCGCTCCACACCGTTGTGTCACAGATGGCCTCCACGATGTGTCATAACACGAGAGCAGTGCATGGATAGTGTCGCATAACGACTGAGTGACTAGTGGTGGCGAACATCCAAAGACTTACGACAGAGACGGACAGCGGACGACAGATTGTGTGGCAGCACCTGGAGCGTTCTCTGCAGTATTTGCAGATCGAGGCTCTTGGCAAGCGTTGGCCTCTGCAATCCTTGCAGAGGCGAGTGGGGTCGAGCGCGGACCTGGCCATCCGACGACCCGACCGTACAGTTGTTTCAGCCGGCAGACGGCGCTGCCCATCAGGGACCAACATCTGACCACCACGAGTGTGCGAATTCTGGTGTCTCAACCGAGGGGGTCACTCCAAACTCTAACCTACCTTTGGGGCTGTGTATGTAGGTCCAGTCTTACACTGGGCGGCACAGCCCAAGCAAAAGCATCGTGGATAATTTGCCGACCCGCTTCTTGGCGGGTTTCGTAGGCCATTTCTTACGCCAGTACTAGCGCAACTCCTACTTACCAACGGCGCATTCCTGCCCATAATACGGGGCAACCGCGATAGCGCCTCACTTCAACCGGAGGTCAGACGCCATGCTACCCATAGAAGAAGCAATTATTGAAAAGTTGCGGGGCGGTCCATGCTGCTTTGACGAGGTCGTCACGGGCCTTTCCAATTTCAGTTGGGGAGAAGTATTCGTCGCCGTTGATTGCATGTCGCGGGACGGACGGGTGTTCCTTCGCCAACTGGGCTACTCGACCTATCAGATCTCACTCGGCTCGCGGCATACAGAATTCAGTTCAGCAACGAGTGAGAAGGGGATGCAATCAAGTCTGAGCGGGTAGACTGCTGGGAATGACCGCGCAGAGGCCGTGATGACGAGGGCTGAAGTGGAAGGCTGGAGAGGTAGCCCGACGCCAGGCGTGTAGTAGCGTGGCGTTGGTTTAGAAACCGCTATGGAAGCCCTGTGCAGGTACACTCGCCTCCGTGTGCATGCAGTGCGACCATGGCGGAATCTGAAGTAAACGGCTCGGCTCCGAAAGGAACCGGGCTTTTTGTGATAAAGACGACCCTACTTATCTAGAAAGTAACGGAGAATGTTACCCATGACAATAGAGCGAGCAGTGAAGAACGGTCATGAGAATCTGACCACCCTGGAGCGTGTGCTGCAATTGCACGGTCAGTTCAGACGAAGCCTGGAGCCCCTTCGCGTGACGCCGCTCCAAGCCGGCGTGCTCCTGTTTCTACGTAATCATCCAGAGGCTAAGGTGACGGACGCCGCAGACGCGCTAGTCGTGAGGGTGCCGACAGTGAGTGACGTGTTGAATGACCTGGTGCGGAAGCGGTGGGTGACCAAACGTTACTCGGTCGAGGATCGCCGTGTTGTGTGTGTGCAGCTCAGTCGGCGTGGGCACGCGCTCGCCCTCCAAATCGAGGAGCGGGTACCTCAGGTGAATGCCACACTGGCCGAAGAGGAACGAAAAGCCCTTGGCATGACCCCGAAGGGCAGCCGCGCCTAGCCCGTACACCTTCACTCGCCACCCTCCTACAATACGCATCCCTGCGAGACCCCCATGCCCTTCTTCATTTACCCTTTCCGTCGTTTTCCGGTGTGTTGTCCCGTCACCTATCAATGCGGCGACTTTGAGGGCGATGGCACCATCTGGAATGTCTCCCTCACGGGCTGGCGCGTCTCTGGCAATCTGCCGTTACGGATCGGGGAAGTCTGCCCCCCTCACGGTGAACTTGCCGACTCAGGAGACTCTGTACGTGGCCGCGGGCGTCGTTCGATGGGTGTGGGGCGAGGAGTATGGCATCGAAACACTCGTGGTGGATGATGAGTCACAATGTCCCGGACGAGGAAGTCCAGACACCGTTTTTCGAAGGTAGGTCTTTGAAGAGGGACACCTTTGGCCTCAGGCTTTAAGCTAATTGTCATCACCATAGATGTCGCGGGCTTTACCTCAAGTAGATTTTTTTGTGGTACGCTTCCCTCAACAGACTTACCGTTTCTGCCGCTCCTTGGCAAGATGACTAAGCACGGGCCGCCTAAGGGGAGATCCCTTGCTCTACATCCTGTTCATACTGGTCGTTTCCAGCGTGCTGCTCGGTTTCGGTGTGCTTGTGACTGCGCTGATGTGCCGGATCTGGGGAGGGGAGCAGGGGGAAGCTAACGTATTTCCAGAAAGTAGACCGGTGAAAGAGTCCCCGATCTCTAAGGCCGCGTGATTTGACATGGGGGGAATCCGGAAGGATTCGTTGTGGGCCTTCCGGGGTTATGGCTCACGCAACGTGACCAAGCGCCTAGAAGATAGGCTGCACCGTACTGCAGGGCGAGACTCATCAGACGGGCAACCACGTGGTAGAGCCCAATCAACTCAGAGAAGCAGTCTGGACCTTTGAGATGCAGGAAGATTTCTGCTGGCCGGTCGTCATCATGGACGGAGATGTAGAGCGTTCGTTGTCCGGCGATCTTGCGCTTCTGTGTGATGTGATTGCGGCGGTTGGGAAGAGCAAGCGTGTGGTTATGCGGCCACCACCAGCAGGTCAATCGTGAAGCTCAGTGGCCGCTCCGTGGTCTGTCGAGTTCCGTTGGGAACACCAGCGACGCTGAAATTCCTCTGCCAGATCGGTGATTCGCAAGAGAGCTTCTAAGGATCCACTTCCAATGGGATATCTGGTAGAGCCCGCTTGCTACTCTGTGACGAAGTTGCCCTCCGCCTCCGTCATGATTGTTTCGAACAAGGTTCACTGTGTTTCACGGATCCTTTCTGACGGATTCTCTCTGCCTACTTAAGCGGGCACAACACTAAGAACATACTTCATGCAAGGAGGTGTTCTTGAGACCAACCTGGCGGTGATGCTGCCTCCCCCTCTCATCAATCGGGAAAGGTTACGCACACTGATCAGCGGTATCAGGCTCTTAGATAGAACTTGGACCCGATTAAGCGAGCTAGGTTACACCGGAAACTGGCCATCGCTATGGTACAATTGAGAGCGTGTTGTGAGGCACATTCATGCTGGTCTTCGGCCAGATGCTCATGCTTTCGTTCGTGTTTGCTGTGGCTCACAGTTTTGCCGCCAGTCAGATCTATACGTATAGAGACGACTCAGGCACCCCGAATTTCACCACCGAACTGGACTCGATCCCGGAAAAATATCGCAACCGAGTCGTCCCCCTCGATTCCGACACCTCCTCACCCGTTGAGGCTGGAGTGCCAAGCCCTCCTCCGGCGGCCGTCCGGGTCGTCACCGCGAGCGGCGAGTATCGTATGGGCGATCACGACACCCGAGCCGACGCCGTCCGATTGGCCATTGAAGCGGCAAAGAGACAGGCGCTGGAGCAGGTTGCGACCTACCTCGAGAGCGTAACCGAAGTCAAAAATTTGGACGTCACACGGGATGAGATCCGGACCTATACCGCCGGAGTCGTTATGGTGTTGAATCAGGAGATCAGCACACGACTTGAGGGAGAGACAGTGGTGATCCATGCAGATCTCACGGCCCAAGTGGATCCCAATGAAGTCGCTCAGGCGATCACCGCGCTTCGAGAAAATGAGAGCGCTAAAAATGAACTAGTGGCGCTTCGAACCGAAGTGGACCAGTTGCACCAACAGCTCGATGCCATCAATCAGGCGTTGACCACCGCAGTGTCGCCCGATCAGGTTCAGACGCTCAATCAGCAACGCCAGGACCTGTTAAACCAGCTGCAAACCAACGCCCTCATTTCCCAAGCCTGGACCGATTGGGTCTATGTGAGGCCGATCATCTACCCCTATCCGTGGATCGGCGTACAGCAAGTTCATGGGCTGCTGCTCCAAGCACGACAGCTCCATCCGCAAAATCGTCATCTTCGAGTATTGCAACAGACTGTCACGGCACAGGCTGGTACCGTGCCTTCAGCGCCGGTGCCAGGACTCTCACCGCCGTTGCCGCCGCGTGCTTCCCTGCTCGTGCCGCCGCCGGCTCCACAACATCTCGCTCCCTCGCCCCATCAGAGCCAACCGCTAGGATCGAGGTTCCCTGTTCCCGGTATGCATGAGGTGAGTCCTTCGACCACGCCGGCGCCACAGCATTTCTCCACCCCTCTGCCCCCGACGCTGGAGCAGGTTCATCCGCCCCATTTCGCGCAACCTAACCCTCCGGTGCTTCGCGCGCCATACTCAACCCAGCAAATGAATCCTCAACACTTTGGCGGAAGGGGGGGATATTCTGGCCGAGGTGGTCAGTTCGGTGGTGGACATCACGGTCGTTAGCTGGTGTGTGACCATCGCTGTTTGCTTACTGGGGTCCGGAGGTTTTGGCATCAGACCCGGCCGGCGTTGGAAAGAGATTCCGTTTGGGAATCATGGCGATGCTTGAACAGGTGCCGGCCTCCTTGTCCACTTTGCGGTCTACGATCCGCACGTCGCTCAACACTTCGTCGACCAGCCCTTCTCGGACGACTTCGATATCCTGCTCCGCCTCTTTTCCCGTCCGTTCGCGGATACGGTCAGTCGATCGTTCTGTCACCTTCACACGAACCAGTTTGGAGAGCTCGACACGCGCAGCCAGATCAGCCGAATGTTGACAGAGGTAGAGCCCCCTCGCGAGATTGCCGTAGCCGGTGGCTCGGATGTACTCGCCGTCGGATGGGCCAATCTCGGCAAACGGAATCTGCACTCCCTTTTCTACGGACGGTGCGGGGTTGGCTGTGGTGTCCCCAGGAGTCGAGGCTTGAGGTAAGGATTGGGAGTCGCCTGGTTGCTGCGAATTCTCCTGCGCCTTCAGCTGCTGGAAGGCCTTGTCGGCATGTTGCCGCACGACATCGGGGTTCGTTGCGGGCGTTGGCGCCATCGAGCAGCCGAGTGTCATGAGGAGGCTGCCAAAGACCAGTCCCATGTGCTCAGTTCTTGTGATCATTCCCCTCATTCCCAAGTCCAATCAACTTACGGCTCATACGGCAGCCTGTCAATCCTAGGGACCGACTGACCTCTTGTCGATCAATAATCACCGTTGGACATTCGCTCTAGCGATGGCAAAAAATTGGGAGGGTGGCCCGCCAGGCTACTATCGTCAGGTCGATTAGGCCCTGGATAAGGGGCTCTGCTTGGTCGAAGCCGGTTGAGTGATTGCGCGCAGCACGCTCAGCAGCATCACCGCTTCATAGGGTGTACGCAGACCGGCTGCCGCGTCAACTGCATCCGCGTGGTCCGTCACGTAGATGAGATCTCCGGAAAGGAGAATGACGGGAGTGTCAGGCCACGAGATTCTGCAATATGCAGCGAGCTTGTGGCCGCAGAATTCTGACAGGCGACCATCCGCAATGACGGCCTCAAAGTGTCGTTTCCGCATCTCATCTGCTCCCGCTACACCATCACAGGCCGTTTGCACGGCATACCCTTCTTGCTCCAACTGGGCCTCCAAGAGGGCTCGACGATCAGCATCTTCGTCAACGACGAGTATCCGTTTCCCATATCCGTTCATAAGGTATCCCTCTCTCATACCAAGTCTATTAACAGTTTCCGGTCTGCTGGGTGTCCCTCTGGCCATGAGGCGAACTTCCTGGGAGCCTTGTCGGCGCCTCGCTATCTATTGGATCACAACCCGGCAACTGAGAGACCCAAGCCTTCGAGAGCAGGGGTGAACCCCGTAGTGGGCTACGGGGGATGTTCAAGTTCAATCCGTGCAGGTTCAAGCGTCCGTGTTTCGGCGGATGGGGCTCCTACAGGAAGACGAGGGGCACGACCGCGTAGGTACTTCGGATGACACCGTCCGTTTGTATGGCTTGCTCCAACACAGGTGGCTGAACAGCGCTCTGTCTTCTAGTTCCCACTGTGTGTGGGTCAGGTTGTCTTGGCACACGGGAAATACCTCTGTTGATACGAATGATCGTGTCCTCAAAGTTTCCACAGTTCAGGCACCGTGTCGTATCGATCCCACTGCGGGACCCTATCTCCATCAGTTCACAAATAGTTTCGATGACCATCAATCCCCCGCACCGCTCACACGACATATCGCTCCCTCCTGGTGTTTGCCGTTCATATCCTTGTGCCGAACAATGGTTGCAGGATTCGACTCGCGCGTCTTTCTTTATGGGCGCCCATTTGCACAGCTTCCATCGTGTACGCCTGCGCCGTCGTCAGGTTCATCCGGAGGGACTCGATGCCAGGCAAAAGTCTTCCCGCTTCTGATTGTAGAGCGGCATTACACAGAACATCGGCATGACGTCCAATCAGATACTGCCCAATCCCGATGTCAGATGTTCAGCGGTCTTGGTGTAGGATATCCCCTACGTGCCTGCCCAGGGTTCGGCGAGGGAGGAATGGAAAGGAAGGACGAAAGGGAGTGAGGTCCGTGGTCGATTTGATAGGGCGTTCCCTACAATGTGTGAGCAATGGTAGAGATACTTGGTTATGCAAACCGTAGCGCCGACCGGATTTCAAAAATCAGGCGTGTAGTGATGCATCATGAGTCAACTCCGGATACGAAGAGGGCCATCAGGGAGCTGATGTTACATTGACCACGACTGCGGACACGATGATGCCGAATATCATGACGGCTCCCATCCTTTCTGCCCAGGCCCGTTGGTTTGATCGCTCCATGCACCATAAGAATCCAAACACCATTTCGCATATGTCTGACTCATATCAATGATGAAAAACCGGTTCTTCATGCTGGTGCGCTTGATCGTGGATCCACTCTTGGTTCGTCGAGAGGAGTTGATAGCTCAGACCTATTCGACGGAGCGCGATCAGGTTCTTTCGGCTCAGCCGGTCGACGGCGAGAAACAGTTGTGACCAGCTAAAATCTGGTCGCCCGGTGATGAGGTCTTCCATCATAAGCACCTCATATCGTTGAAGCATGTTTAAAACGGCCTCGTCTGCATCCGCATTTCCAGTGGCCATGATCTGTTTCTCCTTTTTTTTACGCACCGACGTTCCTATGCACCAATCCACTCCATCGTGCGACGGGGTTCCCACTCCACGCCTTGCTCCACAGCCAGGGCCAGGATACTCAAAATAACCTCGGGATCAGATGACTGATGGACCCAGGCAAAGGCTCCTCGGGCCTCTGTCAGGTCGTTCTTCTCCCACTCTAAATCCGAGAAGAAAATAACCGGTATCTCGGGCCAGGCCATTTGAGATTGTCGGAGGAGATCGAGCCCAGTGAGGCGAGGCAAGTGATAGTCAGTGACCACCACATCAACATGACGCTGCTGCATTTCAGATAACGCCTGAACACCATCACACGCCTGCACCACAGCAAATCCCTGCTGCCCGAGCATTTCAGCGAGGAACAGTCGCATCGACTCCATCTCGTTGACCACCAACACGCATTTTCCGGAGCCAATCATCGTGTCCCCCCTCCGATGAAGTGATTTCAGGCGACTCCCCAGCGAGAGCCACGCTTCCCTCCCGCGGTAGATTCGTCCGCACCGGACCTTCGTCATCGTCGCAATGACAGTGTCGGCCCTCGATCACAAACCTTCCACAGACCAATTCGACCATCGCATCCGCAAGCTCGGCAGCCAACACTCCTCCGCAGCGCTGACAACTCATTTCCAGTCCTCCATTCTCATCAGGAAGCTTCGGCCCTATGAACTGCGGATGCCTATGCTGTCGGCCCATCACAACGTGCAGGAGGCCATTCTCTCCAATGGCCTGTAATATGAAGTAAACACCATTACTTCATTGAGGAGGATAAGATTACGTCGCTCGCGTGTGTGGGAATTGACCGTTGCCGTCTGTAGGAACTGTCTGGCAGAGAACGGAGAGGGCACGCAAGGAAAGCAGAATGTCTCTAGCGGTGGGGAGGGAACAATGCTGGAACGTCACATGGGAGAACCGCTGGTGTGGTCATTCAACGATGCGGTGCTGAACAGCATAGCGCGCCAAGTCCGCATTCGTTTTGAGATTGAGCTTTGTCAGAATGCGGGAACGATAGGTGCTGATCGTTTTGACGCTGAGGGAGAGTTGATCGGAGATGTCAGTAATTGTGCGCCCTGCGGCGATCAAGCCGAACACCTGGTACTCACGGTCAGACAAGGAAAGGTGAAGCGGTTGTTCGCTGTCGCCGTGTTGATACACGTGTGCCGCGAGAAGTTCAGCCGCTTTGGGCGTAATGTATTTTCCTCCCTTCCAGATGGCCTTGATGGCATGAACTAATTCCTGCGGAGCGCTTTCCTTCGTCAGGTACCCGGCCCCCCCGGCACGCAGCACCCGTACAGCAAACTGGTCCTCGGGATGCATGCTCAACACCAACACGGGAAGGCTCGGGCAGAGGACTTTCAGTTCGTGTAGGGCCTCCAGCCCGCCACGCCCGGGCATATTCAGATCCAGCACGACCACGTCCCACCGCTGTTTCTGAGCCTGCTCAAGAAGTTCCGAGGCATTCGAGGCTTCGCCAATCATGGCCCCGGGGAATTCGTCGATGAGGATCTGGACCAGGCCGCGGCGCAGGTACGGGTGATCGTCTGCAAGGAGAATGTTAATCATCAGTTGTCCGATACAGTGGGATCTGGACGGTGACCGTTGTTCCAGTTCCCGACGTGCCCTGAATGTCGAACGCGCCGCCCTGCTGTTGGGCGCGGAGGCGCATTCCCAGCAGGCCGAATGCTTTCGGTCCGGACTGCTCCACACCGGTGATACCTCTGCCGTTGTCTTCGACTTGCAAGGACACATGCTCACCAGATTGATCCAGTCTGATGTGGACCTTGGTGGCTTGTGCGTGCCGCGCCACGTTGGTCAAGACCTCTTGGAGGATACGGAACAGCGCGGTTGATTGCTCAGGTCCCAACACCAGCTTGTGAGGCCAGATGGTTGTTTCACATGAAATCCCGGTTCGATGTTGAAATTCTCGCGCTTGCCATTCGACCGCAGCCTCCAAGCCGAGTTCGTCCAAGACGCCGGGCCGTAAGGTCGTGGCGATATCACGCACCGATTGAATGGTCGAGTCAAGGAGTTTCAGCGCCGAAACCAGTCTTGTCAGCACCGCGGCACGTTGGGCCGGTTCGATCGATTCTGAAATCCGCTTGCGGACCCATGCCACATCAAGTTTCAATCCCGTCAAGGCCTGCCCCAACACGTCATGCACTTCCAGCGCGATTCTCGTTCGCTCCTCTTCTCGCACCGATTCGAGGCGAACGGCGAGCGCCGCGAGTTGGTTGCGAGAATTGAGCAGTGCCTCTTGCACGCGCTTCCGATCGGTAATGTCCATCGAATACCCGATGATGCCGATTGGAGCATCTGTGTCATCCCTCAGCAACGTGAGAGACAGCTGGGCAAAACGCAGTGCACCGGACTTAGTTCTCCTGCGAACCTCGATCTGGTGGGTTCCTTTGGCCTTCACAGGGGCGATGACCTCACGCTCTAGGAACTCACGGTCTTCCGCCGGGTAGATGAACGAGATATGTTTGCCAAGCGCCTCTTCCACCGAGTATCCAAGCAGCTTTTCCGCCCCTGTATTCCAGCTCATCACGTAGCCGTCGAGATTGATGGAGATGACGGTTTCCTGGATCTGATTGATAATGTCGGCTTGCTTTCGTATCACCTCATCCACTTGTCTTCGTGCGGTGACGTCGGTCCAGAGGCCGATGATTTCCTGTGGGGTTCCGTCCGATCGCCGAATCAACACCGCCTCGTCTCGAAACCAACGGTACTCGCCGCTGTGTGTTTGCCAGCGGTATTCCGTCGCCAGACTGCTCCCTTGCGCTAGCTTCTCAAATTCCATCATGGTTCTTTCCCGGTCGTGGGTATGAAGCCGCGAGGCCCAGAAGGATGAGTCATCCAAGAAGTGTTGTGGAGAGAAACCGGTTATCGGTTCGATGTTTTCGCTCACCCACAATGCACCGAAGTCCCCCGAGGGTTTTGCAGAGTACATCACAACAGGCAAGGTGCGCAAAATCAATTCTTGGCGAGCCTGGCCAGCCAGCACGTCTCTCTCGGCCTGCCTGCGCTTCGACAGGTCGTAAAAAATCAGCGCTCCTCCCCCGAGAGCAAGCGCAATGGTCAAGAAGGTTCCACCTATAATGAGCGACAGCGTGAACGAGGCTGCCCTGACTGCCTGCTTCGACGAGTTGGTCAGCAGAACCTGCTCCTGGTCCTGCATCTCACCGAGCGCCATTTTGATCTTTTCCATCGTCTCTTTGCCTGTGTGCAGTCGAACTTTCAGCTCATTCGCTTGAATCTTTCCGGTATCCCTTAAGTCGATCACGTTTTTGAGTTGCGCCAATCTCAGATCGATCAGACTACGCAACGCAAGAAGGTGCTGTTGCTGGGTCTGGTTATCTGAAGTCAGGTCAGTCAGGTTGCGCAGTGCTTCTCCCACGCTATGGCCCGCCTCGCGATACGATTGTAAGTATTGGCTGTCCCCGGTAAGAAGATCGATCCGCTGCGTGGATTCTAGGTCCTCCATCAGGGAAAGCAGGTGCTCGATCGTTTCTCGCACCTGATGGGTTTGCGCGACACGGACTTCACGATCTATGAGGTCGGTCGTACTTCTATAGGAGATGAATCCGATTCCAAGCAGCAGCACGAGTACGGCCACAAGGCCGACCCCAATCTTCTTCTCTAGCGAAATGTTCATGCTGAACCCAGTTGCCTAGCAGCTCGACGTACAACGCGGCGAAACGATTGGGGCCCGCTGTACATCAGCACGAACTCAGGGAAGCAGACAAAGAGCCGCTACGGGAACGACACGTTGATCAGATGTTCACGCATCGATGTGCTTCTTTGCCGAGCGCCGTTTGGCATGGTGCCTCAAGCGCCCTGGACTCTCCGGTAGCCGACAAACAGGAATACGGTTTCATCTCGAATCGGGAGACCGACAATCCCCAACATCATCAGGAGCAAGACTGCGAGATATCCGTCTGAGTGAATCCATGCAAATGCGGTCTTCATTATATCCTTCTCCGTACGTTTCGCGCGCTTTGATTTTGGCTTCGACGACGGAGAGCTCCGTCTTCTCATCCGCTACGAGCGCCCTGAGCTCCCGCTCCGCCACCTGCACATCCGCGTGAGCCCGAATCCGTGCGCGGTCCTGGTCAAGAGCGAGGGCCTTCAGCTTCGCGACTTGGTCGTCCGTCAGGCCGAGATCCTGTTGATGCTTGAGGAGATTGCGAAGGACATGTGACGTCCTGCCTCCATGACCCGACATGTCGTGCCGAGCCATGTCGAACGCATGGCTACCCCCCTGCAGGATGCCCCCCATCCGCCTCCCTCTGAAATCGTAAGGAATGTGGGTAATTTCCCGAATGATTTGAATTATCCTCTGGCCTGTTCAAAATCATTCTGAAGGTGGACAGGAGGGCAGTGATGAAATCTTAATTATGACCGTTTCGGGCTCGCGATAATAGGAACTCTCCTGTTCGCCTACTCTGAGTAGGAAATAAGAATCAAGCCGGCACGTTCAATACACCGGAAGAGCCAGACTTCTTAGCTTCCCAGATAGGAATATTAAGCGGTAAGGTGTATGCGAAGCGGATGGGAAAATTGAAAATTCTGCGCCGACGCTCCTTCAACTTGTAGCCAATTCTAGTGCATCACCCTCGAACTTTCCCTTACCCCAGAGGGTGTTGCCTTGATCACTTAAACCTACCGTTATTTATTTTTTAGTGGTGGCGGTCGAAATGCCGGAATAGGGCCCCAGATTGCCGGCCGCATCGCTGGCGCGAACCCTATAGCGGTAGGTGGTGGAACGGGTGAGCCCCGTATCGCCAAAGCTGGTGCCGGTCGGAGTCCCAACCTGCACAAAGTTCGTGCAGGTCGCCCCTTGGCAGCGCTCGACCCGATAGCCGGTGACGCCCACGTTATCGGTGGCCGCGGCCCAGGTGAGATTGATTCGGCTTCTGCTCGCCGCCGTCGCGGTTAGCGTCCCCGGCGCGGTGGGCGGGGTCGTGTCCGCCGCCGCCAGGGTGGTGGCACTGGCCACATTGGAATAGTTGACGCTCACGTTGGAGGCGGCATCGACGGCCTTCACGCGGTAGCTATAACTGGTGGCGGCGGTGAGGCCCGTGTTGCTGAACGTGGTGCCGGTCGGCGTGGCGATCTGCACGAAGGTCGTGCAGCCCGCCCCCTGACAGCGCTCCAGGCGATAGCCGGTCACGCCCACATTATCGGTGGCAGCAGTCCAACTCAGATTGATTTGCGTGGCACTGACCGCGGTGGCGGTGAGGCCGGTCACCGTGCTCGGCGGGGTCGTGTCGGGCGGCGCCGCCTGGGTGGTGGCACTGGCCACGTTCGAATAGTTCACGCTCACATTGGTGGCGGCATCGACGGCCTTTACCCGGTAGCTATAGCTGGTGGCGGCGGTGAGGCCCGTGTTGCTGAACGTGGTGCCGGTGGGCGTGGCGATCTGCACGAAGGTCGTGCAGCCGGCCCCCTGACAGCGCTCCACGCGATAGCCGGTGACGCCCGACATTGTCGGTGGCGGCCGTCCAGCTCAGATTGATCTGGCGTGGGACTGACGGCCGTGGCCGTCAGGCCGGTCACCGTGCTCGGGGGTGTCGTGTCCGACCCGGGGGACGTGATCGGGGTGGCCATGTCGGCCTGAATCTGGGCAAGGGTCAGCACGCGGCTGTAGATCCGGACTTCGTCGAGCAGGCCGCTGAAGGTATTGTTGCCCTTCAGGTTGCCGACCATCACGACATGGCTCGCGCTGTCGGTTTCCAGGGCCTTCGTGGCCGTGGTGACCAGGGCGCCGTCTACATAGATCTGCAGCGTATTGGTGCTGTCCGTGAAGGTCACGGCGATATGGTGCCAGTTCGTATCGGCGATCGTGCTGGAAAGGGTGTCGCCGGTGGCGTAGGAGCCAAACGTGAGCTGGTTGTTGGGATTGAAATAGAACTCTTTACAGCCGCTCTGCCAGAGGGTGCTGTCGCACTTGCTGAAGAGATGCCGCTGGGTGCCGCCCAATGCAGTTGCGCTTGGCCCAGAGTTCGATCGTAAAGTCCGCCGTGCCGAAGTTGAAGCCCGCCGGATTGGCCACCGTCACGGCATCGTTGACGCCATCGAAGGAGAGGGCTTGCCCATAGGTCGCTTGACCTGCCACCCAGGCGGGCCCGTTGACCAGCGTGCCGGGGTGGCCGGTCCCCGAGGCATCGGCCAGCGTCGTGCCGCTCCCTTCGTTCATCCCGTAGGCGGTGGTCAGGTTCGTCGTGATGGGGGTGGCCCGATCGGCTTGAATCTCGGCGAGGGTCAGGACGCGGCCGTAGAGGCGGACTTCATCGAGCACGCCGCTGAACGCATGGCTGCTGCGCAGATTGCCGACCGTCACGACATGGCCCGCGCTGTCGGCTTCCAGGGCCTTGGTGGCCGTAGTGACCAGGGCGCCATCCACATAGATCTGCAGCGTATTGGTGCTGTCCGTGAAGGTCACGGCGACATGGTGCCAGTTCGTATCGGCGATCGTGCTGGAGACGGTGTCGCCGGTGGCGAAGGAGCCAAACGTGAGCTGGTTGCTGGCATTGAAATAGAGCTCTTTACAGCCGCTCTGCCAGAGGGTGCTGTCGCACTTGCTGAAGAGATGCCGCTCGGTGCCGCCCAATGCAGTGCGCTTGGCCCAGAGTTCGATCGTAAAGTCCGCCGTGCCGAAGTTGAAGCCCGCCGGATTGGCGACCGACACGGCATCGTTGACGCCATCGAAGGAGAGGGCCTGCCCATAGGTCGCTTGGCCCGCCACCCAGGCGGGCCCGTTGACCAGCGTGCCGGTGTGGCCGGTCCCCGAGGCATCGGCCAGCGTGGTGCCGCTCCCTTCGTTCATCCCATAGGCGGTCACCAGATTGGTCACGACCGGAGGCGTGGCCGAGGCGGTGTTCGAGTAGTTCAGACTCAGATTGCCGGCGCCATCGATCGCGCGGCACGCGGTAGCTGTAGCTGGTGCCGGCCGTGAGGCCCGGATCGCTCATCGCTGTTCGTGACGGGCGTGGCGATCTGCGCAAAGGTGCTGCAGCCCGCCCCCTGACAGCGCTCGACGCGGTAGCCGGCCAAGCCGCTCCCGCCGCTGTCGGTGGAGGCGGTCCAGGCCAGATTGATCTGACTGCTACTGACCGCGGTCGCGGTGAGCCCGGTCGGATCGGTCGGGCGAATCGTGTCGGGCGGCGCCGCCTGGGTGGTGGCGGTGGCCACGGTCGAATAGTTCACGCTCACATTGGTGGCCGCATCGACGGCCTTCACGCGGTAGCTGTAGTTGGTGGCGGCGATCAGGCCCGTGTCGCCGAACGTGGTGCCGGCGGGCGTGGCGATCTGCACGAAGTTCGCGCAGCCCGCCCCCTGACAGCGCTCCACGCGATAGCCGGTCACGCCCACATTATCGGTGGCGGCGGTCCAGCTCAGATTGATCTGGGTGCGACTGACGGCGGTGGCCGTCAGGCCGGTCACCGTGCTCGGGGGCGTCGTGTCGCCGGGCGGCGTGATCGGGGTCGCCCGATCGGCCTGAATCTCGGTGAGGGTCAGCGCACGGCTGTAGATCCGGACTTCATCGAGTACGCCGCTGAACGGTATTGTTGCCCGGCAGGTTGCCGAGCGTCACGACGTGGCCTGCGCCATCCGCTTCCAGGGCCGTGGTGGCCGTGGTGACCAGGGCGCCATCCACATAGATCTTGCAGCGTATTGGTGCTGTCCGTGAACGTCACGGCGACATGGTGCCAGTTCGTATCGGCGATCGTGCTGGAGACGGTGTCGCCGGTGGCGAAGGACCCAAACGTGAGCTGGTTGTTGGCATTGAAATAGAACTCTTTACAGCCGCTCTGCCAGAGGGTGCTGTCGCACTTGCTGAAGAGATGCCGCTGGGCGCCGCCCAGCACGTTGCGCTTGGCCCAGAGTTCGATCGTAAAGTCCGCGGTGCCGAAGTTGAAGGCCGCCGGATTGGCGACGGAGACGGCATCGTTGACGCCATCGAAGGAGAGGGCCTGGCCATAGGTGGCCTGACCCGCGACCCAGGCGGGCCCGTTGACCAGCGTGCCGGTGTGGCCGTTGCCTGAGGCATCGGTCAGCGGTGGTCCCGGTCCCTTCGTTCATCCCATACAACAAGACCGGGGCGCTGGGGGGGGGCGGATTCACGGGCACCGTCCTCGAGGTGGTGTGCGGTCAGCCCCGAGCTATCGGTCGCCGTTAAGCGAAATTCATAGGACAATGTTCCGGAGGGATCGTGGTTATCGACGGGAAAACTGCCGCCACTGCCGGTGGTGTCGATAAACGGATGAATGTGCGTGTTGTGGTGCAGCAGGACCGTCCAGTGCAACGCGGAACTGGGCAATGGCCCGTCATCGGGGTCGGTGGCCGACCCGTGATAGGTGGCCGTCTGGCCCACCGTAAATTGGGCTCCGCTGGCCGGCAGGTCGATGGTGGCGACCGGGGGCGTGCTGCCCACCACGACATTCAGGGTGGCCGTGGATTTCGCGCCGAGCGGGTCCGTCACGGTCAAGCGCACCGGAAACGTCGTGACGCCCGCGGTGGTATAGGTATGAAACGGATTCGGCGCCGTGGAGGTGGCGCCATCCCCAAACTCCCACAGATAGGTCAGCGCGCCCCCTTCCGGGTCTAAGGAGCCGGCGCTGGAGAAGCCGACCTGGAGCGGCGAATAGCCGTTGGGGGGCGAGGCCGCGGCGACGGCAAACGGCGGGAAATTCGACCCGCTGCCACTCGTGTGCCGAATGCGGGCGACTTCCCCCGTCGTGAACACCACGTAATACAGCAACCCGTCCGGGCCCAATTCGATCGCCACGGGCCCCCCATTGATCATTCCCAATGTTCGAGGCGAAATCCACCACACTCTGCAGATTGCCGCTGCCATCAAACACCAGCCGCTTCATCCACCCCGCGGTGTAATCCGCCAGGAAGAAGTTGCCCGCATACGCCGCCGGATATTGCGCGCCGGTAAAAAACGCGCCGCCGATCACGGTACTCCCCACCGTGCGATCATAGGTGTAGAGGGGACTCGTCACGACTCCCGCCGTGACCGACTGACATTGGGTGGGAAAGGAGGCCTGATACCCCGGCTGCTGCGCGTTGCCCTCCCAGCAGGGCCACCCATAATTCGCCCCGGGCGCCCCTTGATTGATTTCCTCCCAGGTGTTCCACCCGACATCCCCGATAAACGGCAGGTGCGTGGTCGGATGCACGCCAAACCGAAAGGGATTCCGGAGCCCATAGGCCCACACCTTGGAGCGAATGCTATTGCTCCCGTCATTAAACGGATTCACGGTCAGCGGCGCCTGGGGCGCACTGCCATCGGGTTTGATGCGCAGGAGCTTCCCGGCATAACTATCGAGACTTTGGGCCCGCAGGGCCAGCACGTCGGCAAAGTCCGCCGTCGCGCCGTCCCCGTGACTGGCAAAGAGCGTCCCGTCCGGGAGAAAGCGGAGACTCCCGACCGAGTGCGTATAACTATCCGTCGGGAAACAGTCCGCCCCCACGGGATACTGGCTACACGGGGGCACATCGAGCGTGCCTAAGAGAATGACCTCACTATTCGCCAGCATCACGTCGGGATTGGTCGGATCGGCGGTCACCCGACTCAGATGGCCGGTCTTGGGCGTCGTATCGTTGGGATTGCCCCCGGCCTCGTACGTGTAGAACACGTACACCCAGCCATTGGCCGCAAAGTTCGGGTCCAGCGCCACGCCCAAAAAGCCATGATCGGTATAGGTGTTGACCTTGCTGGAAAAATTCAAGAACGGGGTGGGCAGGAGGGCGCCATTTTTGACAATCCGAATGACCCCGTCCCGCTGCCAGATGAAGATGCGCCCATCCGGCGCGAAGGTGACCCCCACCGGCTTAAAGGGCGCGAGGGTGGCGACCGGCTCGGAGAAAAACCCCGCATCCGTGAAGGTGATGGCTTCGACGGGAGGCGGCGCGACCACGACCACGAGGAGGAGCAGCACGACGCCCTGCAGCAGCACCGTGGTGAATCCCTGTCGTGGAGCCGTGTTCACGGGCATCACCTTGGTTGCGCCTTCAATCTGGGTATGGTCAAGGGGCTATTTGACGCGGGGCTCATCGTGTTCGCAATTCCCATAAAGGGTTAATACCCCAATCTGAAGTAGGTAGGTATTTCTATTGGTAAGAGGTAGGAATTGAGAGGCTCGCTCGCCCTGTGAGGGGATGTGCCGGCAGCTCGGGTGTATAAGTTTGCCCTAGGAAGGACGTGGAGAACGCTTGTTCCTCGGCCCTTGTCCGGGATCTGCTGTAAGGCAGCGAAGGCGAGGATACAGAGGATACAGAAGATGACGAGCCCGAGGAGGTCTGCGATCAATCGAATGGCGTGAGGTCCAGTAAGCTGTAAATCCGTAATCGAGCCAGATTGAACCAAGGCCGGGCTGTTCAGGATGGGGGCGGTTAGGAGCACAGCCAAGATGGCCAAGATAGAGAGATTGATCCAAGTCCACGGTTTTGACATGGGAACCATTGAGTATGTTCATGAACATCTCAAAGTGTAGCGGTTGGGATTGGAGAGTCAATGAATTGGGAGAAATGAGCGGGCAGACCCGTTGCACCTTGCAGCGGGAATGATGAGCCGAGCTGGACATGAGTTCGTACAGCGCGAACGCGACACGATTATGGGCGGGGGCGCGAATGCGCCTGAGCGGGTATTACATATCACGAGTCCGACATGAATGTGGGCCAGAGAGCTGACCGTCATAGTGACCTCTTGGAGTCGACGAAGACCACTTCCATGCGTTGCGGCTGCTTGATCTCGCCACCATCGAGCCCGCCGAGTAAATGACGTTCACTGAACAGCCCCAGATGCTTCCCAAGATTCACAAGGGCATTGAGTTTGTCGTGGAGCTTGATCGTCACCCGCCGCTGAAGCCCTCTCTCTCGACCCTGGTCTCTGCGATCGCGGAGGCTTGTTCAGGGGTGATCTTGGACAGGTCGATGGTGAGATTCTCTGGATCAGAGAGGTCCAGATAGTCCAGCATATTGGAGAAACCGATCAGCGCCAACTCCGCGATCACCTTCTCCGCCGTCACGCCGGTCTTCTCCGCCAGTGCTTGCATCCCTTTGGCGATCGCCTCCGAAACCATAACATTTGATAACAACCTGGACGACTGCTCTTGCGCGGTCTTTTTGCTATATCCAGCACGAATTGCGGCCTGGGTGGCGTTCACATCCACCAGGTATTCCTGAACAAACCGTGTTTGCTTGTCGGTTAGGGTCACCATGGCAATGGAAGGGGGGGACGCGCAACCATCTTTCGAACATTTCGCACAAACTCATCGGCCAGTCGGTCGCCATCCTTCAGCCCTGGAAAGGTTCCCCCCTGCGGCCAAGTATCCCAGACGGCCAACCACTGTTTCAGCTTGGCTACGTCGCGTCGCCGCTGCTTGAGAAACTGTCGCCTGGCGATCAGGAACAGGCGCCGCTCTTCTCGGGTGTAGACTCGTACTCTGCCTGTCGTCTTGGATCTCATCAGGGGCTTCACTTTCGGTTTCATGCTTTCTCTCCTTTCGTAGACGAGAGCGTGCTCGTCATCTGTCCAAGTTCGTGACGGCCGCAGTACTCCACCAACAGATGCCGGCCAATGAGATCCGGCAAACTCGTACAGTGCTTGAGGCGATCGTGTCCGGACACTGGGCCGCATGGACTCAAATTTGGCGCCTGCGAGGAGATCACCGACCTTCTCAAGCGGAGCGCCGTACTGCAGCGCAAGACTCATCAGGCGGGCAATGACGTCGTAGAGACCAATCAATTCAGAAGAACAGCCGGCTCTTTGAGGCGAAAAAGATTTCGGCCGGTTGTTCGTCGTCATGGACTCTGATGTAAAGGGTGCGTTGGTCGGCGATCCTTAATTTTGCGTGATGTGATTGCGACGGTTGGGGAGGGCCAGGCGAGTACTCATATGCCTCCTCTGACGTACGTTCACCCTTTTGGTGCCAACTTGGTGCCAAACAACCCTGATACAGGCTGATCTAAGGTCACCGATCATGACTGCTTCTCCCGCTCTGAATTGGTCTGATGGGTCAGCATGGGTGTCCTCAGGTCGGGATATCGGCTTGATTCATCATCATGGTTCGGCGGTGATGGGCTGAGGCGGTTCGCTCTCTTTGCTCGCGCAACGCGCGGCCTCAGAAGGCCCTCGTGGGACGCGTGCAGTTGAGAGCAGAACCACCCCAGCCCATTGTTTAAGGGGTGGGGGAAGGAAAAGGGTTGTTCGACGGGTGCAAGGGGGGCTCAGCCAATGAACTTTGTCGTTAGTCGACCGTAATCCTAGATCAAGTCATGCTCGGAACAAAGACCGACAAGAAGAACATCGAGATCATTAAGCTGGTCGCCCAGCTGCGTGATCATATCGACATTCACCGCATCATCGGATTAAACGTTGACTCGCTCCAGAATAGCGATATCAGCAACGCGTTCATTGGCTATCTCCAAAAGGCAGCCCAAGAGTCCCTCGCCATCTACTTCTGTAAGATATTCGAATCGTCGACACGAAACGAGCTGAATTCCATTTCCGGAATAGTCGACTCACTCCCACAGACAGTTCTCGCTCTTGAGCAGAGAGCTGCATTTTTTGCCTTTGGGAAAAAGTATGGGAACGATGTGGAGCCCACAGAAGCGAAGTCTCATCTCAAAGTGACATTTGGCCTCTTCTGTGGCGTCCATTTTTCAGCACTAGATCGCCTGAAGGAATTTCGTGACACGATTGGCGCTCACAGTGACTCAAAGGCTGCCATCGACTCTCTCCCATCCCATGCCGAATTCGAGACCCTCTATAGCTTCGCGGCTGACTTCTACGAGCTGGTTTCTCGTTCCTTAATCAACGCCGGTCCCGCGATGGTGCCAAGGCAAGCAGGTAAGGGGTTGGTTAAACTCATGGAGTCTATGGGAGTTAAGGCTCCAAAGTTTGACTTTGAGGCCGATGAATGAGCAGTCTTGGGGTGCGGCTTTAGAGAGCATTGCAGCTGTCCGCACGCAACCGTTGAGTTTTTGCGTTAGGTTTTTGGTGCTGAGGCGGTGGGGAATTCTTCGACGCGGATGGTGTTGGCCCATTCGGCGACGAATGGGTCTCGTTCTTCCATCGTCATTCCTGCATACTTCATAAACATCTGCGGGCCTTTGCGGCGACGCCAGGTGAGATAGTTGAGGAAGTGCTCCCGGCAGATGCTGTGTGTGCCGGCTGGGGCATACACTCTTGCTTGGCAGCCCTTGATGAGGCAGGTCAGATCGTGCATTTCATCCTCCGGTTCAGGGACCATAGTATGCCGGACGGAGGGGTTCATTATCAAACGGCCTAACCCACATCTAGATTACCCTATTACTGGAGGACGGAATGGAATCATCCAAGATTGAGAAATTGGTGGATGCATTAGCTGTACATCAAATATTAATGATTTCCCTGACCACCTTATTTATCGCACGCGGTCTATCCACCGACGAATTTAAGCAATCCATGAGCGAGGCAATGCCACTTTACGATGTTTATAAAAAGGGACTGATGCGTGATTTGGGAATGCGGTGGAGTCCATCCAAGACAGACAAAACGGACAATGAAAGAATGTTATGGGAATCGCTTGGCATTGGGGATATGTGGGGACCATCAACGGATGATCCGCCACAGAAGCCTTGACAAGTTGATTCCTAACCCACTGCCCGAACGGCGAGCCCGGCTGCTTGGACGCCGATCCGACCGCGTCCAGTTGCGTCGTCACCGCGCTTGCGAGGTCGAGCGCCTTTTCTATGATCGCGGCGAGAAGAAAGAATACCTCATTGGATTCTGACTTCAGTCTTCGCGATTGCAGCAGAAACGTTCATGAATCATGCGGACTAACCTTGACGCGTCGCTCCCGTTCCGGTAAGTCCATCGCCATGACGGGACCGCTTCCTCTTCATCTCCTTCTCTTGGCCGCCCTTGTTTCCCTTTCGAGCTGTGCGTCAGCGTCACGAGAGGGGCTTCCTCCTGGGAGTCCCTTTGCCGAGACCGCTGCTGCTTCTGCGAATCTGCTGCCGCAGGGGATTGCGGTGGGGGATGTGACGAGCCAGTCAGCCCTACTCTGGTTACGGACCGATGGACCGATGATGGTTCAAGTGGAGTGGGCGCCGGTGGCAGCCTGGGATATCGTGTCGAAGATGGCGACAGCCGTGGCTCCCGTGGCGCGGTCGCCGTTGTTCACGACCGGCTCGGAATCGGATTTTACCTTGGCAGTTCCCCTTGAGGGATTAACGCCGGCTACACGATACCGATTGTATGTCTCTGTCGGCACGAAGGGGCGTGAAGGGACATCGACTGACGCACGAGTTGCGGCACGAGGGGAATTTACGACACTCCCCGATGCGAACAGTCATGTGCCGGTGACTGTTGCCTGGAGCGGCGATCTGGGCGGCCAACAGCGCTGTAGGCGTGGAGCTGCGGGATACCCCATCTTCGATGTGATGCGTACCCAGCAGGTCGATTTTTTTCTGTTTCTTGGCGATACGATGTACAGCGACAGCCTGTGTCCGTCTCCTCCGAACGAGCCGGGAGCCGACTTTCTCGCGACGACCCTGGCCGAGTACCGTGCCCGTCATCGCTATCAACGCGGTGCGGAGGCGTTGCAGCGGTTTTTGGAGACCACTCCAGTCTATGCCATATGGGATGACCATGAAGTGCGGAATAACTTTGCAGGACTTTTTGAAAGCCAGATGCCGGTCGGGCGTCAGGCTTTGCGCGAGTATTGGCCGATCCGCGTGGCGTCCGACGATCCCCAGCGGCTATATCGAACGGTGCGGGCCGGGGCAGATCTCGAAGTGTTCATCCTGGATACGCGACAGTATCGGAGCCCTAATGCCGATCGGGATGGTCCGGCAAAGACGATGTTGGGAGAACAGCAGCTTCAATGGTTGCTGAGCGGGCTTACCAAGTCAAGCGCGACGTGGAAAGTGATTGTGACTAGTGTGCCGCTGTCCATTCCAAAGGGAGGAGGCGGGAGCGTCCCCGGGAACGATGGCTGGGCAGGCGGGCCTGACGGCACCGGATTCGAGCGGGAGCGGCAGGTGATTGTGGACTGTATTCTCGGCCGGGCTGTGAAGAACGTGGTGTTCCTGGCCGGCGATGTGCACTATGTGCAGGCCAATGCGTATGATCCGAATGGTGACGGAATACCTGACTTCCATGAGTTTGTGGTTGGTCCATTGTCCGCCGCGCCTGGCCGCCTGACGCCGGCTAGTGTGGAGTTACGCCCAACTACGTTGATTCATGAAGGCGGGTATATGAATTTTGGTTTGGTTCGAGTCACGAAGTCATCCTTCGATGTGACGGTCCTCGACGAAACCGGCGTCACGCGGTTTTCCCATCATCTGGCCGCCAGGTAACTGCCACCGTCCGCTGAAAAGCTCCTCTTGAATTCGGGATGGGTAGCCAGTTACGGTACTCATTCGATTACGCGTGTGTGGGGGTTAGACGAGGTGTGTGATGCTACTACAGCTGATTTCTGTACTGGGCGCTCTGATGGTGCTGTCAGCGTATGGTCTGCTTCAGGGTGGGATCTGGCGTGAGTTGAACACGGGATACCTCGCGTTCAACATCGTCGGGTCGTTGTTGTTAGGGATTGTCGCGATTGCGGATCAGCGGGTGGGATTCATTTTCTTAGAATTTGCGTGGGCCGGCCTTGGATTGATCGGCGTTGCCAGGGCCGTGAAGGCCCGGCATACCGCGAGTTAATAACATGGTTCGGATGAAAGGAAGACACAGATGGCAGGATTGATGTCGGCAGATGAGATTTTTGAAATGGCTCAGAATGCCGCTGCGGCGGCGACGGGGCTTGATGAAAAGGCCATGCAGATTGATTACCCGGCGCTGAAGGAAAAGTTCCGGGCAGCCTTGGGAAGTCGCAAAGTTGTGCTCTGCCACATCAACAAGTTTTTGCCGGAGGGCTACGAAGATCAGGGGCGCTTTAATCTCGTGTTGCTCACTGCCGGCAACGTGCTATTCGACATGGTCATTGGCGATTCGTATTTTCGCTACGACGTGGTGTCGGTCGGCCAGCTGGACAAAGTTCAGGTGATTGACGCGATGTGGGACAATAAAGAGAAGCGCCGTGAGGAACCGTTTCTGAGCCTTCGGCTGATGCATGCCGAGGAAGCCCACCTCTTGCTGGCCCTTGAAGACGACGAGCGGAAAAGCTTGCTCGCCTTTGCCTCGGCTGTGGCGGCAGTCAGGAACCCGGAAAAGTAACGTCCTGTTAGGAGCGGCTGAAGAAGGGGAGCGCCTTGACCGTCGCGTCGTGACGCGCACCATCGATTTCGATGGTCAGGTTGGTGCCGGGGGCTGAAAAGTCCCGGAGAGGGAATGCCAGGGCGATAGGGGCCTTGAGCTGTGGTGAATGTGTGGCACTACTGATCCAGCCGACTTCACGGTCTCCGCTGAATATCTTGGCGCTCCTCGGCGGGATGATCGAGCCTTTCATGACAAGCCCGACTAAGTGCCGCCGTACGTTGCCGTAGGTGTCCATCCTTGCCACGACTTCCTGCCCGGGATAGCAGCCCTTATTCAAGCTGAACGCTTTCCCTTCCAGGTTCGCTTCCGGTGGGACGATCTCTTCGTTGAGGTCCGGTCCGGCCTTCGGCAGCCCCGCTTCGATGCGGAGGGCCTCACGAGCGCGACCGCCGACTGCCTTGATGCCGTATGTCGCGCCGGCCTCCATGAGCCGCTCCCAGGCCGTGCTGAGGGTATCAGCGGGGAGTAATACTTCGAGGTCGATCTCTCCGGTTTCTTCTGTACGCAGGACAAACGCGGTATGGCCGCCGATCTTGGCTGCGATGGCGCTCACCGGCGTGAGGTCGCTCATCTCAACGCCGAAGGCGGCGCTGACAGTCGCGCAGGCCTTGGGTCCACTGATTAGCAAGAGCCCCCAAGACTCTGCACAATTCTCCATCTTCGCTTTAATGCCGTAGAGAAGAAACTTTCGGAGAGCCTGGAAGGTGGCATCGCCGACCTCGCCGACATCTTCCACCCACAGGCTGTCAGCCAGGGTATAGACTCGAAAGTAGCCGAGCATCTTGCCCTTGTGCGTGAGAAAGCTTGAATAGCGGCCCTGGCCTGGCTGGAGCGGGAGAATGTCGTTACTGATGAGGCCTTGCAGCCATTTCACGCGATCGTCGCCGGTGACGCGAATCTTGCCCCGGTGCGAGAGGTCGGAGAGTCCGACTGCCTGGCGCACCGCGTGATATTCCGCGACCCACTCGCCATAGTGAGCGGGCATCTCCCATCCGGCGACCTCTTCAAAGATTGCGCCGAGTTTCTGGTGGTGCTCGTGGAGTCGGGATTGTTTCATCCTAGATCCGTGAGTCGTAACGAACGGCAGTGTTCCGGCCCGATAGCCTCACCCTCACCCCTTACGCCTGCCGCGAGAATTTCCTCTACCAGGTCTTTCAATCGAGCGGAGAACTCGTTGCGCGAGACAATCTTGGTTACACCCAGCGCTCTGGCCCTGTTAAACGTGTCGACTTCTTCGTGATTGGCAAAGGCCAGGATGGGAAGGGTCTTCAATCGTGTATCGGCTTTGAGGGTTTCCAGGGCTTGAAAGGCGTTCAGTGTCTCATCGTTCATGTTCAAAATTACTGCGGATGGGCTAGTGGCCGAGGCTTTTTCGGCGATATCCTGCTGCGTTCGAGCCCGTTCGATCTTGTAGCCCTTCGACATGAGTGCGTCGCGGACTTTGGTGTAGAAAAAGATGTCGGTGACAGCGACGAGAATGGTCTTCTGGTCTGTCTGGTGTGATTTGGTGTCATTTGTAGTCTTCTTTCGCATCAGTTAGTTAAGTGCTCCTCGTTACGACACAACGACAGACCAGACAGACCAGATAGACTCATAGACCAGACAGACCGTTCAGTTCAGTGAACTGATCAATCGTCCCAGCGCTTTCTTGGCCAAGGCGTAATTGGGATTGAGGGCCAGAGCTTTCTTGTACGCATCGATGGCCTCAGTCCATTGGCCCTTGCGCTCGTAGACCCGACCCAGGTTGAGTTGGGGGAAGGCCGGGCTCTCATAGCGTCTCGCCTGCATGGCTTTCTGAAACCAGGTAATGGCTTCGTCGAGTTCGCCCTTTTCGATCAGATAGGCCCCGATGTCATTATAGGGGTTGCCGAAGTCGGGGTCTTGCGCGATGGCCTTGTGACATTCCTCTATCGCATCATCGAGACGGCCCATGAAACTGTAGGTCCAGCCGAGGAAGGTATAGGCCTCGGCAGTGGGATGAGTCTCAATCGATTTCTTGTAGAGCGTCACGGCCTCTTCCAATTCGCCCTTCATCTGGCGTTCATAGGCCTGTTGGAAGAGTTGCCACGCTTCGCGTTTATCCTCTTCGTGGCCTTCGCCTTGTATGAGAAAATCCTGTACGTCCATGGTAACCGGTGGGGAAGCTATCAGCCTTCAGCTATCAGCAAGACCATTCTCTTTCGTTCCAATGCTGACTGCTGACAGCTTAGTTATTCGTTCTTCAGTTTCTTCTTAATCAATTCTGCGCCGTAGCGTCCTGAGAGTAACATGGAGCCGAATGCCGGTCCCATGCGGGGCGTGCCGTAGACGGCCGCCACTGCTAACCCGATGACGAAACAGTTGGGATAGACCTCGCCGGTCCGGTCCATCACCTCTTCTTCGGAACGAGACACCCACATGGCGCCGTTGCCGGGCACGGCTTTGTAGAGATTGCGTTTGTGCAAGAGTTCCACGACGACGGCATCGTGGCCCGTCGCGTCCACCACGATTTTGCTTTCGAGCGCGATGGGGTCCACGTGGAGGATGTCATGGCCGGCCATTTCAGCCGTCGTGTTATTGACCACCACGCCTTCGAGAATGCCGTCTCGACGAAGAATGAGGTCGACGACTCTCGTGAGGTTCATGATCTTGGCGCCGCCTCTGTACGCAGCAGCGATCAGCGCACCGGTGGCGTGCGGGGGGTCGACCATGTACATCCCCTCGCATTCCGTGATCTTCTTGCAGGGCACGCCGATCTCTTCGAGGATCTCATTGGCCGGCTCGCAGATCGTGGCCTTGTTCATCAGGTAGCCGCCCGACCAAAATCCGCCGCCAAGGGCAAGGCTCTGTTCGACGATGACCGTCCGAAAGCCCATCTCAGCCAGATCATGGGCGCAGATCAACCCGGAAGGCCCGGCGCCGACAATGATCACATCGCTCTCGATGAGTTGGTCGAACTCCTTATAGTATTCGCGCGCGATTTGCCGAGTAATATCTCGCTCACGCAATGGTGCTGGTTTCGGCTTGGGCATGGTGCGCTCCTAACGGTAAATTTCCGCCCCGGTCTTCTTGAACTCTTCTGCCTTTTCCTTCATGCCGATTTGAATCGCTGTGTGTTCATCCACCTGTAATTGTGCGGCATAGTCGCGGACATCCTGCGTGATCTTCATCGAGCAGAAATGAGGGCCGCACATGGAGCAGAAGTGCGAGACCTTGGCGGCATTGTCCGGCAAGGTCTCGTCGTGGAAGAGCTTTGCCGTGTCCGGATCGAGCGACAGATTGAACTGGTCTTCCCAGCGAAACTCGAAGCGGGCTTTTGAGAGCGCGTTGTCTCTGATCTGCGCGCCCGGATGCCCCTTGGCGAGGTCCGCCGCGTGGGCGGCGATTTTGTAGGTAATGACGCCGGTCTTCACATCTTCCCGGTCGGGGAGGCCCAGGTGTTCCTTGGGTGTCACATAGCAGAGCATCGCACAGCCGAACCAGCCGATCATGGCTGCGCCGATGCCGGAGGTGATGTGGTCGTAGCCCGGCGCGATGTCGGTCGTGAGCGGTCCCAGCGTATAGAAGGGCGCTTCCTGGCAGGCCTTCAGCTGTTTCTCCATGTTGACCTGGATCATGTGCATGGGCACGTGGCCCGGCCCTTCGATCATGACTTGGACGTCGTGGCGCCAGGCGATCTTGGTGAGTTCACCCAAAGTCTCTAGCTCGGCGAACTGCGCCTCATCGTTGGCGTCTGCAATAGAGCCTGGGCGCAACCCATCGCCCAAACTGAACGATACGTCGTAGGCCTTCATGATCTCGCAGATTTCTTCGAAGTGGGTATAGGCGAAGTTTTCTTTATGATAAGCCAGGCACCACTTCGCATGGATCGCCCCGCCTCGGGACACGATGCCGGTCATGCGTTTGGCGGTCATCGGCACATAGGCGAGGCGCACACCTGCGTGGATGGTGAAGTAGTCCACTCCTTGTTCCGCCTGCTCGATCAGCGTGTCGCGATAAATCTCCCAGGTCAGGTCTTCGGCCTTGCCCCCGACTTTTTCGAGCGCCTGATAGATCGGCACGGTGCCGATGGGCACCGGTGAATTGCGGATGATCCATTCGCGGGTTTCGTGGATGTTCTTGCCGGTGGAGAGATCCATGACTGTGTCGGCGCCCCATCGAATGGACCAGATCATCTTCTCGACTTCTTCTTCGATGGAGGAGGCGACTGCGGAGTTGCCGATGTTGGAGTTGATCTTCACCAGAAAGTTGCGGCCGATGATCATCGGCTCGCTTTCCGGATGGTTGATGTTGGCTGGGATGATCGCGCGGCCACGGGCGACTTCGTCGCGGACAAATTCCGGGGTGATCACAGCGGGGATGCTTGCACCCCATGACTGGCCCGGGTGCTGAGTGACCCCGCCGCCGTGCCCATTCCGCGAGGCCAGTTCGCGCGCCACTTCGCGAGATTGGTTCTCCCTGATCGCGATGAACTCCATTTCCGGTGTGACGATGCCTTGTCTGGCGTAGTGGATTTGGGTCACGTTCATGCCTGGGTTGGCTCGCAGCGGCTTGCGAATGTGTTGAAACCGGAGCTCGTCCAGCTTGGGATCGGCCGCGCGCAGGCGGCCATACTGCGAGGAAATATCCGGGAGCTCGACCACATCGTTCCTGCCGATCACCCAGTTCCGTCGATAGGGCGCCAATCCAGTTCGCGCGTCGATCTGTTACGTCTGGATCTGTATAGGGGCCGGAGGTATCGTAGATCGTGATCGGTTCATTGGCGATGGGCGTGCCCCCATTCATCGACTTAGTGGCGGTTAGGCCGATCTCTCTCATCGGGACCCGCACGCCGGGCTGTATGCCTTGTACGTACACTTTGCGTGAGGCGGGGAACGGTGTGGTCGTCAAGGCTGATCCGGCAGATTTGTGTCCGTTGCCTGTTGCCGATCCATTGCCGATTATTTGGTCGCTCATGAGGAGATCCTTTCTCCAAGGCGTGAACTGTGCTCTGTGTCAAAAATAAAAAAGCCGCACCGATAGAAGGGGGTGCGGCAGAGAGACCAACGATTCCGGTTGTTCTCGCTTCCCTACGCTGGTATTACCCAGGTCAGGTTCTGAGGGTCGTCCGTTTGGGCGGACTCTCAGCCGTGTGGCTCCCCTAGCTTCGAGGGGGAATCGTATCGCCAGCCACCTGCGTTGTCAACGGGGTATTAGGCCTATCGTGGTCGAACCGAGTGGACCATCGAAGGCCTAGGACTTCCTCGCAGCGGCTGGTTCATTGCTTGTGAGGAAGTCCTAACGTAGAATGACGTCGTACGCTATTTCGTCAAGGAGCCTATGCAAACACTCTCGACACTTCCGAAACCGATCACGGACTACCAGCAGCTACCTGCAGAGGAAATATTCCGCCGGACGGTTGAGGCTAAACGTGTGCTGGGCGATCGAGTCATGATTCTAGGCCATAATTATCAACGGGATGAAGTCATCGAACATGCGGATTTTCGTGGGGATTCCCTCCTGCTCTCGAAACTGGCAGCTGAGCGGTCGGAGCGGCCCTATATCGTCTTTTGCGGCGTTCACTTCATGGCCGAGACTGCCGACATCTTGAGCCGCTCCAAGCAAACGGTGATCTTGCCGGATATGGCAGCAGGTTGCTCCATGGCGGATATGGCGGCCATCGAACAGGTCGATCAATGTTGGGAGACGTTGGGGCGGATCCTTCCCGTGGAAGAGACCGTCATGCCGGCGGTCTATGTAAACTCTGCCGCCGTGCTCAAAGCCTTTTGCGGCGAACATGGCGGGATTACCTGTACGTCCTCCAATGCGAAGGCGGTCATGGAATGGTCCTGGGCCAGGCGCGAGAAAATCCTCTTTTTTCCGGACGAGCACTTGGGCCGCAACACGGCGAACAAGATGGGGCTGCCAAGAGAAGAGATGATTGTCTGGGACCCCTATCAGCCCAACGGAGGCAATACCCGTGAGGCAATCCAGCGCGCGAAGCTCATTCTTTGGAAAGGCCACTGTAGTGTGCATCAGATGTTCCAGCCCGTGCATGTGGACAATTTCCGCAAGCAGTATCCGGATGGGAAGGTGATCGTCCATCCTGAGTGTCATGAGGATGTCGTCAATCGGGCGGACCTGTCCGGGTCCACTGAGCTTATTATTCGTACAGTGACGGCGGCGCCGGCCGGGACGGTGTGGGCGGTGGGAACCGAATTGAACCTCGTCAATCGTTTGAAGCGCGATCTTACCGACAAGAAGGTCTTCTTCCTCTCCTCCACAGTCTGCCAGTGCGCGACGATGTTTCGGATCGATGGAGTCCATCTCTGCTGGGCGATGGAAAACCTTGCCGACGGTCACGTCGTGAACCATATCGTTGTGCCGGACGACGAGAAGCATTGGGCGAAGGTGGCGCTGGACCGCATGATGGCGGTCAGCTAATGGGATCGTGAAAAACGGCTTGATTCCACCCGCCCAGCCCCGGTGCGCCGAGACGCACCTTTCACCGGGCTTCGTTCTCGCGTCGCTCACATGCTCAACGTACCGTCCGGGATAGAGCTGTTCTGACTACTCGGGGCGGGCGGGTGTGAAGGGGACGCCTCGCATGTTCGCTCGCTGCGGCCTTGCTAGAAGACGTTTTTGACGATCCCGCCATCCAAGCTAAGGACTGGTGCCTCGCCTGTCATTCCGGTATATTCCAACCCTTGATCCCAATCACGTTCTAAGGTTTTCGTGAGAGACCAGACAGGTTATGGACTACAAGGCCACACTCAATCTTCCCAAAACCGATTTTCCCATGAAGGCGAACCTGCCGCAGCGGGAGCCTGAACTCCTTGCCTTGTGGGAGAAGGAACGGTTGTACGAACAGATTCAGGCAGCGGGGAAAGGCCGGGCGAGGTATGTGTTGCACGATGGCCCGCCCTATGCCAATGGCCGAATTCATATCGGTCACGCGCTGAACAAGATTCTCAAAGACATCATAATCAAATCGAAGACGATGGCGGGCTACCAGGTGCCCTATGTGCCAGGGTGGGATTGCCATGGCCTGCCGATCGAACATCAGGTCCTCAAAGAACTTGGCGAGAAGAAAAAGACGCTCGATACTCCGGCCATCCGCCGACTCTGTCGGGAGTATGCGGAGAAGTTTTATATGATTCAGCGTGAGGAGTTTCAGCGGCTCGGCATCTTGGGCGATTGGCAGCATCCCTATCTCACGATGAATTCCGGCTATGAGGCCACGATCATTCGTGAGTTCGGGAAATTCGTGGAGCGGGGAGGCGTCTATAAGGGACTGAAGCCGGTGCTCTGGTGTACGGCGGATCAAACCGCCCTGGCCGAGGCGGAAGTCGAATACGAAGATCACACCTCTCCCTCGATCTATGTGAAGTTCCCGTTGGTCACCTCTCCCACGGTGCTTAGCAAAACGTTCTCCGGCATCTCGTTCCCCCTTAATATCAAGTTGGTCTCCGTCGTGATCTGGACGACCACCCCATGGACACTTCCGGCCAATCAAGCAGTGTGTCTCCATGGCGACATCGACTATGTCTTCGTCCAAGTTGGCGACGAGGTGCTGATCGTAGCGGAGAAGCTGCTTGAGAGCGTGACGAAGGCCTGCAAGCTCGAAGGGGCTCGAGTATTTGGGGTGAAGAAGGGGCGCGAAGGATTCGAAGGAATCGAGACGCAACGGCCCCTGACCACCGGGCTGTCGCCGATTCTGCTTGGTGACTTCGTCACCCTCGATCAGGGAACCGGTTGTGTCCATATTGCGCCGGGTCACGGCATGGAAGACTACAATCTCGTTCTTGAGCACAATGCCAAGGCGTCGTCGGGGGAAAAGTTGGAGATTTTAGCGCCGGTCGACAATGCCGGGCGGTTTACCGATGTCGTGAAGGAATTCGCCGGTCAGCATGTGTTGAAGGCAAATCCAAAAATCGTGGAGTTCCTACAGTCCAACGGACGGCTGCTGGGCCAGGGGTCGTTGAACCACTCCTATCCGCACTGTTGGCGTTGCAAGAATCCCGTCATCTTCCGAGCCACTGAGCAGTGGTTCGTGTCGATGGAAACGAACGATCTTCGAAAGGAGGCGTTGGCGGAGATCGAACGGGTCCGCTGGATTCCAGTCTACGGTCGCGATCGGATCAACGGAATGATCGAGAATCGCCCCGATTGGTGTTTGTCGCGTCAACGTGTATGGGGTGTGCCGATTCCCGGCTTTACCTGCACCGGGTGCCGTTCTGTGCTGGCTGATCCGATCGTGATCGAGCACATCGCGACGTTGATGGAGTCCAAAGGGGCCGATGTGTGGTTCGAGCAATCGGCTGCCGAGCTGTTGCCCAAGGGCACGACCTGTCCGAAGTGTGGTGGGACTGGTTTCGAGAAGGAGCGGGATATTCTCGATGTCTGGTTCGAGTCCGGCGTCAGTTACGCTGCGGTCTTGAAAGGACGGAAGTGGTGGCCGGCCGATCTCTATCTCGAAGGGTCGGATCAGCATCGAGGCTGGTTCCACAGCGCCTTGCTGGCCGGCGTCGTCACCGATCATCGCGCGCCCTATAAGGCGGTACTCACCCATGGCTTTGTTCTCGATGGACAGGGCAAGAAGATGTCGAAGTCGGCCGGGAACGTTGTCGCGCCGCAGGACGTGATTAAACAATCGGGTGCAGAAATTTTGCGTCTGTGGGTGGCGGCGCAGGATTATCGTGATGATCTTCGGATTTCTCCTGAAATCTTGACCCATCTCATCGAGGCGTATAGAAAGATTCGGAATACCTGTCGCTTTCTCCTGAGCAATCTGTACGACTTCGACCCGGACAAAGACCGAGTTCCGTATGAGCAGTTACCTGAATTGGATCGTTGGGCACTGCATCGCCTCAGCGAGCTGATTCCGCGGGTCAAGAAATCTTATGACGATTTCGAATTTCATACGATCTTCCATGCGCTCAACAACTTCTGTTCGGTGGATCTGAGTTCCGTCTACCTCGATATTCTCAAGGATCGTCTGTATACGTTCCGGGCCGACTCGCCTCTGCGTCGCGGATCGCAGACGGTGCTCTTCGAGATCGTTGTTGCCATGACGAAGTTGATGGCTCCGGTGTTGAGCTTTACGGCTGAAGAGATCTGGCGAACCCTGGCGACTCAGCCAGGTAGCCGCCAAGGCGTGAGCAGCGTCCATCTGAGTACATTTCCAGAGATCCAGCCCCAATGGCAGGATGCCGCGCTAGCCGAGCGGTGGGAGCGGCTGTTGAAATACCGTAGCCAGGTGCAAGGGGTGTTGGAGGAGAGACGGCGGGAGAAGGTCATTGGGTCTTCGCTTGAGGCGCATGTCCATCTTACGATGGATGCAGGGACCGGCATGTGGATAATAAACGCGTGCAGGGACTTAGCTACGCTGTTCATTGTGTCGGAGGTGACGCAGGAACATCGGTCCGGTGCGGTGTCCGACTCCAACTTCGCAATCTCCGTAACCAAGTCGACGCACGCCAAGTGCGAGCGGTGCTGGAATTATCGAGAGGCGGTTGGGAAAGACGCCACCCATCCGACGCTCTGTGAGCGTTGCGTGGAGGCGGTGCAGTGATGAGCGGGCCCTATCGCTACCTGCTTCTGGCGCTACTCGCCTGTGCGATCATTGCGATCGATCAGGCGACGAAACTGTCCATCGTGCAGTCGATGCGACTGAACGAATCCATTCCGATTGTTCCCAATCTCTTCAGCTTGACCTATATTCGCAATCCCGGCGCGGCCTTTGGGTTACTGGCTGGGAGCAGCGATGCATTTCGCATGGTGTTCTTCGGAGTCACGTCGCTGTTCGCTCTGGCCCTGCTGGGGACGATTCTCTTCCGATTGCCGAAGAAAGATTGGATGGGGCAGCTCAGTATTGCCGGGATTCTTGGAGGGGCGATCGGGAATTTGATCGATCGATTACGGTACGGCGAGGTGATTGATTTTCTCGATGTGTATGTAGACTCCTATCATTGGCCGGCCTTCAACGTCGCCGATTCGGCGATCAGCGTGGGGGTGGTCTTTTTGATTATTCATTTCGCCTTTGAAAAGAAGGATGTGCCCCTCCTCCCTCACGAGCTTCCGAAAGCGTAAGAGATCGTAGCAGTGAAGCGCGAGACAGATGGGTAAGGCGCGACCTAGATAATTTGGACTCCTGCCTCGTCTTGCTCGTCCCGCCTGTCGCGTGCGCCCATCCTGCGAACTAGGTCGAGAGGGTGATGATGAACCCGCCCTGCTCTCGGAATTGGCGCTGCTGCTCCGGGGAAAACATCACGAGCGGTTCGGTGTGGCAGAACTGACACTCTTTGACTGTCACCGGCACGTCGCCTTCTCCAATGCTGGCTAGATGTTGCTTGGCGAGCGTCAGCGCCGTTGCCTCATCAGTCGTCATCACGTCGAAGTGCAATAGCCGCTTCGTACCCTTCACCCACGTGTCGAAGACATGTACAGTGTCGGATTTGGAATGAGCCATCGTGAAACATCCTCCTATCTCTATAGTGTCCAAGAATTGGCTAGATCGCGGCTTCTTTGCCGTACTGTTGTTCGGTGGAGTACAGCCGGGTTGAATCTGTTCCTGGTCCATTAAGGTCAATCGAAATAGGGAAATCGGTAGAGAATATACTGCAGGATAAGGGAAATTTCCAGCACCTGTCCAATTGCTCGCTGGACACTACACAAGCAGGTTGCGAAAGAACTATTTGCACGTGTAGCACAATGGAGAGAGCATCCTGCTAAAAGCCGAAGATATAGAAGACGACGATGCCCATAAGGATGCGGTAGTAGGCAAACGGTCGGAGTGTATGGCGCTTCACAAACGTGAGAAAGGCCGCGATCACAATCCAGGCCACGACGAACGAAACGAGCATCCCAATCCCGAGCGCCAAGTAGTCGTCTTGCTGAAAGACGCCCCGTGATTTCCACATTTGGTAGCACGTCGCCACGATGAGGGTTGGGAGGGCGAGAAAAAAGGAATACTCCGTCGCGACCTTCCGGTCCAGGCCTACTAAGAGCCCTCCGATGATCGTGGAGCCGGATCGCGACATGCCGGGGAGTAATGAAGCGCACTGAGCCACGCCAATCCAGAATGCGGATGTCAGAGTGACCTGTTCGAGTTGGTGGACTCGCGCTCGGTCACGGCGTGCTTCGACGACGAGAATAATCAGGCCCCCGACAATTGAGGAGACAGCCACGGTTTGAGGCGTGAAGAGCCGGCTTTTGATCCAATTATGAGTAAAGAACCCGATCGAGGCTGCCGGTAAGAATGCAAGCCCGAGTCCGATGAGAAACCAGAAGTTCGGGTGAGTGGCCCAGGAGGCTATCAGGATTTTCGACCATGGGGTCGTCCCACGTGTTCGGATCATCGCGAAGACGCCCTGCTGCTCCCGGCCGGCTTGTCCGATCATGGACACGAGCTTGTGCCGTTCATAGGCGATGACGGCCAGGATCGCACCAAGTTGGATCGAAATTTCAGCGCTGGCCGCGAGTTCTCCATCGAATCCCAAGGCATGGCCGACGAGAATTAAGTGACCGGTCGACGAGACGGGTAGAAACTCTGTCAGTCCCTCCACGATACCCAAGATCGTGGCGAGACCAGGACCCCATTCGTTCATGCGATGACTTTCTGAGATAGGTTTAGCTGGTGAGTCTCGGGCATATTCACAAAGTGACGGCAGTCCGTCAAGCAGGTAGACGAATCACTGCAGTCCCTCACGATGATCTGTGGGGACGGAGGACCAGTAAATCTGTTGACAAAATGAAAGGCTTGGCATACACACAACAGTGTACGTATAGGTGTTATACTGCCCGCTCATATTTGACAGGCTATGTGTGAGGAGGGCAGCCGACATCTGTGGAAGTTACCACGCTCGGTGTGATGGGAGGTGCGCATGAAGTTAGGGTGGATAGCGGCGATCATGATGATCGTCGCAGTCTCAATGGTCGGCTGTGTCAGTCAAAAGAAGTATGAAGAGGCAGTGACCGACGCCGAATCGTACAGGTCTGAGTTGGCCCTGGCCCGCGCGCAAAAGAACGCCTTGGAACAGCAAGTCAAAACGCTCAAGGATCTCAACATGAAATTTGGGAACGAAGCTCAGGTCGCCCACGACGAGCTTGAGCGCATTCAACATGGCCGTGACAAGGAACGCGGCAGTGTCGAGGGTCGGACCAAGGAACTCGAAACTCAAGTGAGGCAGCTCGCGTTCCAGAATCGAGCTCTGCGTCAGGAGTACGAGGGCGTGAAGCGGCACAACGAAACGCTTAAATCGCTGGTCGCTCGCTATCAAAAAGAGTTGAAAGATCAGTCACGTTCTGTGACAGGGGCTCCGACCCCTCCCGCGTCGTCCGTGAGTCCGGCTCCCTCAGGGATGTCTGCTCCTCCGGCGATGAAGGACCCTCAACCCATGCCTTCATCCATGAACGTCAATAAGGCGTCTGCCAGTGATATGGTGCTCGTGCTCGGTCTCTCGAAAGAGGTAGCGGACCGTATTGTGGCGAATCGTCCGTACCGGGTGAAGGGTGAATTGGTTGCCAAGAATGTAGTGCCAAAAGACACGTTTGATTTGATCAAGGAGCGCATCAGCGTCAGCCCCTAGTCGGCGCCATAGCCGGGGAGTCTGGCAGGCCGTCCGCCACTCGGCGGACGGCCTGTTCGTTTTTCTAACAGGATGCTGAAAAAGTCCGCCAGCGGCGTTCTCGCTTCGCTCCCAGGAATCGTGAACCGTGAAGCGTGAGGCGTGAAACGAGGGTCAGCCGCGGAACTGCGGCCTTGCCTGGTGCAAGGCGCGTCCTTGGGCGAAGAGGCTGTCTTGGCAGACTCAGGGCGAGCGGGTGAAGTAGCCGTCAGGGTTGGGCGGGTGAGAAGGTCGTCTTCTTGAGCATCCTGCAGGGGTGGGTTTTTCTTGTCCCAGAGGCGCTGCAATTGAAGCTCTGCTGTGCCGAAAAGGTTTTTCCGCAGTATGCTAGAGCCGTAGGGAGATCGTTTCAGCCAGGTGATTCGCTTCAGCCTTGTTGATACAATGCATTCCAAATAGGCAAGGGAATTGGAGAGAGAGTCGATGCGGCGAGCCATCCTGATCATGAGTGTCCTGGCGGTCGGGCTGGCCATTGGAGGCTACGTCTTCTTCAATGGAGAGCGCAAAACCCCGGTTCGTTATCGGACTGCCGAGGTCGAGCGAGGCCCTGTCATTTCGCTCGTGACTGCGACAGGAACGATCAATCCTGTCGTCTCGGTTCAGGTTGGGACGCAGGTGTCCGGCATGATCAAGAGCCTGCATGCCGATTTTAATTCGGTAGTCAAAGCAGGCGATATCGTGGCCGTCATCGATCCGGAACCTATCAGAGCTCGTCGCGATCAAGCGGCCAGCAATCTTGAAATGTCGAAAGCGAATATCGCAAGAGCCAAAACCGATTTGGCTCAACGCAAGCGCGAACTGGATCGGGTGAAATCGCTGGTGGCGCAGCAGTTCGTCTCTCAGAACGACGTCGACGTTGCCGCAACCAATTTCCAGGCGGCTGAGGCGCAGGTAAACGTGGCAGGGGCGCAAGTGAAACAGGCTGAAGCGGCGTTGAATGCTGTAGAGTTAGACTTGAAGTACACGGTCATTCGCTCGCCGGTGAACGGAATTGTGGTCGCCAGAAACGTGGAGGTCGGTCAAACGATTGCGGCCAGTTTTGCTACACCGAACCTCTTCTTGATCGCGCTCGATCTGACGAAGATGCAAGTCGACACCAACGTCAGCGAGTCAGATATCGGGGGAATCACCGAAGGGAAGGAGGCGACCTTTACGGTCGATGCCTACCCTGGGTATCCATTTGCCGGCACGATCCGTCAGGTCCGTCTTGCACCAATCAATGTGCAGAATGTGGTGACCTATAACGTTGTGGTCAATGTCGACAATCAGGATCTCCGGCTGAAGCCCGGGATGACCGCCAACGTTTCTATCGTTGTGGCACAAAGAGACGCCGTGCTCAAAGTACCGAATGCCGCGTTACGATTTACACCCCCGACAGCGGGCTCAGCCGATCGCTCCACACTCGGCGGTAAGCCGGCCAAGGGGAAGGGTGCTGAGGAGGCAGCAGGCGCCGGCAGGAGGGCCACGGCCATTAGTCGAACCATTTGGAAGCAAGGACCGTCGGGAGAACTGGAATCCATGCAGGTCCAAACGGGTATTTCTGATGGTTTGGCTACGGAGATATTGTCGGAGGGGTTGTCTGAAGGCGCGCTAGTGGTCGTGGGGATCGAGCGACCCAAAGGCGACAGAAGTGGAAGCGATCTGCCTCCAGGATTTGGGAGCGGCGGACAGCGGGGCCCCTCTCGTAACCGTGGAATGTAGCCACTGTGAAGCGTAACGCCTCACGCCTCACGCCTCGCGAGAACCGCCGATGAGTTCGCTGATCGAATGCGAAGATGTGTGGAAGATCTATCGGGTCGGCGACGTGGAAGTCCAAGCCTTGCGCGGCCTGAGCCTTACGATTAAACAGGGTGAGTTCGTCGCCATCATGGGATCTTCCGGTTCCGGCAAGTCCACCCTGATGAATATTCTGGGCTGCCTCGACCAACCGACGAAGGGGCACTATCGGTTGAACGGGACAGAGGTGGGCAACCTGAAGCCCGATCAGTTGGCCGAGATCCGCAATCAGCAGATCGGGTTCGTCTTTCAGAGCTTCAATCTCATCCCTAGAACCAGCGCGCTGGAAAATGCGCAGCTTCCGCTGTTCTATCGAGGGCTCTCGCTGAAAGAGCAACGGGCGCAGGCCGCAGCGGCGTTAGGGCGGGTGGGGCTGCAGGGTAGAGAGCACCATTATCCCACTCAGTTGTCCGGAGGACAGCAACAGCGAGTGGCGATCGCACGAGCGCTGGTCACATCCCCCTCGTTGCTCCTTGCCGATGAGCCGACCGGCAACCTCGATACCCAGTCGAGCCAGGAAATTATGAGAATCCTGGAAACGCTCAACCGCGATGAAGGGATTACGATTATTTTGGTGACGCACGAGGTGGATGTTGCAGCTTATGCCGCGCGCGAGGTCGTGATCAAAGACGGACAAGTGTTACACGACCGCGCGACCAAAGTGCGGCCAATGCCCAGCCCAGTTGAGGCGTAGCCCGCATTGTTCATGAACGCTTCTGCTACAATCGCCGAGCCAATGTTGCGACGAGCCTTCGGCCAGCGGGCTCGCCCCTCGGACCCTCAACGTGCGTTGGGGACTGGTGCCCTTCTTTTTGGCGCCTGTCCCCGTCTGAGGAAGAGCGGGACAGGCACCGCCGCAGACGTCGGAGCCAGTCCCCTGCGCTCCGCGCGCTGGTCTCAGCCCCCTTCCCTCACCCTCCCCCATAGTATGGGGGAGGGTGAGGGTGGGGGACGACGAACCGCCATAAATAATGAGGGCTAGATGTCGGCGTTTGTGTGGCTCACCGTTCTGACCGCGCTGCGGATCTTGGCTCGAAATCGGCTGCGTGCCGGTCTCACGATGCTCGGGATTGTTATCGGCGTGGCGGCGGTCATTGCGATGGTGAGCATTGGTGAGGGCGCCAAACGGGCCGTGCAGGCGCAGATTGCGACGATGGGCACAAACGTCATTATTATCTTTCCCGGGGTGACCTCTGCGAGCGGCGTACGAGGAAGTCAGGGGAGCGCTGTGACGCTGACTGTGTCCGATGCCTTGGATCTGAAAAAGCGTATCCCCTTGCTGGCCGATACCGGATGGGCCAAGCGCGATGTCATGCAAATTGTCTATGGCAACCGGAACTGGAACGGGCCGATTAACGGCATCTCACCGAGTTACCTGACTATTCGGGACTGGTCCTTTACGAGTGGAGGCTCCTTCACTCAGACGGACTTGGATAGCGCCGCCCGAGTCGCGCTGATCGGCCAAACGATCGTAGGGAATCTGTTTGAGCCGGGCGAAGAGCCGGTGGGGGCAGTGATTCGCATCAAGAACGTGCCGTTCCGTGTCATTGGCGTCCTTGCGCCTAAAGGCCAGTCTGCGCAAGGGTCCGACCAAGACGATGTAGTCTTCATACCCTTCAGCACGGCGGAACGAAAAGTATTCGGGACGTCATTTATCGGGTCCGTCGGGGCGATGTTCGGTTCGACCGAACAGGTCGAAGATTTGCCAATGGCTGCTGAGCAGATTCGAGAGGTGTTGCGGGCGCGGCATCGGCTCCAGACGGAGCAGGACGACGATTTCACGATCCGGACGCAAGTCGATATCGGGAAGGTTCAAGAAGGTACCAGTGAGACCTTGACCATGATGTTGTTTGCCATTGCTTCTGTGTCCCTGTTAGTCGGGGGGATCGGCATCATGAATATCTTGCTCGTGTCCGTGACGGAACGGACGAGAGAAATCGGGGTTCGCATGGCGGTGGGAGCTAAACGCCGGCACATCGTGATGCAGTTCCTGATCGAAGCCATGACGCTGAGCCTGGTGGGAGGCGCGGTGGGTATCGTCCTGGGAATTACTGGGGCGAAGTTAACGACGCTGATCGCCGGTTGGCCGACCATCATCTCCGGCAACGTCATCATGCTCGCGTTCTTCTTCTCCCTTGTGGTCGGCCTGTTCTTCGGATTGTACCCTGCGAACAAGGCCGCTCGCCTCAATCCTATCGAAGCGCTCCGATACGAATAGTCCGGGTTAGAGTAGATATCCGGTGACTCATGTCTTACTTGGGGCGTGAGCATCCTGCGGAAAAACCATTCTGGCACGGCAGACCTTCGATGGTCCGCACGTGTGGCACATCAGCAGAATATTTCCGCAGGATGCTCAAAAAGGCCGTTCAGCAAGGCCGCAGCGAGCGAAGAGGCGAGGAGGTACAAACCGCACTTCGTGTGGGCCGTTCGCCCATAGGATAGATCTTGGCGAACGGAAAAGCCCCTCCAGTGTTTCCGATGTCCGAGAAACTCCTCCACAGCGTTGAGCCTCTGAGCGATGCGAGAACGATGCTGGCGGACCTTTTCAGCATCCTGCTAGGAACTGGACGCAGGCGTCAAACGCACTTCGATGCGAGGGTTGTCCTTATCGATGTGTTTGTAGAGGTGGGTTTCGACGATGCGGTTGTCATTGATGCCGAGCCCCTCACAGAGGGCATCCTGCGCGATCTTGAGCCCGCCATCGACGTCTCGTCGCAGGGCCGAGGTAAAATAGAACCGGATGGATAGGGCGAGCCACTCCGACTGGAGTCGTGTAAGTAGGGCAGCTCGGTGAGTGGACTGCGCCAACTTCAGCCACACGAGTTGTCCTACCTGGGCCTTATAGGCACGACCAGCCGAAGAGATCAATCGTCGGCCATTCACAGTCGCATATTGATGGTTCACGCTGGGAGGCACAGGGAGGGTCAAGGCTACCGCATGGTTCTCGGTCGGTGGGTGCGGCGACGAGGAGGATGCAGGCATGCGGGCGCTCGGAGCCGTGCTCGGGGCGATACGTGGCACCGCGACCTTCTTATCATGGCTCCGGTAGGAGGTTATACGAACGGCCTGTGGAGAGGAAGGAAGCCGGGGCGGGCGGCGAAACGTAGACATGTGCGTCGGCTTTACAGGAGATTGAGGATCTTGGACATATTCTGCTCGTAGCGCTCTTCAGATTGGCCGATATACCTGCGCCATGTGCTCGGATTCCAGATCTCCATGCGATGGTACAAGCCGACCAGAATAATTTCCTGGTCCTCATCTAACGGAATAATTTTTCTGAGCCGACTCGGAATCAAAATGCGTCCGGCTTTGTCGATCTCCGATGTGCCGGCTTCCGACACGACGAAGTGCATGAACAGCCGACTCTGGTCTTCATCGAGGGTGGCTTTTGTCCGTTCGAGGACTTTCTCCCACTCTTTCATGGAGTAGATGAGCGTTGACTCCTCGGGACCTTTCAGGAAGACTACGGCCTGTCCCTCCGACTCGACCTGCTCACGGATCGGCGAGGGGACGATAAACCGTCCCTTCTCATCCACTTTGCACAGGTATTCACCGGCGAACATCAATGTATCGTGGCCTTTATGACGCCAGCGTGGCTCTGGTGCGCTCGCGAATCCACTGTTCCAGATCCGAGCGTACGAAGCGCCATTCTTTTCCAAGCTTGAAGGCGGGAATCTGGCGACTCCGCAGGTAACGATAGAGCGTGCGTGGGGTGATCTTGAGATAGCGGCAGGTCTCCTCCGCCGTCATCAGCTCGCTCTTGGGCTCTTTGGCCATTGAAGAACCTGGTTGGATAGGGACCCATATGCCTCACGAGGCTTCGGATACTGTTGCCAGGGTAGGGAAACTGGAACGATCTGTCAAGTGAAAATACATGACAATGCCTGTCACAGCCTGTCACTGCCATCCGATTCCATGGGGCCGGCCTCATCTGACTCCATGGCTTCTGAGAGATCGTCACCGAGGTCCTCACCCATTTCCTCGCCCATTGTTTTCATGAATCGAGCCATGCTCTGTGGATCGTTTTCATCGAGCCCGGCCAGATTGCTGGGATCTGCCAAGGCTTCAAGGCGAGCCTCTTCGGATTTCGGCGAGGCAAATCGAGACAGGATTCGTTCAACCTGCGCGCTCGCGCAATGGGAGCAGGCTACTGGGGCCTGATGGGCCAGGCTCAATACAAGGACCGTGCTGCGTTTCTTACAATCGAGGCAGAGAAATTCGTACAACGGCATTGATCATATTCCTATGGTCCTCAGGGGCTGTGCAGCCGGTCCGGCAGTGATGCGATCTGGCACCAGTCCCGTATCGACAGTTCTGGCCAGCGTCAGGGCAAAGACGGGCCCGGTACCGGCTTTTCGTAGTATCTTCGCGCATTCGTTCAGCGTCGTCCCGGTAGTAAACACGTCATCCACGAGCAGGATGCGTTTCTCCGCGAGGTCCTGTGGCCTGCGGATTTCAAACGCATTTCGTAGATTTCGTAACCGTGCCTGTCGCGTGAGTGTGGTTTGGGGGTCGGTGGCGGCAACCCTGACGAGGTTTCTCGCTGAAACGGGGCGAGCCAGGTGACGGCTGAGCTGATCGGCCAGCAGCAAGGATTGATTAAACTCACGCGCTCGTAAGCGGGCTGGGTGTAAAGGTACTGGAATAATCACGTCGGCATCAATCTCTCTTGGCAGGGCACTGATCATAAGGCGCGCGAGCGGCCGTGCCAGGGTGTGTTTGCTTCGATACTTGAATGAGCAGATGGCTTCCCGCAGTGGCGGGAGATAGGGGAAGAGGGTCCAGGCTCGTTGGAAGTCCGGTGGCCGTTCCTGACAGTGTTGGCATTGATGGTTTGGCGTATAGGTCGTGGCCGCTGGGGAGACAAACGGCTGATCGCAGCGGGCACAAACTGGGTGCTGGAGCGGGCGGATGGTTTGCCAGCATGCGGCACAAAAGAAGGGCACCGGGTCGGTGGTGAGTGAGTTGCTGCACGTGAGGCATTCCACCGGTAACACAAACCGGAGAGCCTGACGGCACCATCCGAGAAGCCGATCCTGTGTGTCTTCACGTAACATTGCAGGAGAAGCGCTCCAATCGACGTAGGTGTGCGCTTCTTCTATGGGAATGTGCCGCGCCTGTCAAGGTTGTTGCTCTGTAAATGGTTGTGATATACGAAGGAGGCAGGATGTTGAACCTATCTCGTACGGCGATCCTCCTAGGGTACGATTGGAGAAGCAGATCAGTATGGTGAGATTTGACCAGGTGTCGAAAATTTATGAACGAGGTGGCGACACCATCACCGGGCTCGATCGGGTCTCTGTCGATGTGGCGAAGGGAGACTTCTGCGCGTTCATCGGCCCCAGCGGTTGCGGGAAGAGTACGTTGCTGAACCTGGTTGGCGGATTGGATGGACCGACCTCGGGGGATATCCTCCTCGGAGGGCGGTCAACCAGTCGATTCACGAGCGACGACTGGACAAGGATCAGGCGGGAAACAGTCGGGATTGTCTTCCAAGCGTTCCATTTGATTCCCGGGTTGACGGCAGCGGAGAATGTCGCGTTTCCTTTGTTGCTGCGCGGGGAGCGAGGGGCATCGGTCCAGGCCCGCGTCGAGGATGTGCTCGAGTTGGTCTCGATGACCGTACGACGAGACCATCGCCCCAGCGAGCTCTCGGGTGGGGAGCAGCAGCGTGTGGCGGTCGCGCGAGCGATCGTGCATCAGCCCCAGATCATTCTCGCCGACGAGCCAACCGGTAATTTGGATTCCCAGCATGGGGCTGAGATCATCGCCCTCCTTCGGTCGCTGGTTCAGCGCTTTCGCATCACCGTACTGTTGGTCACCCACAGCACCGCGGCCGCTGAGGCTGCCGATTATGTGTGGACCATGAAGGATGGGCAGCTCGTGACGAGAACGCAGCACCAGCCTGTCACGGTAGTCGCATGATGGATCTTTCGACGACCATTGCCGGCGTGCGATTTCCCAGTTGCTTCATGAATGCCTCTGGCGCTCTCTGTGTCACGCGCGAAGAACTGCTGGCCCTCGGCCGATCTCGTGCCGGGGCCATCGTCACCAAGTCGATGACGGTTGAGCCTCGCGACGGCAATCCGACACCCCGGTACTATGGGTTCCCTGGCGGGTCCATCAACTCCATGGGTTTGCCGAATCTCGGGTACAAGGCGTACGCCGCCCTCATTCCTGAATTGAAGACACTCGGGAAACCGGTCATCGCCAGTGTGGCGGGTCTCTGTGAAGACGATTTCCCGACGATTGCAGCCTTGATCAATGCGGCGAAGCCCGACTTGATCGAAGTCAATCTCTCTTGTCCCAACATTCCGGGAAAACCTCAGATTGGATATGACGCCGAAGCTTCCGAGCGACTACTGAAGCGGGTTCGCAAGTTGATCACGGTTCCGATGGGGGTCAAGCTGCCTCCGTACTTTGATCCGGCCCATCACGCAGTGATGGGAGAGGTGATCGGCCGTTGCGGGGTCGATTTTCTCAACCTCATTAACTCGGTCGGCAATGGACTCGTCGTCGATCCGGAGCGCGAGGTGGTCGTCATCAAGCCCAAGGGCGGGTTCGGCGGACTGGGTGGCACGATCATCAAGCCTGTCGCGCTGGCCAACGTCCGGGCTTTTTGGAAGATCTTCGAAGGGCGCATGCCGATTATCGGGACCGGCGGCGTCGTCAATGGTGTGGATGCGTTCGAACATGTGCTCTGCGGCGCGTCGGCTGTGCAGATCGGGACGGTGTTGGTCGAGGAGGGGATCGACGTGTTTGGCCGACTGGAAACGGAACTGGCGGCCCAGCTCAGCAAGAAGGGGTATAGGAGGTTGGAGGATTGCCGAGGAAAACTAAAAGAATTATAGGCCTATTTGGCCCCGAACGTCTTGGCAAGAAGACCGAGTTGCAGAGCCCGTCGGAGTAGTTGCGCCACGTTTCTCACATTCAACCGCCGCATCAAGTTGAATCGGTGCACTTCGACCGTTCGTACGCTGATCTCCAGCACCTCCGCAATCTCACGGTTTGTGTGTCCGATTGACACCAGGCGAAGGATGTCACGCTGCCGAGGTGTGAGAAGTTCGGCATCGAGCTTTTCTTGTAGCGGCTGGAATTTTCGGTTCAGAGCAGTTTGCGCGCCCATCAATAACCTCTCATCATTGACTCACGCGAGTCTAGCAAAGGTGGGTATGGCTGTAAACGAAACTACCGATTTGTGCAGGGTTCCGGTACCCGCCCGAATGATGTGATTCATCCTCGTTCCCGTATCCACTATGATGCGTTCTGCTAATGCCGCGTCCAGTCCTTAAATGACTATACCACTCATGTTCAATATTGCCCTGATCCGGGCCCATGCCTTCCAGCGGCCATTTCGCACCCTGCTCAGTATCGCCGGAGTGGCATTGGGAGTGCTGGCATCCGTCGCCATCGGGACGGCGAACGTTCATGTACTGCAATCCTTCGAGCAAGCCGTCACGACAGTAGCGGGTCGTGCCACATTGGAAATTGCAGGCCATGATCTCGGAGTGGATGAATCCGTAATCACCGCTATCCGTGCGGTCGAGGGGGTCGTGAGCGCCTCTCCAGTCATTGAGGAATCAGTAGTATTGAACCATGGGGAGCTACGTGGCCAGGCGCTTCAGATATTGGGACTGGATCTACTCGCAGAGACCGGGGCGCGCGGCTTCCGGATCTCGGAAGCTGACACCGGCCAGGAATTGGAGACGCTCCTGGCTCCGGACGCTCTGTACCTTGGTCGTCAGGTTGCTGCCGACTGGAATCTGGGAGTCGGTAGTTTCGTCGAGGTGACGGTAGGAGGGCGCGTCGTACGGTTGCGAGTCGCAGGGCTCATTCATAACGAGGCGGCGCGCTCGTCCCTCTGGGATCGGCTTGCCGTCATGGATATCGCTGCGGCTCAACTGTTGTTTCAATCAATCGGGCGGTTGGATCGGATCGATTTGGTGACAACGCCTGATCGACCGCTCGACGATATCGTGGCCTCCCTGCGTGCGGTTCTCCCTCCCCATCTTATTGTGCAACGGCCGGCGCAACGGACGAAGCAGGTCGAAAATATGGTCTGGGCTTTCCAGCTCAATCTGTCAGTCATGAGCTGGGTTGGGCTGCTCGTCGGCATGTTCTTGATCTACAACACGATAGCCTTTGCTGTGGCGCAACGGAGGCGCGAGATCGGCATCTACCGCGCACTCGGCATGACGGAACGGCGGGTCGCAGGTTTGTTTCTTGTGGAGGCAGGGCTGCTCGGTCTTCTTGGAGGGCTATTGGGCGGTCTTGGTGGGGTGTGGCTGGCTAGTGGTTTGGTGTCGCTCGTCAGCCGGACGGTCTCAGACCTCTATGCACCGGTTGCGTCCGGCGGGTTGATCCTGTCGATGGACATGCTGACATTTACATCGGTGATGAAAGGAGTTTTGCTCGGAACAGTGGTCTCGATGTTGGGAGCCTTGGGTCCTAGCGTGGAAGCCGGCAGGACCGTGACAGTTCGTGCCTTGGCACCGGGAGACTATGAATCGACGCATCAACTGAAGGCAGGTCTGTGGGGGTGGATCAGCCTCGGGCTGTTGGTGTTGGCAGGCCTCTGCTCGCTGATGGGCCCGATTGGAGACCTGCCGCTCTTTGGCTATTTCGCGACGATCTGTCTCTTGGGGGCGCTTTCCTGTCTTGCGCCGATCTGTATCAAGGCATTGGGCTGGCGGCATCTTCGCCAGGAAAGCAAGACAATGGTGCTCGGGGGGAGCCTCCGGCTCATCGCGGCAGACCAGGCGGCACGTCATCCGGGCCGGAATGCGGTGACGGTATCGGCGTTGATGGTGGGATTGTCGATCATGATCGGTGTGGTCGTCATGGTTCGCAGTTTTCGTGACACGGTCGAGTTCTGGGTGGACGAGACCGTGATGGCCGATCTCATCGTGGCTCCGCATTCCTGGCTCCAGGGGAAGCAGTCCGGGCAGTCCTCGCGGGCTCTGCCGGGGACCTGGCGTTCGACCCTGTCGGCGATTGACGGCATTGCCGCGGTCGATACCTATCGCGATGTGTATGTAGACGTCGCGGGTCAGCCAGTGGCGTTGGTGTCACGAGACCTTCGGCTCCATGCGCAGCGCAGCCGGTATCTGATGGTTCATGGAGATTCCAGTGCGGCCCTGCGGCGAGCCGCCGAGACCGGAGGCGCCCTCCTGTCGGAAGTGTTGGCGACTCGGCTACGGCTTCGCGAGGGAGATACGGTCTCGATTACAACGCCGGCGGGGCCCGCTGCGGTGCCAGTCGAGGGAATTTTTTACGATTACTCGACCGACGGCGGGAAGCTGGTGATGGATCGAACATGGTATCAGCGACAATGGCACGACGACCGGGTGACCGTGTTTTCGGTCTACCTGGCTGCCGGGGCCGATGCAGAGCAAGTAAGACAGTCGATTGTGACGCACGTTGCCGGGTTGGATGGAATGACGCTCCCACCGTTGGTGATTCGAAATCACGAGTTACGGCAAGAGATCCTCGAGATCTTCGACCGCTCCTTTGTCTTGACCTATGTCCTTGAAGCCATTGCCGTGCTGGTGGCCGTCCTCGGCATCGTGAATACCTTGGTGACGGCCGTGCTGGAACGACGACGTGAATTTGCCGCGTTGCGGGCTATCGGCGCCAGTACGAGACAAGTGGAACGATTAGTACTGTGGGAAGCGGCCTATCTTGGGTTGATCGGGGCAGTGTTGGGCGTCGTGGGAGGCTTGCTGCTCGCCCTGCTGCTCATCCACGTGATCAATAAACAATCCTTTGGCTGGACGATTCAGATGACAGTCCCAGGCGGAGTGATTCTGCAAGCCGTAGCACTCGCGCTCACGGCTGCCCTGGTGGCCGGCTACTGGCCCGCGCGGTGGGCAGCAAGACAGCCGGTGGTGGAGGGGTTAAGAGAGGAGTAATACGGCATCTTCTTTGTTCGCGGAACGCCAGCAGTAGAGGGCCACAATACAGGCTACCCCAAAGGCCTTCAGCATGGTCGAAGAGAGGCTGAGCGCCCTGAGGGCATACTCAGCGACCTATGTTGAGGGGTTCGAGCGGCTGAGAATGAAGCTGGGAGCTTTTTTCAGCAGCCTGCTGGTAGTCCACTTCGATCTTGAAGCCGAGGTCCTCGATCATGCCCCAGACTTCTGGGGCCGGTTGGCCTGGTGTCGTGAGGTAGCCGTTCACGAAGACGGAGTCGGCTGGATAGAGGGCGAGCGGTTGAAGGCTGCGGAGATTGTGTTCGCGGCCGCCGGCGATGCGGATTTCGGTGCGCGGGTGCAGGAAGCGGAAGAGGCAGAGCACTTTCAAGCAGCGTTGCGGAGTGAGTTGATCGCAGTGCTCTAGCGGCGTGCCTGTCGCTGGATGGAGCATGTTCAGTGGAATCGAGTCCGGCTTCACCTCGATCAGGGCCATCGCCAGGTCGATGAGGTCTTCGTCCTTCTCTCCCATTCCGACGATCCCACCTGAGCAGATTTCCAATCCTGCCGCTCGAGCGTTCCGGATGGTGCTGAGCCGATCTTGAAAGGTGTGCGTGGTGCAGATAGAGGCGTGAAAGGCTTCGCTCGTATTCAAGTTGTGGTTGACACGATCGACTCCTGCCGCCTTCAGACGCTTGGCCTGTTGTTCATTCATGAGGCCCAGTGAACAGCAAATCTGAATCGGAATTTCCTGCTTGATCGAGCGGACGGCTCCTGCGATTTCGTCGATTTCCCGATCCAAGGGACTCCGACCGCTGATGACGATGCAATAGCGTTGAGCCTTCGAGGCCGCCGCTTGTCGGGCGCCGTCAATCATCTGTTGTTGGGGCACGAGGTTATAGCGCTCGATGGGGGCGGTGGAGATCGCAGATTGGGAACAGTAGTGACAGTCTTCCTGGCAGGCCCCGCTCTTGGCGTTCTGCAACATCTGGAGCCGAACGGTTTTGCCGAAATAGTGGGATCGGACGGTAAAGGCGGCTTGGAGGAGTCCCAGCAACTGCTCATCTGGAGTGTCGAGCACGGCCTGGCATTCGCTTCTGGTCAGCGTCTCGTCGCGCAAGGCTTTGGCAGCGAAATCCTGATAGTCGACCATGGGACACTCCATCATCTGTAGAGGTTGAATTGACCGCGATGCGGATGGCTGTGCGTGTGCGTCAGGCAGAGCCGGGCTGGCCGAAAACCTACACGGTTTCGAAGGGAGAAGCAATGCCCTGGTAGGGAACTGCTGAGACTGGGAGGGGGCCGCTGTCTTGATCGGGGACCGCTTGACCGGCATTCGGCCAGGGCAGTGCGACTAATGTATTCCAGGTCCCACAGCGTCGGCAGCGTCCCGACCATTCGGTCGATTCTTGCCGGCAGGCGGTGCAGACATAGGGGACGACCACACGTTTCTTGAAATGCAGGGCTTTCTTGAGTTCGGCGACGGCCTGCTCCATCTGCTGCTTGCGCAGATAGAGATTAGCCATGATCTTATGGTAATCGGCCAATTGGTCCTGTACCCCTTCGACGGTCGAGAGGATGTCGAAGGCTTCGTCGACCATTTCGAGTCGGTAGTAGAGCTTGCCTAAATAGAACTGCAGGGCAGGGTTGTTCGGGTCTTGCCGGAGGGCCTCCTGATAGACACGGATAATTTCGCTGGGTTCGCCCTGTTCGAGAAAGAGTTCTTCCAGGCGGTGCAGGATGATGTTGCTCCGGGTCTTGGCATAGACCTTCTTGAGAATTTCTACGGCCTGCTTGGTTTTGCCTTCCCGGATCAAGATTTCGCCAATGCCGACGTAGGCAGGCAAGAACGTCCGGTCCTTCTTAATGGCGCCGCGGAAGTAGCGCCGTGCCTTATCGGGGTGGCCTCGTTCCAGAAATTGGCGTCCGACTTCGTATGTGCAGCCGGTGAGAAGTTGGGCCTCGGCCAGGCGTTCCGGCTCAGGCAGGTTGGCCTTCAGGAGACGATGTTGGATTTCGAGCGCCTCGCTCCATTTTTCGAGCCTGATCAACAGATCGCGCTTGCGAATGAGCGCGGTGAGGTTATCCGGTTCGACCTTGAGCATTTTGTGCAGGGTCTGCAAGGCGTCTTCATAGCGCTTGGCACCCTCCAGGTCGTTGGCCAACTCCAGCAGAATTTCGATGTTGCGATCGTCGACGCGATTCGCTCGTTGATGGAGGCGGATCGCCTCAGCGAAGTTATTTTCCACGCGGTAAATGTTTCCCAGCCAGAGCAGCGAATCGACACGATTCGGGTCCATGGCCAGCGCTCTTTCGAACAGGCCAATGGCTTCGACGGTGCGTTTCGACATGATGGCATGGGTGCCTTCACGATGGAGTGCATCGATTTTTTCTTTGCGCCGCAACAGCCGTGTGCTGCGCCAGTTGCCGATGACGTGGGCGGTTTGCCGCATGCCGACGGCCAAGGCCACGAGGACGGCGCCGACAGCCATGGAAAAGACGACGAGTGTGACAGGACTCAGTTCAAATTGGATGGAGGGACTGGTCCGGACTGCGACCGTCCCTGGATTCAGTTCGCGGGCATAGCTGTAGAGGAAGATTCCGGCGCTGACGAGGAAGATGGTGGTGAGCAGTCGGAGCATCGATCTAGGCCTTTATTTTCGCGGGCGCCTTTTTCCGCTTCACGGGCCGTGGGGTCGACGGCCGGTTGCGTGGCCGCCGGTTCGCCTGGGATGGCGATGCGTTTTGCGTCGGCCCACAACCGTTCGAGTGCGTAATGCTTCCGGACATCCTGCCTGAAAATATGGGCGATGACATCGCCGAAGTCCATCAGAACCCACTGGGAGGACCGCGTGCCTTCGACGCTCAGCGGTTTGGAACCGGAGCGAGAGAGGATACCGTCGATATGATCGGCGATGGCACTCGCTTGGCGATCCGAATCCGCAGAGCCTATGACCAGGTAGTCGGCAACGGAGGTCAGCGGCGCTACCTGGAGGATGAGAACGTCGGTGGCCTTCTTATCGAGCATGGCCCGGGCAATGGCGAGGGCCGTGGACCTAGCTGTTCGTGCGATTACGGTCCTCTTGGTAGAGATGATGTTGAAGTATATAAGATTCCACTAAGGGCGGCAACAGATTTGCCGCCGGGAGCCCTTGGCGGATTCGCGAGCGAATGTCCGATGCGGAGACTGCGCAGGGCGGTAGTTTGAGACAGATCAGGCGTTGCGTTCCGAGCGGCGCCTCAATTCGGGAAATCCGTTCCGCATCTAGGTCCGCCAGCGAGGGGTAGGGAATCGGCGGAAGCAGTGCCACGGTTGAGAGGGACCGAAACGACAGGCCTGGCCGGGAGAGGACGACGAACTGGCAGAGTTTCAGCAATGTCAGGGGGTCACGCCAGGAAGGAAAATCCAGAAAGGCATCGAGCCCGATCAAGAAAAAGAGCTGGGTCTGCGCTCCATACTCTTGCTGCAGCAGGCGAATGGTGTCGATGGAGTAGGACTTGCCTGGTCGACGGATTTCCACATCCGAGATGGCGAGAGAGGGGTCTGAGGCGATGGCAAGGCGGACCATCTCATAGCGGTCTTGGGCCGGCGCCAGACTGCCGTTCGGCTTATGGGGAGGGTGACTCGTGGGAATGAAGAGGATTTGGTCGAGCCCGAGGGCCTCGCGTGTCTGGCGCGCAATGGCCAGGTGACCGTTGTGCACGGGGTTGAAACTGCCGCCCAGTAGGCCGAGACGAAGGGGGCCAGAGTGCTGAGTGCTGGGTGTTGAGGGCTGAGATTCAGAATCTGGTGACATTATAACTCAGCACTTGATTGCGTACTCACGTCTAGCATGCGGAACATTGAACGAGACTTGACTCATATACGCCTTGCTAGAGGATTACAAGGTTGTCCCGGTGAATGACTTCCTCGTATTCCTGTGGGCCGAGTCGCTGCTGGATCTCGATCGTTTTGAGCCCTTTGATCCGTGCCAAGGTGTCGGAGGAGAAGTTCACGAGTCCTTTGGCGAACTCTTTGCCATCTTGGTCGAGGCAGCTGACCGCATCTCCCGTATCGAACGAACCGCTGACGTCCAGAATACCTGAAGCCAATAGGCTCTTGCCCCGTCGGGCCAGCGCCTCGACGGCTCCGGGATCGAGCGTCAGGGTCCCTCGCGGCCTGAGGGTGAAGGCGATCCAATGTTTGCGGCTGGTGAAACGACGTTCCTTCGCGAGGAAGAGGCTGCCGCCTGATCCGCCGGCTAATACGCGTGGAAGGAGGCCGGCTTCTTGCCCGTTCAAGATCAAGGTGGCCACTCCATACTCACTGACTTTCTTGGCAGCCCGGACTTTCGTGGCCATGCCTCCGGTTCCTTCGAAAGAGCTGGAGACGCCGGCTCGCCGTTCAATTTCTTCGGTAATGTCTGGGATCAACGGAATCAGCGTGGCTGCAGGGTTCTTGCGCGGGTCCTCCGTAAACAAGCCGTCGATATCGGACAGGATGATCAGCAGCTCCGCGTCGACCAGATGGGCCACCTCGGCGGCCAGGGTATCGTTGTCTCCCACGCGGATTTCATCCACAGCAACCGTATCGTTTTCGTTGATGATGGGAATCACGCCGAATCCGATCAGCGCACTCAGGGTGTGGCGTGCATTGAGAAAGCGACGCCGATCGGCGAGGTCGTGGTGTGTGAGTAGGATTTGTGCCACCTTGACGTCGAGCCGTTCAAACGATTTTTCGTACGCCCACATGAGCCGGCTTTGGCCGACCGCCGCTGCTGCCTGCTTCACGGGGAGACTCTTGGGGTATTCCGTCAGGCCTAACTTCTTGATGCCGGAGACAATCGCGCCGGAGGAGACGATCAAGACTTCACGTCCGCCTGACCGGAGGGCTGCGATTTCATCCGCGAGTCGATCGATCCGTTCAGGGCGCAGGCCGGTCTCTCGGGACGCGACGAGACTGCTCCCGATTTTGATGACGATGCGGATGGCGTGCTTTAGGAGCTGATCTCGCATGGTGTGGCTCGAAGTTGCGCAACCTGTTGCCCCACATAGGTGACGAGTTCCGTCAACCCTTCTCTCGTGGCGGCAGAGATCGGGAGGCATGTATAGCGATGGCGCTTACAATACTTCTGCAACTCGCGCAGCCGCGCGCCGTCTCCGACCACATCGATCTTTGTGGCGACCACTGCGAAAGGGCGTGTGATGATCGGCTCATCGTAGGCGGCCAATTCCTGACGCATGATCTCGAAACTCTTGACCGGCTCCTCGGGGGCCCATTCTGACACGTCGATCATGTACAGCAAAAACGACGTGCGTTCGATATGCCGGAGAAATTGGAGTCCCAGTCCCTTGCCTTCATGGGCACCTTCGATGATTCCGGGAATATCGGCGACGGCGAAACTTCCTTTTTCTCCCCAGCGAACGATCCCCAGATTCGGCGTCAGCGTGGTGAAAGGATAGTCGGCGATCTTCGGTCGTGCCGCCGAGATTGCGGCGATGAGCGTCGATTTTCCGGCATTGGGAAAGCCCACAAGTCCGACATCGGCCAACAGTTTCAGTTCAAGTCTGAGCGACCGTTCTTCGCCTTCGGTGCCGGTTTCAAAGTTCGTAGGCGTGCGGTTGGTCGAGGTTGCGAAATGGCTATTCCCTCGCCCCCCCCGGCCCCCGCGAGCTGCCACAAACTGCTGTCCAGCGGTAACCAGGTCGGCCAGCACCTCATCTGTCTGATCATCGAAGATGACGGTGCCGACAGGAAGGGCCACCACCACATCCTCTCCGGTTCTTCCGGAGCAATTGGCGGCGCCTCCCTGGCGACCGACTTCTGCTTCGTAGTGTTTTTGGTACCGGAGGTCGAGGAGCGTGGTCATGCGAGGCGACGCTTCAAACACGACATTGCCGCCGTGGCCGCCGTCGCCGCCGTCCGGCCCGCCGCGCGGCACGAACTTTTCGCGCCGAAAACTGCATGCGCCGTCGCCGCCTCGGCCGGCTTTGATATGGATACGGACTTCATCGACAAACATCGGCGCACCGTTTCAGTGTGATGACTGTATGAGCATGACATACGAGGAACATCCCGTTGCACCCCTACTCATGCCGGGAGTCCTCGCGGTAACGACACTGTGACGAGAAAAGTAGGAAAAGAATGTACTATGAAATCGAGGGCGCGGAGTAGACGCTGACCTTCTGCCGTCCGCGGCCGCGTTCGAACTTCACGATCCCTGTGATGCGGGCGAAGAGGGTGTGGTCTTTGCCGAGGCCCACGTTGAAACCGGGGAAGAACTTTGTCCCTCGCTGACGGATCAAAATCGATCCGGCCTTCACGGTCTCTCCGCCGTAGGCCTTGACCCCAAGATATTGCGGATTACTATCGCGCCCATTTCTAGTTGATCCGCCGCCTTTATTTGTTGCCATGACTGATCCTCGCTAGGCCGTTTCGATACCGGTAATGCGCAATTTGGTAAAGCCCTGGCGATGGCCATTGGTCCGCCGATAGTTCTTGCGCCGTTGTTTCTTGAAGATGGTGATGGAGCGGGTTCGGCCCTGGTTGATGATCTCGGCTTTGACGGTGGCCCCTTTGACCAACGGTTGTCCGACCTCTATACCCTTGTCGCCGTGGACCAGCCGAACCTGGCCGAGTTCGATCGTCCCCCCGACCTCGCCGGGAAGGGACTCCACTTGGACCAATGACCCAGTTTCGACCCGATACTGCTTGCCGCCTGTCTCAATGATTGCGTACATAAGCCCCTGTCTCCATTACAGAAGATGATTTTGTAACATAGGGATTTGAAGCCTGTCAAGGTAAAGGCAGGGGTGATTATGTTGGGTTGGCCGCAAAGCTCGCTCCCCTCCTTCGGGTTACCCTGTTCGTGGGCTATCCTGCTCTGGCTCCTGGGCGTATGCTCTCAGCTCTATTGTTGAGCTATTTCATGGATCGGAGATAATGATGGCCGTCGCACCGAAGCCTCGTCCCTCCAAGCCGAAAGGCATTCGATTCGTGCTCCGTCCCTATCGTCGCATACCGACCCGGCGCGTTCTCTATTATCTCAGCGGGGAATGCGTCGGGAAAGGTATCGTGACCAATCTGTCTCAATCCGGAATGCGTATTCAAGGCGACCATGCGGTTGAACCCAGGTCTCAATTTGGCGTTGCGCCTCACACTTTCAGACGATGGCCCGACGATAGAAATTGAACGAGCGACGGTTCGGTGGGTGGATGGATATGATTTCGGCTTGGACTTTGTCCAGCTCAGTCCGTTAGCTGCGAAGCATATCACCGATGCATTGAGCCAGCAGATTCGTGCCCCTCAGTCGCCTACCTGAGCGTTCCTCTTGTTCATTCTTGCTGTGGGCCATGTCACGCCCGTTTGCTTGACGCTTCTTCCAGCCCGCTGCTATATTCCAATTTCGGCGATTGATGGTTCACTCGCGTGCCCGTCTTTGTTGTCTATGCTTAAGCCACAAGGAAAAATTTGGATGGACGGGTCGTTCGTCGATTGGGCGGACGCGCATGTCCATGTGATGACCCATTCGCTCCATTATGGACTGGCTGTCTTCGAGGGGATTCGCTGTTACAAGGGGAAGTCCGGTTCCGCGATTTTTCGGTTGCAGGAACATGTCGATCGGCTGTTCGATTCCGCCCATATCGGCATGATGCAGATGCCCTTCGACAAGAAGCAGGTCGCAGCGGCCATCGTGGAGACAGTCAGGGTGAATAAGCTGGAGGCCTGCTATATCCGTCCGCTCGTCTATATCGGGCATGGAGCGATGGGGGTCTATCCCGGCGACAATCCAATCAAGCTGGCCATTGCAGCCTGGACCTGGGGCGCCTATCTCGGGGACGATGCGCTGGCGAATGGGATGCGGGCCCGCGTGTCGTCGTATACTCGCCATCACGTCAATGTCTCGATGACGAGAGGGAAGATTTCCGGCTACTACGTGAATTCGATTCTCGCGAAGCGGGAGGCGAAAGCGGACGGGTACGATGAAGCCATTTTGCTCGATACCGAGGGGTATGTGTCCGAGGGGACGGGGGAGAACATCTTCATTGTGCGGAAAGGGCAGATTAAGACCACGCCGCTCACCTCGATCCTCGACGGCATCACCAGAAGTTCCGTCATCGAGCTGGCGCGGGAGCAGCGTATTCCTGTGGTGGAGGAGCGGTTCACACGCGATGACATGTATATCGCCGATGAAGTGTTTGTGACCGGGACCGCTGCCGAGTTGACGCCGGTGCGGGAGATCGACAACCGCCGCATTGGAACCGGCACGCCAGGTCCGATTACGCAGTCTCTGCAGAAGAGCTTCTTTTCCATCGTGCGTGGGGAGGACCCTTCCCACGAGGCATGGCTCACCAGAATTTAGTAAGACGCTGAATAGTTTCAGCTCTTACCTTCCCATTCCTGATCGGCGTAATTGACATCAGTGAAGCGGATCTCGTTATTCGTGCGAGACTCGCGAGAATAGCAAGACGGGTCCGAAGTTTCGTCTTCGTGAGTCGCGCCTGTCGCGCAAGTCTTGCTCACGATTCACGGACGACGAGGATGAATTTATCCAGCGTTCTGCTAGTGTCCGCTGGAGGACGAATCGCTTGGAGCGTGGCTCTCAGCGGCTGGGGCTGCCGGTGTAGTAGACGGGGTTTCGGGGGCGGTCTGAGAAGTCTCTTTCTTATTGAGATCGATGACCGTGGAAGAAAACGTTCGTTCTTTGGCGAGGATAGCCAGACTGAGCGAAGTCAGCATGAAGACGGCCGCGACGACGACCGTGAATTTGCTCAAGAAGTTGGCGGGACCGCGGCTACCAAAGACGGTCTGGCTGGAGCCTCCGAATGACGCGCCGATTTCAGCGCCCTTCCCTGATTGCAAGAGGATCGCGCCGACCATGAGAAAACAGACCATGACGTGAATGACGATGAGGAAGATATACATGGCACTCCGATCAATTAGGCACGCGGTGTCTGAGCAAGACTCGATAATTGTAGCAAACGAATCGGGATTGAGACAAGCCCCACCTACCAGTGCCCCGTCGATCGCGTCCGAGGCGAGGAGCGACTCGATGTTCTGGGGCGTGACGCTTCCGCCGTAGAGGATTCTGATGGCCGAGGCCGTTTTGCTATCCCAGCCGGTCTCCATGAACAAGCGGATCGAGCGATGCACGGTCACGGCCTGCTCCGTGGTGGCGGCTCGTCCTGTGCCGATGGCCCAGACCGGTTCGTAGGCGATCGTGACGGTCGCAAGATCCTGTGTGGTCAACCCTGCCAGGCTGCCGCTGAGTTGAGCGGTGACGACCGATTCCGTTCGGCCTGCCTCACGGTCCGCCAGCGATTCTCCCACGCACAGGATCGGAGAGAGCCCGTGCCTCAGCGCCGCCCGGACTTTCTTCTGAATATGCTCATCTCGTTCGCCGAAGAGCGTGCGACGTTCAGAATGGCCGACGATCACATAGCGGCAGCCAAGATCGCGCAACATCGGAGCGGACACTTCCCCGGTGAAGGCCCCGTGCGTTTCCCAATGTACATTTTGTGCGCCGAGGCTGATCCAGGAGGAGGGGCCCAAGGCGTTGCGGGCCGATTCGAGGGCCGTAAAGGGCGGTGCAAGGACCACGTCGGCGTGAGGCGATGCAGGCACTCGTTCGCGGAGGTCGCGAATGAAGGCCGCAGCCTCCGAGGCCGTCTTGTTCATCTTCCAGTTGCCGACGATGAGGGGTCTGCGCACAGGTGTCTCGATGCTCGATGGTGATAGAGGGTGTGAACTCAGCGACGAGGCGATTACGCGACTCGATCCGGGAGGGCGGTCAGGCCCGGGAGTTGTTTGCCTTCCAGCAATTCCAGCGCGGCGCCGCCGCCGGTCGAGATGAACGACATATTCTCCGATTCGCCGGCTCGATGCACGGCCAGAGCCGTTTCACCACCGCCGACGATCGTCAGGGCATAGGCATCGGCAATCGCGTGAGCCATCGCGAGGGTGCCTCGGGCGTAGGCATCGATTTCAAAGACACCCATCGGTCCGTTCCACAGAATCGTCTTCGCGTTCTGGACTGCTTCGTTGAAGAGTTTTACGGAGGCCGGGCCAATGTCGAGTGCGTACCACCCTTTCGGAATCTCCTGGACCGGAACGATCTTCGATTCCGCCCCAGGCTCGCGGCTGGCCGCGACGACACAATCGACCGGCAGGTAGAATTTTACGCCGCGGGAAAGGGCATGCTCTTCAATGCCTTTGGCGAAGTCCAGCATGTCGTTTTCGACCAGGGAGTTGCCGATTTCCATCCCCTTCGCCTTTAAGAAGGTAAAGGCCATGCCGCCGCCGATAATGACTTTGTCGACGCGCTTACCCAGGTTCTCGATGACGCCGATCTTTCCCGACACTTTCGCCCCGCCGAGAACGGCGACAAACGGCCGAACGGGGTTTTCGACGGCGCCCTCGAGGTATTCGATTTCTTTCTTGAGGAGGAAGCCGGCGACCGAGGCGGGAATGAATTTGGTGATGCCGACGGTGGAGGCATGGGCCCGGTGTGCGGCGCCGAATGCGTCGTTGATATAGACATCGCCGAGGGCCGCCAGTGCTTTCGAAAAGGCGTCGTCGTTTTCCTCTTCCCCCTTATGGAATCGGAGGTTTTCAAGGAGCAGGACATCGCCAGGCTTCATCTTGGCGACAAGCGCTTCCACGGCCGGGCCGATGCAATCGGGTGCAAACAGAATGTCTTTGCCCATGAGCCGTCCCAGGCGTTTGGCCACCGGGGCCAGACTGTACTTGGGGTCGAATTTTCCGTTCGGTCGGCCGAGGTGCGAACAGAGGATCACCTTGGCGCCGTCGTCGACGGCTCGATTGATGGTCGGCAGGGTCGAACGAATGCGGGTGTCGTCGGTGATTTGGTGCGAATCGTCCAACGGGACGTTGAAGTCGGCTCGGATGATGACGCGCTTGTCTCGCAGCACGACGTCGTCGATCGTTTGTTTGCGCAGTTTCATTGCGGCTCCGTCAAGTCGGTCCTTCCAGGAATGGGCGTCAGCATGGAACAGAATCGGGCTGAAGCAGGCATCGCCCCGCGGTACTCAGCGTTCTGTCGCTCTTGCCGCGATGACCTTGATCAGGTCTCGAACCCGGCATGAATACCCCCACTCGTTGTCGTACCAGGCCGTCACCTTGACGAGCCGCTTGTCGATGGCCATCGTGAGCGGGGCATCGAATGTGGCCGAATGAGAGTCGCCCTTTTGGTCGATCGAGACGATCGGGTCTTCGGAATAGAGCAGAATATTTTTCATCGGGCCGTTCGCCGCTTTCCGGAAGGCGGCGTTGACGGAGGCGACGTCACAATCCTTTTCGGTTTCGACGGTCAGATCCACCAGCGAGACATTCGGTGTGGGGACGCGGATGGCGAGGCCGTCGATCTTGCCCTTGAGCTGCGGCAGTACCAAGTGCAGCGCCTTTGCCGCGCCGGTGCTGGTCGGGATCATCGACATGCCTGCCGCGCGCCCGCGCCGCAGGTCTTTGTGGGGCAGATCGAGTAATTGCTGGTCGTTGGTGTAGGAATGGATCGTGGTCATGACGCCGTGCTTGATGCCGAAATTATCCAACAGAACTTTTGCCACGGGAGCCAGACAATTGGTCGTGCAGGAGGCGTTGGAGATAATGTGGTGCAGTTTTCGGATCGTAGGCCGCGTCGTTGACGCCCAGTACGATGGTGACATCGGGGTCCTTCGCCGGTGCGGAAATAATGACGTGCTTGGCTCCGGCAGAGATGTGCTTTCCCGCGCCTTCACGGTCGGTAAAGCGCCCGGTCGATTCGATGACGATGTCGACATCCAGTTCCTTCCAGGGAAGGTCTTTGGGGTCCTTGATCGCGAGCACCTTAATGGGCTTGCCGTCGACGAGGATCTGGTCGCCTTTGGCCTCGACGCTTCCCTGTAACGTCCCGTGTACCGAGTCGTACTTCAAGAGATAGGCAAGCGTCTTCGCATCTGTGAGGTCGTTCACCGCGACAACGTGGAGGTCGGGATCACCGAGTGATGCCCGCAGGACGTTCCGTCCGATCCGTCCAAATCCGTTAATACCGATCCGAATAGCCATGACGAGTGGTCCCTCAAGAAAAAATTGGCCGGTTGAATCCACCGGCCAGAATGAGGTCGATAGTATCGACGCTCCTGGGCCTTGTCAAGCCATACAAAAGCGGTAATCCCGCGTCTGATCACAGAAGTTTCACTGCCACCAGAACCGGATTCGGACAGAGTTGGTGTGAGCTCAGTGGATCTGTGCCTTGCGTCTCTATCGCCGGGTTCGTTAGAGTTCGTCGATTCCAGCGTGAGACATTTTCCGATGAGGTATCGGTGAATCTCTTCGAACAGACCACGCAGGTGTTGGAGTGGCCCAGACTGCTCGAGGCCCTTGCCGGGCATGCCCGATCGACGATGGGAGCGGCGCGCTGTCGTGCCCTCGAATTGGCGACCAGCCTCCACGATTCGCGACGGCGCCAACAGGAAACGACGGAGATGGGACAGCTCCAAGCATCCGGCGAGGCCCTGCCGACCTTGGCATTTCCGGATATTCGAGACCCGCTCGCCCGGGCGAAGAAAGGGGCGGCGTTGGAGGTCCACGAACTCCGGGATTGCGCGATGGTGCTGGAGTTGCTGGAGGAGAGTGGCCGCTTTGTGGGGCGGCATCAACACGACGCTCCTGCGCTGGCATCCGCCGCGCAGCCCCTGCAATCGGTCGAGGAACTGCGGCCCGTGAAAACCGCGCTGGATGCGGCGATCCACCCCGACGGCTCGATCAAGGAGTCGGCGACGCCGGAGTTGCGGCGCTTGACCCATCAGGCACAGGCGCTCAAACAGCAGATGCGGCATCAGGTAGATCAGATGCTGCACTCGCGTCGCTATGAAGACATCTTGCAGGAACAGTATTTCGCCCAGCGAGAAGGCCGGTATGTCATTCCGGTGAAAGCCGATATGCGGGGACGGGTGCCGGGGATCGTCCATGACGTCTCGGCCAGCGGGGCCACGGTGTTTCTCGAACCGCGCGAGTTGGTCGAGCTGAACAATTCGATCAAAGTGGCGGATCTTGAGATCGAACGGGAAGTGCGACGCATTCTCCGTGAGTTGTCCGCTCTCGTCGCCGCACAATCCGAGGTCGTTCTGGCGGGGCTTGATGCGCTGGCCGTGCTCGACGGTATTTCGGCGCGGGCATCGTTTGGCCGCCAACTGAAGGCGCATCCAGTCGGGCTCAACGCAGAAGGGCGCGTACGGCTGTTGCAGGCCAGGCATCCCTTACTCGTGTTGTCGAAAGCGCAGGTGGTTGCCAACGATATTCTCTTGGATGAATCGATTCACGTGCTCGTCATCTCCGGTCCCAATACAGGCGGGAAGACCGTGACCCTCAAGATCGTCGGGCTCTTTGCCTTGATGGTCCGGGCCGGATTGCACCTGCCCTGTGACGCGGAGTCCGAGATGGCGGTCTTTCCCGATGTCTATGCCGATATCGGCGACGCCCAAGACCTGGCCCGCGATCTGTCCAGCTTTTCTGCGCACATGACCCAGATGATCCAGTTGCTCGATGAAACGGACCGTCAGCGCAGAAGCGACACGAATGCCGTCCCGCGGCAATGGTTGGTCCTTCTCGATGAACCGGTGACATCGACCGATCCGACAGAAGGAGCGGCCCTTGCCGAAGCGTTACTCTGTCGGCTGGCAACGCTGGGGATGAAAGTTGTCGCGACCACGCACTATGGGTCGCTGAAGGCCTTGGCCCACACGATGCCCGGCTTTGCGAACGCTGCGGTCGAATTTGACGTGGCGACGCTCTCGCCGACCTATCGGCTATTCATGGGGGTGCCGGGTGGGTCGTCCGCGCTTGAGATTGCCGGTCGGTTAGGGATGGACCGGGCCTTGCTCGATGAGGCGAGGCAGAAGCTCCATAAAGACGAGCGGGTCATGGAAACGATGCTCCACGATCTGCAAGCCACGCAGCGGCAGTTGGCCGACGATCTGGCCCGGGCTGTCGAGGCCAGACGTGAAGCGGAACAGGCCGAACAACGTGCGAAGGCACAGCTGGCTCACCTGGAAGACACGGAACGGGAAGCGCAGAAGGGCCTCAAGCGAAAACTCAGTGAGCAGTTCAGTCGCGCGCGGGCTGAAGTGCAAGCCACGGTCGATGCCGTCAAGGGCGAGCAGAAGTTGATCAAAGCCAAAGCGGCGAAGCAACGATTGTTCGAGCTTGAGGCGCAGACGAGAGCCGAATTGGCCCCGGCCGGCACGCCGATTCCGCTTGCGCAGTTGGGGGTGGGGGATCAGGTCGAGATCAGCGGGCTCGGCATGACCGGCACACTACTCGAAGCGCCACAAGGGAAAAAACGCGTGAGGGTGAAGGTGGGGGAGGGGGAAGTGCTTGCCACAGTGGCGAATCTCGTTGGCCTCGCACGAGGGCGCACAGCACCGTCGCCGCCGGTCTCATCGAGTCCTCGCCGGGTCTCGTCAGGCGGCGGACTGGGACTCGATGAACAGACGGTCGTGGATGTTCGAGGGAAGGCGGCGGACGAGGCCTTGGATGAGGTGGTTGCGGCGCTGGATCGCGCGACGTTGGCCGGCGCGCCGTTTCTGCGCATCATTCATGGCCATGGCACGGGGAAACTCAAAGCGTCGTTGCGAGACTACTTGAAAGACTCGCCCTATGTGGCGGAGTTCCGTGCGGGAGATCGGGCAGAAGGCGGAGATGGCGTGACGATCGTGACGTTGCGCTGCTGAATCCCCCCTTGCTCACGCAATGCACGGTTTCCGAAGGATGATGGAGAGGGGGCGTCCAAGCCTCCCTTTTGCTCGCAGAACGCGCACGATAAAAATCGTGCTCGTTCGATGCGCGCAGTAAAGGGAAGCCTTGGCCACTCCCCTCACCATCCCCAGATCTTGTCAACGCTCTTGGCACCCAGCATGACGCATCCGGCTATTCTCTTCATTATTGAGGCGCGTCATCATAGCACCCAAGCCCAATACGATAGCCAAAAAAACCAGGCTTATAGCCGTTAACGAGCCGAGCACGCAGGAAAAACTCTCGTTGCAGAAATCAAACATATATTGCCAAAACCCCCACATTTTGGTCTGAGCTAGGGTTTTTACAAACATCGTA
>CAWGSC010000002.1:0-396104 GCA_963825145.1 uncultured Nitrospiraceae bacterium
ATAATCACCTGGCGGGCTGGGCCATTCAGCTCTATCCCGCCTCACTGACTGGCGTCACTATCGCCAACAACACGTTTAGCGACGCCCGCCAACACCTGGGTGCCTGGCTATATCACCATTTCGGCTCCTATGACGAACCTGGATATTGTGAATAACATTTTCGTTTCTCCTCCTGCTGGTGTGGGGATCAATCAAGGCGGCAGTTGGAGCAGCGCCACCAATGTCATCTTTCGCAACAATCTGGCTGGCCCTGTCGGTACGGTCACGAATGCGACGATCTCCGGCGTCACCGTCTCAGGGAGTCGCAACAACAACGATCCACTGCTGGCGAATGTGGGGAGTCACGACTACACGCTCACCAGCACCAGCCCGGCGATCAAGGCTGGCGTGACCATTTCCAGCGTGACGGTGGATTTTGCAGGGGCCCCGCGACCCCAAGGATCGGGGTACGATATCGGGGCCTACGAGGGTGCATCCTCCAGCTCCGACACGGCCCCCCAGCCCCTCCAAAAGGTCTCAGCGTTTTCTGAACCCACCAAGGGTTGAGAATTCAAGGTCACTGTCCGCTGGCTGCCACCCGTTCACCCGACTCAGCCGTGGCAGGCCGCCTCGTGGCTGCATAAGAACCCAACACCTCTCGGTAGAAATCCGCCAGACGGATGGCAATGTGATCGAGAGAAAGCCGCTGCACTGCGGGACGCCCGTCGATCCTCTCTGCAGATGAAGCAACAAGGCCCAATGTGGCGCCTAAGTCGTGAGGTTCTGGTCTCGCGATGTAACAGCCCTCAATTCCTTCTATCCGTTCCCGCACGTCACCGACATCCACGGATACAATTGGGAGGTTGCAGGCGAGTGCTTCCTTCACAACGGTTGGGGAACCCTCATGAATGGAAGTCAGAAGTAGGACGTCACTTGCGTTGATCCAGGTAGGGACTTCGGCATAGGGCACTTTGCGAAGCACATGCAATTCGCACTTCACTCCACTATTCTTAAGCGCCTGCACGGATTCGTAGGCCAGTGAAGGCCGCTTCACCGGATCACCAGAGTCCTGGAACAATACATGAAATACCTCAGGGTCCCACCCAAGTTTCTTGCAGCACTGCGCTCGACTCAGCGGCTTAAACAGGTTGATGTCGATCCCGCATGGAATCACTCTCACCTTCGAATTCTTCACGTCTTTAGGCAGCGCTCGTCGCAGGTGCTCTGCCACAATAACAAGGCCGTCGCATCGTCGTGCTGCTTTTCTGGAAGCGAACACTCCGTAACTGGAAAGCATTCTCCTTAATGGACTCTCAAACGGCTGACCAAGCAAATCTGAACCATGAAATGTCACGATCGTGGGCCGATCCTGAACGGTGCGCGTCACAACATCTGCCATCACACCACCATAGTGCGCGTGGACCAGGTCAGGCTGGCAAGCCTTTATCTTCGATCGTAGCTCACCTGGCAGCGTCGTATAAGCTCTCATCCCTTTTCTAATACGATCTACGAACAGCAACTCGATGTCTAAACCAATCAGCTTCAGTCCTTCGAGCTGTTGTTCAATAAACCTGCCAGAACGAGAAGACTGAGGTGTCGGGAACATATTTGTCACAGCGAGCACGCGCATATTAGACCACCGCAAAGTATTGCCGATTTTAGCGTGAATTAGATTTCGGTTTCTGATGGGACTCGTGACAGAGATGGCGTTCCGGCCTTGTCAGTCAATGGAGCACACAGCGGCTGATGAGTGTTCCGATCCTTCCATCCGGCGTCTTCGTAGGCCGCCAGCGTTTCTGCAACAAGACGTCCCAGCCCGAACTCTCGCTCTGCTTTTGCCCGGGCAGCCAGACCCATTCGCCGGCAAAGCTCCTCGTCAGAAAGGAGTTGCATAACCCGTTGCCCGAATGTTTCTTCGTCCCCTCGACGAATCACAAATCCGGTCTTTCCATCTTCCACCAGCAAGGGGATATCACCCGCTTCCATCGCCACAACCGGACGGCCACATGCCATCGCCTCCATCACCGCATTGGGGCATCCTTCGGTCTCTGACGCATGAACAAGGAAGACGGGATTGCTTCAACAGTTCCGGCACATCAGACGTCGCCCCAATAAATTCTGCATGCTCTTGAATACCAAGGTCTCGCGCCATTCTCTCGAGAGAAGCTCGCTCTGGCCCATCCCCTGCGATAGTGAGGGTGCAATCGTGACCTTGGGATCTTACCTGTCGAACAACTCTAAGAATTCTGTCCCATCGTTTGAGAGGAAGCAGAGAACCAACCCCAACAATGGAAGATTTGCCGACTGCGCTACCGTTGGCTGCAGGAAAAGCGCTCTAGGTCAAGGCCGTTCCGGATCACGCGTACATGCGCAGGAGAAAACATCCCTCTTGAACTTCGTACCTCTTCTGCCGAAACAAAGCTGTTGCAGATTTGATATCGCGGCCATCGAGCGCTCAGACGACCAAGCAATGGACCACTATTTTTCTTCTCTTTAGCGAACTCACCTCTCAGGGATCCGAGAGCCACTGCGTTCGTTTTCAATGCCGCCCAGTACGCAGGGAAGTTCGTATAGAAGCTACAGGAATGAATCACCTCTGCTCCGAGCGACTGAGTGAGGCGTCGCACCCCACGCAGCTTGGCGATCCCTGACGCTCCCTGGGGGAACCAGTGAATGGGTACTCCAAGGGACCTAATCTCCTCAACATAACGATGGTCGGGCGAATAGTTCCAAACGAGCACGTGGGATGGATACCGTTCACGATCCATCGCTCGAAGCAGGTATGAGAGCTGCCTCTCAGATCCCCCCCACCCCAGCTGACCGATGATATAGAGAATCCTGCAGCGTCCCGAGCTTGACGGTGCCGCTTCGGTCGGAGTTCCACATGAACTAGCCAGAAAGGCATTCATCACAAATGGACCCACTGGCAAATTAACGCTGTTCGAAGCATCTCTTTCGCTTTTACAAACTTGCCACGGGCTTTACTCTGGGGCGCAACGCAATCAGTTGTTATTCGCAAATCCAGTAGAGGAGGCGAAGCTTTATCGGTTCGCAAGCGGCGCAACACTACTCGGCGCCAGCCAACGCTGGTAAGCGACGAGCATTCCCAATCCCAGCGAGAACCCCTTGTAATAGAATTCACTGCGTAAAAGGCATCAGCAGGAGCAAAGAAACCGCTATTCCAAGACATACCCAGCGCTAACACGTCCTTGCCACATGTGCGTGGCAAGCAGCGGTAGGCCAGCCAGATCATGGCGAGATAACGCTAAGAGGCTGATCAGCCCCCAATTCATCATCACCTGTAAGAACGCATTATGTACTCCGTATACCAGGCAAGAACCATTCTTACAGTGAGCAAAGCCATTCTCAAATCCCCACTTTTGGAAATAATTTCCCGCGCCCACACCCATAAACCAATAATCGTCAACATGTTCGTATCGCGGATTCATAAAAAGAGACTCGACTATCCTTCTGACCTCCCGCAGTCTGCAAGCCACCATTCTTGACCATATCGCGTTGGGAACTAGGAAAACCGCGCTGGCGGCTATCACGCCGATGAGTAACCACATCTTCCCTTGTCTAATTCCGTACGCCTTGAGCATAACCGCGCACGAGACCACGACGTTTATGATAGCCCCACGGGACATGGGGAGAGAGGATGCCACCAGGCAGAAGATTCCTATTGCAGCGAAGAAGTTCCGACCACGAACTGAAGCGCTACCCAAGGCGAAGGCCAGGGCCACGATTGCACCCTGCACGCAGTTAAAGGCGATACCATTCAGGTTTCCTTTGATGGGGCTATCGCTGAAGACTTCATCGCGAGCCTGGCTGGCTTCGTCGAAGTCCGTTGCCGCGACTCCACTCAATGTTCCATACGAGGTCAGGAAGAGGAGAGCACCTAACCACAGGGCTGCACCAATATAGCCATACAGGAACACCTTCAGCGCGGCGCGATCTCTGCACAACGAGGCCACAAGTAATGCGCCGCCGATCATGAATGCAAATCGTCCGATGTACTCATAACTGGACAAGGGGCTTGCAAATTCCAGAGCAATACTGATGCCGATAAACACGTAGGCGGCGACAAACACAGGATGCATCCAGATCCTGTCCAAGCACCGAAGCCGATTTATGGCTACATAAGCCTGCAAGCACGGCGAACATGAGAAACATGGCTGCTGAAACCGGCCACAGTCGGAATATGAGATTCCAACGGGAAGGATAAGCGGTCGCAAAAAGCAAGAAGCGCTCACCGGGGGTCGTACGGAAATAGGGTGCGTGACTTTCGAGCAGTGGTGGACAACCCGCTGTGCAGCGGGCCCCTCCGGTGTGACGTCTTGATCACTAGCGGATCGCAGCTTCATCTTCCAGTGAGTTCTTCTTCAGTAGCCAGGGATCCACGTGGCGTGATTGACCTCTGGCTCGCTATTGGGTGAAGATTTGCATCGTGAGACTTCCCTATGAAGTCAGTAAGTATGGCGTCCTGTGGCCACATGTGGCCCGGGTGCCAATTGAGTTGCTCATCCCAATGACCCTGCATGCATAGACCGCTCTAGGATCGTAACAGTAGCTCACTTCCAGAATCAGAGGCCGCCTGTTTTCGTCCAAGACAAAGTCAAAAGCCAGGCTTTGTGATGCGATCTTTTGCGCTACTTCGAAGGCTGTCCGGACGCATTGCATGTTGATTCGTGAAACATCATAGTTGATGTCGCCGCTACCGGAGGCCCTAAAGTCCCCTGGGCGCACGTTGCGGGTAAAACCAAAGGCCCGATTCCCGATGATGGTGATACGCGTATCGAAATCGTTGCCGGGGATGAAGTCTTGAAAATAGACGTAGCCCCTCTCGCGCCCCAGCGCATGGTTGATCTGTCGAATCTTTGCCAACACCGCCGGCATCCGTCTCAGCACGCTGAAAAGGTCGCCGCGCTTACGCGCGGCCCGGAAGCGCTTCTGGGCGTCTTGTGTATAGCCGGCTGACGGCCAGAACCCTCTTGTCATCGCTCGTTTCGCCAACGCGCGGGCCTCATGCGCATTGTGCACGAGGCGCACATTCGTGGAACCAGCACCCTTGCTCAGCTTGAAGACCTTGGGGAAGGACGCCTTATCGATCCAGCAAAGGGCGTCGGCAAGATTGTAGAAAACATGGGTTGGAGCCAAGGCTGCGCCAATCGCCTCGAGGAGGTATTTCTGACCAATCTTATCGTCGTAGTGCCAACATGTGGAGGTATTTGGAAAAACGGGAATGCCCATCGCCTCTACAGCACGGATGTAACTGACGCGCGATTAACTGCTCGCCGATCGGAACGTCGCTCTCCATTTGTCTGTGAACCGCTGCCGTCACCAACGTTTCCGTGCGCTCGACCGCTTCCTCAAGGGTCATACTGACGTCAGGAGTCATCGACCACTGGTGATACCTGCGCACCCTCCAATCAACCGTGCGACCATCCCATTGCGCTTCCAGAGAGATTCACCGGGTTGCAGGGCACGAATGCCGGTGTAGAAGGTTTCCGGAGCGGGAATGTAAAAGAGGGCTGCAAAGTCATAGATGGCCTGTCTGTCAGGACGGGTGTCGATGTCCGGCACCTCCAACAAGGCGGGAATCTCGCTGCCGAATGCAAGGCGGTCACGTTGCGGTGCATAGAACAACGGCTTGATGCCGAACCGATCTCTGGCGAGAAGTAGTCTACGAGCCCGAGGATCGTAGATGGCGAAGGCGAACATTCCCCGTAACTTGTCGACAAAGCCGGAACCTTCCTCCTCGTAGAGGTGGGGCAAGACTTCAGAGTCCGAACGGCCTCTGAACACATGGCCTTTCGCTTCCAGATCTCGTCGAAGATCATGATGATTGTAGATTTCACCATTGAACGCGCACCAGATGGTTCCATTCTGATTTCCTATCGGCTGCGCTCCCGCCGGAGAGAGGTCAATGATGCTGAGACGAGTGTGGACGAGGGTGGCCTCCGGCCAAGACTTCATACCGTGAGCATCAGGGCCTCGATGATAGAGGGCCTTGACCATGCGATTTTCGACGCTCGGATCATCAGGACGACGACCGAGCCATCCACCGATTCCACACATAGTAAGACTCTTTTCAGCAGCTATTGTCGTTATCAGCGGGAGTTTTCAAACAAGAGGATCTCAGCTCTGCGCCGACTTGTTCCTGCAACGCACGATCACTCCCCGCAACATCTCAGACATGAGTCGTAACCGACATTGCTTTACGCAAGACGGCATCGAGATTTTTAGAGATGGTCGTCCACGCGCAGGCCTCGATATTTTTGGGCTTGGGAGCCCGTCCACACACCACATCTTTGAGAAACGATGCCATACCCTGAATCTCGGTTCCAGTAAAACTTTTCACTAATCCAGTGGTCTCGGTTATCGCTGTTGCATCGCTGCCGTTAGGGGTAATCAGAAGAACGGGTGTTCCAACCCCGATAGCCTCAAATATTTTGCCCGTGACAATCCCTTTATCTTCTAATGAGCCTTGTTCATCAACTGACGTGACCACTACTGCGAGGCTTGCACCCTTGACTGCCGATAAAGCCTCGCACCTCGGGACTCTTCCGTGCAGCACAATCCGATCATTCAGACCAAACCGATCTGCCTGTTCACGGACGTGGTTTTCCTGCACTCCATAGTAGTGGAAGTACCATCCATTACTGTTTTCGTTGAGAGACTCTTTGAGGCGTTTGAGCGCAGCCAGGAATGGTGAGATGATACGCTTCGGTGGATAGAAGATTCCTGTATACACAATGGCACAATGTCCGAAGTCGTATGGTTTAATGGCTGCCATCTCACCAGAGTCGTAGCCGTTCGGAACCACATGAAGCTTTGCCCCAACACCAAAACATCGATCTAATGCTACACCCCAAGAGGGTGACACGATGGTTATTGCTGCACAGCCCTCAAGCAAACTCGCTTCCTTCCGGATAGCGGCTGGCCGGGATGGACGACCGGCGTGGGGATTTCCTGTCCAGGGATCACGGTAGTCCAACACATAGGGCCGGCCGAGCCTGTCCGACAGCTGCTTTGCCAGCCTAAAAGCCCCGAATGGCGGGCCGGATGCAAGGATTACGTCCACGTCCTTCGGACTCAGAGTGGAACAGGCTCGCTCCGCCGCTTTGATCCAACCTACATCACTGTCAATCCCCAGGCGCCGTGCTATGGTGCGGCAGACTCCCCCGGCAAACCAGCCCAGGTTCTGATCCCAGCAGTTCAGATGGATTGGCTCCAGACATCGCCATCGGTGGCCAGTCAGGATGCGACCGATGCCCTCACGGTCCAACTCCATCGAGACCTTCTCGCAGTCTTCCACATTTCGCCATACGGAGGGATCGGGGGTCACCACCGTAACCTCCCACCCCAGCCTCGCCAAATACTTTGCGATGTTCCCCGTACGAACGGAAGCAATTGCCTGCACAGGCGGAAAATAGTAAGCCAAGAACAGAAGCTTTGGGCGTCGAGCCTGTCGTGTCTCTCTCTCCATAGACAATTCTTTCGAACTTCTTAGCCGCGCGGTGTCTCTCACACAACCCCCCGTCAGCCATCGGGAAATTGATGCGATGCTTCCGAAAAGCAAACTCTGACAACCCTATTGCGCGATCGTCCACTGCTCTCCGGCCGAAGCACTCACAGTTCACGGTGGCGCTGCATTACGGCGCGATTGATCGAAAGAAGGTAACTGTAGGCCATCCCACCGACTAAAAAATACAGAAGTTGAAATCGCTCAGCGATGCTCAGAGGTCCCCTCAGGACTCTCACAACCTTGTCTGAAAGGGCCTGTAACTTGGGTGAAAAGAGCGGTGTTTTTCTTGATGGAGCAACATACGCTTGAAGCTCGGAAGGAGAGGATTTCATGCTGCTCGAAGCTTGTTCGTGCATCCGTCTGAAAAACAATGGACGGTCGATCTCAAGAAATTTCCCATACAACGTCAGTTCAAGCACAAAGGTAACATCCGCACCTGGATAATGCCGGATCAGTTTTGTCTTTCTCACATCCTTTGAGCGCATTAGTCCGTAAAGGACGTTTACCAGTCCTATTCGCTTTGACGCCATCAGAAATCGATCAACCGGGCTATTAGACTGCAAATCTAAACGGTCATCGTACGGACGAATCACCTGCCCAGACGCATCGATAAGCACGGTTTTGGGATAACAGAGCACGACATCTGGAAATCGATCGAGAACTTCGACACAACAGGACAGCGATTCGGGCGCGAACACGTCATCGGCCGATGCCCAACGAAAATACACCCCTCTTGCCACCTCAACCACATAGCTGAAATTCCAATTAGCACCTCGATTGATTTCATGTCGAATATATCTCACCCTGGGATCACAGGCAGCGTGGCTTTCGCAGATTTCTTGTGTGCGATCGGTCGAAGCATTGTCAGAAATGATGAGCTCAAAATCAGAGAACGTTTGAGCGCTGATGGCTTCAATTGTCTCAGCCAAATACCGCTCGCCATTATAAACTGGCAAGCCAATACTGACTCGAGGTGAACCTGTCTTGATCGTTGCCATCCCGACTCCTGATGCTTCCAATCGTCGATCGGCTACCCACCTAGCACGATTTTTCTCCCATAGAACGCCTCGGCATACTTCTCCAGTCCACCGGACTCAATACCTCGCAGTCGAAGCAGCGAATAGAAAGTATCTTCCGTAAACCACTGTCTGCTTCGCTGTGTAGAAAACCCATCCATGAGGCCCTTCACTTTCTCTTTACACAGGGCTTGCGTCAGTGGAATAAAGACGTTGGGCTGGCCAAGATCGCCGTCATACTTCGGTATCTCGTACTCGAGGATCTGATCCTTGCGGAAGGTATTCCAGGTCAACTCGCAGATCACCCGATGGTCTTGGTGCAGGTCATGTCTATAATGGGTGAAGATCAGGTCAGGAGCTACCCGTTTCTTTAATTGCTCAAAAAACCCCTTTATCTCCTCTCCACGGTAGGGGAAGAAACTCTCCTCGAACCCCTTGGTGATGATGGTCTTCACTCGCGCGTCCTTGAGAAAACGACTTGCACTAGACAACGCCTCGCGCCTTCGTTGAGCCTTTGCGCTGAAGACGACCCAGGTTACGTCACAATTCTTGTATGTGTGCAGGAGACGAAGAATCGATCCCCCACAACCAATCTCGATGTCGTCCGAGTGTGCCCCAAGACACAATACTCGCAACACGCCCGTTGATTGTCCTAATTGTAAGTGAACCATCCAGGCAACCAGCTTCCCGGCACCCTGTGGTGCCTGCTCGACCAGACCGACCTCTCCCCCTAACAGGATGCTGAGAAGGGCCGCCAGCGGCGTTGGAAGGTTAAGGATGAGGTCAAGGCTGAGAAAAGAAGAGTCTGCTCGACGCTTAACCTTAACCTCGACCTCAGCCTTCTTCAGATGTTGCGGCCGCGCTGGACGGCCATTTTGAGCATCCTGCGAGCCGTTCTTGCGCCAGCACCATTCGTAAGATCACAGTGGGGTTTGAGCACACACTGAGTTTTTCCGCAGCCTGCTGAGGCCTCTCCTGCCTCAGGGCCGCAACCACGAGGAAATCGTCAGACTTTTTGGGGAGATCGCCACAGCTCCCAGGGGGCGTCTCCCCGGGCATACATTTCATCCAACCGCTGTTTATCCTTAAAGGTATCCATGCACTCCCAGTAGCCATCATGCCTATAGCCAAGCAGCTGGCGCTCTTTGATCAATCTCTGGAAGGGCTCAACCACAAGCTCTTCCCCCGGCTTGATATAGCGGAAGATGTCCTTCTTGAAAATGAAATAGCCGCCGTTGACTTTCATGTTGGCTTGACTCATGCCTTCGATTTTCTCGACGTGGTCGTTTTGGCCCATGGAGATGATGTGATAACTCAAGGGCGGGGTAATGCAAATACAGCTGGCGATCTTCCCATGCGCATGAAACTGTTCGATTTGGGCAGGCAAGTGTAAATCGGTCAAGCCATCGCTGTAATTCGCCAAAAACACGTCCTCACCCTCTAAATACTTCTCGACAGCCTTCAGACGTTGACCGATGTTCGAGGTTCACCCCGGTGTCTGCAAACGTGATGTTCCAATCCTGGATGTCCGAACTGATCAGATCGATCTGCTTTCCGCCTTGCGAGAGGACAAAATCGTTCGACTGGCATTCGTCGTATTGCAGAAAATACCGCTTGACGACATCCGCGCCGTGTCCCAGACACAGGATAAAATCCTTGTGCCCGAAGTGGGCATAGTACTTCATGACATGCCACATGATCGGCCGATACCCGATAGGGACCATCGGTTTGGGAATGGACTCTGAATATTCCCTCAGCCGCATGCCCAAGCCACCGCAAAAAAGAACGACTTTCATGTGCTTCCTCTCTTAATCAGCGGCGTCGGATGATCGCTTAACCTTAACCTCGACCGCAGCCTGTTAGACTCTACCAGCATTCTTCCCCAATCGATCGAGCACTTTCTGCGCGGCATTTTCCCCGCTCATGAACGATTCGTCCGTCCAGATGTAGGCCCAGTCACCGTATCGCCCGCAATACGCCACGCCTATGTCGTCCAGATAACCATGAACGGTCTTGAGGGCGGATGCGCGATCCAAATCAAAAATGACGTTCGCATAGGGAACGAGCATGGAGTGTTTGAAGAGAATTTTGTCCTCCTCACGAAGGATCCCACAGCGCTTCAAGTCCTTGATGACCGGCTCGATGCAGTCTTCTGGTTTCCGATCGAGCGGACGATATTTCGCCGAATAGTAACACTCCGCCTGAATACTCCCGCAGCCCGGCGGCACATTGTGCGACGACTGCAAATGCGGGGTACTTAGTCGCGTGAAGAAGTAGTCGCGATCATAAAAATACGTCCAGTGGGCGTCAATGAGGTCTGCCCGGTTGACCCCTACGCTTACGATGACGACTGTGCTGCAGGACAGTCTCTGCGAAGCCTCGAGCACGTCGGCCGGCACACCAGTGACCATCTTGATCAAATCCGGCAAGGGCACGGACGAAACCAGTTGGTCATAGGGAGCGACATTCCCGTTTTTGAATCGGAGTTCTTTGCGCTTCGGAATAATCTCGATCAACTCGTGGTCTGCCTGAAGATCCGCCTGCTTCATGAACATCTGCAGGTATGACACAAATCCCCCGTGCGATGGATAGCGAAACTGGTCGATATAATGCACGTCGGGCGTCGACGGCGAGAGAGCGCCGCGCAAGACCTCTTCGATCTTGGCTCGATAGAGTCGCGGGCCAACCCAATCCGTACTCATGTTGGCCGCTGTCGTGGTGTGGTACTTGACCGTGTATTCCATGGGAAATGTTTCGGCGAACGTTTTCCCGAAGCTCGCATAGAGCCAATCCTGGTAATTCTTGATCTCTCCATACTCGTGATGCTGAGCATGGATAAAATCCTTCAGAACGTCGACGATGAGATCCTGCGGAAGGCCGTAGAGGTTGCACTGGGCCGGGTGCTTGATCCAATGGCCCTTCCAATGATTGTTGACCTTCGTTCTGAGGCGCTCAAACTTTTGATCCACGCTCTCCGCAAATAGCTTTTGAATCCGTTCCACCTGGGTGAACGAGACGTGCGGACCTTCGTCGATAGTAAATCCGTTGTCGAACGCGTAGGAAGCCGTATGCCCGCCATGGTACGGACGCTTTTCATACAGAGTCGCTCTATGGCCTTCAGTATGGAATCGGTGTGCGGCGCCGAACCCCGCCATCCCCGACCCCAAAATTGCGATCCGCTCCACCGTTCCTCCTTACCTATTCTGGGCCAGAGTGTGACGCCACCACTCAATCGTGTGCTTAAGCCCTTCTTCCATCGAGAAGCGAGGCTGCCACTTGACCTCGTTGATCAACCGCTCGACGTCAGCCACCACAAGCGGCGCATCGTTTGCGCGGCTCGGAATCGCTCCCAGCTTGAGGAGATCTTCCCGCCCCAATGTACGCCCGATCGTCATAATCATCTCTCGCAACGTGACCGCCGTGCCTGAACCGATATTGACGGCCCCTTCAACTCCGCTATCCAAGACGGACACGATCGCCTCTGCCACGTCTTGCACATGAAGATAATCGCGAATTTGCTTCCCGTGCGAACAGCGCGCCTCTTGCCCCTGCAGGACTGAACGGATGACGGAGGACACCAATCGATCAGGATGTTCGTTCGGGCCATACAGAAAGAAGACCCTGGGCCACGCCTGGCTAATCCCATGCGCCCGACAGAATGCCTGAACCATCACATCCAAGGCATGTTTACACGCTCCATAAATCGTGTTCGGAACTGTCGGCGTTCTCGTTTCGTGGCAATACCCGTAATTCCAGTCGTATTCATAACTGGAGCCGGACATGACCACCCGTCGCCCCCCCTGCTGCTGAAACGCCCTCAACAATTCCATACTTGAACGGACCCAATCGAAGTTGAGATCGGACGAGATCAGCTTCCCCGGCACGACGTACCAGGCGAGGTGGAGCAAATGGGTCGGCTTTACCGCTTCGATCAGACGCTCACCGGATGAGCTGTCCAAAAGATCCGCCTGATGCCAGACTATCGACGACTCCGACTTCATTCCTGATTTTGTCGATACCGCGTGAACCTCATAGCCCCGCTGGAGAAGAGGGGTCAGACAATGGGAGCCGATAAATCCTGTCGCTCCCGTTACCAATACTCGTTTCGATTCGTCAGATACGTTCATGATTTCCGCTCATTCCTCTCAATAAGTTCGGCCAGTTTTTATCCCCGCTTGATACAATGCTCACGGGCAATGGCCAGGCAATTGCGAACGCCGGATCGTTGTACCGCACGCCTTTCGCCGCTTCCTTGGCATAGAACTGCGAGGTTTGATAGACCAGATCCGTCTCATCCTCTAGTGTCTGATAGCCGTGCGCAAATCCTTCCGGCACATAGAGCATGCGCCCGTTGTCTGCGGTCAGTTCGGCACCAATCCACTGACCCCTTGGTGGGAGACCCGTCCCGCAGGTCGACAATCACGTCGTACAGCGCTCCCCTGCTGCAATACACCACCTTCACTTCGGCGTAAGGGAGCAGTCTGGAAATGCATACCTCGGATCGTCCCCTTCTTGGTACTATGCCCGATATTCACTTGCACTATGACGGGAACTAATCCATGGGATGAAAACTCCTTGGCGCACCAGCGTCGCGCGAAGAATCCCCGCTCATCTGTCACTCGCTCAAGGTCAATGACATAGGCGCCCTTGAGCTTCGTTTCCGTGAAGATCATTTCGCCTCGAGCCCGATTCCTTCGTAGCGCGCAATGGTCGACTTATCGAGGAGACGACGACCGTCAACGAAGAGTGGCTGCGGGGTCCGACCCCTCAACAGGTCGGGAACTTTTCTGAATTCGTCCCAACGAGTCACCAGCACCACCGCATCAGCTTTCGTCAGCGCATCGGAAAGACTTCCGCTCAACTCCAATTCTTGCGAGGAAAATAATTTTCCTCGCCTCGTCTGTTGCCACAGGGTCGTATCCTTTGACCACTGCTCCTTCCCGCAGCAGACTCCGTACAATTGGAATGGCCGGCGACTCTCTCATGTCGTTCGTGTCGGGCCGGAAAGCCAGACCGAGGATGGAAACCCTTACCCCCTTGAGAGACGCAAAATGCTTTTTCAGCAGTTGAATGATTTTCTGCGGCTGCTGTTCATTGACTTTGAGGACCGCGTCGAGTAGGTGCATGGAAGCGTGAAGTCTTTCGCCATGCGCCGCCAGGGCCTTCACGTCTTTAGGAAAGCAGCTCCCGCCAAATCCGCACCCTGCGGCGAGGAAGGACACAATCGGAGGCTGAACCTTTTTCCCCTCGGGCAGATCGACGCTCAAGTAGCGACTGGTATGGACTCCGCGCATGACGTCAACGACGTCGACATCTTTTACGGCAGCGCAGAGGTTGGCTATTTCGTTGGAGAATGAGATCAGGGTAGCCAGCAAGGCGTTCGACGTATACTTGATCATCTCCGCAGACTTATTGTTTGTTCGAAGCACCTCGACCCCGGGGAAGCCTTCATACAGCCTGGCCTGCTGATCGATGGTTGCCTTATCCATTCCCCCGAGAACGATCCGGTCGGGAAACAGAAAATCATTTACCGCCTCCCCCTCCGTGAGGAATTCCGGATTCATCCCGACCCCGAAATCGACACCGGCCTTCTTGCCCGACGCTTCTTCGAGGATGGGACACACCACGTCATCCGTTGTCCCCGGGACGACCGTGCTCTTGACGATTACGACGTGATAGCCCGGCTTATTCCGCAACGCCTGTCCGATCTCTTTCGAGACGGCCTTGATGTAGGTGAGATCGATCTCGCGTCCGTCAAAAGGAGTCCCAACCGCGATCAAAGAGAGGTCTGTCTGTTGCACAGCGCCTGAAAGATCAGTCGACGCCCGCAACCGTCCGCCGACATGTTTTTTCAGAAGATCTCCCAATCCCCGTTCATAAATGGGCGGTACCCCTTTATTGATCGAATCCACCTTGGCCTGATCCACATCAACACACGTAATCTGATGTCCTTTCTCGGCAAAGCAGACTCCCGTCACGATCCCGACGTAGCCCGTTCCTATGACCGAAACCTTCATGCTACTGTGCTCCAGCGTTCAGAATATTGCGCAAACTTGCCTTCCTCGTTTCACAACCAAGGCATACGCATTTCTACAATACATCGTCCAGACTATGCGTCTGGCGCCTCGCGATTTTCGTTGTACCAGATCAGCGATCGCTTGAGGCCTTCGTCCAAGGTTACCGTAGGGTTGTATCCGAGATGCGCCCGTGCTTTCATAATTACTGGGCAGCGCCTGTTGGGATTATCGATCAAGTAGTTGGTATCTTGGCTTGCTTGCCGAATCACTTTTCCTTTGTACCCAAACAATTCTTTCGCCAAGCTCGCGAGCTTCTCAGCCAACTCGACCATCGAGATTTCCGGCACTTCGACACCAATATTGTAGGCTTCCCCGGTGTGCCCCTTTGTCAGCACCTTGTAGTACCCGGTGACCGCATCTGCTGCATAGCAGAACGTTCTACGGGGGGATCCATCTGAGAGCATCACAATATCTCGACCGTCCATAATATCTCTCGCGAAGTCAGGGATCACTCGACGATCACTAATTTTTAAACCAGGACCGTAGTTGTTGAAAGGGCGCGCAACCTTCACTGGGATCCCTAGCTGCTGGGCAAAATTCACACAGAGTGTTTCACCGTACCGCTTCGCTTCGTCATAACACGCGCGCGGACCCGTACATGACACTAGGCCCCTGTACGTTTCCGGTGTTGGGATGCTGTCCGAAGAGGGGTCACCGTAGATCTCACTACTTGAGAAAAACAAGAACCCTTCAACCGGTCGACCCTTCTCCTTTTGCCCTCGCGAATATTCGAGTAACATGCGCAGCCCATTCACATTCGCATCCATGGTTCCGATCGGATCGCGCCGATAATAGGTTGGCGAAGCAATCGAGGCTGCGTGGATAATATACTGAAAATCTCCCATCTCAGATGGAAGAGGATTTCTCATGTCGTGACGGATCAACGTAAGATTTGGATCACCCTCAAGTTTTGATAGCCACTGCGGCATTCCCCGCACACAGCTATCATAAATGACCACTTTTATTGGATGAGCTCCAGTATGGACCTGATTATTCCAATGAAGCGCAGCCTGAACGAAGTAGTGCCCGAGAAATCCAGCCCCACCCGTGATTAAAAGCCGCTTGCCGGACAGGCACGCAAACTCTTCCTTGAGGTTGGCACACATTGAGTCAAGATCAAGCCTTACCACTTCATGCGCATTCATTGATCTGTTCCTTCGTTATTGAAAGTATGAGACGTTCGCCCACACACAGAAACCATCACCTTATACTTTGGGAGATTTACTGGTTAATAACAAAGTCCCACTGAACTACTCGACTCGATTGATAGGAAAAAGCACTCTGCGGCAGCAGCAGCAAAACAACACGCTGCGGACTAATCAGTCTTTGTTCCAACACAGCCTCCACCCACTCAAGAGGCCTGCGCTGAATACATACAATCGTTGCTGCGGTACCATTGAGTTAGCACTGTTGCTGTTGCCAATAGCGCTACAAGCGACTGCCGCTACGATCCACGGCTGCTGGCCGAGCACCTGAGGCAGCGCATTGATCGTTGTCAGGTGGCCCCCTTCTACTTCCATTCGATACTTACCATCAGCATCGTGACAAGTTGGTCAAAGGAAAGGGGAGTTCCAGTAACATTGAAATGACTGTATTCTTGCGAAAGCGATAGCTTGGTGCTCTCGCGTCAAGTTGTAATCAAGCACCGCTGAACCTTTAATGGTTTCAATCGTGGAAGATTTCACCGGAGTGGATTCGTTATGGGCATAGTTCCCTCTGACCGTCAGCCGGGCCACTCTGGAAAAGTCATGGCTGACGTAGAGTTGGGCGACATTGCTAATGAATGCTCCTCCGGTTCCAAAATACGCTGGAGCTGCTTGTCTGGAGACCGCGATCGATACTTGCGTCTGCCGGTCAAATTCATTTGTCAGGGAGAAGCTCCCCGAGAAAAAAGTCCGGTTGCCCGCCTGCTCTACTATCGTAGCCCCTCCACTGATCCTCGCCGTCCAGTCCCGCACGATTTTCGTCACATACTCTGGCTGGATCGATTGCGAAGTAAAATGTAATGGTGGGGCTTGAGCCTGCTGTATTCGATTGATCCGAGGTCAAATAGTTGTATTTCAGAAACAGTGTGTCGCCGCCATCAAACGTGTACGTTGGGCCGATTGCGACATTGTGCACCGTGGTATCAAAGTAATTGAGCGCACTAGATGGGGCCGCCTGGGTCACATACACCCGCCCTACATGTAAAATGGAATAGGTATAATTAGCGCGCAGACCCACTGAGCGCGAAAAGGAGTAATCTCCGTCTGTGGACAAGTTGTTTGACATATGTATTGGCTCGAGCTGGCTGGATGCCACGGGAGAATACGTCCGATGGTTGAGGCGTCACTCCTTGTCGAGTCACCGTCCAATCGGAAAGGCTGCTTGGCTTCGGAGTGTACCGAAACGCATCGGATATTCGTAATTTCAGGCCGGGCAGCAACTCGTGCGCCCAGTCGCTCATATCTGAGCTTGCGCGCACATTGGTCGAGGCATACGACAAATCGGTATTGTATGCGTATACGTTGCCATCGACTCCGGCGCGGACCTCCGTATCCCCCAAGCGGCTTTTATTCAGGATTGTAGCGTCTGCCCCCAACGTCGTGACAAGGTCCCACGATTGCTTTCCCGGAGGAATGCGGTCTTTCGCAGTATTCCACACATTGGAGTTATATCGCTGAGCAAGACTGACCGACGGTGTATACTGCGTCTCCGCTTGAGCGCGTGAACCCACCGCCATTCCGGCGATCGAGCCGATGGCCAGCATAAAGAGCGCCACGAGCCGGCCGACGCAGTGCCCCTTCCTCTGGGCAAGCTCCAATACCACAACTACGGCACCAGGACGGTATCACCAGAGTGCAACACGATGTTGCCTGGTTCACCACGTCCGGCCACGAGATCATCGTACCGCAAGGGGATATGGACCTCTCGACGTGTGTGGTCACTATTTTCAGTCACTCGCACAATCTGCAACTTGTTTCTCTTCGCGTAAACTGTAAAGCCTCCAGCCGTGGAGATGGCTTGGAGTACCGTGATGTACGACTTGAGCTGGTACTTTCCAGGCTTCGCGACTTCTCCCATGACAAACACCGAATAACTGTTGATCGTTTTTACGCTCACCGACACCGCAGGAGTGGTTGCAAAATACTGTTTGAGACGCTCGGTAATCCGCTGAGCGAGGGCGTCAGCCGTGAGGCCCGCCGCTTGAATATCCCCGATGAGCGGCATGGAAATGAGTCCATCCGGCCGGATAGCTGTGATTCGTGACAATTCCAGATTCTTCCACACAGTGATCTCTAATTCGTCCTCTGGACCGAGAAGAAATCCAGCAGGAGCATCGTATTCCTTGGGTTCAATCGGCGTCGCAGGCCCAAGGCAACCAGCCTGGAATAGCATAGAACACAGCAAGAAACCGACCGAGATAGTTCTTAGGTGACGCATTGGAATCCATCTGACGTGTGTGTGTGTTTGTTGGTCCACAAGAGTCCTTTTTGCTGTTCCCTATCGACCTGGAAATATCACCATTGCCTCATTCGGAACGACGACCGTATCGCCAGACTTGAGCTCGAAGTTTTCGGTGATTCCCCCACGGAGCACAATTTCGTCATAGCTAGCCGTCAATCTCTTCATACCCGTGGCACTTTCTGTAAACCTAAAGATGACCATTTGATTTCTAGCCGCGATCGGGGTGAACCCGCCGGCGATGGTAATTCCCTGTAGCAGTGTCGTTTTGCTTTTGAGTGGATACCTTCCAGGCCTCGCGACTTCACCAAGCACGAAAATATTGGAACTATTGATCTCCTTCACACTCACGGCGACGACCGGGTTTTGAATGTATTCTTTCAGTTTATTCGTCATTTCCTCAGCCAATTGCGAGGGCGTTTTCCCTACAGCCATGATGTCACGAATGATCGGCATGGAGATCCTGCCATCAGGGCGCACTTGAACAATCTTAGATAGATCCACATTCCTCCAGACGGTAATTTCCAGTACATCCTCGGCGCCGATGATGTATTCGCTGCTGACCGCATTCGAGAGCTTTTCCATCATGTGTTCTGAAGCGGCGCTCTGCTTGTTCACCATGTCCACCGCCTTCTCACTGGGGCTCGCGGGAACAGAAGATGCCGTGGTGTCAGTCACCGATCTGCCTGCAGACACCGGCCCGACAGGACTAGGCTCACAGAGTCCACTACTTGCTGCTGAGCCTATCGAGAGCCAAACTATTAGGGAACATATGGTGCGTTTCATAACGCATGGGCCCTTCCCGTGTCAAAACAATCCACTCTTTGCAGGCCTATGACTCGACCAATACATGCTTCGTCAATTGAAATTGCATCAGAGTCTATAGATCGGACGCGTGGGTCCGGCCGTCTTCAACGTTCGCTGCAAAGATCCCAATAGGCTCACGCTGCAGCGACGCTAGCGGCATCGATTTCTATGCTGACGGCACGCTGAATCAGACTAATGCTCAGGACTAGACGGCAAGGCCTTGCTTCCCGAACCAGACGGCCCTTGACCCCCTGTAGAGGACCACGAATCACCTCCACAATCATTCCTTCCCTGAGGTAAGAGCAGCAATCGTAATCAGAAGAACTGCTTATGAGTTTCCTCAATGACTCGATTTCTTCATCAGGGATAGGCTCAGGTCGGCCGCCGGAGCCGACCACGCGTACGACGCCTTGAGATTGAAGCACGGGAAGTCGGTCTGCTAATGAGAATCTTGCAAAGCAGTACCCCGCGAAGAGCGGGACTTCGATCTCCTTCTTCCTATCCGTCCACTGACTCAATTGCCTCATCGTGGGCAAGAAGTTCTCGACATTTCGCATTTCCAACTGACTTCGAACGACTTTTTCGTGTCGAGAAAGTGTTTGGATAGCAAACCAGCAATGTGGCTGGGAATTCATATAGTTAGTTCCTTTGTCACCCGTAGCTTCGCCCTCTCAGTCCCAACGGACTTGTGCTTCTTAAAACCAGTAACCGCTATCCTCAATATTGAGGAGTATGTTCGAACCGATTCTTAGGGTAAAGGCTTTCCGTTTTTATTGCATCGGATGATTGTGTTGAAATACTAACGCGCTATCCCGGCCCATTTTTTGGCATAGCAACACCCTATCCCATCAGGGCCTGCAGTGTTGCAGTTGGACGTAGAACTCAAGCTTTAAAACATGAATTTTAATCCGACGAAGTGGGCTCCGCCATTGGCTTTTCCAAACGGCAACCTCCTCGTCCAGCGCACTTCTGCTAATGTGGGGGTGTCGGCAACGCTGATGGGTGTCGGCACATAGACCTTCATCACTTGTTCGATCGCCGGGGCCTGCTCCATCAAGACCAGCATGCCCCCGCTGCTAATATTGACCGACAGTGCTTTCCCTTCATGAGCAGACGCCGATGGATCGTCCACCGGAGTAGTCATCTCATATGGAATCGGCCGCAAAAGCGCCACCCGTTCGTTATGTTTCTGGAAATCCGTCGATATTGGCCAATCCCATTCATTCTGTCCCACGATGCCCCCCTATGAGTACAAGATTGTTAGATGCAATAGACCTGGCGCCCATACCCACTTACGTTCCTCGGAAAAAAGGTATCTTGTTCTTGTTCTTTACGCTGACAGCACCAGACAGCCTCAGGATTCTCTTGACGTCTTGTCTGCTGGACAGAGTATAGAAAGGCGTCGGCTGAGGGACAATACCGACGATGTAGGCCTCGTTTCCAAAAGGTGGGTGTTGACTCCCCCAAAAGGGTTAGGTACTATTTTGAATTAAAGAGACGTTCAGCATGTCGCTATGCTACTCTAGCGAACATATTGGATTGTCTAGGATTGTTCTTGTCACGACTTCGAAAGCGTCCCCCTATCCATGAGTGATTTGTCACCCCCCGTAGACCCAGCAGACTCTCTCGCCGATCAGCGCGTGGGTTCAGGGATTGTCGTCCTCTCGGCTTCCATGCAACTCCTCCATATGAATCGTCATGCCTCAGAATTGTCAAAACAGATTAACGCGGCAGAGCATAGCGTAGGGAGCCTGAAATCTGCACATGGAGTCCTGCCGACTGCGCTGACAGAACTCTGTGGAGAAATCATCAAGGCACTCCATGTTCGCACCGAAGCAAAAGACTGGGAACAATTCGAGATCAAGCGTGTGGCAGGTAATCCTGAAAAACCAATCCTGTTGAGGGGGTTCGGCCTGCCGGATCGAGGGGGGGTCCAGTATGCGAGACTCGTGGTCACACTGGAAGAATTAGCACGGCGACAACAGCTCAATACCGATCAAGCCAGAGAAAAGTTTCAATTGACCAATCGCGAACAATCCGTCATTGAGCACCTGGCAAAGGGATGGACCAACAAAGAGATTGCAAACGCCCTTCAGATTACTGAACAGACCGTGAAAGAACACATCAAGCACATCATGAGAAAAACGAATTCCACCACTAGAACAGGAATCCTCGTTCACATCTTCAATTCATAATCTGCCACAGTAGTCGTGTTAAAAATACCATAGTGCGTTATTCCCAACACAGAGAGTGATTTCTGATAGTCACTTTTATCATTTATAATCAATTGCTTATGTGGCATTATTCTGGTCCATTGATTGCAACTACAGTGTAACTGAAGTGATTGACATGGATGTGACAAGACTAAGACAAGGCGAATCCCGAGGTAGTATGAAAAAGCTTGGTTTACTATCGGCGAGCGTTCTATTAGCGGTGATTGGGCTCCAAACTGGTCAACCAGCACAAGCGGCCGCCATAGATAATGGAAGCTTCATGAGCCTTTGGAAGAGTTACTCCCATTGCCAAGCCACCACCAATGTTGATCAAATGAGAGAGGACGCGTTGACGCTGACAAACGCGGCCAATCGCTCGCTCTCCCAGGAGGGCTTCGTTCTCCCCTTACCAGGAAACCTTGAACAGTTCGTGTCAACTCCTGCAGCCCGATTTGCTGTGGACGTAAAAGCGATGGCTGCAGCCTGCTCCTTGCGGGCCGGCTCCGCTGCCGTAGAAGCAGGAAAAATTGCCATTGCCAAAGACCTTCTCCAACCAATCCTCAGCTACGAGCCCCAATCCGAGTATGCCTACTACACCCTGCAGGCGAAAGCGTTGCTTTCTGATCTCGATACGAAGGTGATTGAGGTTACGCTCAACCTCCCTTAGAGTCCCCGCTTCTCTTTACTGTCTCCTCACAACGCCCTTCATCCGTGCAGAACTGTTTCTGAACCATTACGATACGTGCGGCTGTCCTTCTCTGACTAACGACACAAACAGGCGGTCATAGGCCTTCGCTGAACGAGCCCACGACACATCCGTGGTCATCCCTGCCTGAACCAATTGACCCCACATCGATCGATCCTGATATACCCCCACAGCTCGGCGCAACACAACCAGAAGAGCCTCTGCCGTATCCTCTTCTACATGAAACCCAGTTGCCTGTCCTGCCTGCCGAGCCCACGCGGTCAGCGGTAGAACCGTATCTGCTAACCCACCGGTTTTTCTTACTATGGGAACTGTTCCATAACGGAGACTGTAGAGCTGGCTCAGGCCACATGGCTCATACCTCGACGGCATCACAAACATATCAGCTCCGCCTTCGATACGATGGGCAAGTCCTTCGTCGAAGCCGATACGAAGCCCCATGCGATGCGGATAGCGTGCCTGAAGCACCTTAAACTTGGCTTCGAGTTCCGGCTCGCCAGTTCCCAGTATTACCAGCTGCAGATCCATCGCCATCAGTTGCGGGATAATGGCCGCCACAAGATCTAAGCCCTTCTGCGAGGTCAAACGTGCTATGACGCCAAGAAGCGGAACCGATGTTTCCGGCAACTGAAACTCCCGTTGAAGCGCCTGCTTACACACCTGTTTCCCGGATCGATCGGTAGCTGAATACTTCGCGGACAGATAGGAATCGGTTTCCGGGTTCCATCGATCGATATCAATACCGTTCAGAATGCCCAGGAGTCGGTCCGCACGGTTGTGCAGCACGCCCTCAAGCCCAAAACCGAATTTGGGTGTGAGGATCTCTCGCGCGTAGGTTGGGCTGACCGTCGTCACATAATCAGCAAACACCATTCCTCCCTTGAGCAGATTCACCGAGCCATAATATTCAAGGCCCGAAGGAGTAAACAGCGATGGGGGCAGACTCGTTTTCTCGAATTGCTCTCCAGGGAAGAGACCTTGATACCCTACATTATGCAAGGTGAGTACGGTGCGCGTGCCCAGTACCTCCGGCCGATTTCGATCAACAGTATTGAGATAGACCGCGCACAACGCTGTTTGCCAATCATGCAGATGGAGGATATGGGTATTCCATCGGCACACGGTTCGGAGATGGGCAATCACCTCTATCGTCGCGCGGCAGAAGAATGAAAACCGGTCAAGATTATCGGAATAGTCGATGCCGTGATTTTGGTACAGCCCCGGACGATCGAAGAAGGCCTCGTTCCGAATCGTCCACACCCGCACTCGGCAATCACCTGCGCCTACGGGGATGACGTCTTCTTCAATCAACGTCTCTATAAGTCCCTGAGGCGTCGGCACATGCAGCCGACAGACGGAACGGAAGGATCGGCCTGATTCACTCAGACAACGATAGCGTGGGAGCAGGAGGATGACGTCGTGGCCAAGTTTCGCCAACTCAAGAGGCAGCACGCCAGCGACGTCAGCGAGCCCACCAGTCTTGGCGTAAGGGACCGCTTCGGAGGAGACGATAAGTAGATTTAGAGGATACTGGGTCACTGAAGGCCTACAGAACGCATCACACTATGTTATGGAGCGGCCGGCACTTCAAACCTGGAGCGAAACTTGTCTTCGTGCTTCCAACTGCGCCCTAACTCATGCAGCTGCGCCGCGGTCAGCGCTTCGCGATAGACCAGCCGTTCCTCGAAAAACACCACCAGCCAGCCCCGATCCGGGTAAGCCAGAAACAGCCCGTCGCCAGCCTCAAGGCGAACCTCCCACCCTCGTGGTGGCTCTCCCATCGCCAACCGTGATCGTGGAATCAGCGAGTCGTCTTTCATGCCGAAGAACTGCATGAACTCGGTACGCTGATATGTCGGAGGCCCCCACGCCACGACAAACGCGCGAGGGGTCAACTGATTGAGCACCAACTCGTTGGCGCGCACGTGGCGCTCCTGCTCTTCCAACGAAGGCATCCCGCTGCAACTAAGAACCGACCCGATCGCGGCCACGACAAACACGCCAGCCCACCCAGCGCGCCTCAGAAAATCAAGGCTCCGGGATCGCTGTGCACCCCACCAGGTCGATTTGAACATCGCAGCGATTTTCCTCATAACAGGCGTCGGCTTCTTTGCTCAACAGGTTTCACAGGCTGACAGACATCGCACTGACAGAGCCGCCGAAGAAGAGCATAGGAGTATATGCCGGTATCGTGGCCATCACTCCAAGTGAATTGCAGCGCATAACGTCCGACCGGCTGCACATCCTGCAACATGATCAAGATGGGCACATCGTCCGGCTGCAAACGCCGTGCGCCAGACCACTCGTCCACGCAGGCTGCGCAGGGACATTGCTGGCGGAGATACCTCACGGGATAGACTGCCTTGTGCCCGTCGTTCCATTCGATACCCAGCACACCCTTCTCAATCCAGGCCATGTCTTTCGGTTCAGGCAGGGTCTCTGTCATGGTCACGGATTCCTTCTTACGACGTAACTACTCAGATGTTCAGGCTGAAGGCGGAAGAGTTCGGAACGTCGAACTCCGACCTTCGGCCTTCCCAGCTTCAGCCTTCGAACCCTCGCGTCCCGCCAATCTCGCGTGTCATCCTCACGACGGATACGACAAAAAATTCACTGAAGGCAGTTGTCTGCCTGCCACAATGGTGACATACCCTTCAATCGCATTTTCCACCTCGCGCCGAACTTGCCCGGCAGCCTTCAGACGATCGACCACTGCAGGCGAAAACCTCAACGCCTGTTGAAGAAATGCCAGGCTCCCTCGTGAGAGCGGCAAACAGCGGAATGCCTGGCGCACAGCACAGGCTGCACAGACCAGGCCTCCGGACAGAGGCGAGAACTGCGGTTCTCCCATCAACCGGCCCTTGCCACAGGCGGCACAGTGATCAGTCTGAGGGCGAAACCCGATAAGGCCCAGCAGGCGAATCTGAAACAGCAGCGCCGTCAACGCCGGGTCCTGGCTCGTGACTAATGCGTGCAAGCCCAGTTCCAGTGTCTCGAAGAGCTGCGGGTCCGGGTCTCCGTCCGGGGTCACCGCACCCACCACATTGACCATCCGCGCAGCAGCAGTCATCAGCGTCAAGTCTTCGCGAAACCGTATGAACGGTTCCACGAGATCGACTTGAGACACTCGATAGAGCGAGTCGCCTGGCTTTTCGAACAGGTTTAGATGGCAGATGGTGAGCGGTTCGAGCGATGCGCCGAGACGACTCTTCATCCGGCGGGCCCCCCGCGCCACACCGCGAATCTTTCCCATCTTCTTCGTATAGAAGGTTACGATACGATCCGCATCACCCCACTTCCGACTTTTCAGCGTGATAGCTGCGGTCTTGATCAGCGGCATGGGAAATACCCCTGTCGAGACAGAAGATAGGCATGGCCGCCAGGTTGCGCGGTTTTTCCCATTAGCAGTTTCCTGAACAACTCGGCTTTTGTGCAACACGCTGCTGTGATAACACGTAAGGTAATAGCGCCTGACGGTCAGCAGGATGCTCAAAAAGTTCGTCCAGCAAGGCCGCAGGCGAGTCGAAACCGGAGGCGTACCTCTCGTCGTGCGCGTCCACGTTGACGGATTTCGATGAGCCGAGAACGAAGCTGGAGGACTTTTTCAGCATTCTGCTAGCGAAGGTATTCCATGAACACAGTGGCCAGGGAAAGATAGATGGTAATGCCCGTGATGTCATTGGCGGTCGTCACAAAAGGGCCCGCCGCAACGGCAGGATCTATCTTCATTCGCTTCAGCAAGATGGGCATGAATGTCGCCATACTGGTTGAGACCATGAACGCAATAATCAGCGAGAGCCCTACAACCATACCTAGAAACTCTTGATGCCAAATCCAGCCGACGATCGTGAGGATCACGCCGCAGGCAAGCCCCATCAAGAGTCCGACCTTAATTTCCCTGAAAAACACGCTACGCACATCCGTCAACTCGATCAGCCCTGTCGCCAATCCTCGAATAATGAGGGTCGAGGACTGGAGGCCCACATTTCCACCCATAGCGGCAATGACTGGAATAAAACTGACGATGGCCACCACTTCTTGAATCGTGTACCGGAATTCCCAGAGAATCGCGCCCGACAACAGGCTGCCGACGAGATTCGTAAAGAGCCACGGGAGCCGGTGTTTTGCCGACGCCACGCTGGAGGATTTCGACACCGAATCCTCTTCGATCGCGCCGGCCATCTTGAGCATGTCTTCAGTCGCTTCTTCCCGGATCACGTCCACAACGTCGTCAACCGTGATAATACCGACCAATCTGTTATCGCTGTCGATGACCGGGATCGCGAGCAAGTTGTAACTCGCCACCTGGCGGGCGACTTCTTCCTGGTCCATGTCGACCGTCACGCTGATCACGTCGCGTGTGGCGATGTTTTTCAGCGGCGTCGCGGGAGGGACTGTCAGCAGCTGCCGCAGAGAGAGCACTCCGACCAAACGCTCATCCTTGTCGGTTACATAAATATAGAACACCATTTCCGCATCCGTCGCCAGCTGGAGACGTCGGATGGCGTCTTGTGCCGTCGCATCTTCCGGGAGCGCAAAAAACTCCGTCGTCATGATGCCGCCGGCCGTATCTTTCGGATACTTCAGTAGGTCAGCGACTTCCGTGGAGTCCTCCGCCCGCATCAGCGAGAGAATCTCTTTGGCCCGTTCTTCCGGCAAAACCCCGAGAAGGTAGGCGACGTCGTCAGGGCCGAGGTCTTTGATCAGCCAGGCGATATCCGAGTGCAGCAGGTCCGCCAACACCTGATTGATGCTGTCGCTGTCGAGCTCGCTCAACACTTGGCCACGCTTCGACTCGCCTCGCACCAGTTCGAAGACTTCCCGCTTTTCTTTGGGGGATGACAGATGCATGATCACCTGCGCCACGTCGGCTTGATGCATCCGGCCCAGCATTTTCGCAAGATTAGTGATTGCACCCCGATGCAACAGCCGTTGCACCGACAACAGCACGATGTCGAATTTGGTCCGGCCTCGATCGGCCTGGTCACGCAACGCGTCGCGGAGGAGATCTTTATCCCCTGGTCGAGGGCGTGGATCCACTGGATTCGAGTCTGTCATGCGTTCCGTCGGCTGCATCACGATCCTGTTAATAGCCTAGTTCAGTGAGGGCATGCTCATCTTCTCGCCACGCCTCCCGCACTTTCACCCACAACTGCAGAAACACTTTCATCCCGAAGATCTGTTCCATATCGCGTCGTGCATCGGTCCCGACCGCCTTGAGTCTCTCTCCGTGCTTCCCAATCACGATTGCCTTATGTGACTCTCGCTCGACCAGCACTGTCGCGCTAATACGGGCCAGTTTCCCCTCTTCGACAAATTCGTCGATCTCTACGGCAACCGAATAGGGCACTTCTTCATATGTCTGAAGCAAAATCTTCTCGCGAATCATCTCGGCCGCCAAGGTCCTCATGGATTGATCAGTGACGGTGTCTGCATCATACGCCGCATCCCCTTCCGAAAGATGGGCTACGGTCACGGACAGCAATCGATCGACATTATCGCCGGTTTCAGCCGATACCGGCACCACGTCCGTCCAACCGAATAACCTGGCGTACGTTTCCATCACCGGCAGCAACTTGAGCTTATTGACCAAATCCACCTTGTTCAGTACGAGAATTACCGGACGAGGACGCTTTCTGACCGCCCCTTTCACATGATCGATGACCAAGAGATCGCCGGGACCTGGCAAACTTGTCGTGTCCATCAACACGTATAAGATATCCGCCTCCTCCAGCGTGTCCACCGCGGTGCGGACCATGCGACGATTGAGTAGATGTTGCGGCTTGTGCAACCCCGGCGTATCGAGCAAGGCAATCTGCGCACCCGGTGCATGCACGACCCCAAGAATTCTCGTCCTCGTCGTTTGCGGCTTGTCCGAGACGATCGCAATCTTCTGCTCCAACAATCGATTGAGCAATGTCGACTTGCCCACGTTCGGTCGTCCGATGATCGCCACAGTGCCAAACTTCATGGTGCTACGGGCGTGGCCGCTCCTGTGATGGCGAGGGAACCAATTGATACACCGTTTCACCTTTGCGAACGTAGCCGAGCTGCTCTCGCGCCAGCTGTTCGATTTTTGAGGGATCGTGCTCCAAGCGATCGATGTCCCCCCGAAGCGTGCGGGTCGTCCGTTGCAATTCATGAAGGTCCACGTCCAGCTGTTGGGCCTGCTCGCGCATGGAGAAGTAGCGCGGTAGACCCATGTCGCCAAAGACCAAGACGATCAGCAGCAGCAGGCACACGGCGACTCCAATATAGTGCGCGCCTGTCACCATGCGACGTTGCCAGTCGAGCCACTGCCGTCCTCGATTCTGCTTAATGATCATCGTTACTCGCTCGTCGTCAGCATCGCCCCGGCACCGCCTCACGACCCCGATAGACTGCGTTCGAACCCAGCTCTTCCTCGATCCGGAGCAACTGATTGTACTTGGCCACGCGATCCGTTCTGGACAGCGACCCGGTCTTGATGAGCCCGCTATTGGTCGCGACCGCCACGTCCGCAATCGTCGTATCCTCCGTTTCCCCGGATCGATGCGAGATGATCGCTGTGTAGCCTGATCGTTTCGCCAACTCAATCGCCTCCAGCGTTTCCGTCAACGTGCCGATCTGGTTGAGCTTGATCAGAATGGAATTCGCAATCCCTTCCTTGATCCCTTTGGCAAAGATTTCCACATTGGTCACGAAGATATCGTCTCCGACCAATTGAACCCGCTTGCCCAACTTCTCCGTCATCAGCTTCCAGCCCTTCCAATCCAACTCGCTCAACCCATCCTCGATGGAGAGAATCGGGTATCGATCCACGAGCTTCCCATAGTAACTGATCATCTCCTCGGAGGAGCGTTCAGGATTCTTTTCAGCTTCAAGGAAGTACCGGCCCTTTTCGTAGAGTTCGCTGGCCGCACAGTCCAATGCGAGGGCGATATCGCGCCCCGGTTTGTAGCCGGCCTCCTCGATGGCCTGCATGATCAGGCTGAGCGCCTCTTCATTCGACTGGAGGTCCGGCGCAAACCCGCCCTCGTCACCGACCGCCGTGTTCAGTCCTTTTTTCTTCAGCAGCGACTTGAGTGTATGAAACACTTCCGTCGCCATCCGGAACGCCTCGCTGAAACATGTCGCCCCCACCGGCATGATCATGAACTCTTGCAAATCCAATCGATTGTCGGCATGAGCTCCGCCGTTGATGATATTCATAAGCGGCACGGGTAACACCCGCGCATTTGTCCCACCAAGATATCGGTAGAGCGGCTGGCCTGTTTCAGCCGCCGCCGCCTTGGCCACGGCCAGTGATACACCGAGAATGGCGTTGGCGCCGAGCTTGCCCTTCGTTTTCGTACCATCCAGATCAATCATCGTCTGGTCGATGCCGACTTGGTCGAACGCTTCCTTCCCTAACAGTTCCGGCGCGATCATCTTGCTGATATTGGCTACGGCCTTCGAGACGCCTTTCCCCATCCAGCGCTTCTTGTCGCCATCACGCAGTTCGATCGCTTCTTTTTCGCCGGTCGAGGCCCCGGACGGCACCGCCGCCCGCCCATGGGCCCCACTCTCCAGCGTGACCTCCGCCTCGATCGTCGGATTCCCCCGTGAATCCAATATCTGCCGGCCTTTGACTTCTCGAATCGCGCTCATGCTCTTCCTCTCAGGCTGCTGAAAAAGACCAACATTCCACCCGCCCACCCTGAGTCTGCCAACACAGCCTCTTCGCCCAGGGACGCGCCTTTTCCCGATCTTCGTTCTCGGTTCGACAAAATCCTCAACGGGGACCCGGCCGCCTCACCACTCGGCGGCGCGCACAGACGTGGTGCTCCTTATTCGTCGCACCGTGCGCCCCAGAGGGTACGCCTCCGGTTTTCTCTCCCCTGCGGCCTCGTTGGCTGCCTTTTTGAGCAGCCTGTCTGACCCCAGTCACATCTTTACCCCAGTTTCTTCTTCAATAACTCATTCACCTTCCCAGGATTCGCTTTCCCGCCGCTAGCCTTCATCACCTGCCCTACCAGGAATCCAAGCACTTGCTGCTTACCCTCTTTGAACTGCGCCACCTGTGTCGGACTCTTTTCCAATACCTCATCAATGATCTTTTGCAAGCGTCACCTTCATCCGAGACCTGTATAAGGCCCTTGTCCTCCACAATCTCCTCGGCTTCTTTGCGCGTCTCGAACATTACTTCAAGAACCATCTTGGCAACTGGTCCACTAATTTTACCTGTGCGTTTAAGGAGGAGCACTCCCGCAAGCATCTGAGGCGTGATGGAGCTCGCTCTTATGGTCAAAGACTTTAACTGGCCATTTGACATAGCATTGCGAGCATTCAACAGGCCCAGGAGTTCGACTGTTATCCAGTTGCTCGTTTCCTTGGCAAATTCACGCGGTGAATGAGGCACAGTGGCTCCGAGCGTCTGTTCTAGTTTGCCCTGCGCTTGCTCTGATACAGTCAATTGCGCCTTACACAGTCTCTTCGAAGAAGCTCGGCTACGGTCCTTGTCAGATGTCAGACACGCCGGCATCGTACTCGGACAACGCAAACTCGCTGACAAATCGCTGCAGTCTGGCTGCAGGCAATTCAGTGACGTATTTGCGACAACCCTCGATCCATTTCTTCTCCAGCTTGAGCGGCACCAGATCAGGATCGGGAAAGTAACGATAGTCGTGCGCCTCCTCTTTGGAGCGCATCACCACCGTCTCGCCGCGATCGAGATTCCAGAGGCGGGTCTCTTGGCTGATCCTACCGCCCTCGTTCAGCACCTTCGTCTGGCGCTTGATCTCGTATTCGATGGCATCCTTGACGAACTTGAACGAATTGATGTTCTTCAGTTCGACCTTTGTTCCAAACTCCTTCTGCCCCAACGGACGGAGCGAGAGATTCGGCTCGCAGCGGAAACTTCCTTCATCCATATTGCCGTCGCAGACTTCGAGATACATCAGCACATCGCGGAGGCCCTTCAAATAGGCCACAACTTCATCGGCCGACCGCAAATCCGGCTCCGTCACGATTTCCAGCAGCGGGGTTCCCGCCCGATTCAAATCGACGCGGCTCCCGTTGGTGCCGGCGACGTGGACACTCTTCCCCGCATCTTCTTCCAGGTGGGCGCGACGGATACGGACGCGCTTTTTGCCTTCACTCGCCGCAATCTCGATCCAGCCATGCTCACAGATCGGCGCCTCGTATTGCGATATCTGATAGCCCTTGGGCAGATCCGGATAGAAGTAGTTCTTGCGCGCAAATACATTGTTCGCCGCAATCGTGCAATTCAGCGCCAGCCCCGCACGCACCGCCATCTCCACCGCCGCCTGATTGAGCACCGGCAACGTTCCGGGGAGGCCCAAACACAAGGGACAGGTCTGGCTATTGGCCGTGAGCCCGAACATCGTCCCGCAGCCGCAAAACAGCTTGGACTTCGTCCGCAGCTGCGCATGCACTTCCACACCAATGACGACTTCGTAAATCATCGTTTAGCCGCGGTCCTCTCCACGCAACCGATCACGCTCACGTTGCATCGCCTCACGACCGGCGTCAAATGCTTCACGCAGGACCGCCTTCTTCGAGTCCACAAATTCCTTCCCCTCCTCCACGACCTCTTCGAACGTTTGGCCTGCGCAGCCTGCCAGATCCCGCAGATTGCCTTCTGCACGACGGGCATAGCCACGCAACTGTTCGCGCGACTCGCGTCCCGTCTGCGGGGCAAGCAACAATGCCGCCACCGCGCCTAGCGCCGCGCCGCTCAAGAATGCGAGTAAAACCCCTGCTGATGAAGAACCTCGATCATCCGCCATTGTGATGCCCTCCTTCTTCTCGGAACCGTTCCTTCACGACTTTGGTTGCCGCTTTCAGTCCGGCTACCACACTCGCCACATTGGTCAACATCGATCCACTCGAGCCCTTCACGACTTCGTGGACGTGCTGTACCGATTCCCCCACTTCTCCGACCGCATGCAACAGAACGGCAGCATGCTCGACTCCGATGCGGGCTTGCTCAGTCAGATCGTTCACGTTGTGACTCATCGCCCGAAGTTCACCGATCAGCGGCGGCAGGTCGTTGTTCATTTTAGCCAGAAGCTGTTCGGACTCCGCGACGGTCTTTCGAACCTGAATCAGCACAGGCACGAGATAGCCCACCAGCAACGCAAACGCGGCAGCCACAAGAATCGCGGCCATTTCGATGATCGTCATAGTTCCTCCGTTAGGCGATAGGCGTCAGGCGTGAGGGGATATGAAGCTTCTCGTTTCCAATTCACCTTCCCCCTAATGCTTCACGCCTCACGTCTCACCGGATGTTCGGCTTCTTCGCTCGCCATTGCGTACTCTGTTCATAGGCATAGGCCGCTCGCAAGAGCGTCTCCTCTTCGAACGGACGACCGATCAGCTGCAACCCGATGGGAAGTCCCTCCAGACTGAGTCCACAGGGTATCGAAATCGCCGGCACACCGGCGAGGTTCGCCGAAATGGTGAAAATGTCCGACAAATACATCTGGAGCGGGTCATCGCCCTTCGCCCCAAACTTGAATGCCGGTGTGGGTGTCACGGGCGTCACGATGAGATCGACATCCTGAAACGCCGCCTCGAAGTCTTGGCGTATCAAGGTTCGTACCGCCTGCGCCTTGCCATAATAGGCGTCGTAATACCCAGCGCTGAGGACATAGGTCCCCAGCATAATCCGGCGCTTCACTTCCGGCCCGAACCCTTCCTGCCGCGTCTTCATATACAGCGAGAGCAAGTCTTTGGTCTCTTTGGCACGAAGCCCGAACTTCACCCCGTCATACCGGGCCAGATTCGAGCTGGCTTCGGCCGTGGCGATCACATAGTAGATGGCTACCGCCGCGTCTGTCCTTGGCAACTGAATTTCCTTGACCTCCCCACCGAGCGCTTTCAGTTCCTGAATCGCAGCCCGCACAGCCTGCTCCACTTCCGGGTCCAGCCCCTCTGCAAAAAACTCGACCGGCACACCGACCTTCAGCTTTTTGAGATCTTTCTTCTTGAGCGCCTTCAGATAGTCCGGCACCGGAATATCGGCCGATGTCGAATCCAACGGATCGTGGCCGGCAATGGCTCCAAGGAGGAAGGCGGCATCCCTCACATCTTTTGTAATCGGCCCGATTTGATCGAGCGAGGAGGCAAAAGCGATCAACCCGTACCGAGAGACCCGCCCATAGGTCGGCTTGAGACCCACCACCCCGCAGAACGCCGCAGGCTGACGGATCGACCCGCCGGTATCAGACCCCAACGCCGCAGCACACTCGTCGGCCGCTACGGCAGCTGCGGATCCTCCGCTGGATCCACCCGGCACACACTGCACATTCCAGGGATTGCGGCTGGGCCCAACGGCTGAATTCTCAGTTGAAGAGCCCATCGCAAATTCATCGAGGTTGGTCTTCCCGAGCAGCACATACCCCTGCGCGCGCAGCTTGGCAATCACAGTCGCATCGTATGGCGGAACGAAGTTTCCGAGCATACGGGACGCGCAGGTCGTGAGCACCCCTTCGGTACAGATATTGTCTTTGATCGCCAGCGGCATGCCCATCATCGGCAACGTCTTGCGCCATCCTTTCAAGGAAGCATCGAGCGCGCCGGCTTGCGCAACCGCCGCGTCCTTTGCCTGTGTGATGTAGGCCTTCACCTTGGACTCAACCTGGCCGATCCTCAACCCATAGGCACGCACGATCTCTACCGCCGTAACTTCACCGGCAGTGAACTTTTCATGGAGATCGTAGAGCGAGAGCTTGTGAAGCGACATCAGCGTTTCGTCTTTCCGGTAACAATCCTGTTCTTCTCGTCGACTTGGATGATCTTGGGAACATGCCGCTTGATTTCCTCATCTGAGTAATATTCGTAGCAGAAAATGATAATCTGATCGCGGACCGCGCCTTTTCGCGCCGTTGGCCCATTGAGGATGATGTCACCCGCGCCCCGTTTGCCTGCCACGGCATAGGTCATGAACCGCTCGCCGTTATTCAGGTTGGAACAGATGATCGCCTCATAGGGCAAAATTCCCGCTGCTTCCATCAGGTCCTCGTCGATCGTCAGACTGCCTTCGTAGTCGAGGCAGGATTCCGTGACCGTGGCCCGATGAATTTTCGACCGCAACATTTGCCTGAACATTCGGACCTCGTTTAATGGGGTTGTCGATCTTCTATAATTTTGGGAACTACAAAGAACCCGTCGGCCGACTCCGGCGCATTAGCCACCGCGCGCTCGACGGACAGGGATGGCCGCGCGTCATCGGGACGAAACACATTGACTTGCCCCAGCACCGTCGCCGTAGGTTCGACGCCTATCGTGTCGTACTGCTTCAATGTCTCCACATGCGTGAGAATCTGGCTCAACTGTTTCGCAAACGCCGTCTGCTCACTCTCCGTCAACTCCAGCCGAGCCAGTTTCGCGACTTTTTCAACTTCCTGTTTCGTAATTTCCATGTTCCCCCACTTGTCCATCCCGCAGGATGTTCAAAATCATCATCCAGCAAGGCCGCAGGCGAAGACAAAACCGCAGGCGTACCCTCTGGGGCGCACGGTGCGACGAATAAGGAGCACCACGTCTGTGCGCGCCGCCGAGTGGTGAGGCGGCCGGGTCCCCGTTGAGGATTTTGTCGAGTCGAGAACGCCGCTGGGGATGACTTTCAACATCCTGCTATTCTACTGTCACGCTCTTGGCCAAGTTCCGTGGCTGATCCACATCTGCGCCACGCAGCACTGCGATATGATACGCCAAAAACTGCAGTGGAATTGTAAACAGAATCGGCGAGAGCAGTGGATGTGTGTCGGGAATCGTAAACACCGCATCGGCGATCTTCCCCAACTCCCGCTCGCCTTCCGCCACAAACGCGATGACCGGCGCATGCCGGGCCTTCACTTCCATCAGATTGCTCACGGTCTTTTCGTATAACCGGTCCCTCGGCGCCAACACAACCACCGGCATGTCCTTATTGATGAGCGCGATCGGGCCATGTTTCATTTCTCCTGCGGCGTATCCTTCCGCATGGATATAGGACACCTCTTTCAGTTTCAATGCGCCTTCGAGCGCGATCGGATAGTTGATGCCGCGACCGAAGAACAGGAAGTTGCGCTTCTTATAATACCGTTTGGCAATCGCCACAATCTCCGCCTCGCGACCGAGCACCCGTTCGACCAATGCCGGAAGCCGGACGAGACGATCGAGCCAGGCCTTGCCATGCTCGACAGACAGGGTTCCGCGCACGCGACCTAAATGCAGCGCCAGCATGTAGAGCGCCGTGAGCTGCGCGGTGAAGGCTTTGGTTGAGGCGACGCTGATCTCAGGCCCGCAATGCGTATAGAACGCGCCGTCCGATTCACGGGCCAGGGTACTGCCCACTACGTTCACGATCGAAACGACACGCGCCCCTTTTTCCTTCGCTTCACGCGCAGCGGCCAGCGTGTCCGCCGTCTCGCCGGACTGCGAGATCGTGATAAAGAGATCGTCTTTACCGACCAGAGGATCGCGGTAGCGGAATTCGCTGGCGATATCGACCTGCACCGGCGTACGGACCATCTCCTCCAGCAAATACTTCCCCACCAGTCCCGCGTGCCACGAGGTGCCACAGGCGACGATCCAGATCCGTCCGACGGCGGCAAACTGTTTCGGTGTCAATCCGATATCGGGCAGATCCGCCTCGCCGGTCTCGTAGGAGTAGCGCCCGCGCATGGTGTCGAGAATCGTCTGCGGCTGTTCGTGAATCTCCTTCAGCATGAAATGCGGGAACCCGCTCTTCTCCGCTGCGGAGGCATCCCAGGTGATCTTCGTCAGTTTCCGTTTAACAGGCCGACCCTGGATATCGGTAAGATGGATGTCGGTCGCGGTCACGACCGCCATATCGCCTTCTTCGAGGTAGGTCACGTCACGGGTATGGGCGAGCATGGCCATGACGTCGGATGCGACGAAAGACGCCTTGGCGGTTGTGCCCACGACCAACGGACATCCGGAGCGCGCCGCGATCATCGTCCCCGGTTCCCGTTCAGAAATGACGGCGAGCGCATAACTCCCTCGCACATCCTTGGTCGCAGCTCGTACCGCCTCGGCCAGCTTCATGCCCTGATGGAGATATTTATCGATCAGATGCGCCACGACTTCCGTGTCCGTTTCCGAATGAAACTTGTAGCCTTCTTTCTCCAATTGCTGTTTCAACGGCTGATAGTTTTCAATGATGCCGTTGTGCACAAGCACGCAGCCTTTCGAGCGATGCGGGTGGGCGTTTTGCTCCGAGGGCTTTCCGTGCGTCGCCCATCGCGTATGGCCGATTCCCACGGTGCCCTTGAGCTCTTTCTCCTTGAGCGATTTCTGAAGATTGGCGAGTTTGCCGACACTGCGCCTTACTTCAATCTTCTCGCCTTGCAACACCGCAACACCGGCGGAGTCGTAGCCTCGATACTCCAGCTTGGCAAGGCCGCCGATCAGAATCGGCACCGCCTCATGATCGCCCACGTATCCGACAATTCCACACATATTTAACTCCTACTGCGTTTCTTCACTGGCCTAGCCTTTGAAGCCAGTGGTTGTTCATTCGTAAGGCGTGAGGCGTAAGGCGTGAGGCGAGTGGATTTCGTTTCACGATCTACGCCGGCTTGCAGCGCCCGCCTGCGCGCAGCCCATCCTGCACGATTCACTTGAGGCACTCGCCCAATCACCAAGGCATCCGCCGGAACATCCTCCGTGACCGTGGTGCCGGCTGCGATGATGGCTCCCGCCCCCACCGTCACCGGTGCAATCAACTGCGTGTCGCTGCCGAGAAACACCCCATCCCCGATCACAGTCTGATACTTCCGCACACCGTCGTAGTTACAGGTGATCGTGCCGGCGCCAATGTTGACCCCTTTCCCAATCGTTGTGTCCCCCAGGTAACTCAAATGATTCGCCTTCGATCCTTCGCCTAAATCAGTTTTTTTCATCTCGACAAAGTTCCCGACCTTGGCCTTCTTCCGCACCACCACGCCGGGACGCAGATGGACAAACGGGCCCATACGCGCATCGTCCTCAATGCGAGAATCGGCAAATACGCAGTGATCGAGAATCTCAACGCCATTGCCGACGGTGCAATCCGTCAGCCGGATATAGGAACGCAGCACACAATCTTCCCCGATGACTGTTGCCCCTTCGAGCGTCACGTTGGGATACAGTATCGTGTCTCTCCCGATCGTGACCGCTGCGTCAATCCAGACCGAGGTCGGATCGATCATCGTCACCCCGGCATCCAGCCAGCAGTTCCGAATCTGCTGTCGCACCACCTGCTCAGCTTCGGCGAGTTGTCGGCGCGTATTGACGCCAAGTCCTTCGTTGGGATTGTCAAGCACGACAGCGGCCACACGCCGTCCGGAATGTTCCGCGAGATGAACAATCTCTGTCAAATAATATTCCCCTTGGGCGTTGCTGGGATCGAGCTTTTCCAAAGCGCTGAAGAGAAACTCGCCGTCGACCACATAGGTGCCTACGTTGATTTCACGGATCGCTTGTTCCTCTGCATTGGCGTCACGATCCTCGACGATGCGAGAGACACCCCGCTCGGCTGAGTGCGCACGCACGACCCGTCCATATCCGCTTGCGTCTGCAACCACTGCGGTCAGAACAGTCACCGTCGCACGTTCCGCCTCGTGGACACGAAGAAGTTCGCGCACGGTCTTTTCCTGAAGCAGCGGTGTATCGCCGTTTAGAATCAGATACCTGGATGGGGCGCCCCGCTTACCCACCGCGAACACCGGGCGGCTCTGCAAGACCGCATGGCCCGTACCCAATTGCTCCCGTTGTTCGACAATCGCAACCGGAGAGCCGCCGCTCTTTCCTGACGTCGCACGGCCGATCACTTGTCGAACCAGATCGGCCTGATGCCCCACCACGACAGCCACACGATCCCCGGCAACGTGCAACCCAAGCCCGACCGAATAGAGCACCATCGCCTGGCCGGCCACCGGATGCAGCACCTTCGCCTGTTTTGAGCGCATGCGCTTCCCCAGCCCGGCTGCCATCACGACCACTGCAAGTCCGGCAATCTTTCCCGGCTGGTCGTGGCTGACCGGCTTCTTCACCGTCGAGACTTGAGTGGCTCGTGGACGCCTCATCCGATCGGCACCCCCGTTTCAGGCTGTTTGACCGTGCCCCACTTCGTCGCAGTAGCCACGGACGATGCCAGGGATGTGGAGGGTGAGCAGAGCCCGCCTGAGACGATGAGCTTCATCGCCTCTTCTACGCTGATATCGACGGACGTGACTTCATGTTCCGGCACCAACAGGAAATAACCGGACGTCGGATTGGGTGACGTCGGCACATACACGTGGATCAGCGGCTCCTGCGAGAGATCCTGCATTTCCCCTTTAGTCACGCCCGTCACGAAAGCGATACAATAGTGGCCATTCTTGGGAAATTGAATCATCACGACGCGATTATACGACGCATGCTCAGAAAACGACAAAACATCGATCATGGATTTCAACGTCGAGTAGATCCCCCGCACAAGCGGCACACGATTCAATAATTGCTCCCACCACTTCACGATCCGCCGGCCCATAAAATTGGTGGCAAATAGCCCGGCCGCAAAAACCAAAATGATCAACGCCAGAATCCCCAACCCCGGCACATAGTGACTCGGCACCAACCGAACCAGAACATCTCCGAGAATCCCATCAACAGCGATGAAAAGGGCCTTCAAAATAAGGAAGGTTCCCCAGATGGGAATAATCACGAGCAAGCCCGTCAGAAAGTAGCGTTTTAGCGAGGTTTTCAGCATAAATATGAACCGACGGAAGTAGATCGTCATCATATAGACAATTGCGAGGGCCTCGCAAGCCTTTTCTTGCTATTTTCAACAACTTGGAATACCATCCCGCCCGTTTTCTTCACCGGCGAGGAAGCCTGCGCGATGGGAACAAAAAAGCAACAGGCTCGCGGCCTGTTCATTACCCTGGAGGGGGTCGAAGGCAGCGGGAAAAGCACCCAGATTCGCCACCTCGCGGAGATGCTGACTCAGAAGGGGTACATCGTACTCCAAACCAGAGAACCAGGTGGCACGGCAACCGCAGAAGCGATCCGCCACATCCTGCTCACGCCATCGTCTCACGAACCAGTCACGCCTGAGGCTGAAGCCCTGCTGATTTTCGCTGCAAGATGCCAGCACGTCACGCATCTCATCATGCCGGCGTTGCGACGTGGCACTGTGGTGTTATGCGACCGGTTTTCCGATTCCACCCTTGCCTATCAAGGATTCGCGCGCGGCCTTGATCTTCAGTGGTTGCGCGAGGCCAATGAAGTCGCAACCGGCGGGCTGACGCCGGATCTTACTCTCTTGCTCGACCTCCCGGTCTCAGTGGGCTTGGCCAGGCGGCGAGCCGATCGTGGACAGCAAAATCGGCTGGACCGTGAGACAGAACGTTTCCACCGCAAGGTGCGCCGGGGATTTCTGGCGCTCGCCGCCGAAGAGCCTGCCCGGATAACGATCGTGAATGCGAATCGGCCCGCGCAAGCAGTCCGGGACGAGCTCACTGAGATCGTGGTAGGTTGGATGACTCGACCGCGTCGCCCCTCTAGCCCGAATTATCCATGAGTGCTTCTACTGCAATCGCGGATTCGCTGCTGCGACGAGCCTCGGCGGGCAGCTCGCGCCCTTTTGCGACTGTATCGGCCATCAACAGATCCATCGCCATCATTCTCTACAATCCGCCGTCACCCATAAGCGCCTAGCTCACGCCTATCTGTTTCACGGCGAGGATGCGATTGGAAAGCGATTAACAGCCATTCGCCTCGCGCAAGCGCTCAACTGCGAACGGCCTCCTGAGGCGGACGGTCTCGACAGTTGTGGCGTATGCCGATCTTGCCGACAGATCGAGTCACGCACACATCCAGACTTTTTCGTCATCGAGCCGGACCCGGAGCAGGCCACCCAGCAAATCAAGATTGAGCAAGTCCGTGAGATCGAGCACCAGATCATGTACCGTCCGCTCATCGGTGAGCGAAAAATCTGTCTGATCAACGACGCCGACCGCATGACGATCGGCGCGGCCAACGCGCTGTTAAAAACGTTGGAGGAGCCACCTGCGCACAGTCTCTTCCTCGTCATCTCAAGCCGCCCCGCGGCCCTCCCTGCGACCATCCGGTCGCGCTGTCAGGCCCTTCGCTTTACAACACCGGCTCGAACACAGGTGGAGGCCGCGCTCATCCTGAAACGCGAAATCCCTCCCGAAGACGCGCGGTTCCTCGCCATTATCAGCGAAGGCCGTATCGGGGAAGCCCTCCTCGCCGATGTGAGCGAGACTCGCGCGCGCCAACAGGAGCTTGTGGACTTGGTCCGCCCCCAATCCCTGCAATCGATCGGGTCCATCCTGTCCTCGGCCGAAACGATTGCGAAGGCCGACCGTGCACAGGACATGCTGGCCTGGCTGGCTCGGTGGATCCGCGACCTGGTCTTGATTCAGGTCGGAGGAGATCGCGACCAGATACTCTACCTTGACGATCTCACGACGCTAGAGGGCTATGCGCAACAGGCCAATACCGATTCGCTCTTGGACCTGCTCCGTGAGATTGAGATGACCGAGCAGCGTGCCACGCGGCACCTCAATCTCCACATGGCGTTGGAAATGATCTTGCTCCGCCTGCGCGACGCGGTCACTCCATCGTCCATCCCATTGCCCGCCTAGCTTTCCCCATTTATTAACTGATATCTTTTCGTTCGGCCATGAGCGCACCAAATACTTTCTACATCACGACGCCGATCTATTACGTGAACGACGTGCCGCATATCGGCCACGCCTACACGACCGTAGCCGCCGACGTCCTTGCTCGCTACTGGCGCCTGCGAGGACGCGACGTCTTCTTTCTCACCGGGCTCGATGAACATGGGCAAAAGGTTCAGCAGGCCGCGGCCAAGGCCGGCATCGATCCGCAAGCCCATTGCGACAAGCTGGCTCCCCAGTTCCAGGAGCTTTGGAAAAGGCTAAACATCTCGAACAACGCCTTCATCAGAACGACTGACACTGGGCACAAATCAGTGGTTCAACGATATCTTCAAGAGCTTTACGATAGCAAACTGATTTACAAGGCTGACTATACCGGATGGTATTGCACGTTTGATGAGCGGTTTTGGACGGAGAAAGATGTCACCGACGGCCTCTGCCCCGACTGCAAACGACCCGTCGAGCAACTCAGTGAGCACAATTATTTCTTCAAGATGGGGCAGTATCAGGATCGCCTGATCGAACACATCAAGCAACATCCGAACTTCATCCGCCCTGAGTCGCGCCGCAATGAAGTCCTGGGATTCTTGACCACGCAGAAGCTCGGCGACCTGTCGATCTCCCGACCTAAGTCGCGTCTCTCGTGGGGAATCGAACTCCCGTTCGATAAGGGCTACGTCACCTACGTCTGGTTCGACGCGCTGGTGAATTACGTGTCGGCACTCGAGTATCTTGTACAACCTCCAGCACATGAGAAATTCTGGCCGGCTAACGTCCACTTGGTTGGGAAAGACATTCTCACGACGCATGCCGTCTACTGGTCCACGATGTTAATGGCACTGGACCTGCCCTTGCCGGAGATCATCTTCGCCCACGGCTGGTGGACAGTCGGTGGTGAAAAGATGTCAAAGAGTCGAGGCAATGTCGTTGATCCGAATAGGATGGTCGATGAATTTGGCGCCGACGCGTTTCGATACTTCCTGTTGCGTGAAGTCCCATTCGGACAGGACGGTGATTTCTCAGAGCACGCGATGGCAAGACGGGTAAACAGTGACTTGGCCAACGGTATCGGCAACTTACTTAGCCGTACTTTGACCATGATCGATCGCAATTGTGAAGGCACTATCCCTGATGTACCCCAGGACTACCTTGAGAGAGAAAACCAGAAATACCGCCTTCTCCTTCACGCAAAGGAACAGCTTCTTATCTTGGGAAAGGCTCTTGATGGATTCTTCGAGGATCTTGAATTCAACAATCTACTCCTTCACATCACAAGCCGAGCCACAGACGTAGATATATTTATTGATGAGCATGAACCCTGGAGGCTCGCCAAAGATCCGGACAAACGCGAGGAACTTAACGCTGTCTTGTATACGGCAGCAGAATGCCTGCGCATTTTAAGCCTATACATCTATCCCGTGATGCCGAATACCGCGAAGAATGTCGCGGAGCAGTTAGGGCTTGATATCAATTTTAGCTTGCCGCTCTTGAGCCAAGAAATTAGGTGGGGCGAACTGCAAGGTGGAACAAAGATCCGAAAGGGCAGTTCACTTTTCCCCCGTATTGAAGCAAAACCACAAGGAGCAAAGACCGTGAGCGAATCACCATCTACCCCTCAGCCAACACCCGCCGCACCGGCACCAGTGGCAGCCCCGGCAGCGGCGCCGACACCAGCTGCGCCGGCGCAGATCACCATCGACGAGTTCATGAAGATTCAGCTTAAGACTGCGAAGGTCCTCACTGCCGAACGTGTCCCCAAGTCGGAGAAGTTGCTCAAGCTGCAAGTCAGTCTTGGAGAGGGGTCGGAGCAGCGACAGATCGTGGCCGGCATTGGCAAGAAATACGAACCTGAGACGTTGGTCGGAAAAACGATCATCATTGTCGCCAACCTCAAGCCTGCGAAGCTCATGGGCATCGAATCGCAAGGCATGGTTCTGGCCGCAGGGGACAGCGAAGTCCGCGGGCTGGCTACCATCCTCGAAGAGGTTGACCCTGGGACTAAAGTGAAATGAACCTGGCGGTTGCCACAGCCCGGCTCCTTTTTCTCTGTAGTGCTGCCATGATGCCCCTCCCCTACCTCGCGATCCCGGCTGAAGGCGTCACCCCTTCCGATCTCCGTCTGAACGATCCACAACCAACCACCATCTTAGTCCGTGTCGTAGGCCATGGAGCAATGGTTCTCGGGCGAGAAGTCGGAGGCGCCCGCGTCACAGTCACCGACGTGGCCAGCAGACAAATCCTTGTCACCGGCATTCAGCAGGGCGACGCCGGCGACCAGAATCAAATCATGCGCACGCCGCGCCTCATGGAGGAGCCGCACTATAGCTCCCGGCCTGCTGCGGCCTTTACCGCGACATTCGACTTGTTTCATCCCACGCTGGTTGAAGTGACCGCCGAAGGACCGCTCGCCTACCCTGCGTCGTCCCAGCGAGCCTCGGCGACGGTATGGCTTGTTCCCGGGCAGAACATGTCCAACGATGGAATTGTCCTTCATCTCTATGGGTACATCGTCCAGATCGAACATCCAAAACCAGGCGAGCCCTTGATCGCAAAGGACGATGTGATCCTGCGTGCTTCGGTCCGAACATTGTCTGGAGCGCTGGTTCGCCCACACGGGGATTGGGACTCCCGGAAGATCCACATCTACGGTGAGCTGATGATTGGAGAGCGGGTACTCGAACGACTCCAGTTGTTTTATAATAACGACCGAGCCAGCTTCGAAGCCCCGTTCTTCGTTCCTCTCCCGGAAAATGCTCCGGACGGAATCACACTCCGCGTCGTGTCAGCAGATCCTGCGAGCGGAAATTTCGGCGTCGGCCAAGCGAAGTTTCCCGTGCTCAGCGAACGGCTCAAACCACACACACGATGATGAGATATCTGCTTTCTCTAGCGATTGCATGCGGCTTCCTGTCCACGACTGCCTTTGCCGCAGAAGAGCCTCAGGACTACCGCCGGCCGGCTGACATCAAGCAATATCTTGAGCAGCTCGATAGCGATGAACGAAACCAGCACCAGAAGCCCAGACAAGTTATCGAGGCCCTCAATCTGAAGCCGGGCCTGGCCGTGGCCGACCTCGGCTCAGGGTCCGGCTACTTCACTCGGCGATTCATCGAGGCGGTGACAGAGACAGGCAAAGTCTATGCGGTCGATGTGGAACCGGAGATGTTGAAGTATGCGGAAGAGAGTGTCGTCCACATGCATCGGTCCTATACGGCTGAATTCATCTTGGCACGGCCTGACAACCCGAAACTTCCCTATGAATCAATCGACCTCCTCTTCGTCTGCAACACCTATCACCACCTGAAAGAGCGTACGAAATACTTCTCCGACACCAAGTCGTCGCTGAAACCCGGAGGCCGCGTCGCCATCATCGACTTCTACCACGACGACCGGTCAGGCGAGCTTGGTTTCCCGAAACACCATCTGGTCCCTCAGGAGACGGTGATTGCAGAATTAACCAAGGCTGGATATAAGCTCGTTCGAGAGCATCATTTCTTACCGAAGCAGTACTTTCTCGAATTCACTCCTTCACAATAATATCGAGCCGATCACTCCTGCGCTGACTTGGCCGGGCCCCTTGCCGAGATGCAAGGGGCGTGCGACACTATAAGTAATGTCTACCCTTGCCTCGTACGAACATCTCCGTTTCCGCCTGTTCTCTCGCCCTGGTACTGAACGCGGCGGTCATCGTCGCTGAGTTCATCGGCGGATGGATGCTCGATAGCATCGGACTCATGAGCGATGCAGGTCATAACTTCGTCGACCAAGGCGCGCTCTTTCTTGCCCTCTACGCCCATCTCCTTACGGCCAGGCCCGCCACAGAAGCCAAAACATTTGGGTATCACCGAGCCGGCATCATTGCGGCCTTCTTGAATTCGTTCATCCTGTTGCTCACGGCCCTCGGCATCGCACTCGTCGGATTCAAGCGACTGCTGCAGCCCGTCCCGGTGGACGGCGGCTGGGTCATGGCGATCGCCGCCCTGAGTTTCGCAGCCAATCTGAGTATCGCGCTCCTGTTGCAGCACGGAGCCAAGGACGATCTCAATATCCGCAGCGCCTTTTGGCATATGCTGGGTGATGCCTGGGTGTCCCTGGGCGTCGTAATCAGCGGCGGGGCCATATTATTGACAGGATGGACCATTCTCGATCCGCTGATCAGCTTGCTGGTCGTCATAGCAATTGCAAAAGGAGCCTGGCCGCTGTTTAAGGAATCGCTGGACGTCTTGTTGGAATCGACTCCGCCGAAGATCAGCGCCTCACACGTAGCTGCGACCATCGAGTCGATCCCCGGCGTGAAAAATGTCCACGACCTCCATATCTGGGCGGTCGAACCTCGGTTGATTATGATGACCTGTCATATCCTCGTCGATGGAGATGATTCGGCAATGACCAATGACCTTCTGCATGCCATCCGCACACGGGTCAGCACAGATTTCGGCATCAAGCATATGACGATTCAAATGGGAACCGCCTGTTGCCACCCTGACGAGATCCACTGCGATCTCACCACGCTGACAAAGCAGCACCAGGATGACGGGATCGTGCATGTGCACCACTGAGCTATCCACCGATGCGCAGACGCATGCTCCTACTTTTTGCATCTCACACTCGTTGAGACAATGACCACAACCCCGATCCCCTTTTACGTCCTCTGCGGCTCCCTCGGTGCGGGAAAAACCACGCTCTTGATGCGGCTGCTTGAACATTGGAAGGGTCAGGGGAAACGAGTCGGCGTGTTGATGAACGAAGCCGGAGAAGTGAGCATCGACGGCCCCCGCGCGGGCACCATCGCCGAACAAGTGATGAACCTTGCCGGCGGCTGCGTCTGTTGCGACACGAAGGAAGACTTGTCCTGGGGCATCGCCCAACTGGTGCGGGACTATGAGTCGGATGTGATCATCCTGGAATGCTCAGGCATGGCCGATCCAGCCGAGGTCATCGATGGCGTCACCGATCTCTACACCGCGCGGCTCACGCACTTAGAAAAAGTCATCGCCCTCCTGCATCCGATCCCGACAGACAGGGAGAGTATGGGGGGATTCGTCACCAGGCAGGCGATTCGCTGCGCCGACGAGTTGATTCTCAACAAGAAAGACCTCTATATCGCCGGCCATTGGGAGCGATTTACCGCGGCGATTGTCGAACAGAATCCCTACGCGCGGGTCTGGGAAACCAGCCATGCCCGAGTCGACTCCGCATCGCTGCTCGAGCCAATCACCCGCATGTCGTCGACGCCAACCGCGGCGGTGAATGTAGAATTCGGAGTGCAGCGATCATCCGCAACGAACAAGCGGGCATCGTATCATCCAATTGCCACAACGGTTCGGCTGCCAGGTCCATTGAACTTTGAACGATTTCTGCGCTGGATGAAAACCCTGCCCCCTGACCTTGAACGGGCGAAAGGCTTCTTCCGCTTCGCCAAGGGACCGGAACTCCAAGAATTTCAATACGCCCCGCCAGGCAACGCCACCATTACGCCGATCACATTACTCGACGAACCAAGTCATGCCATCGTATTGATTGGACGAGGCTACGACCAGGAGCGCTGCCAAACAGAACTCTTAGGCTGTCTCGAAAGCTACGAGAGCACGGGAGGCTAGGAGCCTGTCTGACATTGCCTTCGTGACGAGGCGAAGGAGGTGCGGCCAGATGCAAGGCCGCAGGCCCAGAAAAACCGGAGGTGTATTCGCTGGAGTACATTGAGGATTTTTTCGGGCCGCGAACGACGCAGATGGCTGCGGATCGTGCGCCGCAGTAGAACGATCAATGTCGGACAGGCTCCTTGACCGTAGGACTGGCTATTGAAGAGCGAATACGTGAGTAGCGCAGGAGCAGCCACGCGACGCCGGCTCCGAACAAGCCGCCGATCATCCAACCCCCCAGCAAGTCCGTGAGGTAGTGGGCTCCGATATACACACGCGACAGACCGATCAGTCCGACTAGTGGCCAACTCACCCAACCTGACCGCGGATAGAGAACATGGAGAAAGGCTGCAGCCGTCGCAGTGTTGATGGCGTGATTCGACGGGAATCCGAAAGTCTTGCCGCAGGCTTCGATCTGATGGATATCCGGGAACGCCATACAGGGTCGCGGACGAGCCGCAAGATCCTTGATCCGCGCTCCGACGAAATCCAACAGGCCGATGGAAGCGGCCAGCACCGGAGCGGCCAGCAATGCCTCCCGCCACGACAACCACAGCCAATAGCCGGTCAGCACGATACCAGGTACCCACAGCAGGCTTGATCTGGAGAGACTGAGTGCCAGTTCGTCTAACCAGGCCCACTGCCCGGCGAACCCATTGATGGCGTGTACAAGCGATTCGTCCAAGCTCATGGGGGTGACGATAAAGCGTCACCCGTCATTCGTCAACCGTCAAACAACGGAAAATAGCCTGGCCTGGTCTATCTGGTTTGTTTGGATAGTCTGGTTGTCCGTATAGGGACCATTCTTGTCTGTGTTATCAGTCATACGCCATCGGCGCTTCTTATCAGCGCGTGCGGAAATGGATGCGCACGGTGAGTTCCCCATCGATTGGCTCATCGCCTTTCATTTGGGGCTCGAAGGTCCATTTATTCAACGCAGCCATGCCGGCGATGGTGAGTTCCCGATGCTTGCACGGCTCCAGGACGACGACCGTCACTTTGGCATCTTTCGAAACCATCATACGGGCTTTCATCCAGTCGTCGAGTTCCTTGCCGTCGAGCGAGGAGGGAATGCCGGGCCAAGGAGTCGATTTGGCGACCGGCCCGAGTTGCTGGTCCTTGTTCAGGGACAACCCATGGACATGAACTTCCGGTAACTCCAATACATCTTCGTTGTGATCCATCTCATGCGTCGCCTCATCGCCAGTCACTCCGAATACTATGGCTGGCCAGAGACAGACACATAATACGCAGCAGCGCACGAGGCATCGAAGAAGCATCGCAGCAGTATGTGGCAATGTCACCATACGGTCAACCATGTTGGATCGCTACCCGACCCGCTCATGATCCATCACCCGTCACCGAATCACGACTTCTAGCAGGCTGCAGAAAATCACATTGGCATGCCATACCTTCGCTGGTCCACACGTCTAGAACAACGGGGGAAGCACCGCGCAGGATGCTCAAAATGGCCGTTCAGCAAGGCCGCAGGCGAATCGAAACCGGAGGCGTACCCTCGGGGGTACGTTGAGGATTTCGATGAGCCGAGAACGAAGCTGGCGGACATTTTCAGCATCCTGCTAAAAGAACCACTGTGCGCGAAAGAAGTACGACCTCGGCGTCCCCGCATGCGCAATCCCTAGACCGATGCTCCCTTCGCCGGTGTTATAGAAATACTGCTGGTCGAGCAGATTGATGATGTCGAAGCCGAGCAGCATCTTTTGATTCTCCCAGGGCAGCGGGATCACGTGTGTGAGCGACGCATTGTAAACAGTATGGGAAGCAAAGTGAGAAGAATTCGTTTTCGCATCGTCGTCAACCGATGTTCGCAAGCCTGATCCGTACAACATCTGGCCGGTGACATTTGTCCGTTCCAGAAGCCGATACGTCACGACAGCCGAACTCGTCATGAACTGTGAGTGATCGCAAAAGACCCCGCCCTTTGAATTGATGTCGCTGATTTCCTTGTTGTCGAGGAGATATTGCCCGGACTGGAGCCCGTATCCCTTGCATTGCCCCCAGGCCACATTGCCGCGCCCGGTCAGCTTATCGGTAAATTGCACCTTCAACGCTCCATCGATACCCCGTTTCCAGCCGTTCTGGAACGCAAAGAAGTTCAGCATGGGGGTGGTGCCGAACTGGCCGGCGTCCGACATATAGTGGTCGAGCTTGTAGTAGGCCGTCAGCTCCAAGGTGGCATACCGGCTGACCGCGTGATAGCTTCCGACTTCGAAATAATGTGACCGCTCCGCCCGAGGGTTGAAGCCGGTCGGGTCGTTCGGAGCAGCCGTGGTGTTCTGTGTATTCAGATTCACAAATGCTATTTGCTCGACGTTGGGCGGGGTGAACAGTCGACCATAGTAGGCATGGAACACGTTCGACTGATTGCGTTTGTATGTCACGCCAAGACGGGGACTGACTTGTCCTTCGTGGTAGAACCCCTGAATGATGTCAGCCCGCACGCCCAGATTAAACGTCCACTGGTCGTTCGAACTCCACTGGTCCTGAATCCAGAACTGCTCCCGCCACTGGATGTTCCGGTTGGCCCCCTGTAGGGCAAGAACCGGCCCCGCCGGAGCCCCACCGCTGGTGTCGAACGCAAAGATCTGTGACGTGTTGTTCGCATTGGTGTAATCGATCTGGAACCCTGTTTTCACGAGATGCTGGCTGTTGGGAACCCAGGTATGGTCCAACCGTCCTCCTCCTGTATAGGCCGTTCGCTTCTGGTTGGCCGTTTGAGCACTGTTGACATCGTCGGCATAGGCCAACGCGTCGAAGCAGGGGTATGAAAATCCGCCTCGCCTCTCCGAAGATAGAACCCCAGGTTGAAGAAGTTGGCGGCATCCACATCATGCCGCCATACCAACTGGGAATATTGATTGTTTTCCTTCTGGTACTGATTGACAGACTGTGACGCCACCGGAGTGTAGGTCGGATCCTGTGCCTGAAGCAGGGTCAGCACATCCGTATTCGCCGCGAGGTTTGGAATCGTCGGAATCTGGTACTTCGCCACCGAATTGAGATAAATCCAGCTGAAGTTATTGCGATTGTCGTGCTGGTAATCGCCCCGCAGATAGGTATTGTTCTTTTCGCTCTGATTGTGGTTGTTCGTGTACCCCAGCGTCGGCGGTTCCAGGCCGCGATTCGTGGTGATGAAACTATTCAAGGCATAGTAACGAAACTTTTCACCGACGGTGCCTCCATACTCAAAAGACGGATTCACGGTTTCATTGGATCCACCGAAGACTTGCATAGAGCCGAATCCCGGCTTCGTACCGCTCTTGCTCGTGATATCGACCAGGAGCGCCGTCTTGTTGCCATACTGCGCTTCCATCCCGCCGAGGATGATGTCGGCCCGTTCCCAGGCCCGCGGGGGAACACATGTCGGCAAACGATCCGCTGACCGTGTCGGGAATGGGAATGCCATCGATCCGAAACTGCTGATTGGCATGATCCTGACGGATATGGGTTTGCTCGAGCCCTCCATAGGCCACGCTTGGAACCGTCAGCAGGACCTCATACACATCGTTATTGTTGCCCCTTCGGCAGGACTTCGATCTCCTTCCGGCTAAGTTGAGTAGGTCTCGCTTGAGGCCTTATATTGGATCGCCGGCAAAGAAGATACGATCTCCAGTGCAATGTCTTGCGTCACCGAGAGGGTGAGCGTCACCGGAGCCGTCCGCTCCGTACCGATCTTCACCACGACGAATTCACTCTTATAGGTATCCTGGACCGCACTGACAGAATACGTGCCCTCTTGCGGAACCGTCACGCTGAATTCGCCTGCCTGGTTCGTGACCCCTTGCGTCACGACGTTGCCTTCCTGATCGCGCACCTGCACGATGGCTTGATCCACCCGGCGGAGATCCTGATTCTGGACCAGGCCGGTGATGAGTGCGGGCTTCGTTGTCCGCCGCAAAGACAGCGGCGCCTGCGCCTGACACCATGAAATCACACAGAAGGATGCTTATGAGACCAATCCATAAACCAACAGGAATAGTACGCACCATTGGTACCTCTGCAGCTCAATACAACATGAATGATGCGTGCGCCAGCTTTCCGAGGACAGTGTTCACCGGGGCAGCAGGGCACACGACAAGCAGTTCACGTGATTACGAGCAGGGAGGTGCGCGGGAAGGACCGACGTCCGAGAGATCGACCGGAAAGAAGAACTGATTCGACAGGGGGATCCTGTATTGCGGACCAGGTCGCAGACATTCAGATGGGACACATCGACATCGAGTGATCCGGCCGTGTGATGCTGTAACCACTGGCAGAGGTCGGTGTCGGAGTGCTCGTGCCCATCGTGGTCAGCCGCCGCCAACTCGTGATGGACATCCTGCGCCACGGCAAACGGCGCAATGGCGAGCAATAGCAGGACAAGGCCGATCGCCACAGTGCCTTGAAGAACGCAGGGCAGACGTCGTATGAAAGCGCGCAGAGTCATTAAGGGCGAGCTAAGTAACATAGGCGTTCACAACTTGTCAAACAGTGGATTTAAGGCCGTTATCCAGGCATCTTCGAGCGGTAGTCGCCTCCTCCAGTGGATATTTCCTTTAACATCCGCTATATTTTACGCGTCCGAGCGCATCGCCCCCTCCCGCAGCTATACTTACCCTAGAGGCGATTCACGGGCAAAAGGCAAGACCATGCAGCGACCACTCGATAACCAGCACATCATAGAGATCAAGCCGCTGCCCTCGCCGCGAACGATCAAGTCAACACTGCCGATTACCGACCAAGCTGCCGCACTTGTCGTTGAAACCAGGGATGCCATTCGTCGCATTCTGCACGGCCAAGACCGTGAGCGCCTGCTGGTGATCGTCGGCCCCTGTTCGATTCACGATCCTGAGGCCGCCTACGAGTACGCCGACCGATTGAAACCAGTGGCCGATGCGTTGCGCGACCGGTTACTGATCGTCATGCGCACCTACTTTGAAAAACCCCGCACCACGGTTGGGTGGAAGGGACTCATCAACGATCCGCATCTGGACGGCACCTGCGACATCGCAACCGGGAATGGAAATCGCCCGAACGACCCTCCTCAACATCAACAAGCGCGGGGTCCCCTGCGCCGCTGAAGCCCTGGACCCGGTGTCACCCCAATACATCGCCGATCTCTGGAGTTGGGTCGCTATCGGCGCCCGGACCACCGAAAGCCAGCCGCACCGGGAAATGGCCAGCGGACTGTCTATGCCGGTCGGCTTCAAGAACGGCACAGAAGGCAATCTTGAGGTGGCATGGAATGCGATGGTCGCCGCGAAGCAGCCTCATCATTTTCTTGGCATCAACGCCGATGGGCTGACCTCCATCATCAAGACCATCGGGAACCCCGATCGCCATATCGTGCTGCGAGGCGGTGGCGGCAAAACCAACTATGAGGCCGAACACGTGGTACGTGCGGAGGCCGTCGTCGCGAGCGAGGGTATCGTTCGCCCCATCATGATCGACTGTTCGCATGACAACTCCGGTAAAGACCATCGCCGCCAGGGCGTGGTCGCACGCGATGTCCTCAGGCAATTCCGCGACGGCCGCCAATCCATCATGGGACTGATGCTCGAAAGCAACCTCAATCCAGGCAAACAGACCTGGCAGCAGGGAAAAGCGCTGGCCCACGGCGTCTCCATCACCGATGCCTGTCTCGGCTGGGAAGAAACCGAAGCGCTGCTCTCCGAACTGGCCAACATGATCGTGACCAAGCCCGTCTAGCAGGATGCTGAAAAGGTCCGCCAGCTGAGAAGACTGTTATTTGGTTTGTTTGGTCTGTCTCGTTTGTTCGGTTGAACGAAACTAACCAGATAGACAAGACAAACCAGATCAACCAGATAGACCGGCATGCTCATCGACACCCATACCCATCTGGACGATGCCCGCTACGATGAGGATCGCGAGGCAATGATTGCACGCGCCCGGGAAGCCGGTGTCGAAGCCTTCGTCACCATCGGCTGCGATCTGACGACCAGCCGGCGGCGGTTGCACTGGCGGAGCAACACCCGTTCGTCTATGCTTCCATCGGCGTCCATCCACATGAAGTGAAACATATCCTCGATAGCTGGTACGACGATTTCCGACGGCTGGCACAGAACAAGAAGGTTGTCGCCTATGGCGAGATCGGCCTCGACTACCACTACAATCATTCGTCACCGAAAGAGCAGCGCGAGCGATTCCGCGAACAGATCCAGCTCGCACGCGAACTGAAACTCCCGGTGATCATTCACACGCGAGAAGCCCAAGACGACACGATTGCAATTTTGAAAGAGGAACGCGCGTCAGAAATCGGCGGGGTCTTTCACTGCTTCTCAGGGGATGCGTGGCTGGCGAAGGATGCGCTGGACTTAGGGTTTTATCTCTCGTTCTCCGGGATTCTCACGTTTCAGAACGCAACGATGCTTAGAGACATCGCGAAAACCGCTCCGTTGGACCGCCTTCTAATCGAAACCGACTGCCCATACCTGACGCCCATCCCTCACCGAGGTAGACGAAACGAACCAGCCTACGTGTCCTTCGTCGCACAAAAGCTTGCGGAGATTCACGCCGATGCGCCAGGCATGTCGGTCGACACAATCGGACGCATCACGACCGAGAACGCGAAACGACTGTTCAAAATCGCTTGAGTTTCCGGTTGCGCTGTCGCAGCGCCTTGGGCAACTTCCTCGGATTCCCTCGCTTCTCAGGACCTCGTTTTGGCCGAAGATCCTCTCCAGTATCCAGCTCTTTGTGAAGCGAGGCGCGAGTCGAACTCGACGGCCCCTGCAGTTTCCCGATAAACTCCTGGGCCTTCATCACGAACGCTCCCTGCGCTTCCGCAACGTTGATAATCTCACGATCGGAACTCACCACTGCGCAGGCGGACCCGAATTCGGCAGCTAACCGTTGAATGACCTGATCGGCTTTTTCTCCCCGTCGAGAAAAGATAATCTCAAGACCGAGCCGATGCTCCCGCTGTTCCGTGCCCCATCCCTGCTGCCACCCGTCAAAGACCACCGTGATCGCATGGGATTTTCGTTGACGATACGCCGCCAGGTCTCGCAGGAAAGACTCGCGCGCCATCTCAGAATGCAAGGTCGTCCCTGCACCGATCCGGCCCGTCAGCGCCAAGAGATTGTACCCATCGACGATCAGGTGGAGTGCCATGCCTAGCAGGCTGCGGGAAAACTATGGTGGTTTGTCTGGTTCATCTGGTTTGTTTCGTTCAACCAAATAAACGAGACAAACCAAATGAACCAAACAACGGTCTTCTTGTGCTGGTGGACTTTTTCAGCATCCTGCTAGAGACCCTATCGCTCACACTGCTCACTGTCAATCGGTTTCACCGCACGTTCATACGGCCAATCCTCTTGACAACTGTGCTAACATCTGAGAAATACACTTTGTTCTTTCAATGCCGTGAACACCCCATGCGATCAGCCTTGTGGCTCATCCTCCCCCTCGCCTTCCTGGTCGAACTCTTCGACCTCCCTGGCCATGCCCTCGAAGCATTGTACGCTGCTCAAACACTTGCAGCGACGACCGCACCCAGTCAGGAGTCTTTTGCCAAATCCAAGCGACCTCGCACTTCTCATATACGACTCACGCCCCCAGGACTCGGCCTGACAACGATTCAGAACTTCCGGACGGCCAACTCACCCAGCATGGCAAGGCTCGTTCTCGATCTCAACGCGAAGGCCCGCCCCAGCACACCGCCCTTACTCCAAGCCGAAGGAGTGACCATCGAGATCCCCAACGCTACCTTGAGCCCATCTGCCAAGACAAAACTTGCAGTGGGCGGGATTGCCAAACCGTTTATCATTACCCAGCCATCTGAACGATCTGTACACATCTCGCTGCCAGCAGGTTCATTTAAAAGCTATAAATTGCTCGCGCTGGCGAACCCTCCACGGCTTGTCATTGATATCGTGCCTCCCAGTGAACCCCGGACGATTCAGTACACAGAACCTACGCCAGATTTGGCATCGCCACTCCCCACTCCTCAGCAGCCGCTTCAGCCGCGAACTAAATCTTTTACGACCATCGTGATCGATCCAGGACACGGCGGGAAAGATCCTGGCGCGCGTGGGCAGCAGGGGACGGAAGAAAAAGACATTACGCTGAAGGTTGCGTTGAAACTGCGCGATCTCTTGCGCCAGCAGAGGGGAATCCGCGTCCTCATGACACGCGAACGGGACGAGTTCATCGAGTTGGAAGACCGGGCGAAGTTTGCCAATGGACAGGAAGCGGATCTCTTCGTGTCGATCCATGTGAACTCACATCCCCAACGCTCTGTGAAAGGGCTTGAAATCTACCACTTCGGAGAAGCCAAGGATCAACGGGCGCTGGAAGTGGCGGCTCGTGAAAATGGCACCCCGCTCAACAGCACCGGCGTGGGGTGGGAATATCTCGTCGCCGACCTCCTGACGGCGAAGAAGATCGAAGCATCTCTCGAACTCGCCTGGACCGCCAAAGAAGCTATGGTCACCAACCTGAACGGTCAGTACGCCCTGGTGGACCATGGGGTGAAGACCGCGCCCTTCTATGTGCTCCGCTTCACCAGCATGCCCAGCATCCTGGCTGAAATCGCCTATATCTCGAACTCTGCTGAAGAAGACCTGCTCCGAACCACCCGCTTCACGACGCGCGTAGCAGAAGCACTCATGGAAGGCATTACGGCTTTCCTCGCCTCAGCGAAACCCGCCACGCGATGACCTCTGCACTGTTCTACCCCCCACGTCGATGCCTACGGTCAAGTTAGTCCTGGAATACGACGGGACCTGCTACGCAGGGTGGCAGCGCCAACCCAATCACCTCACGATCCAAGAAGCGATCGAACGAGCCATCCACCAGGTCAGCCAAGCCACAGTATCTGTCATCGGCGCAGGCCGAACAGATTCCGGTGTGCATGCGCGTGGACAAGTGGCGAGTTTTCGCACAGATTGCGATTGGCCCGCGTCCAATTGGACGCGGGCACTCAATGCCGTGCTGCCGAAAGACATTGCCGTTCGCTCCTCTGTCCTCATGGACGACCGCTTTCATGCTCAACATGATGCACGAGGCAAGCTCTACACCTATCGGATCCTCTATCGCCCAGCCCGTCCCACCATTGATCGCGCGTTCGTCTGGCACATCTATAAGCCACTGGATGAAGCTGCCATGCAACAGGCGGCGGCGACGCTGATCGGGTCACAGGACTTTTCTTCCTTCGAAGGAAGCCTCACGGACAACAACAATCCCATCTGCCATCTGCAACGACTCGCCGTCATCCGTCATGACGACCAGATTCTCATTGAGGCCTACGCTGACCGGTTTCTCAAGCACATGGTCAGGGCGATGGTTGGGACTGTGGTCGAAGTTGGACTGGGCAAACGGACTCCCGACAGTCTCGCGGATGTCCTGCGGGCTCGGGATCGGTCCGCAGCAGGCCAGACCGCCCCGCCTCATGGACTCTGTCTCATGCGCGTAGACTACGAGTAGCAGTCCGCGGAAAGACTACGCGATGCAGAACCGTAGTCTTATGGCTCCCACGCATAACACAATCCCAGTCTGTCCAGTCCATCCGGTTAGTTTAATGTAACCAATTAAATCACACAGACCGACAGACGACATGACCAAGGCAGGTTGCTGGAATTTTTCAGTACCCTGTCAGTGGCTCAGAACCCCACCAGAAAGGACGCATAAAATAGTTAGGGACACATCCATTACAATTTGGTATACTACTCATATTATTTCCCCTCTACTCTTACCAAAGGAGATGTATATGACGAAAACAGCCTATATCATGATGGTGTCCCTCTTTGCGTCTGGGCTGTGCATCACGCCGTTTTCCATGGCGGCGCCAGCTAAGCAAAGCAAGACGGCGGCCTGCAACGCCCAAGCGAACGATAAAGGATTGGGAGAAGAAAAGGATGATGGGCGGAAGGCGTTTATGAAAGAATGTCTCTCCACAAAGCCGGCAAAGGCGGGTGGGGCTCAACAGAACAAGATGAAAACTTGCAATAAAGACGCAGGCGAAAAGGGCCTCAAGGGCGACGAACGCAAGAAGTTTATGAGCACCTGCCTCTCGAACTAAGACCCTCGCCCGCGGCCCGTTCGGGCCGCGGGCGCATGACCACATCCCGTAGCCTCACTAAGCAAGTCCTGCAGCAAGTTCATTCGCATAGCCAGATGTATAACTGCCGAAGAGGCGATCTGCCGTCAATAATGCGGAAGGTGTCCCTAGGCTCTGACGGAGAGTGAAAGAGACCGCTATCCTTCTCGCGATCGCGAGAGAATCCGATTTACTGGCTATGCAGCAGATTGGGGTTAGAGCAGGCGGGGAGGGTCTTGATTTTCCAGCTTCTTGCGCAGTTCGATCAACTCCTGCTCGAGTGCCAAGAGCCGGTCACTGATGGGGTCCGGCAGGTTGCTGTGGTCCATGGTGGCGTCGGGTAGCCGCTCGCCTTGCGTTCTAATTACGCGGGCCGGCACTCCGATGACAGTGGAGTTGGCGGCGACATTCTTGAGCACAACCGAATTGGCGCCGATCTTCACATTGTCGCCGATTGTAATCCCGCCGAGAATCTTGGCCCCGGCCCCGACGACTACATGATTGCCGAGCGTGGGATGGCGCTTCCCTCGCTCCTTTCCTGTCCCTCCAAGCGTCACGCCCTGGAAGAGGGTCACGTAATCACCGATCTCTGACGTCTCGCCGATCACGACCCCCATGCCATGGTCGATGAAGAACCCGGTGCCGATCTTCGCCGAGGGATGGATTTCAATGCCCGTGAGCACACGAGCTACCTGGGAAATAGCCCGAGGAACGAATGGCACGTTGTAGGACTTCAACCAGTGGGACACGCGGTAGGCCAGCAAGGCATGAAAGCCGGTATAGGTCAGCACGACTTCAAGCCAACTGGTCGCCGCAGGATCTCGGTCAAAGATCGCCTGTAGATCTGTTTTAATGGCCTTTAGCATAGCGTTTGAACGTCGTCAGGTCATCCAGTCATCGAGTCTACGCTATGGATATTACATCAATACTGCGCCCTTAGGAACCAGGTAGGTGATGAACCCGGATAATGCTTTTGTCACTTCTTCAAACCTTTTGATGACGTAATGGCTTTCAGGCTCTCTCGATCAAACAGACCGCCTCGGCGGCGATCCCTTCCTCCCGGCCGATCATGCCGATCCCCTCACCGCTCTTTACCTTCACGTTGACGAGGTCGGGATCGACACCGAGCACCTGCGCCATCTGCTTCTGCATGGCGACCAAGTACGAACTGAGCCGAGGAGCCTGCGCGATAATGATCGTGTCGACGTTCACGATGTGGTACCCCTTCCCCCGCATCTTCCCAACTACATCCTCCAAAAATTTCAGGCTCGAAATATCTTTAAACCGCTGATCGGAGCTGGGATAGTGTCGCCCCAAGTCTCCTTCACCCATCGCTCCGAGCAGCGCATCGCAGAGAGCATGGACCAAGGCATCGGAATCGGAATGTCCCAACAACCCCTTGCTGTGGGGCACCTCAATCCCGCCGAGGATCAGCTTTCGCCCTGGCCCTAACGGATGGATGTCGTAGCCGCAGCCCACTCGCATCGTCATAGGCTCTCCTCATAATTCACCACGTGTCATTCAGCGCGACTTGCGAGGCTGGCGCGAAGGGCGAGACATGCTAGCCCCGTTTTTCACGCCTTTCTCGCGTGTCCCGCTTCCTTTCATTCGCGATGCCAAAATAGCCTCGCCGATCACCAGGTCTTCAGGCCTCGTCACTTTGATATTCTCCCCGCTTCCCTCAACCACCGCTACCGAATGCCCTAGCCATTCCACCAGGAACGCGTCATCGGTGGCCCGCACCCCTTCGGCCTGCGCTTTCCTGTGAGCAGTCTCGATCCAGTCCCGTCGAAAGGCCTGCGGAGTTTGAGCGAGCCACAAGGGGGTGCGATCGACCGTTCGTTCAATCAACCCATCCGTCCGTACCTGCTTCACGGTATCCCGCATCGGAAGCGCAATAATCGCCGCTCCCTCTTTTCTCGCCGCAGCCACGACCTCGGCGATCATCCGAAGCGTGACAAATGGCCGCACGGCGTCGTGTATGAGCACGATCTCCGTGTCTGAGGGAACCTGAGCGAGCGCGCACCGCACCGAATCCTGGCGCTCTGCACCCCCAACCACCACCTGCGTCACTTTGGTGAAACCATGCCGCGAGACGATCTCGTGCTCACAGTATTCGACCTCTGCGGACGGAACGGCAAGGATGATCCGGTCGACCACGGGAGCAGCTTGCAACATCCGCAACGACTGAATGATGAGCGGCTCACCACCCAACGACAGAAATTGTTTGGGGACAGAGCCGCCCATCCGTAGCCCGCGACCGGCAGCCGGCACGAGCGCCACCACCAAGGGAGCCTGATGAGGGATCGGTTCGACCCGTGGCGAGCGAGTCGTGGTCATAGGCCAAGCCACCAGTTAGCCCGCCAGCCTGTTTTGTTCATGTGGTCACTGCGGTCTGTCTCGTCGATCTGGTCTATCCCGTCTGTCTGGTTCATCTGGTTAGCTTCGTTCAACCAAACACACGAGACAGACCGAACAGACCAGATGAACCGGATGTTAGGGCCGCAGCGTGAGATAGATCGCTTGGCCCTTCCGTTTGAGCAACAAGAGAACCGCTTGATCCTTGGCAAGGCCGGAAGCGGCTTGTTCATAGGATTTGAGCGAGCCCACCGCCTTGCGATTGACTTCGAGTATAAGATCGCCTTCGCGTACGCCCATTTCCTCCGCCGTGCTTCCGGATTTGACCCTGATCACGACAACGCCACGATCGGCGGCCTTCAATCCATACCGAGAAGCCAGTTCCTCGTTTAACTCGTGGACATCAATATCCGAGAGGATCCCCGTCGGCACCGCAGATTCCCTGCTCTCCTCTGCGCCTGGCTGTCCTAACGATTTCGGCTGTTCGACAATCGTGACCTCGATCGTCTTGGGCTTCTTGTCTCGGATCAGCTTGACCGAGACCTTCTTCCCGATCGGAGTCTGTGCGACAGCATTCCGCAAATGTGTGGGCGAATCCATTGGCTTGCCGTCATATTCAATAATGACATCAGCGCGCTCGAATCCCGCCTTCTTCGCAGGACTATCCTCCATGACATCGCTGACGAGCACGCCCTTCGTGTCGGTGATCCCAAACTGTGCGGCCAATTCGGCTGACAAGTCCTGAATCGCTACACCAAGCCAGCCACGGACGACCTTCCCCGTCCGTACCAACTGATCCATGACCGTACGCGACAAGTTGCTGGGCACCGCAAACCCAATCCCCATGTTGCCGCCGCTTTGACTGAAGATCGCCGTATTGATCCCGACTAGTTCGCCACGGACATTGACTAACGCGCCTCCGGAATTGCCCGGGTTGATCGCCGCATCGGTTTGGATGAAGTCTTCGTATTCGGCAATGCCCATACTGGCTCGTCCGACTGCGCTGACGATCCCCATCGTCACGGTCTGGGTGAGCCCAAACGGACTCCCTATGGCCAATACATATTCCCCGACCTCCAGCTGGTCGGAGTCGGCCCAGGGAACAGTTGGGAGCCCTGTCGCTTCTATTTTCACGATCGCGATATCCGTCTTCGTATCAGTTCCGATCAGCTTGCCCTTAAACTCGCGCTTGTCCGACAAAAAGACCCGAATCTCGTCGGCCTTGCTCACGACATGATTATTGGTGATGATCAACCCATTGGCTTCCACAATGACCCCGGACCCCTGGCCTCGCTCCCTTGGCTCTCGCTGAGGGGCATCACGCTTAAAAAATTCATCGCCGAAGAATTTGCGAAAAAACGGGTCGTCGAGCGGCGAACCGTGCGGGCCTTCTCCAGATTTTCCACTTCGACTCGCCGCAATATTGACGACAGCCGGCTTCACCGATTTGGCGATCTCAACGAAGTTTTTCCCACTCCCCCCTGCCATCGGCGGCTGTGGCGCGGTAGCCACGGGACGAATGATTGGGCTGGGAACCGGCTCAGGCCCGGCCGTGCCGGACGGCAACCAACCCATGTTGGAGGCCACCACAATCCCAATGATGATCCCTCCAGTAACCAAGATACACGGAACCAGCCAGGCACGAACGAGTTTCATAGGTGATCCTTGCTCTTCATCCCTCGCTACACGAACGTTTCACACACAATCGGTATACCTCGGCGCGTCACTGCATCTCACCGGAATACAGCCCCATGATGGTGTGGAGGAATTTCATCGCCTCCGCTTTAGGCCGCTGGAACGAGTTCCGCCCAATGATGGAGCCAAACCCACCGCCGTCACGAATGGCGCGCGCCTCTTCAAACACATGCTGGTCTTCGCTCTTGGCCCCTCCGGAAAAAATGACGATCCGCCGCCCATCGAACGAGCTCTGCACCACGTGCTTGACCCGCTCCGCCAGCGTGGCGATCGGAATCTTCGCCGATTCGTACACCTTCTTCGCCGCAGCCTGTTCAAGATGCGCAGTGGGGAGCTTGACCTTAATGACATGGGCGCCGAGCTGGGCCGCAATCTGCGCCGCATAGGCCACCACATCGATCGCCGTCTCCCCTTCCTTACTAAGTACCGACCCGCGCGGATAAGACCACACCACGACTGCCAAGCCGCAGTCTTTGGCCTCTTCTGCAATTGCGCGCAGCTGTTCATACATGGTCTTGCAGTGCGATGACCCTGGATAGATCGTGAACCCGACCGCCGAACAACCGAGCCGGAGGGCATCCTTCACGCTGCCCGTCACGGAAGGCAACGGATCTTTTTCGTCATGTAACGTATCGTGGTTATTGAGTTTCAGAATGAGCGGGATTTGCCCGGCATACTGATTCGCCCCGGCCTCCAGAAATCCCAGCGGCGCCGCGTAGGCGTTGCAGCCGGCATCGATGGCCAGTTGAAAATGATAGAGCGGACTGTATCCTCCTGGATTGGAAGCAAAACTCCGGGCCGGGCCATGCTCGAACCCTTGGTCTACGGGCAGAATCACCAACTTGCCAGTCCCCGCCAATTTTCCATGGCGCAACAAACGGGCGATATTCGTTCGTGTTCCCGCGTTGTCGCTGCTGTACCAGCTCAGGATCTCTTGAACTCGATCAGCCATGTCTCTCCTCCGGTGAATTCGTGAAATGGTATCCGTTAGTAGCTATTCAGGTGTTCAGGCTGAAGGCTGAAGGTGGTTTCTACGGCCTTGGGTTCAAGCAGAGATGAGTCCTCGCTTTGTGTAATCACGCATGATTAACCCCTAAAAGCCTTCAGCCTATCTCCCTGAGGGTTAGATTCGTCTGCCTTGGATGAACTCCTCTGCATCGCGCACATCGTTCGCGCTGCCGATGATTAACGGCACCCGCTGATGGATTTGCTTGGCTTCCATATCGAGGATGCGCATAGTCCCCGTGCTGGCCTTTCCACCTGCCTGTTCCACGACCCATGCCAATGGATTGGCTTCGTACAGCAACCGAAGCTTGCCCTCAGGCTTGTCCAACTCACCGGGATACAGATAGATGCCTCCCCCGAGGAGCATCCGGTGTACATCAGCCACCAGACAGCCTGAATAGCGTCCGCTGTAGGGCCGCCCCGTGGCTGTGTCTTTCACTTTCAGATAGTCGAAATATCTCTTCGTTCCTCCAGGCCACTTATGATAATTCCCTTCATTCGCGCCGTACACTTTGCCGCGAGCGGGAATCCTGATCTGCTCGTGGGACAGGAGATACTCGCCGATGCCGGGCTCCAATGTAAACCCATGGGTTCCTTGTCCAACCGTATAGACCAGCATGGTGCTTGACCCGTAAAAAAGATACCCGGCGGCCACCTGCTCTGTTCCTTTGCAGACAAGGTCATCCTCGGTCGGCATCCGATCGTTGCGCGATGCCTTCACGACGGAAAAAATTGTGCCGAGCGGCATGTTGCAGTCCGTGTTCGATGAGCCATCGAGAGGGTCGACAGAGCAACATGTACTTGGCCTGCGGCCAATGCTCCGGAAGCAGGACCGGCTTTTCCATCTCTTCAGACGCGAGCGCACACACAAGCCCGCTCTGGTGAAATGCCGTCACAAAGGTCTCGTTCGCGATCTCATCCAGCTTTTTGACTGCTTCCCCCTGCACATTGATCTCACCTGTCGCTCCCAGGATATCGATGAGCCCAGCACGCCTGAGATCCTGTGCAATGAGTTTTCCAACCAAACCGATCTGAGGCAGAAGACCGGCAAGCTCCCCTGTGACACCCTGCTGGGCCGCCTGTTCTTGGGCGATAAATCTGCTTAAAGTAAGAGGAAACTGTCCCATGATGATAGAGGCAAGTATAACCGTTTTAGGCAGGGTGGGCAACGAACGGCTGATTCTCTCATTGGGTCGGCGAAGCAGACGGCAATCCGCTGACGAGATCGGCCACAATCGACCCGATGACAACCTTGGCCTTCATTCGAACCGGAATGCGCCGATCATCGTTGGTAAACCATACCCGGATGTTGCCCTTGTTGAGAAAGAGGCCTTGGAACGGCATGATGACCAACACACGAGCCGTTTCAACCTCCCCCCACGGACCGCTGACAGTCTCAATCTCTTCAACCCGTACGTCCAGTTTGCGGTTTTTTTTGTCGTGATACACGTTCATCGTCAGAGATGACCCCGGCTGTAGCGATAATTCGCTGCGCGCATAATAGAGACAAGAGATGACGTCCTGGGTACCAGGCGGCATCTCCTGTATTTCAGTCGCCCCGTTTTTCATAACCGTGACCGTTCCCTCTTTCTGGTGAAATGTGTACTCGATATCTTCTTTCTTCTTCCCTTCTCGCCGCTTGAAGATCAAATGCTCCGGAAGCAGGGTGGCGGGATCCACGATCGACTCGACCCGGTTATCCACGGGAAAGAACTTGGTGATCGCGGGCCTCGACTGCGCCGTCGTGATCAATTTCGCCAGCGGCCGGTCTCCATCAGAACCGGCGCCACTGACAGCCATCACGGCTGTGCCTGCTGTGAAAGCCAACCAAGAAATTTCGTAGGTGAGTTGTTCCCCGACTTGGAAGGATCGCGCTGAAGAAGGCTCGCCGGCCTCAACCCACGAGACCGAACCACTCGCGGCGCCCAATATCAGGCATGCGAGTACAAGCCGAATGCGAGAAAGAAGAGCAGGCAGTAGATAGCCTCGCTGATGATGACGAAGAATCTGGTGAGAAGCCATATGCGGTAAGCTGATGGTGGGGTGAAGGTTGAAGATACGACGCCATTGTCTCAGGCTCAGCCCGAGCCTCAACAGTCTGCGGATTACTGTTTTGGTAGGCGAGAACTTAGTGGTCCGTCACGTGTGGCACGGCAAGAGAACAGTCCCCAGGATGCTCAAAAAGTCCGTCCAGCAAGGCCGCAAGCCGAAGACGAACCACCGGAGGCGTAGCCTCTCAGGGTACGTTGAGGATTTCGGTGAACCGAGAACGAGGCTGGCGGGATTTTTCAGCATCCTGTTAACAGCCAAGGGCTTGCTTGGCCGCTATCAGTTCGCCTTCGATGACTGCACGGATCGTGGCTAATCGCTCCGGCGAGGTGGCTTCAAAACGTAACACGAGGGCCGGCTGTGTATTTGAGGCTCGGATCAGGCCCCACCCACCGTCGAAGATGGCACGCACCCCATCGATGGTGACGACATCGCGGACCACCAACTTGGTAGGACCAAGCTCCTCGCGGGTCCTCGTACTGTGTGCCAACCGGTCCTGTACATGCCTGACCAACTCGAATTTGATAGAGTCCGACACATCAATCCGGATTTCCGGGGTGACGGACGTTTTCGGAAGATCCGCCACCAACGCGGAGAGTGGCCGAGTGGTCTTGGCCAGAATCTCCACGAGCCGGCACGAGGCATAAATCGCGTCGTCATACCCGAAATACCGATCGGCAAAGAACATGTGCCCGGACATTTCGCCGGCCAAGACAGCGTGCTCGCTTTTCATCTTCGCCTTGATCAGGGAATGGCCGGTTTTCCACATGATCGGTCGGCCCCCCTGCTTCGCAATGTCGTCATAGAGACTCTGCGAGGATTTGACTTCTGAGATGATGGTACTCCCCGGCTTTGCCGCCAGAATATCGCGCGCGTAGACCACCATCAGGCGATCGCCCCACAACACATTTCCCTGCTCATCGATGGTCCCAATGCGATCGGCATCTCCATCGTAGCCAATCCCGACATCGGCCTTGTGCTGTTTGACAGCCTGAATCAGATCCTCGAGATTCTCTAAGACCGTGGGATCCGGATGATGGTTCGGAAATCTCCCGTCGAGATCACAATGGAGCCCTGTGACGTGACAGCCCAGAAGCTCTAAGGCCTGTTTCGCCACCAAGGCCGCCACACCATTTCCACAATCGATGACGACATGCAGGCGTTTGGCATTGACGTGGGTAAAGCTCTTCTTGATATAGGCCAGATAGTCGGGAATGATGGGATGCTCCGATAACTGTCCGGCTCCAGATACAAAAGAGCCGGCCTCCATCACCACTCGAAGCGCCTGGATCTCCTCTCCATGAATCGTGTCTTTCCCGATGCAGATCTTAAATCCGTTGTATTCTGCTGCATTGTGGCTCCCGGTGATCATGATGCCGCCATCAACCGGTAGTTGAAATAGAGAGAAATACACGAGCGGCGAGGGACAAATACCGATATCCACCACGTTGAGTCCGCCGGCGAGGAGCCCCTGCACGAGAGCCTTATGAAGCCCCGGTGAGCTCAGTCGACCATCTCGACCGACCGAAACCGTCTTTACCCCACGGTCTTTCACATAACTGCAGTAGGCACGCCCCACCTGCTCCGCTATCGAATCCGTGAGTTCCTGGCCTACAATGCCACGCAAATCATATTCGCGAAAGAGTCCCATGGTTTCTCGATCAGGTGGAGAGACTGAAGGTCATTAGGTTGAAAGTTTGGGAGTGACGATGCTTAGTTCTTCGTTCTCCCATAATCATCTTGAAACCGGACGATATCGTCTTCCCCAAGATAAGGTCCGTTTTGCACTTCAATGATATGCAGGGTCTCTTGACCGGGATTTTCCAACCGGTGCCTGGTTTCGACAGGAATTTCGGTACTATGGCCGACCTTGAGATCGAAGATCTCGTCGCCCCTGGTCACCCGCGCCATCCCGGTGATCACCACCCAATGTTCGCTCCGTCGATGGTGCATCTGCAACGAGAGCCGCCCTCCGGGCTTCACCGTCACGCGCTTCACTTTGTAACCAAGTCCCTCTTCCAAGATCGTATAGGACCCCCAGGGCCGATGCACGGTCATGTGCTCAAGATATTCCGGCGCGTTCTGCCGTTTAAGAATTTCGACCAACTGCTTCACATCTTGCGCGCGGGATTTTGGGCAGACTAACGTGGCATCCGGCGTATCGACCACCACCATGTCGGTAAGCCCGATCGTCGCCACGAGACGGCGATCCGCGTACACGATCGACCGGCGGCTCTCGAGATCGACCACACGACCGACCGCGACGTTGCCGGCTTTATCCTTCTGCGCCACTTCATCCAGACTCCCCCAACTCCCGACGTCAGACCATTGAAATGACACCGGCACGATCGCGGCCTTCTTCGATCGCTCCATCACGCCCGTATCGATCGAAACCGGCGTGAGTGTCCGGTACGCATCGTCGATGGCCTGCCTGGGCGCCCCTGCCTGTATCAATTGGCCGATCCGTTCGATGCCGCGAAAAAGGATGGGTTGATAGTGTCGAATTTCATCAAGAATCGCCTCGGCACGCCAAATAAACATGCCGCTGTTCCAGTAGTAGTCCCCTGCCTTGAGATACTGCGCGGCTTTGGCAGCATTGGGTTTTTCAACGAATCGGCTGACCGGATGTCCCTTGAGCATCCCCTGTTTTCCCAACGTCACTTTCCGGTTGGGCCTGATGTAGCCGTAGCCGGTCTCCGGACGGATCGGCTTGATGCCAAATGTCACCAGATAATCCTGCTTGGCTAGCGTCGCCGCCAACGATACTGACGCATCGAACGCTCGCTGGCCTTTGACGATATGATCGGCCGGAACGACCAACATCACGGCATCAGGATCCCGACGGACCAGTTCTAACGCCACCAAGGCAATGGCCGGAGCGGTATTGCGCCCTTCCGGTTCAAGCACGAAGTTATCTGTGAGCGCGTCTTTCCATTCACTCAACTGGACGCGAATAGACTCTGCTTGGGCCGGATTCGTGGAGATCATCACCCGGTTCGGCGCCGAAGCACAGATCACCCGACGCATGGTCTGCTGAATCAACGTTTCATCTCCCATAATCCGCAGCAGCTGTTTGGGAAACAACTGTCGGCTGAGCGGCCAAAACCTGGTGCCGCTTCCGCCGGCCATGATCACAGGATAGAGATGAGCGTTCAGATCGTTATTCGTGAGACGTGAAACGTGAATCGCCATACATGTAATCCATCCGCTCGTGTAACGTTGAACGACTAACGGTTAACGTGGCCGATGCTGCTGCGCACCCAGAATCATCTCAATGATTTCCCGAACCGCCCCCTCCCCGCCCTTCTTCTGACAGACATAGTCGACCGCCGCCACAATATCCGGCAGCCCGTCCGCTGGAGAGGCCGAAAACCCCACTGCCTTCAGCGTCTCAAGGTCGTTGATATCGTCCCCAATGTAGGCGACCTGACTGAGTGTGAGCCCATGTCGAGCAGCCATCTCGCGAACAAGCGACAACTTATCCATCACCCCTTGGTGCAACTCGGGAATTGCGAGCTTCTCGGCACGCCGCGCCACCAGCTTCGTCCGCTCCTGCGTGACAATGGCGGTGATGATCCCTGCCCTCTGCAGCAGCTTGATCCCCATGCCATCGCGCGTGTTGAACTTCTTCCACTCATCGCCGGATTCAGAATAGTACATTCCTGCGTCCGTCAAGACGCCGTCGACGTCGGTGGCAAAGAGCTTGATCCCACGGAGCACAGAGAGTGGTGCTGCGGCAGAACGGGGGCGGTGCCTTTGTTGAGGAGTTAGTCTGGATGCCATGAGGGAAATCGCGTGATAATGAGGCGAGCTTAACAAGCAAGCCGTACAAACACAAGAAAAGGTAATAACCGAGGTTCTACGAGCAACCGATGAGCAAGGGCCCACTCTCCAACAGCACTAGCTTAATATGCATGCTTGTGAACAAATCCTTGCCAGATCGTCAGCCACATGATCTTCAGATCGAGCCAAATGGACCAATGCTCAATGTAATACAGGTCGAACTCAATGCGTTTTTCAAGCGAGGTGTCGCCACGCCACCCATTGACTTGCGCCCACCCTGTAATCCCGGCTTTCATCTTGTGCTTGAGCATGTACAGTGGAAGTGTTTTCGAACTTCCTCGACCACCCAAGACCGTTCCGGCCGCGGTCCCACGATGCTCATGTCCCCTTTCAGTACGTTCCAGAATTGTGGCAGTTCATCCAAACTGGTCGATCGTAAGAAGCGCCCAATCGATGTGACGCGGGGATCATCCTTCTGAGTCAACAGCGCTTGATCGCCGGCATGATCCGAGCGCATCGTACGAAACTTGAGCATCATGAATGGCTTTCCATCCAAACCCATGCGCTCCTGCTTAAAGAGGACCGGCCCGGAAGAAGTCAACCTAATCAGCAACGCGACAACTCCCTGCACAGGCAGTGTAAGGAGAAGAGCGGTCACACTACCGATTAAATCGCTGCTACGCTTGAGGATAATATTCCATCCATACAGGGGAGAACCCTGCAGCGTGATAACCGGCAACCCTTCAAACATCTCCGCCTCGGCACGGAGGGTAATATACTCATAGATTGACGGGTATGACTTTCACTTCGACTGTCGTGGTCGCCAGATATTCCAGCATCTTTTCCGCTTGGGGCTCGGCCTCCGGAGGTAGACAAAGAAAGACAATGTCCAAAGCCGGCGCATACTTCTCGACATCTCCGTACAGACCGATGACCGAAACCCCTTCAAAGGTTTGGCCCAACTTTTGCGGCCGGCGAGTCAAATAGCCTTGGACCTTCACACCGAATTCAGGATGAAGCGACAGTGAGCGGGCAATCCTCTGTCCGACTTTGCCTGCCCCAATGATCAGACAGTGCCGCTGGTTGTAACCCTGCTTTCGGAAAAACCTCAGGCCCTCGCGAAAGACCATTCGCGAGAAGCCGAGCGCTACAAGATTCAGAACCCAGAAATATAGAAAGACTAGACGTGAATATTCGAACTGACGCACGAAGAACGTCAACCCGATGAGAATCAACACCGACAACGAATTGGCTACACCAATGTCGAGAACCTCGGCCAGATGGGAGCCCATCCGTCGAGGCCGGTACAAATTAAATGCCCGAAAAGATACTCCCCATACGATCAGGATAGGCACAAGTAAATAGATATAAATTTCGAGAGGTGGGATACCCTTGTCAACCGGCCCCCATCCACCCACGAAGCGAATGTAGTAGGCTGCCATCCAGCAGGCAGAGATCAAGGCCAGATCAAACAGAAAGAGGAGACTCTGAAGAAATTGAGAGTGTCGTTTCAGCATGGTCGAGTACGACGGAAATCTTCCCAGCTCGTTTCGATCAATTGACGCATACGTTCCTTGAAATATTTCCTATCGAAGGGCTCCACATGCGCTCGAATCCTCTCCGGATCAAACCTGTTCCGATGGCGTTCAAAATTTCGACCGCGTCGACCAGCGATTCTGGCTTCTGCTCATCAAAAAACACGCCGGTGGGATAGTGTTCGTCGCTGGCCCGAGGCGGCATGCCAACAGCTCTTTCCTTCCGCGCGGAGGGCTCACGTGGCACCAACGAAACCACTGTCTCGAGCGCCCCGCCCCTGGCGTAGGCTATGACCGGCTTTCCACACGCCATCGCCTCGAGCGGAACGATACCAAAATCCTCTTCCCCAGGAAAGAGGAGAGCCTTGCAACGAGCGTAGTGCTGATGGATCTCAGAATCAGGCTGCCAGCCAAGCAGCTCAACACTTGGACCGGCTAGTTGCCTTAGGCGCTTTTCGTCCTGACCTGTTCCTATAATCTTTAGTGGGAACTTCATCCGATTGGCGGCCTCAATGGCAAGATCCACTCTCTTGTAGGGGACCAATGCCGATGACTAGCAAGTAGAAGCCCTCGTCCTGATTGGACGCCGCGAACGACTGCCAGTCCACCGGCGGATACAGAACGGTTGCTTCTCGCCCCCAATAAGACCGTATACGTCGTGCCACATGTTCAGAGTTCGCGACAAACCGATGCACGCCGTCATTTGACGACACATCCCATCGTTGAAGAGGTCGGCGCAGCAAACCCATGACTGTTCGTGTAAGCCACCCCGCTCGCCCATCGGCGAAGTAGGCGTCAAATTGGTCCCAGATGTATCGCATTGGCGTATGGATATAGGCGACATGGCATACGTTATCAGGCACACGCAGCCCTTTCGCTACACAGTGGCTGGAACTGATGACCAGATCGTAATCATGGAAAGCGAAGGACCTGATCGCGAGGGGGAATAAAGGCAAATAGTGTTGATAGTGCGTGCAGCGACAAAGGCAAACGTTGAATGAAACTGGTCCGAATAGAATGTTTTTCGATGATAGGCGAAACATGCCCTTTCCGATGCACAAGCGTAAAGACGTCCGCATCTGGGAATAGCTCACAGAGAACCTCAAAACATCGTTCCCCCCCACGCATACTTACGAGCCAGTCATGAACGAGGGCGACTTTCATACCTCCCTGTCATCGTCTTCGATATTACGCCATCGCGGCATAGATTTTCTGGATTTCAGACAACATGTTTTCTTCGGAAAAACGGTTGCGCACATGTTGGCGCGCCTGGTTAATCATTTCTGTTCGCAACTCATGATTTTCCACCGCTGCTCTGACCGCCCATGCCAAGGCCTGCCCAGATCGTTCGTCTATTAACAGGCCATTCTTTTTATGCTCTATTATCTCTGATAGCGCACTGACGTTTACCGCTACAACAGGCACCCCCGCACACATCGCTTCCAGCACAACAAGCGGCAAACCCTCCCATCTCGAGGTTAAGAGCAACACATCAAATGTCGAAAGAATCTGTAACGATTCCTGGTGAGACAGGGTGCCTACTTGCCGAACACGCTTTGCCAAATCCCGATGAGTGATTTCCTGTTTTACAGCAGATTCAAGGCTGCCTCCCCCTACCATCGTCGCAGTGTAATCGGGCAAGTGTTCGAGCGCATCCAGAAACAAGAAAGGATCTTTTTGGTACTCTAACCGACCTATGAACCCCACATGCTTGGCCGGAGTTGTGTGGCCTTCTGGAATCTTACGAAGCTGAATACCATTATGGATAATAGTGGTCGGTTTATTTTCCGGAAGAATCTTGCACGCTCTTGCAAGATTGGCATCATACTCCGACTCAAAAATTATACGGTTGGCACGGGAGATGATAACCCCTTCAATAAAAGTCGCCAGCCATCGTATCCCAATAGGCTTGTGTACAAAATGAAACCCATGGACCGCATACACAGTAGGGACAGTCGTCCCAGTAATCGTGTGGAACAACCCGGCCCGCCCTCCATGCACATGAATGAGATCTGGCTTCCATTCGGAATAAATCTTGTTCAGGCGGAAGGAAACGGCAAGGTTCACACGGCTGGGGAAAAAGTGTAATCCATAAGATGGAATATCAAGTTCTTTTGCTTGATGAAACAGATAGGACTGACTTTGGGTAATAAGCCCCATTGAATGCGTGGACCGAAGTCCCCGGAGAATTTGGAGGACATGGGTTGTTCCACCGCCAGGATTACCATCTGCAACAATTTCTAATACACGCATTGCCGCTTTTAAGCCTCAGACCCAAGATCCCCTCCTATTGCGAACTTATCCTAGCTCGGGGTTCGTTTTATCTTTTCCGCTTATTCTCGTATCTTCTTTAGAGGTGAAAATCGTCTTCTGAATAAATTGATTATTGACTCTTGGCGCACTCGTTCCAATACAAGACGCACACGGAAGCGAACACATTGGAGCCAATAGTATCCTTCCGCAGCCAACGGTTTGTGTAAATGTTCTATTTTGGCCCGCTTGACTTCGGCAAAAGTTTTCCTCCAGTTCTGACTTGTCAATCATTCGTATTGCATATGGACAAAAATCCGATCCAGGCTCACAACCTCCGCACCGGCCACGACCAGCCGCAAGAGAAACTCGCAGTCCATGGCATACCGGAAATCGATCCTAAACGTTCCCAATTTTTCGCACACTGACCTCCGAACAAACACTGCAGGTGGATGACGGTCATTTCCTTCATAATTTGATTTGGGTTTGAAGTAAAGACATAGTCTCGTCGACCATCTCCTCGACGGAATAAAAGCTCCGATAGATCAATCTGACACTCGATTCGTCAAGAAGATTATCCAGCCCAAAGTACTGAATCCGTCTTTACTTGGACGCAAACATCTTGTGCAGTTGAATCTTCCGAGAATCTAACCTGCAATTATTAGACTTGCGAATGAGAGCCGATCCATCAGAGTCTCCCTATGCCTCGATCCAGTGGACTTATTGAAGAGGATCTCTAAACAACAAACAAAGCGAAATACTTTTCGTGCCGCAGAGAAACAAATTCATGTCACACCAAACCGATGAACCTCACAGCATTCCACGCAACCGGTCATTTTTCCCTGTTCCCACGATTCGCCGTTATTACCCAGCTTAAGCCCGTAGTAACTATCGAAACGTAGGATCTACCAATCTATCGCATGATGTTCCAGGTGTTCCCACTTCAAGTCGTTCTCGGTCTCATAATGAGAAGCCTCAGAAATAAACTCAGCTTCCTTAAGATGCCTTGTCTTCGGAGTCCCAAACGATAGACTATCCATAGTCGATGCACCCGCCCCTGTCCTGTACACGAAGCAAAACTGTCTAGAAGCGCACGAACATCTCCGGAGCAACCGAGCTTCCTGGCTGTGATTCGCTCACTGAGTAACCCCGCTTGGCGAATCGCTCCCAACATGTAATGTTGAGCTCTTAATCGACGCTTTCGAGAATCAGCAGACAGCAGATTTGCTACCCTTGTCACCCTGACAGCCCCGAGATGATTTGTTGCATGTTGACGGTACCGAACTATCGGTTGATCTATGTACCCGATTCGACCACAAGCAGCGGCGCAGAGTCCGAACCACCAATCATGCATGATCGCTTCTTTCGGAATAGGGACCGCTAATTCCAGAAGCGGGCGATTGATGAGAACTGTGCAACCTGTGATAAAATTCTGAGTCAACAGCACGTCTATCGGGTCGCGGGATTCATGCCTTTGCCCTTGGTAACGCATCAAAGATGGATGTACCTGATTGAGCTTCTCGTCAACTACTTCCAAATCTGAGTAGCATAGCAAGGGCATACTCACCCCATACTGACGCTCCATTTCCTGGAGACGTTGAAGCTGTCTGACAATCTTGTCGGGTACCCAGACATCATCTTGATCAGAGAAAAAAATTAGATCCGCGCCCTCCTCCAAGGCAACCCGCATAAGCTCCCCGAAATTCCTGGCGGCGCCCAAGCATCCGCACGTATCATGAATGCAACGAATTCGCTTGTCCTTGGCGGCTAACTTTTCGAGAACGTCACTGGTATTATCTTCAGACCCATCGTCCCTGACCAACAAAGTCCAATTTGATATGGTTTGTCCCTGAATACTCTGGATCTGGTCGGATAGAAACTCTGCCCCATTGTAAGTAGCCATCAGGACCATAATCTTCCTTGATTCAAACAAGATAGTTCACCAGAAGTTAAGTCTCAAAGTCATGCTGGGTTCCCCTTTCGCATTTTCCCAACCTCTCAAGAAAAATCTGTCGGAGGGAGCCCTAGTTGTCTGGATGGGTTTCCCCTCCTTGCAAGCGCGAACATGTCGTTTATTGATTGACTCATACCGCGGTTGACTCAACAAGCCGCTTTCGCCAGCTCTCCCTTCATCCACTCCGCCGTACACATGATGCCTTCTCGCATAGACGTCGATGGTGTCCAATGCAATTCAGCTCGTGCCAAGTCATTGCTTAACACATTCACAGACACATCAAATGGTCGCGCGGGGAAATAGCGACGCTCGATGGACTTACTGAGCGATTCTTCAATCATGCCGATCAGCTCATTCAAGCTGGTACCCAACCCTGAACTAATGTTAAACACGCTTTTCGACCCGGAATATTCCACCGCTCGAAGAAATGACTGCGCTACATCGCTAATGTGAATGTAATCCCTTGTCACACTGCCATCACCCCATACTTCAATAGGATTTCCGGTGAGCGCGCGGTGCAGAAACACTCCGACCGCCCCCTGTGCCGTCTCAACGCGCTGCCGTTCACCGTAGGCATTGGCGACTCTCAAGGTGATTGTTTTAATACCATGCATGTGTTCGTACAAATGCATGTATTTTTCGATAGCCAGCTTGGTAATTCCATAAGAAACAAAAGGTTCGGTAGGATGACATTCGTCAATCGGCAAATACTTTGGGATGCCATATACAGTGCCTCCGGACGAGATGAAAACGATCTTTGGGACATTGTGAGCCACCATGGCATTGAGCATTTGTAGTGTTCCCAGCACATTGCTTTGCACATCATAGATCGGATCATCATTGGAACTCTTTGGCAACGTAGTAGAGATCAGATGCAATACCACATCGACCCCTTTAATGGCGCTGCCGACATCATGAGTGCTCAAGAAATCACCCGTAACCCAATCCATTTGCTCGCTTGCCTTGAACTTCCGGAACGGTTCAACTCGTGGCCGCTCAAAAATTTTCACTGAATGACCATCAAGCAACAGGCGATCTGCAATCGCCGAGCCGATAAACCCACCACCACCAAAAATTACACATTTCATGCTATTAAGGCTCACTCTATCTCTTTTGTCTTTTAGCAGATGGTTTCATGCAACCAGTTTCATCTTGCTGAGCGATAAGCCCGTCATCCAAGAACTGATTTGTTGCCCTTTATTGTCGGTACACAAGAACCTTCCCTCGTAGTTCATGCACGCTCCTTTGCAACAATTGAATTGTAAATTTCCACTACCTCTTCTGTCATGGCCAGGGTAGTCTTCGAATAATTTGTGGTGAGACTCAGCCGACGTGAACTCTCTGGGTTTGCAAGGATTTGTCGCATGACCCTCTCCAAATCATCAACACTTCCCCGTGTAAAAGCGTACCCATTTTTGCCTTGCTCCAGAAACTCGGTTAAACCCTCCACATCCGATAAGATCACCGGCGTATGGCTGGCTAGGGCATCAAGTAAAACCAGCGGACTATTTTCATACCATGTGGAAGGAATGACGAGAAAATCCATCTCATCCAGTACTTGCCTCATTTGTCCCGCTGGGAAAGTGCCCCGGAAGAAAACAGGGAGGTTAGTGCAGCGCGCTTTCATGGCTTGAGTGTATGCAGGGGACTGATCTTCTGCCCCATAAATGAACAATTCACTTTTGCCTGGCGGTAAGCGGCAAAACGCCTCCACTAGAATGGCGGTTCCCTTGTGAGGAGCAATCTGTCCGATAAATCCGAAGCGGATTGGCTTTGACATCGGGATAATCGGTTTTTTCTTCCTATCCAGATCAACACCAAAGTTGATTTTACTAATCGGTGCCGCAGTCAATCCATTTCTCTCATAGGCGGTTTGCAGAAATCGCGTTGGAGCAATGACGGCACGATAGAGGCCATAGGATGTAGCCAAGACTCCTGGTCGTGCCTTGATGTCACGCAACTGCGCCGATTGCTTGCTATGCCTCAATATCGGCAACCTATGCACCCGGTTGAAGAAGACACTACCCAATTGGATAAGTGGTGCGATCCTGTTAAGAGCTTGTTCGCTTAGTGTCGAGTTCGCCTGCCGTACGCGAAGCTTGGCACAGCATGCAAAACAGTTGGTGCGTTGAGGGTTAGGGCCGGGACATAGACTGCCATTAACTGCCTGAAGGATGTTGGTAATACAAAAGCCAAAAAAATCGGTAAAGGTTGCCACCGTCGGAATGGCCAGATCCTGAGCTGCCTCCAGTAATACGGCGGTATGGTTGGACAGATGGGTAACATGCACGATGTCAGGGCGGAGATTTTGCAGTAGATCCTTATGAATCTGCCACATCTGGGGCTGGTAATATGTTTCCCTAAAAGAAGAGCGAGGAAGATAGTTTTTATCAATGCAATAGACTGGGATCCCTTGATAATCATAATGCGTGATAAGGCCATCCGCTTTTTTTTCTCCTTGAGGGATACTACTAACGACCACTGGCTCGTGTCCCATCGTCTGTAGACTTTTCGCAAGCGTCAGTGTGTAAGTTTCTGTCCCGTGGTAGTGAGTTGGGAAAAAAACATGAACATAGAGTGCAATTTTCATTTCATATTCCTAATTACCACTTTGGATAGTAAGTTAACTTGTCCGGTTTATGTAGCACATGATCTGTCCGGTTCTTCCTGTCGAGCATTTCAGCCGCGCGCTGAAAATTGTGTCGCACACCGTTGGAGAATGCGGTGATTGATAGTTTCAACGGACGGTTTCGAGATGAGTGTTTGACCGCGAATGTCTTTGCCTTGCTCCACAATGCCAGCAACAAGATTGAAGCGTGGCGAATCGATTACAATGAGCGCCGTCCGCATAGCTCGCTCGGGCCGTAAGCTCCCCCGTCAAGGAGACAGTTTCAATAGAGAACTTCTGGCTGCTGACGTTGGCCCCGTTTGGAGACAGTTCTTAACCAGAGCACACGACTTCTTCGGCGATTTGTTTAGCCTGACGTTGTGCGACAAACTCATTCGGGGTCAGGTGCCCGGGTGAGCTATGGGGTCGACGGTGATTGTAATCCACCCGCCACGCTTCGATGATCGCTTGCGCGTCACCGAGTGAGGCGAACTGGTGCACGTTCAAACATTCATCCCGCAGTCGGCCGTTAAATGACTCAATGAAGGCGTTCTCCACCGGTTTGCCGGGCCGAATGAAGTCAAGTTGCACGCTCCGCCGATAGGCCCACTCTTCGAGCGCCCGTGATTGGAATTCCGTCCCGTGATCCACCGTAATGGAGCGGGGGCCTGGCGTCCCGTTCAGGGCTCGATCGAGGACCTGGCCGAATCTCACCCGACATCCGAAATCCCACCTCTAGTAACGGACTATGCCGACTCCAGTTATCGACGACCGTCAAGATCCGAAACGGCCGGCCATCGGCCAGGGTATCAGGCACGAAATCCATGCTCCAGCGCTCCGTCGGTCCCACCGGTACTGGAGCCGGTCCTCGGTGCAGCGCGATGTGCTTGCGTCGCCGCACACGCATGCGCAGCTGCAAACCCTCAAGTCGGTAGAGTCGTCGGACGCGCTTGCGATTCACCGGCCAGCCCTCGCGACGCAGCAACACCCAGATCCGCAGAGACCCAAACCGCGGGCGCGCATGGGCCAGATCACGAATGCGCAGCCGCAGCGCGGTTTGATCCTTCGCGCGACTGCGTCGATACCAGGAGGCTCGGCCGAATTGCGCCAACCGACAGGCCCGCAGGCAACTGACCTGAAAGGTATCGTGAAACCAGCCGGCCAGTTCTCGACGGCGTGCGGGCCTCAGACTTTTTTTCGCAGGGCCTCCGACAGCATGTGCTTGTCGAGCGAGAGGTCGGCGACTAGCCGTTTCAATCGGCTGTTTTCTTCTTCCACCTGCCGCAACCGGCGGAGTTCGCTCACGCCCAGGTGCGCATACTTCTTTTTCCAGGCGTAGAAGGTGGCGTCACTGACGCCGAGCTGCCGGCAGAGGTCGCCGATCGGGGTCCCACTCTCGGCTTGCCGGATGGCATAGACGATCTGCTCTTCGGAGAATCGTGACCGCTTCATCGGTCCACTCCTTTCGTCGAGGACCGCCGAAGCCGCCATGTTACTCTGGTTCTGAATTGCCGTCGTTTTCGGGGGAGACGTCACACCGAAATCCCAGCGTGGCATGGTCTAGTTTTGAGGGAAGGGTCAATGAAGCCAGAAGTTCTCCCTTAGAAATGTCTGCTTGAGGGAAGGAGCTTACAGGTATAGTGAGGTCTACTGATGATGCATGAGTCGCGTAAAAAGGCGTAAGGGTCGAGTTAGCCGCCACGAACGTGAAGCATAAATGTTATTGATGATCCTGTTCCCCTCAGTAAAATAAACATCAAATTCCGCGGTCAATCTGATGAAATCCAAATCAGAGAAGGAATAAAGCTCTCTTATGGTTTTGCGATGTGTCTTGTCGTTAAGCAAATCGAAAAGCCACTTTAGTCCTAATTGCCAAGCACTTCGCTGCTTGCATTCGTATAAGCAAGCCATGGCCAATAAGAATTTATTGTCAAAACCTTTCAGGGTTCTAAAGCGTTCGAGACTGGGAAATATCGCAACAATATCTTCAAAGTTGTTAATCGAAAGATAATTCTCCCGTAACACATTCCATTCGTTGCTGGCTCTGATTGCAACTTCGATTCTGAGGCCACTGGTGTTCGACTTGTCCGAAAATACTCGATGCCTTGTCAGCTTCTCTTGAATAATATGTATAGGAAATTTTATTAAAACCCTGCTCCACATTTCGGCATCACCCGTCTGGCCAAGCCCGTAGCGATACATACCCACATCTTGGTAGCACTGCTTTCTGATCAGCACACTAGGGTGGCTCAGATGATTTTGTTCATGGAAAAGCTGATTGAGCCACTCCCATCTGGTCTTGTTTGCCTGATCGAACCACTCTTCTGTCAACTTCTCACCGTGTTCGTCGATTATTTTTACCCATGTAAAGACTGCGCCAATTTCGGAATGTTCATCTAAAAAGGCAACCTGATTTTCCAGCTTATCGGGTTCCCAAACATCATCAGAGTGATGAATAGCGATGTACTCACCCGTAGCCACCTCGGTAATGGCTTTATTTATCCCCCATATACCTCTTTTCTGCTCCTCGTTACGGAACGCTTTGATGCGCGGGTCGGAAGATTGCTTGATCAAATGCCACGAGTTATCAGAGGATGCATCATCCCAAATGATCAGCTCGAAATCGGTGAAAGTCTGATTGAGGGCGCTACCAATCGCTTCTTGGAGATATTTCTCGTGATTGAACGATGTCAGGATTACAGAAACTTTAGGCATGTTCACTTATTGGTCAGGTATGCTCTTAGCGGAGCGGATATTCTACCCGCTGGGAAATTTAATTTGGACTCTTCGTTGGTTGATAATGGTAAATGCACAGGAGTGCCTTGACTTGAGAAAGACTAAACATAGGAAAATCGTCGTAGCGCACCTGCCGCTGCAACCAGAAACTCATCCTGTTCTTCGCTGCTTAGTAAACTGGCGTATCGTTTTACCGTCGCATCGCTAATGGGTTGCAACGTTCTCTTTTTCCAGTCCGTGGTCAAATCTGGCTCGAGTTTTTTAATCTTATTCTGTTGATGGAAATTAAGCATATCTGCTTCGAAGGGTATGCCCAACCATTCGCAAATCGCCATAACGACTGAGGACGGTGTTAACACCAGATCCTCATATTTTATTGTCATGGAGGTCTCGCGCGGCATTGCAGCCATAAACGAGTCAATTTTCATGACATTGCTTGACCACTCCAATGCAATATCAGCAATTCTGGTTTCTAACGTCGGCGCGTACGGGCTATTTGATTTGGCTGCCATTACTTCACGGTATGAGCAAGCCACATCGCGGCCATCTCTGACGAGATGCAAAAATCTAGCATTCTTGTATAGGCTCAGCAACTCATTGAGATGGTTTAGGTGGAAATTATTCTTATCTCCCCATATACCAAAATTTTTTCCAGCAACTAACCCGAAAGAAGAGTAAACGACACTACATAGTTCGGCGTAGGTTGCTGGCTGGTTGTCGTGTATTTGCGCTTCAATAATCGCTCGATCTAATAACCAAGTATCGAATTTCTTACACGCTAGCAAGTCGTTGAGAAATGATTTCACTCTGATTGCATTGCTATTATCCGCCACCTGCCAATTGGCATACTTTTCGTGAAGCCAAATGATGAACCCACATTCAGGCGGGACGAGTATCTGCGAGTGACCGGTCAGTATTAGCCTGAGTAATGATGTCCCTGACCTTGGGTTGCCAATTATGAACAGTGGGCTGTTCGATTTGTTTACGCTCATTGCACTTATGTTCGCACCATGACTCGAATAATTTTGTTCCCAGCAGCGCCCTCCGCCATAACTCGAATCGCGGAGGACACTGTGTTGATCATTTCCACGTCCATGGTCGTTCCTGTTGGCAGTACTACGACCCTGTCTGCCACTTTTTTGGTGTTGGGTAACAGCAATCCCGCATGCGGATACAAATCGCGGTAGGGTTGCATGTTGTGACAACCCGGCCAGAAATATTTGCGCGCGCGGATGTTCTCAGCGTGCAACGCTTTAATGATATGGTCTCGGGTCACCGGGCAGCCCTCGCCCACTTCCATCACCACGTACTGGTAATTGTTGCGCTCAGCTTCATCGAATGTCAGCATGCTGATGCCGGGCAGGTCGAATAATGCTTCCCGGTAGGCTTGGTGATTTCGGCGATTCACAGCGATCACTTCGTCGATCGCATCCAGATTGACTAAGCCCATCGCGGCGGCGACTTCGATCATCTTGCCGTTGGTGCCAGGATGGATGACGTTATCAAAACCGGAGAAGCCGAAGTTGCGCATCAGACGCATCGTTTCAGCAAGCTCGTCATCGTTGGTGACGACTGCGCCACCCTCGAAAGTGTTGAAGAACTTGGTGGCGTGGAAACTCAACACTTCACAGGCACCGAAGTTGCCGATCATCTTGCCCCTGTATGAGCAACCGAACGCATGGGCCGCATCGAACATCAGCTTGAGCCCATGTTCGTCGGCGATCGCCTGCAACTCATCGACTGGCGCACCGCGTCCCCACAGATGGAGACCGATAATGCCGGTGGTGCGCGGCGTGATCATGCGACGGACGGCGGCAGGGTCCAAGTTGTGGGTCACCGGGTCGATATCCGCGAACACTGGCGTGATGGCCTGCCAGTGCAGGGCGTGGGCCGTGGCGATGAAGGTGTAGGACGGGACGATCACTTCGCCTTCCATCCCGAGCGCACGGATGGCGATCTCCAGTGCGACCGTGCCGTTGCACATCGCCACGCAATGTTTTACGCCGTGAAGTTCGGCAACGCGCTGTTCGAGTCGGTGAACCATCGGTCCGTCGTTGCTCAACCAGCGACGTTCAAAAATATCGTCCACATATTTCATGAATACGTCGCGACTGCCGATGTTGGGACGACCAACGTGAAGCTGCTGCTCAAAGGCGGGTGGAGCGCCGTTGATGGCGAGGTCTTGTGCTGTTTGAATTTGTTTCTTGCTCATAGATATATCTTATTCATGACGAATTCCATTCCTGTCCACAGCCGTTTATCCGATTAATATGCGCCACTCAATAGGCAAACAGAACCGTTTCTTCGGCGTGAATGGTGAAGTGCCTCAGGGCAAAGCGGTATCCGAGTCCCAGGCTGTTTATGTATTGCGGGATCTCCCAGAAGTCATTTAATTTGTGGTAGACAACAATAGCCAGTTTAGGGCGAAACCGGCGGATGGCTTTTTCCGCCCCGCGCAGTGCTTCCAGCTCTGCACCCACGATGTCCATTTTGATGAAATCAACGCGCTCCAACTTTTCATTACTGACCGAATCATCAATCGCAAGCGTCTCCACCCGGATTGCATCCGGTCGGCTGGATTCGGGCACAACCCTGGTTGCCGGGCCATTTGCTTCCACAAAAAGCTGTTCTCCGGATATGAACCACAAGGGCGTCCTTACTAGATTGATTCTTTTGGAGAGCTCTGGATTCAACGACATGCTCCGTTCAAATATCGCCAGATTTTCCGGCATGAACTCGAACGAATAGACCCGGCCATTTTCCCCAACCTCATGGGCAAAATACAATGCGGTATCACCGAAACAGCCGCCAGCGTCAATGACGACATTATCCTCTTCCGCCTTGATTACCCTATCGGGCAATTTGCACTCGTATTGGTGCAACACAAAAGAATAAATGACTGCAAATGGAAACAGGAACAGTTTGACCTGATACCCGAGAGGTGAGAGGTCCAGCTTGTAAGCCTTGCGCCCCATCCATCCCAGATCTATCGACTCGCAATTTAGCGCCAACCCATCCAAATCTTTTCTGGTCTGCCAGTAATGAGGATTATTCAAAGGCAACTTGACGCGACGGTATCCCAATATCCGGAACGCGAGCACTTGCACCAGCAATTGTCTTGATTCATCATCAGCCAGGTTTTGATAGACCCATTGAAATTGTTCAATATTGGGCCCGAGCATTGATACCGCATGCTCTACCGGGGCATAGGGTCTAATCTATGCCGGCAGTTTCTTGATGAACTGCTTGGCTCTTTGCCGGACGCCCTGGCGCGCAGGCTTTGGTTCGGGACCAAACCGGAGCTCGTCCCAATTATCCTTAAAATCATTTTTAAGGCAGCTTGCGATGTGTTGCCTGTAGACAGTCATGAAGTTAGTGTCCATAATTTTTCATGCGTTAAATTTATAAAGGAGGAGTCAGAATATCAACCTGTTGCGGGACTACGTGCCGCACTAATTTACCCCAGTGAACATTTTCTGAAATTACCCGGAATGGGCACAGCCCCTGTACACGTGACAGTGACACGCTTGTGGCTGAGTCTCTCACAGCTACAGTGATGCTGTACTTACCTGAAGCCAGTTCTACTGCGCCCATAGACAACTGGAGTTCGAGCACACCTGCCGGGAACCTTTTCAATCTCCCCTCTGCATTACTCACCGGCAAGCACAGCACCGGATTCATGGCCTCATCCATGATATAGATGAGCATCTCCGCTGCCGATATGTTGCTGTTGATATGCAGTTTAATCCTGAATCCAATTTCCGCCCCGTGAGGTATGGTGGGTTCAGCACTTTTTATGAACTGATTATTTACAATCAATTCCACCCTGAATATTTCCGCCTCACCGGTTCCGGAAACCTGTTGTTCGTATTTCACCAATCCGTAGTATTGGTCGATGCCCTCGGAACGGTTCGTACTGTCAATCAGCACCGACCCGTGGTCCATCACCATCACTCGCGTACTGAACCAGGAGATTTGCTGCATATTATGCGACACAAAGACCACTGCGGATTTGTTCGATATTCGTCTTACCGTATTGAGACACTTGATGGCAAAGCCTATGTCACCGACCGCCAGCACTTCATTCCAGAAAGACAAGTCCGGCTCTATCAATATTGCGGCCACAGCAAAACCCAGGCGCACATTCATGCCTGAGCTGTAGGTTTGCACTGGCGCATTGATGAAATCACGGATCTCGGCAAAGTCGATGATTTCGTCTATCTTGCTGTCGACATATTGCTTGCTCATGCCCAGCACCGCGGCATTGACGTAAATGTTTTCACGTCCAGTCAGGACGGGGTTGAACCCAGCCCCAGGGCGATCAGTGCTCCTACTTTGCCGCGCATTTCAATACGACCTTGGTCCGGTTTGATCAAGCCATTCAGCATACGCAACAAGGTCGTTTTGCCTGCGCCGTTATGGCCGATCAGCCCCAGACATTCGCCCCGCTTGAGTTCAAAGCTTATATTCTTGACCGCCCAGAATTCGTCCTGGCGCAGCACACCATCTACGCCATGCCGCCTGCCCAGCAATTCGCTACCGATGTCCCGCATGCCATACCACATGGACTTCTTAAAACTGCGGCAAAATTTCTTCGACAGCCCTTCAACCTTGATCAGCGTCTCTCCCATGTCAGCTACCAATACGCTCTATCAGGATAGGTATGGCCAGACGGAAGACTACCCAGAACATGAACAACAATACGATCGAGACCACATTGACCATCACGAAATAGCCCAAGTGCTCCGGAGTAAACCCGGTCAGCCAGTCACGCGCGGTAAGAATCAGCGGGGTTAGCGGGTTCAGCAGGAACAACGTGCCAGGCAGACCTTCTTTGGGCATCGCGAAAACTACCGGAGTGAGGTACATGAGAAATTGCATCAATAAAGGGATGGCCTTGCCCACATCGGCATAAAGCAAACCGACTGGCGTAAGCGCCAGGCCGATAAGTGTTCCTACCAGGATCAGCGAAAGCACGCCTAGGGGAAACAACAACACGCTCCAATCCGGGTGGATCCCCATTACCAACAAGGCAATCAACAGCAGTGCAACCTTGATCAGAGCATTGACTATCGTCTGGTAGATGCCCGCGACTACAAGTGCCTCACGTGGAAAATTTATTTTTGCCAGCATGATTTTGGAAGCGGTGACAATTTGTAACGGGGCATTCAACGCATCCATCAGGATTGCCCACAACATAGTGCCTGTAAACACGTAAACCGGATAGGGCAAGGGTGTGTCGCTTACATTTACTACCCCGCTGCGACTCAGGAAAACCCATACCAGCGTATTGGCCAATGGCAATATGATGGCCCAAAGAAACCCGAGGAAGGTTTGCCGATATTGGGCTTTTAGATCGCGCACCGTCAATCGCCATGCGAGTTCCCGACTGGATACCAAGTCACACAACATCTCTCGCGCCATTCTGAGGGGACTAGCGAGCAGTGAATCTGGTGTGTAGATGGTGATGCGTGGTTCGCTCATTAATGTTGTCCCTTCTTCCCTCTCTTCCAGCGCGCTCTGATTGTCCATCACCTTTCCTATTAAGCAGCCAACCTCATTTGGGTTGGCGAGTTCTCGAACTGTTTGGATTGGCTTCATGGTGCCGTATGCCAACTCTTTAAAATGTTAAATTCCAGATCAGACACTTTTAATCAACCCGCGCTGCACCATTTCGTCTATGACCTGTTCGCACACACGCTTTCAGCTCTGATCCACCGGTATTCACGGTGAGTTCTGGAGTTTTTCGGGACTTCGTATGGCGATGAGATGCCGGTGAATTCAGGTATTAGTCCGGCTCGGGCTTTTTTGTACATGCCCTTTACATCGCGCGCCTCACAGACTTCGATCGATGCGTCGCAATAGATCTCGATGAAGTCACCGTGTTCGACTATCCCGCGCACGCGTTCGCGGTCAGCACGGTACGGTGAGATGAAGGCGGTGAGTACGATCACCCCCGCTTCCATGAAAAGTTTAGCCATTTCGCCAATGCGGCGGATGTTTTCTTCACGGTCTTTGCTTGAGAAGCCCAAGTCGCCGCAAAGCCCATGACGGACATTGTCGCCATCCAGTACGAAGGTGTGGCACCCTTGCTGATGCAGGGTTTCTTCAACAGCATGGGCCAACGTAGATTTGCCCGATCCGGACAATCCCGGTAAACCAGATGATTGCACCGCGATGGCCGTTTTGCGCTTCGCGGCGCACACGGGTAACGGTGGCATGGTGCCAGACGACGTTGGTTGAGGCTGGTGGTTGTGTACTCACGTGGTTGGGCCAGGCACAAACAGGCCTGTAATTCCTAAATCAGTGCTCGCGTTGTGCAACCTTATTCAAAGAGAGATCGCCTGCCCCTGCCTCAGTCGAGATCTGAGGCCTCACCGAACACAATCCGGCGGCCACCAGAATCCAGAAGAGATGCGCGAGACTCCCCGCAAACATGTAATCGAACAGGTTTCGCGTGGCGAAACCTACGGTCGACAACTGCGACTGCCACAAGTATCCATTGCGTTTCGGCAATCGTGGACCGCCGCCACTGTCTCGTCAGGGTTGAGACGATGCGGACAAAAATCCAGATAAATAAGATGAGGGCCGGCACACCGCTCCCCATGAGCACCATCGCAAATGTGTTGTGTAACCCCGGGAGCACTCTGTCCTCCAGGCGTTTGGCTTTATCCGCTTCTATCTCGGCCATGTGCACTTTCACGAAGGTTTCATTCCCATACCCGACCCCGACGAGAGGATGTTGAACCACTTGATGAAACCCGAGGCCCCATGTCTTCACACGGGCGCTGAGGGTCCAGGGATCTGTCGTGCTCCGTTGGTACCCGATCTCAGAGACGGCAAACAAGCCGCCACCCATCGCGATCGCGCCCGCAAGGACCCATATGACCAATCGACGTCGACTGGCCAAGAGCCCGAAACCAACTGCCTGAACGAAATGTGCCACCCAGCCGGCCCTGGTATAGGTGGCAACTTGCGCGAGTCCAGCCATTACGAGAGTTAGAGCCCCGATTACACGCACCCACAAGGTCCGATGGATCACAACCCACCCGATGAGGATTGGAATGACGAGCACCAGGTAGGTCGCCAACCAGTTATAGTCCGAATAGGGAGCCCCAGCACGAACGAGACGATCTCTCCACGTTCCTCCACGCAGAACAAAATCCACCAGAGCAAAGCCTGACAACACGAGGCTGCCCAAGACGACTGCCCAGAAAATCTGCCGAGAAAGTTCGATGCGCCTGTAACTATGCAGCACAAACATGGCCCAGTAGAAGACGAGAACCTGCGCCACAAGCTTTCCCCACTCTGAGAAACTGTAGGCCGGATCGGTCGCAAAAGGGACTGTGCACAACACCCAACCGACAAACCCAAGCAACGGTAGGTCGATCGGGGTTCGGATCCAAGGATTTACTCTCTCAACCCAGGCAAGGCACAGCCCTACGGCAAGCAAGAAAACGAACGCGTACTCTTGGGAGTGAAACAGTCTCGGAAAGAAACTCAAAAACGTAATTCCCAGCAGGCCATACGCCTGAAGTTTCCAGAGTACCGCACTCGCTCGCCAAGGGACATGGACAGGCGCGGCCGTGGGGACGTCCTGAATAGGTTTTGTGATACTGGTGTTCAACACACGCTTTATGATCGCCTCGGAATACTACGCGGCTGCGGATACTGCCGCACTCTTCACAAGCCTTTTTCCCAGTGTCCTGAGGGATGTGCGCCAGGCAGCGTGGAGGCTCGTTCCCGTTTGGGGAGTAGGAAGTGGAGAGTGGGTCATGCGAAATGCTCCGCTTCGGCGAGTGATTTGCCTTGCTGGTCTTTGATTGATAGAACCGGCTCGCCGTCGATGGGCCACTGGATGACGATAGTCGGATCGTTCCAGGCGATGCAGCGCTCGTGTTCCGGCGCGTAGAAGTCGGTGGTTTTGTAGAGGCACTCGGCGGTGTCTGACAGCACGACGAAGCCATGCGCGAAACCTTCCGGCACCCACATTTGGCGTTTGTTCTCTGCCGATAGCATTTCACCGACCCATTGCCCAAAGGTGGGCGAGGATTGACGGATATCGACCGCCACATCGAACACTTCGCCTTGCACCACGCGCACCAGTTTGCCCTGCGGTTGCTGGATTTGGTAATGCAGGCCGCGCAGGACGTTTTTGACTGAGCGTGAGTGGTTGTCTTGCACGATGGTCACGTGTCTGCCGATGGCCGCTTCAAATTTCCCTTGATTGAAGCTTTCGAAGAAGAAACCTCGGTCGTCTCCGAATACCTTGGGTTCAAGCAGAATAACCTCCGGGATGGCAAGCGGTGTAGCTTTCATCAGAATACTTTTTCCTTGAGCACGCGCAGCAGGTACTGCCCATAGCCGTTTTTGGTCAAGGGTTGCGCGAGCCTTTCAAGTTGGGCGGCATCAATCCATTGCTGCCGGTAGGCAATCTCCTCCGGGCAGGCATACTTTAAGCCCTTGGCGATTTTCCAGCGTGGCAATGAACTGGCTGGCATCGAGCAGCGATTCGTGGGTGCCGGTGTCCAGCCAGGCATAGCCACGCCCCATGATTTCGACGTTGAGCATGCCTCGTTCCAGATACAAGCGGTTCAGATCGGTGATTTCCAGTTCGCCGCGCTGCTGAGGGCTTAAGTTTTTTGGCCAAATCCACCACTTGTTGGTCGTAGAAATACAAACCGGTCACGGCGTAGTTGGATTTCGGCTGCTTGGGCTTTTCTTCCAGCGACAGCACTTTGCCGCTCGCATTGAACTCGGCCACTCCATACCGCTCGGAATCGTGAACGTGGTAGACGAAGACACTGGCCCCCTCGGTGCGGGCCATCGCGTTGCCCAGCAGGTGATGGAAGTCGTGACCGTAGAAGATGTTGTCGCCCAGCACCAGGGCAGACAGGTCGTTGCCAATGAAGGATTCGCCGATGATGAAGGCTTGCGCCAGACCATCGGGCGATGGCTGCACGGCATATTGTAGATTTAGGCCCCATCGCTCGCCCGTGCCAAGCAGTTGCTCAAAACGCGGAGTGTCCTGTGGCGTGGAAATAATGAGGATCTCACGTATGCCCGCCAGCATGAGGGTGCTGAGCGGATAGTAGATCATCGGCTTATCGAACACCGGCAGTAGCTGCTTGCTGATCGCCAGCGTTGCCGGGTGCAGACGTGTGCCGGAACCGCCGGCGAGAATGATGCCTTTGCGTTGAGTCATAGTCTTTTCTCGAAAATTTCAGTCAATCATACGCGCGACACCAATTTGCCACAACGGCAGGCGCACATCGAATGTAGTTTGCAGTTTGCTGGTGTCCAGACGCGAGTTCAGGGGTCGCCGGGCGGGCAAAGGAAATGCGCTGGTTGGCACCGGGATCACATTTTCCGCGGCGACTTTGAGTTTAACTCCGGCTTGACGAGCCAGATTCAGTACATAACAGGCGTAGCCGTGCCACGAGGTTTCACCTCCGGCAACCAGATGGTACAAGCCGGACAAATCCGGTGGCTGCAGGGTCGCGCGGATGACATGGGCGGTGACATCTGCCAGCAGGTCAGCACCGGTGGGCGCGCCGATCTGATCGTCGATGACGGTGAGACGCTCGCGTTCCTGGGCAAGACATAGCATCGTCCTGGCGAAGTTGCCGCCTCGTGCCGCATACACCCAGCTGGTGCGGAAAATCAGATGCCGGCAGCCCGAAGCGCGGATGGCTTCCTCGCCTTCCAGCTTGGTCGAGCCGTATACACTCAAGGGTCCCGTTGGGTCAGTTTCCACCCAGGGCTTGCTGCCACTGCCATTAAATACATAGTCGGTGGAGTAATGGATCAGCCAGCTACCCAGCTTGCTCGCTTCCCGCGCGAGTATGCCTGGAGCCAGGGCATTGATGGTGCGGACTATCTCAGGTTCGCTCTCGGCCTTGTCTACAGAGGTATAGGCAGCGGCATTGACGATCACATCCGGAGCGATTGTGCGCACGCTGTGGGCAATATCGTCCAGACGAGTGAAGTCGCCACAGGGCTGCCGGCTATCAACGTCCAGCGCGATCAGCTCGCCCAAGGGCGCAAGACTACGCTGCAGCTCCCAGCCTATCTGACCACTTTTACCGAACAACAAAATTTTCATCAACCGCGGCCTTGGTAATTTTTCTCAACCCATGTCCGATATGCACCCGATTGCACATTGCTCACCCAGCTCTGGTTGTCCAGATACCACTGCACGGTTTTGCGGATGCCGGTTTCGAAGGTTTCAGCAGGCTTCCACCCCAGTTCGTGTTCGATCTTGCTGGCATCGATGGCGTAGCGGCGATCATGCCCGGGACGGTCGGTGACGTAGGTGATTTGTTCGCGGTAGGACCTGCCATCAGTGCGCGGGCGGAGTTCGTCCAGTAGCGCACACACAGTATGGACGATTTCGATATTGGGTTTTTCGTTGCAGCCGCCGATGTTGTAGACCTCGCCTACCCGGCCGGCTTCAAGCACCCGGCGGATGGCATTGCAATGATCTTTTACATACAGCCAGTCGCGGATCTGCTGGCCGTCACCGTATACCGGCAATGGCTTGCTTGCGAGTGCATTGACGATCATCAGCGGGATGAGCTTCTCCGGGAAATGGTAGGGGCCGTAGTTGTTGGAGCAGTTGGTGGTGAGCACCGGTAGCCCATAGGTGTGGTGGTAGGCGCGCACCAGATGATCGCTGCCGGCCTTGCTGGCCGAGTACGGGCTGTTGGGCTCGTAGCGGCGGGTTTCGCTGAAACCTGGTTCGCCCTTTTCCAGGGAGCCATACACCTCGTCGGTCGAAACGTGAAGGAAACGGAAGCTCTGTTTTGTCTCTTTATTCAACCCGCTCCAGTAGGCGCGCACCGCTTCCAATAGCCGGAAGGTGCCGGTGATGTTGGTCTGAATGAAATCTTCCGGGCCGTGGATGGAACGGTCCACATGGCTTTCAGCGGCGAAGTTAATGATGGCGCGAGGTTTGTGTTCGTTGAGCAGACTGGCTAACAAGTTGGCATCGCCAATGTCGCCACGTATGAACGTATGCCGTATGTTGCCTTCCAGGCTGGCAAGGTTCTCCAGATTACCGGCGTAGGTGAGTTTGTCGAGATTGATAATTGTTTCGTTGGATTGTGTCAACCAATCCAACACAAAATTTGCACCAATGAATCCGGCGCCGCCTGTTACTAGAATCATTCTATATCTCTGAATACTGTTTCCTCAGCAATACTGCTTGCCGAGGGCGCATATGCGCTTTTTTATGAAAACCCGAGAAGTCTGTTGCCAATCAGTCACACTACCACCATGCCTGTTGGCAAACGGCAACATTGGGGCGCACCTGGCCACAACACCATCTGACGGGGGAGGCAAAATTTTCTTTGGTTTGCTTGTTGCGAAGGTATGTGATGAGACCAGAGATGATTCAGTCCGTCTCGTCGCTTGCCTACAAATCCCCTCAGGAAGATCCCTTCTCCAACACGACGAGGATGCGAAAGGCAAGGTATCGACTCAATGCTCCCAAGACACGTTCAAAAGTTAAGACAGGACGCATCATCCATGTCGGTATTAATGAGGGACGATCAAAGCCGCCGCTGAGCGGATAGGCGAAAAATGCCAGTCGATGGTGCCGGAGCTTTTTCAAGTTTGGATACACATCATGAAAACGCCGGCTCGATCGTTCGAATAGAATCGTCGAGATTGCCTGGTTCGCGTCAAATGGTTTTCGTCCAGGCTGCATAGGGCTCAGAGCGAGAGGATCTTGGTCGAAATCTACCGGTTCAGGATGCAAGAAACGATAGACGGGCCAAGAGCAGACCGAGATGTAGGGGTCCATGATGATGACGCGGCCTCCAGGCTGCAGGACGCGGAGGGCCTCGTCGAAGAAATACCGAACGTTCTCAAGATGGTGAAGGGCGTCGAACAATACAATGTTTGCAAGACTGCTCTTGGCAAATGGGAGCTGTTGCGCATCCACGACCGCGTCTAGCCACGGCAGCTTGACGATATCTGTACACACCACGGACGGCGCAAACTCCTTGAGATTCCCTGTCCCGCCACCGACTTCGAGGGTCCGCCCCGGCTGAAGCCACCCGGCAATTTCCTGATACCACTCCCTGTAGAGCAACCGGAGGACGGGTTTCTTCTGCCACACAAGTTGATGTCGCCGTAGGATCTCATCCGACATCACACGGCCTTCAGCCTGAAGAAACCATGAACAGTCATCTTCAGCAGGAGCCAGCCGTGCGTGAAACGGTGGATATTCGTGGCGCCGTAGGTCCGCTCCTGGTAGCGAATGGGTACTTCGAGAATCTTGAGATTGAGCTTGGACGCCCCGAACAGCAGGTCGAAATCTCCGAAGGGGTCAAACTCGCCGAAATACGATCGATTCGCCGCAATGCGTTCGTAGTCTCTTCGGAACAATACTTTCGTTCCGCAGAGCGTGTCCTTGATCCGTTCGCCGAGTAACCAGGAAAACGCCATGCTGAAAAACTTATTCCCCAAGAGATTCAGATAGCGCATCGCCTCGTGTTCCATCGGATAGACCAGCCGGCTCCCGTTGATGAACTCTCCCTTGCCGCTTGCAATCGCATCGTAGAATTTAGGGAGATCTTCAGGGGGCACGGTGAGATCCGCGTCGAGAATCATGAGAATGTCCCCCGTGGCATGAGCAAAGCCTTTGCGCACGGCATCACCCTTCCCCTTTCCGTCTTGCACGAGCAATGTGATGTCCTTCTCGGGATATTGTGCAATCACCCGCCTGATCTCATCGGGGGTTCCATCAGTCGAATGACCATCGACAAACATGACTTCTTGGTGACGGCCAAAGGATGGAAGACGCGCCATTGCCGCTTCGATGTTTCCCTTCTCATTGCGGCAGGGGATCACGATGCTCACCGTCTGCAGATCATCCGAAGGCGCGGTTCGCATCCGGGCCACCACGTAGTGACAGAGACACAGACGATTCAGTCCCGGCAGATGAGCCAATAGCCGATTCACGATGGTCGAAAGGATTGGGATGCCCGTGGGCATCAACAGGCGCCATTCCGCCTTGACGATTTCATAATCGGCCAGCCGGATAAGATTCCTGATATCTGCAGGCGAAAGCCAGTTTTGCTCATCTTGCGGCATTTTCAGGCCCACCCGCTCCAACAGTCTTAAGAAGGGCTCCCACAGAAAGTTATAGTAGGCGATGACAATGCGGGTCGTGGGCGTGCAACAGCGGCGGAGCTGCTTCAGTGTCGCTTCGACGTCGAGCACATGCCCGACGAGATCGACGAGCAAGATGACATCGAATGTCTCATCGAGTGCCAGCGCTTCTCCATCTCCGACCAGAAACTCCAATTCCGGATGGCGCTTGGAGGCTTCCTTGACCATGGCCTCGCTGAGATCAATACCTACTCCCCTCCGTGGCTTGAGCGCCGCGAGCTGATCGCCCAACCCGCATCCGATTTCTAACACCCTCAAGCCCTCCGGCACCAAAAATCTCAAATACCGGCGCTGATCGTTGTAATAGTAGGACGCCCGCTGCTGCCACGATTCTCGCTCCGATGCCAACTGGTCGAATCGTTCCCGAATAGCCTGCTTCTTGAGCATGGCTCTCTGGCCGAGAGACGACGGGGAAAGCTGCGGGGGCACAGTGACCGAGTTCATCGTTGCAACACTCCGCAGGCCAGCCGAGCGAGACTGGCGGGACGGGCTGACCTGGTTCATTTGGTCTGCCTGGTTCACCTGATTTGTCTGATCTATCCGCTTTGGTTTGCTCATCTGGTTAGTCTAGTTCAACCAAACATACCCAATAGATCAAATAAATAAGAGAAACTAACTCGAATGACCTTGCCCGTCCATCATGCACCATCCCACATGCGAGTTAGACAGATACGACATCCGCGACATCAATCTCGACCGCTGCAGCCTGCTGAATGAGGCGAACACCAAGCACCAAGCGGTGACGCTTTTCTTTGCGCAAGAGAATCCCGTGAACTCCTTGCAGCGGGCCTCGAACCACTTCCACGTGCATGCCTTCGTGCAGATACGGGTGCGGGTCGTAGGGCAGCACACTCGTCATCAGAGTCTTGATCGCCGCAATCTCCTCGTCCGGGATCGGCTCCGGGCAATGGCTGGCCCCGACAATATCGACCACGCCGATCGTCTTGAGCACCGGCAGCTTTTGCTCCGATGCAAAGCGGACGAAGCAGTATCCTGAGAAGAGGGGAACTTCAATTTCTTTCTTTCGATCCTTCCATTGACTCAGACGCTTGACCGTCGGCAATAACGGCTCAATGCCTTGATTGGCAAGCTGCTCACGCACGATCTTTTCGTGACGCGACCGCGTGCGAAGGGCATACCAATGAAGAGCGTTCATCTGGCTTGTTCTGGTTTATCTCGTGCGATCTGGTTGATTTGGTTGATTTGGTGCGCAGGTATTTGATGAGTCCGGAGATGATTCGACGCCGTCCTGTCGGCCTGCGCGTAGGTCGACTCAAATGCATCCTTGGACGAGATATCCTTGGTCCACTGCGATATACAGCATGACTTTGAACTTCTGCAGTTGACGACATGGCAATGAACAGAAACTGCACGAATTCTTTGTTCGAGCGGCGCACAAACCCTTCCGCAATATTGGCCATGCACCGAACCTGCAGCGCTCTTGAATCTGACCGCAGAGACGCGCATCTCTTTTCCATGCAGAGTTCTGTTCGATGGCTTCGTAGACTTGCCGCGTCAACTGTCGAGCTTCTTTCCAGCAGTCTAGATCTTCAAAACGAGTCAACTTCATGGTTTATCTCGTTTGTCTAATTCATCTGGTTCTTCTAGCATGTCTACTTCGTCTTGTCTGTTCAAATCACCGATTCTTCCAACCAGACAAACCAAACAAACCTCTTCGACCAAATAAACCGTTTTTGGCACAGCTCCGCCCTTTCACTTACAGATCCACATCGCACCACGACACCGAGTTCCTATCACGCGTAGAAGCGCTAGGCCTTATTCGGGCAGGCCGAGTCTCAGGACCTTTTCCCGTGGCACTCCCGACTGGACCAACTGTTCTTCACACGCTGCCGCATGCTCGAGATCAGTGATCAACACCCGATCAAATTGCCATCGGCTAATCCTGTCTGGTGAAGAAACCGGACAAGAAAGAAATGACTCACGCAAACTTCCATCAATGAATCCCACACAGTCGATATTCATCTCTCGAAGCGACAGATAGGCCAATTCGGCCAACTCGGTCGTCCCATAGATCACAACCCGCTGGCCATGAGAGCCGTCGAACGTCGACATCATCTCTTTGAGTCGAGTACGCATGTCACGGTAGTAGGAAAGTGAGTACTCCATGTAGAGGTAGGTCAAGCGTGACTTCTCCGTGAAACCCTGCGGCGTCAGGAGATACCTGATTCGATTGCGCGGGATCGTGGTAATCTTGATGTAGCCCTTGCGGGCCAGGCGCTTGAGATATAGATTGGTCAGGCCGAGCGCGACTCCAAGTTTGGTGGCAAGCGTGCGCTGAGTGGCCCCGCCATCTCGATCGAGTTCGCTGAGAAGCAGAAGGTTTCGTTGACCTTGTAAATCCATGAATTATACGGATAAATTTGGTAGGCGTTCACAATATGAACAAAGCCGGCGAGCCTGTCAAGCAGAAACTACATCGCCCGACCTTCATCGTAAGCCATGGGTACTCGTGGGATTTTGAATCGCTGAGATGCACGCCGTTCACGAGAAAGCCAAACACAACTCTTTTTAAATGAACGCTCAGACCCCAATCGAGCGAATAAGGCGAGAGTATGTCCTGAACTGCCAAGGGTAATATTTTATCGAGCGGAGTAATAGACACTGCGCCTCACCGCGCAATCCTGAATACATTTTCATTTTTCCCCAATCGGAATAAAGATTAGCAAGAAATCTGTTTAGAAGCGCCTGCTTCCTCTTATCCCCAACGTAGCAGACCTTAAGTTTCTGAAAGAACTTCTCGGCACATCGAAACATCGCATCTGATCCGGACCCTGAAAAATTGGTTGAATGCTTCCTGTACTGCGTCCCAGTTTCCTCAAGAAAGATAAAACGACCCTCGGGCCTAAGCCGGAGCATGAGGTCGATGTCCTCTCCATAAGACCGAAGCTCTGGGTCAAATCCTCCTACGCGGTCAAATGCAACTCGGCGGATTAACATAGTTGAGGGATAAATACACGGATCCCATCCAACCAGTTGCGGCATCGTCACTCCCTTGTGAACGGACCTACGCGATGCAGAGACCAGACTTCGTTGAGTTACATGGCCTGTTTCATCGATCCAATCCATATCGCAATGAACCATGACAGCCTCTGGATTAGCTTCCAGCACAGCTACCTGCCGTTCGAGCGCCTGTGGGTACCACCGATCATCTTGATCGAGAAACGCGAGATATTTTCCTGTTCCTGTTTTGGCGCCCGCGTTTCGTGCCCCTGCTTGACCCGTGTTTGCCTGCTGAACCACGTTTATCCTGTCCCGGTATTCGTTAAGGATTGCCAAGGAAGCATCCTTGGATTCATCATCCACACAAACAATTTCATAGTCCTGATAGGTCTGGGCAAATACGCTCTCCAGCGTTTCACGGAGGAATCGCTCGCCGTTGTACACCGGGATCACGACACTCACCAATGGCATCGAATATCCTTTAGTCAGCGACTTGAGGAGCTGTATGAGGCCGGTCCACAGCCCGGCTTCCCGACAGGGATAAGACGCTGGGCGGCAGCAAACACCTCATGGACCGCAATTAACCTCATGCAATTCTCCTCGCCTCTTATACAGGTCGGATGAAAGCAACTGCGGCAATCGAGTTCCTTATAGAGTACCTCCACAGGACCACCACGAGGACCCCACTCACGAGGGTTCGACGGGCCAAACAACGCTACCACGGGAGTGCCGACTGCGGAGGCAATGTGCATCGCGCCGCTATCGCTTCCTACGAAGAGCGCTGACTTTTTGGCGATGGCCGCGAACTGTTTAATGGTTGTACGGCCCGCTATGTTGATAGGGCTACTCTTCGCCATCTGTCGAATCTGTTGCGCGAGATCGATATCTTGATCGCTGCCTCCGATCAACACCTGGCAACCATACTGGGATGTGAGACGATCGGCCAGCTCCGCGAACCGCTCCGGGGGCCAGGCTTTAAACCAGTATCGTGCGCCGGGCTGGAGCATCACAATCGACTGCGATCGCTGAACGCCAAGTTGATCCAGCAGTTGATCCGCACTGTTCGCCTCTTCCGGCGTCAGCCACAGTTGAGGATCCTTTGAGCCGGCTTGGATGCCCAGGGGCTTAAGGGCCTCCAGATCCCGGTCAATCCGGTGCCGCACACCTGGCACAGACTGGACGACCTGCGTGTAGTACCGCCCTCGCCAACGTTGCTCGTCGTTGAATCCAATGCGAACCGGCGCCCCGCTGATCCAACTCAGAAACGCAGACCGGTCTCCATCCGTCAAATCGATCACCGTGTCGAATCGCCGACGACGCAGCCCGGCGATGAGCCGCGATTGTGCCGCCAGAGATCCTTTGTCGAGGACCACGATCTCGTCCATGTCCGGGTTTCCGGACAATACGTCTTCCGTCCCACGATTCACCATCATCGTGACCCGAACATCCGGTCGTGCAGCTTTGATGGCGCGGACGGTCGGCGTCGCCAACAAGACGTCACCGATGTAGCGGAGTTTGATGATCAGAACGTTATGCATGCTCGTTCATCGTGAATCGTTCACCGCAACAACCAGCCGGTGTACTTCTCCGCTAATCGAACGTTTAACGACTATCGTGGCACAGCTCTCCGTACAGCGCGACGGTCTTCGTCGCGGCCTGCTCCCAGGAAAACTGCTTGGCACGATCGAATCCTTTGACCTTCAAGGCGGCTCGAAGCGGCTCATCCTCAAGCACACGGATCATGGCCTCTCCGAGCGCCCGCGCGTCTTGAGGATCTGCCAACACCGCCGCATCGCCGGCCACTTCCGCCAATGCGGTCGAATTGGACGTGAGCACCGGCGCCCCACAGGCCATCGCTTCCAACACAGGCATCCCAAACCCTTCGTACAACGAGGGGAAGACGAACAGATCGGTGGAAGAATACAACAGCTGCAGATCGTTCGTGGACAACCGTCCTGGGCAGAGCACCTTTTCCGTCAAGCTGCGCCTTCGAGCCGTCTCCTCATAGCTCCCGAACGGATGGATAGGCGAGCCGACAAGAACCAACATTCTCGACCCCAGTTTCTTCCGCACCATCTCCGCCGCTTCAAGAAATATCTGGTGATTCTTGCGCGGGTCTGCCCCTCCAATAAATAAGACATAGCGCTCGGCCTTCAGACCGATCCGTTTCCGCAACTCCGCCATCGCCTGATCATCTCGACGTGGCACGAAATCCTCCGACACTCCGTTGGGAATGACCACGATGTGCTCGCGCTTCAAGCCATAGAGTTCCATCAAGTTCTCTGGCCGAAAACTCGGACACCGTGATGGCTTTTCTGGCTCGTAGCGCGGTCTGTCTCGTCTTGAACGACGACGGGCCATTGGCCCAACATCTTCTTCGAATACTCAGGGTGGCGATCCAGCCAAAGATCGTGAATGGTCACGACTCCGCCATAGCGCCCGACGGTCTGCATTTTGAAGTTGGTCCCATGGTAGAGATCCAACCGATCGGATGAGCCCCGCTTCCCCATTCCCCATCGGCTCGAGTTCACCCACTGAAGCCGCTCAACACCCGGCCAGGCCTCCACAGAATCAGGCTGATCAGCGCCCGGTCTCGCATAGGCCACAAAGTCGATTCCCCCTTGCTGCGCCAACATCGTACGGAGCAGATGGTAGCTGTGCCATCCCACCCCACCCATATCGCCCACCATCGGATTGGCATCGAACCCGATTCTCATCCTCTCCCCTTCTGAGCCTCCAATACCTCCCCATAGAGCTGTTCCATCTGCTTGACGGACGCATCGAGGCTAAATCGCTCGTGCGCACGCGCCTTCCCGCTAGCGGCCCATCTGCTCTCGTCGGACTCTATCTTCCAGGAGCGACACCACGGTCTGCGGCCAATGATTCGACATCTCCCGGAGGAACAAGCAAGCCAGTTTCTCCCTGCGCCACGACTTCGGGAAGGCCCCCTGTCGTGGTCGCAACCACGGCCTTTCCCATCGCCATCGCTTCGACCACCGCGATCCCGAAGCCCTCCATGAGTGCCGGGTGCACATACAGATCGAGAGCAGCCAAGAACGGCTGAACCGGGTCCTGAAACCCAACAATATGCACGCGATCGGCAATCTTCAGCTCCTGAGCGAGCCGCTTTCAATCGATCGGCATAGTCGTGATCGTCACTGCCCACAATCACATAATGCACCGTCGGTACTGCACGGACGATGGCCGGAAGGGCTCGAAGCATGACCTCATAGCCTTTGCGTGGAAACAGATTGGCGACGGTGCCCAACAAGACGGCCCCATTCGGGAGCCCGATCATCTGGCGAATCGCCTGGTCGTCGTGAGCGAGCTGTCTCTCGGAAAGATCGATGCCACTGTAGACGGTCCGGACCTTCTGCGCCGACACCCCGCCGGCAATCAGCGACTGTTCAACCTGCCGAGAGATCGCAATGACAGCCTCTACACGATCAAGCTCGTAGCGTCGCACCTTCACCGGTTCGATTTCCTGTCTCACATGGGCCACGATCGGCACGGGATGGGACGTACGGCTCGCGACCGCCCGCACGGTATGGGGCACCCACCAGATGTCGTTCACATGGATCAGGGCTGGATCGAGTCGATTCACGAGAGCTCTCCAGACGCCGGACCGCCGATCGGCGCTGAAACACTGCGAGGGGTTTTCTCCAGGGGGGAAGGCTCAGCGCATGAGTGGGAACTGCGGTCGCGTGGAGCTGCTCTCGGAACGGGCCTGTTCCGGGACAGACCACATGCGGTTCCCACTTGTGACGATCGAGTGTCTTCAGCAGTGCGATCAGATCGCGTTCCGCTCCGCCGATCGCTTCAATCCCGTGCACGTACAGAATTCGCGTGCCCACTACCTGGCGTCCGGGTGAGAGGCGGCCTGCCTGGTTGCATCCCACAGCTTGGCATATTTCACAAAGGTGTACATGCTGGCGAACACACAGACAATGAGTCCGCGCACTCCATCGCGAAACCCCTGTTTCAATACATAGGTTTTGACCCAGACCACCAGGGGACGGAAGACCAGGTCAGTCCAGCGAACCGTCCGAACTCGTCTTGGCCTTCTCCTGTGCCGCCAGCGTGGTATAGAGCCCGAACTTCTTGAAGTGATCCTGAATGCGCCGCTCCGTGTAATGATCGAGATGCCCGACCAATGTCCCAATCTCTCCATCGACGATGAGATTTTCATGCACGGCGACATCGTTATACTGAGCGATCCCCCGCCGAAACAGGCGCACTTGATAATCGGGATAGACACCGCCCCCTCGCACCCACGCTCCGTAAAAAAAGTTCCGCCTGGGAATTCGATAGGCCACGGGAGCGCCGGGTCTCCATCCCTCAAGGCAGGTCTGCACTTCTCCACGAAGTTCCTCGGTCACTCGTTCGTCGGCGTCGAGGATCAGAATCCAGTCAGACGACGCCTGTGCCATCCCGAAATTCTTCTGCAGGCCGAAGCCGGGCCAGGGACGCACGAGAGACCTTGGCGCCGCAGGCCCGGGCCAACTCCACGGTCTTGTCACGGCTCTCCGCATCGACCACGATCAACTCATCCGCCCACTGCGACCGACTTCAGACAGTCATGGATATTGGCTTCTTCATTCTTGGTGATCACCACGCAAGCCACGGTGGACAGGACCGGAGGCGCTGGTCATGACGGCACTCCACCGGGCAGCAATGTCGCCGCCTGCTCAAACTGCCGGCGGTACTGATCGACTACGCGATCGGGACTGACCCAGCGCCGGCGCCACACCGTGGCACGATCCAGCTCCTGGACCAATTTCTTCACAGGTTTCACCACTCGTCGAGCGAGCCGCTGCCCGAAGGACGAAGTGGAAAACTCCGCCGGTTTACACCACAACTCGGCTTGTTCGGCCTGGCTCCACTTCCGGTCGATCGTCAATCGTTCATGGGTGCAGGCAAACGGCTCCCGTTTACTCTTGATCGTCGCCCGGATGAAATGATGCACGAACGACGCCCCCACGACCATGCATCGCTTCACATCCCCGATGAGCTGCTCGCGCTTGCGCAAGGTGTAGTACAAGTCCCAGTCAGCGGACTGAATCCGTTCGTCCAAACCGCCAAGTGCGTCATAGGTCGATCGCCTGATCATGACGCAGGACCCAACGATCCCGTCGAACATCGTTCCGGCAAACGCACGGTGCGCCTCCCCGCAATAGCGCTCCCAATCGCCATACATCGCTTGAATCATCGTTCGCAGCTGGTCGATGCCCTTTCCACTGGAGAGCCGTCCTTGCCCGATCGCCGCCCAGCGTCCCTGCATCCAATCGGTCAAGGAGGCAGTCGGCATCATTTCCAGCCCCAGCGGCGACGCGGCATGCAGACGATGTCGTTCCATCGCCTCGATCAAGAATCCGTTCCAGTTCGGCGCGACGTACAAATCGTTGTTGATGTGGCACAGAAACTCTCCGCTCGCCACGTCGGAGCCGAGATTCATCGATTCGGGATAGCAGCGGTTTCGATCGTTTCGAATCACCCGGCACCCGTTCGCCTCAAAGAACTCCGCCGACCCATCACTCGAATGATTGTCGATCACGATCACTTCGTATGGGCCGGTCGTATAGCGCTGTATCCCCTCTAGAAAGAGCTGATTGTGCCCCAATTGATTGTGCACGGCGACAATGATACTCAGCATGATGCGATGCTCGGCTGACCTCTCATGTTACCCCCGAAATCCACGTCGAATGACTTCCCGATAGAACTGGAGATTCAGCCACCGATTCCGCCGTGGCTGCCCAGCGCTTCGGCGGACCGAAGACGTATCCGGCATGACGAGCGGATGCGATCCACCGAATTCTTTCAATACGGCATAGTCCTCAAACTGAAAGCTGTCGTGAGCAAGTTGCTTGGCCTCTGCGGCAGGAACGTGGCCTCCATGATAGACCGTCACTTGCTCCCGTTTTTTCTCCAGCATCGTTTTCGGGTCCTTCACCCACCCATAGTGAAAGACTCGCCCGTCCGATGGAGGCAATCCATTCCTTCGGTCCGCTCTGGAGATACTGCTGCGTCGCCTTGAGATGAAACCCCACGGCATCGCCGCAGGACTCGACTTCACCGTTGTTCCGAATGATCCGCACGGCTTTGTGATAGAACCAGGGATTCGTCGACCAATAGTCCGCGATAAAGTGCAGATACCGAAACAGGAGCCCTTTCACCTCGGGATTGCCGAGATGGCGGCGCATCGCCTCCTGGATGATCGGCAAATCGTCTTCGTGCACGACCTCGTCGGCTTGAATGTAGAACGCCCAATCGCCGGTACAGTGTGACAACGCGATGTTGGTCTGTTGGGCGTAGATCAGTCCGTCTTTTCGCAGCGTCTCGTCCCAGACCGACTCCACGATTCTGATCTTCGGATCGCCGATCGAGCGAATCAGCTCAAGCGTGCCGTCGTCGCACCGCCCGACATTCACGATGAACTCGTCGACCACCGGCAAAATGGAACGGATCGACTCCACGACCGGATAGTCGTACTTCACCACGTTCCGCACGAATGTAAATCCGCTGACTTTCATAGTTACAGGTCAATGGTTACGGTTGAGACTGTCTGGTCTGATCTGTCTCCAGTAGCACGGATCTAAGATCCTGAATAGACCAGACATGACCTCATGCTAACCTCAGCCTGACACTTTGTCTTCGAGATCTCCCAGAATTTCGCGTACTTCATGAAGGTGTAATAGGCATAGAGTCCGGAAAGAATCAAGCCAGGCATGCCGTCGAGGAAGCCGGTCCGCTGCACATACATTTTGAGAAACGCGCCGAGCGGATGGGTGATCAGTTGATGGGAGGAGAACCGCCGGCCCTGCTCCGCCATGCGACGGGCCATCAGGTCGGAGTAGCGATCCTGCTTCGCCACATAGTGATCGATGTCTCGAAAGGGATACTGCAGCGCGGGACTCTTGAGAAACCCGACCGGCCCATCACAATCAAAGCTCTCATGGACAAGTTCTTCTCGATAACGAAACCGTCCCTTTCGAAACAACTGCGGTTGCCGATAATCGGGATACCAGCCGCAATGTTTGATCCACCGGCCTAAAAAATAGTTCTTTCTTGGGACAAAGTAGGCATCCGCCTCCGGTCCGCGGTCGAGCAGCCAGTCGAATCTCTTCCCGCAACTCGGGCGTCATCCTCTCATCGCTATCCAGACTGAAGACCCACTCATGGGTCGTGAGTGCGACTGCCTCGTTGCGCAATCGCCGAATCCGTGAAAGTCGACTTGGTAGACCTTATTCGTAAACTCACGGCTGATGGCGGCCGTCCGATCCGTACTGTGGGAATCCACGACGATCAACTCATCGCCCCAGCCTGCCACAGACTCCAGGCAGGCCCGCATATTGGGCTCGTCGTTGTAGGCGATGACATAGACCGAAAGTTTAGCAGGGAGCGGCATAACGATGCTGACTCCCTAGAAATCCAATGGCCCGCATGTCTGAGACAATGGCATACGACCATGCAGGATGCTCAAAAAGGCCGTTCAGCAAGGCCGCAGCGAGCGAAGAGGCGAGGCGTACGCTTCGGTACGTTGAGCCTCTGAGCGATGCGAGAACGCCGCTGGCGGACTTTTTCAGCATCCTGCTAGACATGCACGACCTTGAGCGGCGCAGGCTGCTGGGTGACCTCCATCACTTGCTGTGCCACCGTTTCCACCGTGAGCCGGTCGAGACAGTCCCAATAGGGACAGGCCTCGTAAATACATTTTTCGCACGTCGGCACATCAGGACGCAGGACGACTCCCTTGCCGAGCGGCTGCCAACGCGTCGGAAGATTGTTGCGCCGCGGATCGAACAGACTGACATTCGGAACACCGCAGGCTGCGGCAATATGGGCCGGGCCTGTGGCTCCGGAGACCACCGCGTGACTCGCCGCAATCACGGCCATCAACTCACGCACCGATAACTGCCCCATGAGATTCAGGACCGAGGCAGGAAGCGGCTCGTCACTGTTCCTGTGCTGGTTGAACATGTCTGCTTCCGCCTGGCTTCCGGTCAACACCACCCCTGCTCCCTTCCGATGCAACTCACGCGCGAGCGAATGATACTGTTCAACGCGCCAGCGCCGGGCCGCAAACCCGCCTGGATGGAGCACGACCCTGGGTGTCGCCATCCCGCGCAACCGCTCTTGCCCCCACGCTCGTTCTTCATCGGTCAGCACGAGACTCGGTGGAGACACGATGCCAGGCTGCAATCCAAGCCCCGCAAGCATGCCGACGTTATACGCGGTTTCATGCTTGGAAAAATCTTTCCGATGTTCATAGATCCGACGATTCGCCAACACACTATACCAGCGGTAGCCTGTCGCCACTCGAATCGGAACCCGCGCCAGGAACGCCGCCCACATCAAACGCTTGAACGGCTTGAGAAACACCACGGCATCGACGGCCCGGCGAAACAACGCCACCAGCTCGCGCAGGGATTCCCGGCCCGTGACCGTCCAGACCTCGTCGAGATCCGGATGGTGAGCCAAGAGCGGGGCCGCATACTCGCTGGACAGGAAGGTGATCCGCGCCTCCGGCAGGAGCCGGCGCAGGGCGGAGGCGACCGGCAGACACAAAATTTCATCGCCGATCCCGTCAGGCCGGACTAAGAGGACATTCATCGGGGAACCATCCGAAGGGACCGCTGCGCTCGAGCCGCCGCCAGGACCTGTTCAGGCGACACCAGTTTCAAACACTCCAACGGCAGAGTATTGTGGCACGTCCGACTGAAACAGGGGCTGCAGGGCACCTGTCCCGTCAATACCTGATGACCCACCCCATAGGGACCGGTCCGCACCGCACTCGTCGGCCCGAACAGGGCCACCACCGGTGTACCGACCGCCGCCGCAATATGCATCGGACCTGAATCGTTCGTAATCAGCAGCGACGCCCTGCTCAGGAGCGCCGGCAGCAACCCCACTGTCGTGGCTCCGGCCAGATCGACGGCAGGGGTCTTCATCATCCCGCTCACTGCGGCGACATCCGCTCGTTCGTCAGGGCCGCCGATCATCACCACCGCGCCACACCCTTCTTGCTGCAGCCGATCTGCGACTTCGGCAAACGACGCAGCCGGCCACCGCTTGGTCGGCCACCGGGCAGAAACATTCATCGCCACCCAACTCGTTCCAGGCGTCACACCGGATCGGCTCAACAGGCGATCGACCTCCTCATAATCGGTTTGCGGAATGCGGAAACGAAACTCCGGCACACCGGACTCCACCGCCCCCACAGCCTTGGCCACAAGCAGGTAGCGATCGACCGCGTGCATTTCCAATTGTGGAACCGGCACGCGCCTCGAATAGAACCAGGGACTCCCCTCTCGCCCATTGGCAAATCCCACAAGCAGAGGAGATCCGCTGAGCCACCCGATGGCGGCGCTCCGAAAGAGACCTTGAAGATCCACGACGAGATCGAACCGCTCTGCACGAAGGAGGGGACACCTCGGAGAGCCACCCCTTGAGCGTCGATTCCACCGGCCACACCCGATCGACCCCGTCGATGCGCTCGACGAGACCAGCCCATTCGCGCTTGACCAGCCAGGTGAGTCGAGCCTTGGGATAGGCTCGGCGAATTGCCGCACAGGTCGGCATCGCATGCACGATGTCGCCCAGTGAACTCGGCTTGATCAACAAGATGTGGCGATAGTCTTCCATAAGCGTGTTATGCGTATACTGGCGTATAAACGTGAGATCGCAAAGACCTGAGTTCTCGCATTGTCCCCGACTATAGCCGCTTAACCGCTTCACGGTTAGACCGATAGCTGAGCGCTCTTCCGCGTCCTCCAGAATCCAGTCAACTGCCTCAGCCATGGACTTCGCCACGGCATCCGGCATGGCCTGTTCAACCTTGAGCCTATCCAACGCCTGCGCGTCCACCGGCCCTGGTGTGAGGAGAATCGCCTTGGCGCCCACCCTGTGCGCCAATTGTATGTCGCGCGCGTGATCGCCGATCAAATAGGAACGTCGGAGATCCAGTTGCAACTCTGACACAGCCCGCTCCACCATTCCAACATTCGGTTTGCGACAGCGGCAGCCATCGTCAGGATGGTGCGGGCAGAAATAGATCGCATCCAGCGCCGCGTCCTCCTGTTCCAAAAGACCTTGCAATCTGGCATGGATCGCTTCCAGATCCTTGAGGGTCACAATTCCACGGCCGACACCGGATTGGTTGGTCACGACGACTAATTTCGCCCCGGCCCTTTTCAACCGCGCCAGGGCCGGCCCGACCCCCGCCAACAGCTTCAGATCAGCGGCAACTTTCAGATAGCCTGGATCGTAGTTCAATGTGCCATCTCGATCCAGAAACACGGTGACACCGTCGAGAAGGTTTTTTTGGTCTTTCTGGTGGGGGAAGTCTGTCTTGTCTGTCTGGTTCGGACGAGTCAGATCTTTCTGGCCAGATAGACCAGACAGACCTCCCCGACTAGATAGACTAGATAGACCCGCTTCATAGACCTGATCAACCGTGACCCTTGTCATGCACCGATGATCGATCGGACATTCCCGTAGCAGGCAGGGTGCGCAATCGACCGGCTGACGCACAATGGCATGGGCGTTCCCAAAGGGCGACGTGGTACGCCAATCAGTCGGTCCAAAGATCGCCACGACCGGCACCTGAAACGCAGACGCGATGTGCATGGGACCGGTATCATTCGTGAGAAGCATGGCACACCGTTTCAACGCCGCCATGAGTTCCCGGATCGTCGTGGCACCGGACAAAACCAGGGATCTGCACGATAGACGCGCAGCAATGTCCTGTCCCAAACGCTCTTCCCCTGCGGCGCCAAAAATCACCACGCTGACTTGTTGCCCGGGAGATTCGCGAATGGTGCGGCTGAGTCGGTCCGTGACCTCGGCAAACCGTTCGGGCAACCAGCGTTTGGCCCCGCCATAGGTTGAACCGGGGTTGATGCCGACGACGACATCCGTGCGCAGTCAATCCGCCCTGCGCAAATCGCCCCGCCATCGCCTGTTCTTCCTCAGGAAAGACGACGAGTTCCGGTGCTGGGGGATCGCCCGTGAGGCCCAGCGGCTTCAACAGATCCCAATAATAACGGACTTGATGGACGAGCATGCGGCGATCCGGCACAGCGACTGAATCGGACAACAGCAGACTTCGCCCGTCTGTCGCATACCCATAGCGCCGAGGCACACCGGCCAGGAACGTCAGGAAGGCCGCCTCGAACGCATTCTGAAACAAGATGGCCAGATCGAAACCTTGCCGCCGCAACTGCCCGGCCAGCGCCCACTTCCCGGGGAGCCCCGCATGACGCCCCTTGCTGTCGTATGTCAGTACGCGCGTCAATGCCGGATGGCCTGCGAACAAATCGGCCACAGCCGGCTTCACCAACAGGGCGATCTGAGCGTCGGGGAACAGCCTCCGTAATCCACGAAGTGCAGGCTCGCACATCACCGCATCGCCAAGCCAGTTGGGCCCGCGCACAAGAATTCTTTTGATGGCTTCTTTATCCACAGGTCTCCGCCACAAAGCCAAGCGGGACGCGCGAGAAAAGAATTCGACCTTCGGACTTCGGCCTATCATCCATCTCGCTTATCTTACTCATCATCTCGCCTTGTCTACGACCCCGAGCACCAACCGTCGCAACCGATCTTCTCCCGCAATCACATTCGTGGTCAATCGGACCGCCCACCAACTATCGGTGGGTTGGAGTAGCGCGGCCAACTTGCAGGCGTCTTTCTCCGTCGTCACGACCAGCTCGGCCCGGAGTTCAGCCGCTCTGGCTTTCAGTCGCTCGACATCCTGACTCGTATAGACATGGTGATCGGGATGGACCACTTCATCTAAAATCTTGATCCCTATTCGCTCGACAAGGGAACGAAATGATCCGGCATGACCCACGCCGCTGCACAGCAGTGCGGTCTTTCCTTTGGACCAGGAGAGGGGCTGCGATGTTCCGGTCATCACCGACACGAGACTCTCCGGACGAAAGACCGCCTGAATCGGGTCCGGCATAAAACCAAGCGTGGCCTTCAGCCTGCGACAGACCTCTGTCACCTGAGCCGGCACGTCCGCTCTCGTGATTACAATCGCGGTCGCGCGCGCCGCCGCCCGAAGCGGTTCCCGGAGCCGACCGGCCGGGGTCATGGCTGCGAGCCCTTCCGCATCCGTGGCGTCGACCAACAAGAGATTCACATCGCGGTAGAGTCCCAAGTGCTGAAATCCATCGTCGAGGACCAGGCAATCGATCGGAAATCGACTCAAGACCCAGTCACCGAGCTCGTAGCGATCGGCCCCGACCGCAACGATCGCCTTGGGACAGCGCTGCGCCATCATGAACGGCTCATCGCCTGCCTCGCTCGCGCCGACCAACAGGCGTTCGCCATCCGATACCATTAGATACTGGGCCGTACTTGTCCGTCGATAGCCCCGGCTGAGAATCGCCACCCGCTTCCCCTGTGCAAGGAGCCAATCGACGAGCAGAATGACCGCCGGAGTTTTTCCCGTTCCGCCCATCGTGAGATTCCCGACACTCAGCACGGGGACCGGTAATCTCCTCTGATCGAACCAGCCCCAGTCGTATAGGAACGCGCGCAGCCGCGCAACCACTCCGTAGGGGATTGCGGCCCACATCAGCCACCGTCTGACCTTTGTCCCAGGATTCAACACGTTTCGTAGTCACTCAGGTGTTCAGGCCGAAGGCTGAAGACTGAAACCTTCAGTCTATCTGCCTGAGTGATTACGATGAGCCGACTCAGATGCCGAGGTTGTGTGTGACCACGCATGATTGACCCCTAACAGCCTTCAGCCTATCTACCTGAGTAGGTACCGCTTTTCTCAGCCATGAGGGGACGCGACCGGTTTGTGAGGGGAGACCCACTGGCGCCTTGCTGCGGCGTCAGCAGTCTATCGATGGCCTCCAGCGTCCGCTGCAAGGCTCCCTGATTCTGTTCGACCACCTGGCGAGCCGAGCGGCCCATCCGCTCTCGTTCCTCGCCATCGGAAAAGAGGGCCACGACTTGTTGTGTGAGGTCATCCGCCTGAAGGACCCGTCGACCCCCTCCTGCCTCGATCAACAGATCTGCAATCTCCGCACAGTGGTCGGTGTAGTGACCGAACAACACCGGCTTCGCCCACTGAGCCGGCTCCAGTAAATTGTGTCCACCGATCGGAACAAGTGTGCCTCCGACGAACGCCACCACCGCTTCTCGGTAGATCGCAGCCAATTCGCCCCGCGAATCGAGCACCACCACACGGGGACCGGAAGACCGCGACACACCGGCTTGCCCGATGGTGCTGCGTCGCTGCACGGCGAGCCCGCGCGCTCGAATCATCGCCTCCACCGACTCCGCTCGTTCAATATGCCGAGGAGCCAGGAGCAACACCGCTGAAGGATAGCGTGCCGCGAGCGCCCGATAGCATTCTACGAGGATCTCTTCTTCGCCGGGATGGGTACTGCCTGCCACAAACAGCTGTTCAGTATCCTGAAGCCCAAGCTGAGCCCTGGTCGTCTCACCCTCCGCAACGTCCGGCCTCGGCTGATCGAATTTGATGTTCCCTGTTCGCCTGACTCGCGAGGCCTCTGCTCCCAGCGCGACAATCCTGTCGACATCCCGGTCAGACTGCATTAGGCAGAGGGTGAGCGTCTGCAACATCGTCCGATAGAACGACCGCACGGGCGCCCACTGCTGCCGGGCAAAAGACTTGCTCGAGAGCCGGCCGTTCACGAGAACGGTCGGCACTCCACGCCGGCGCAGGTGCCACAAGAGATTCGGCCAGAGTTCGGTCTCGACGAACAGATAGAGGGAGGGTTGCAGCCGTTCGATAAATCGGGAGACGGCCCAGGGGAAATCGAGCGGCGCATAACAGTGATCTGCCACGCCGGCCAACCGCTGCTCCACCGCTTCCCGCCCTGTCTCGGTCACCGTCGAGACCACCAGGCGATACGCAGGATAACGGCGGTGGAGTTCGTTGACGAGCGGTGTCACCGCCACCACTTCACCAAGAGAGACGGCGTGAATCCAGATCACTGGTCTATCTGGTTCGTTTGGTCTATCTGGTTGGTCCGGTCGACAAGATGGACCAGAAAGACCTGATAGACCAGACAGACTATTTCCTAATCCCAGCCGCTGAAGCAATCCTGGACGGCAACGTGGCTTGGCTAGCAGCACCGCCACGATAAGCGGCGAAACGACCAGCAACACAACGTTGTAGAAGAGACGCCACATGGCTTTGTGCGTTAGGCGTGAGAGGTAACACGTGAACGGTGAAACGGAGCCTCTGATTCTCTTACGTCTAACCCCTCACGTTTCACGTTTCACGGCCCCATCCGCCTGATCCGTCAGCCGATTCAAGACCGTCTCAAGCTCCAGGCGTGCCGCCTCCAGCGTCTGCTCATCAGCATCTCGCGGAACCCAGATGGGGGCCCCCCACAAATAGAGACCTCGGGACCATGGATACGGGACCATGAACCGATCCCAGCTCGCGAAGAGTTTTTTTTTGAGCAGCCAAACGCCAGCGGCACAATCGGAAGCCCGGTCGCTTTCGCCAGCTGAACCACCCCGAGTTTCGCAACCTGACGAGGTCCCTTGGGTCCATCAGGAGTCACTACTAAATCGGCGCCGGATCGCCCAATGCGGATCAGCTCGCGCAAGGCGAGTGCCCCACCCCTCGTACTCGAGCCACGAACCACACCATGTCCGAATCGAGCGATGATGCGCGCGATAATCTCACCATCTTGATGTTGGCTGATCAACACGTTGCCCCTTGTTCCACGATAACCTGCCTGGACCATGAGTTGCTGCGCGTGCCAAAATGCCAGGATGATGTGCCGTCCCTGACAATACAACTCGTCCACTTGCTCGTGGCCCTTCGAATCCAACCGCATCGACCGCCCCAGCCCTCGAATCACCGCAGTTCCGATCGGAGGGAGCACAAAGAACTTGAGCCACGTCTCGACCCGCTTCATGGCGGGATTACGCATCTGGAACATCCTGGAACTGCATCGCATGGAGCCGCTGGTACTGTCCCCCACGGCGAAGCAGCTCATCGTGCGTTCCCTCTTCGACGATCGAGCCTCGGGCCATGACCATGATCCGATCGGCCTGTTGAATCGTGGACAACCGATGGGCAATCACGACGGTCGTTCGATTCTTCATCAAATTGGCGAGGGCCAGCTGGACGACCCGTTCGGACTCGGTGTCCAACGCCGACGTCGCTTCGTCGAGGATGAGCAAGGGCGGGTCGCGTAAGATCGCTCGGGCAATGGCCAGGCGCTGCCGTTCCCCACCGGAGAGTTTCACCCCTTTCTCTCCCACGACCGTCTGGTACCCTTCCGGAAGGCGTTCGACAAAATCATGGGCATAGGCCAATTGCGCCGCCTGAACGATGTCTTCGTCGGTCGCGTCCTCCCGTCCAAAGGCGATGTTGTTGCGAATACTGTCGTCAAACAAGACCACATCTTGCGACACCATGCCGATCTGCGATCGAAGCGAACGGAGGGTGTACGACTGAGTATCGATCCCGTCGATGAGAATGCGGCCGGCTGTCGGCTCGTAAAAGCGCGGAATCAAATTGACCAGCGTCGTCTTTCCGCTGCCGCTACTGCCCACGAGAGCCACCATTTCTCCGGCGCGAATCGTCAAGTTGATGTCGTTGAGCGCCGGCACCGATTGGCTCTCATAATGAAACGTCACATCGTCGAACGTCACCGACTGCGCAATCCGAGGCAACTCCAACTGGCCCTTCTCCGCCTCCTGCTCGGTCTTGAGGTCCAACACGCCGAAGACCCGTTCCGCCGCGGCCAGCGCCTGTTGAATGGCATTATTGGAACCGGACAGTTTGCGAATCGGCGCATAGGCCATGAACATCGCCGTCAGAAATGAGAAAAATTCTCCCGGCGTCATCGAACCGTTGATCACGAGAAATCCTCCATACCAAATAATCACCGCAACCCCCACAACACCGATCACTTCCATATGCGACGACCCGAGGGAGGAAACCTGAATCGCTTTCATCGTCGTACTGAGAAACGACCGGTTGCTCCGTTGAAATCGCGCCGCCTCCGACTCTTCGCGCCCATAGGCCTTCACCATGCGAATGCCGGATAACGTTTCCTGAAGTGTGGAGGCCATATCCCCCATCCGCTCTTGGCCGCTTGCGGCTAACGCCCGCAGCCGCTTTCCCATCCGCACCATCGTGAACACGGCCAAGGGGATGACGATCACCGAGAGTCCGCCCAGTCGCCAATTCTGATAGAAGATCACGCCCATCATAGCCAGGAACGTCAGTCCCTGTTGAAAAATATCTTTCAATACCCCCGCCACCGCGTTGGCCATCAACGTGACGTCGCTCACCACACGAGCCACCAATCGCCCCGAGGTATTCGCATCATGATAGGAAACGGGCAGCCGTATGAGTTTTCCAAACAGCTGCTGCCGAATGTCGGTGATTACCTGATTCCCGACATAGTTCATGAGATAGTTTTGCCCGTAGTTGAAGAGACTCTTGAGCACTGCCACGGTGAACAGCGCAAGCGGGAGGATGAGCAGGAGGCTTTCGTTCTTGTTGATGAAAATCTCGTCGAGGACCGGTTTGACGAGCCAGGCATAGGCGCCGGAGAAAGCCGCCACCAAGCCTGAACATGCGAATGCTGCACCCAACCGAATCCGGTAGGGCTTCAGGTAGCGGACCAACCGCATCAAACGATCTAGAGTCGACATTCGGACAATACCACCTGCGCAGCTCGGCTTGAGGCGCCCGGCTGCCCCAACGATTGCCGAACCTGTCGCAGCCCTTCCTTCATATCATTATACGCCGATGGATCGCGCAAGAGGTGCAGGACTTCCTGACACAGCCGCTCGTCCGTCGCCTCATCCTGAATCAGTTCCGGCACGATAGATCGGCCGGCCACCAAATTCACGAGTCCAATCCATTTCACATTGATGAGCCACCGCGCCAATCGATACGTCAATGGCGACGTCTTGTACAGCAGCACCATTGGAGTCCCCACCACCGCCGCCTGTAAGGTCGCGGTCCCCGACGCAATGAACAACACATCGGACAGGGCCATCACCTCACTGGCTCGATCGTGCACCACCCGGACCGGCACAGGGCTGTGCTGGAGCAGGGCCTGGATCAGATTATCATCAATTGAGGAGGCCTGTGCCAGGATAAACTGCGTTCCCGGTTCGGCTACCACCAGTTGCGCTGCCGCCTTGAGGAGCACAGGCAGGAGCATTTCAACTTCACTCCTTCGGCTGCCCGGCAACAATCCGACGACACGGGCGGACTCGTCAAAACCGAACTCCTCCCGAAGCTTCCTACGATCATACTGCGGCGCGACCTCATCAAGTAGTGGATGGCCGACGAACGTGCAACGAACTCCTGCCCGGCGATAGAGTTCCGGCTCGAATGGGAGGATGACGACGACATGATCGACCCGGCGCTGAATCCACTTCATTCGCCCAGGCCGCCAGGCCCACACTTGTGGGGCAATATAGTAGAGCACACGTCGGCCGGCGGCTTTGGCCACCCGGGCAAAATGAAAGTTCAGCCCGGGATTATCGATCAGTACGACAAGATCCCAGGCCTCCGCCTTCAGCACCCGTCGGATGGCGCGTACGCGCCGGACAATGGCTGGGATGGCGGACAGCCCGACCAATCCCATGATGTCCAGCTGCGGGACGCCCGGCACAAGGCTCACACCGGCGGCGCGCATCCCCGGACCACCAATGCCGACCAGCTGCGCCGTCGGGTCGAGCGCCATGATCGCTTTGGCTAAATGAGCCCCATGGAGATCACCCGAGGCTTCGCCTGTTACGATCAAAATCCTCATTCTAAGAAGGGGGCATGGGGGTAGAGGGATAGCGAGGAAAGAGCCTATACTTTCTATCCCGACTGTCTGGGTACCCCATTGTTATCCCGCACCCCATTACCCCTTAATACCCCGACTACCCCATTAGCCCCTACTACCCCCTTCTTCATGGCGAGCTGCAAAGACCGCAATGGCCTGCAAGACCTGATGCGCCACTTCCACTGCCGCCGCGCCGTCCTCACCTGAGACAACCGGCTTCGTGCCTGTGCCGACCGCGTGAAGAAACGATGCAAGTTGGAGCTTCAACGGTTCTTCCTCTCCACCCTGCAGCTGCTCAACCTCAACGGTCGGCCGCTCGCCGATATTGGCGTTGCGTCGGCAAATCATCCCTTGCCTGGTCTGGAAGTCGATCGATAGATAGTTGTCCCGCTGGAACAGACGTAGCCGGCGCATCTTATTCGTCGACACACGGCTGGAGGTCAGGTTGGCCACGCAGCCGCTTCGGAACTGAATGCGGGCGTTGGCGATATCGATCGAGGAGGACAACACCGCCACCCCCGCAGCGCGCACCTCCTCAACAGGACCGGGATTCATAGACAGCACGAGATCCAGATCGTGAATCATCAGGTCCAACACGACATCCACGTCCGTCCCCCGTTCACTGAAACTGCTGAGACGATGACATTCGATGAACACAGGCTGCCCGATATAGGGACGCATCAGCGCCATCACCGGATTGAATCGTTCGCTGTGACCTACTTGCACACAACAGCCCCGCTGCTTGGCCAGCTGCACTAACTCCTGCGCCTCCGCAGGCGTAGCGGCAATCGGCTTTTCGATCAAGACGTGCTTGCCCGCCTGCAGACAGGCTTTTGCGACGGCATAGTGGCCTGACGTGGGGACCGCCACACTGACAACATCGACGTGCGGCAACAATTCTTCGGCCGTACGAAAGATGCGCACTCCATGCCTGTCTGCGACCGTCTGCGCACGTTCGACCAACTGATCCATCACGCCGATGAGTTGCGCCTCAGGCAAGGACGCATAGAGCCGTGCATGGTGTTGACCGAGATGTCCGACGCCAATGACTCCTGCCCTCAATGGTGTCATGTTCCGCTCGGTTTGAGTGACGTGATCCCGACAATGGCAATGCGGGCAGAGCGGGCCTTCTCCAACATGATCTCGCGATCCAACAAGACAGTCCGACCGGCTTCGATCGCCAATACGGAAGCCTTGACCGAGGCCATTACCTCGATGGTCCGAGGCCCCACAGCCGGGAGGTCGAACCGTAGGTCCTGCTGCGGCTTCGATCGCTTGACCACTACCGCGCCCTCCTTGGCCAAATCACCGCCGCGCTTGATGGCTCCGTCGGTGCCTTCGACCGCCTCGACCGCCACGACCACGCGATCTTTGATCACGACGCACTGCCCGATATCGAGCCGCCCGATGTCATGTGCCACTTCCCACCCGTACCGGATGTCCTCCCATTCTTTCTCCGATGGGGCCCGCGCGGTCAGCGTCCCTTCCTCCACGAGAATCCCCTCGAGCCCGAAGGTCGATTCACAGATGGCAATCCCTTCTTGCTCGAGCTCCTTCGCGAATTCGCGCAGAATGTCGTCGTCTTTCCAGAGCGCCAAACGTGTCGCCATTGCCAACGTCCGAAAATCAGGCCGAACAGTCGTAAAGACATGGGTCTTCTTGATTCCACCCAACATCACGGCCTGATGAACCCCATCTTCCTTGAACGCCTTGATCAGTTTGTTGAGCTGGCCGATCTTGATCCAATGGATCCGATCCACATGGCCGGCCAACTCCGGTTCCGTCTCGCCTTCATGCGCCACAGCCGACACGTGATAGCCGAGCTTCCTGGCATTATCCGCGAAGATAATCGGGAAGCGACCGTTACCGGCAATCAGCCCGATCCGCTCGCCTTCGGTGACGTGAGGCCGTGGTGCTACGGCGCTCACTCTTCATCCTCTTGGTCTTTGCCGACCGACCGGCAGATGCCACGCTTCGTCCCCCCCTCCAGAAACCCCAGGACCGTCATGACATCGGGTTGGTCTCCGAATTCGACCTTGGCAAGCTTGGCCGCTTCAGCAATCCGGTGCCCCGATCGGAACAGCATGTCATAGGCTCGTTTCAGCACCGAAATCCGATCGGTCGAAAACCCATGCCGGCGTAACCCCACCGAGTTGAGGCCATACATCCGCGCGCGGTAGCCACCCCCAGCCCGCATAAACGGGGGCAGGTCCTGCCCAAGAGCGCAACAGCCGCCGACCATGGAGTACGACCCGATCCGCACATACTGATGGATACCGGTCAGCCCCCCGATAATCGCATGGTCGCCGATGGTGATGTGACCGGCTAAACTGGCGGCATTGGCCAGGATAAGATGGTTGCCGAGCCGGCAATCATGCGCCACATGGACATAGGCCATCAGAAAATTCTTTGACCCGAGCGATGTCACCCCACCACCTTGTGCCGTCGCGCGGTTGACCGTGACATACTCGCGAAGGATATTGTCATGGCCAATGATGACCTTGGTCGGTTCCCCTTTATATCCGAGGTGCTGAGGCGGTCCGCCGATCGAGGCAAAGGGATATACCTCATTCCGCTCACCAATCTCCGTCCATCCGTCGACCGTCACATGAGACAATAATCTGGTTCCATTTCCGATCGTGACATGCTCGCCGATCACGCAGAACGGCCCGACCTCCACATCATCGGCAAGAGTCGCCTTGGGATGAACGATCGCTGTTGAATGAATCTGCACTCGTAACCTCCAGTTCACGTTAATCGTTATTCGTGAATCGCCAAGCGCCCTACCCCTATCCTCCACGATTCACGTATAATGATTCACGTCGCGGCTTTCTCCTCGGTCACCATGGCAGTCACTTCGGCTTCACAGACGAGGTCTTCCTCGACAAAAGCCTTACCCTGCATCTTCCAAAATGGCGCTCGCTTCTTAATCACGTCGATCTCAAACCGCAACCGATCACCTGGCACGACCGGTTTTCGAAACTTCGCGCCATTGATGCCGGTTAGGTAGACCACCGGATGCGCGGCATGCCCCATCGACTTAAACGCCAGAACTGCACCGACTTGAGCCATGGCTTCGAGAATCAACACCCCCGGCATGACAGGACGTCCGGGAAAATGCCCTTGAAAAAAAGGCTCGTTGATCGTCACATTCTTGATTCCTACAATCCGCCGGTCGGGGTCCAGTTCCTGAATGCGATCGACCAGGAGAAAGGGATACCTGTGCGGCAACAGCGATTGAATTTCGGCTTGTTCCATCACGGACATCGGCGGAACCTCCTCATAGGCAAGGCTTTAGGGATATGCATTCTGAGGCCGAGGCGACCCTACCCATGCTCCTTCCAAACTCCCTCGCTTTCCTTCTGCGGGGACGGCCTGGTTTGACCCTCTACTGCGCACGTCCAATGATCCTTCTAAGCTTGCTCGTCATCTCCCCAGGGATGGGGGCTGATTGAGCTTCTACTGCGCGCGTCGAACGAGCACATTCTGATCGTGCGCGTTCCGCGAGCACAGAAGATCATCAGGCTCCATCCCCCTCTTATTTATTCTGCCGATCGAACTCCTTCACCACTTGATCGGTCAAATCCAACGCAGGCTGATAATAGAGCACGATCTTCATCGTCACTTCGTTCCCCTTGTCGATGATCGCGACGTACCCGTTCTTTTCCCCAACAACTTGTGCGGCCGCTTGTACTTTCTTCATGTATTCCGCCACCATTTCACGCTGCTTCTGCTGAATCTCGCGATTGAAGTCGGCCAGGCGGCGTTGATAGGCCTCCAACTTGGCCTGGAACTGACCCTGTTTCTCTTGCTTCGCGCTGTCGGTCGACTTCTCATCTTGAATCGCCTGTTGCAATTCCTTCAGTTCTTGATCGTCGGTATTGATGATCTTTTGTCTGGTCATGGAGTAGGCCTTGAGCTCTTCCAAGGCCCGCTTGCCGGCCTTCGACTGCTCAACCACCGCTTGTTGGTTCATCACTGCAACCTTGAGGGTTTCATCCGACAACACCGGCAACACCATCGCCAGCCACAACCCGATCGCACTAAGTACACACGCGACATTCGTTCGTTGCATTGACTCGCCTCCTCTGTCGTCCCTGGCAGTGACCCTTCCTGCTGTTTATGGGTACTCTCGATTGAACTCTTCAATGACCTGACCTGTAATATCGAGCCCCTCATCGCTATATAAGGTGGGGCCGCCTTTCCCCTTATCTATGACGACCTGTAATCCGAGGCGCTTCGATACTTTCCCCACGATGAGCCCCACCTTCTCACGAAATCCTTCGAGCACGTCTTTTTGCTTTTCCTGAACCTCCCGATTCATGTCGCCCGCTTTCTGCTGATACTCCGCCACCCGACGTCGAAACTGATCTTCGCGCTCCTTTTTCGCAGCCGCACTCAACACACTGGCCTGCCTCCCAAAATCTTCTTCCATGCGGCGAAGCTCTTTCTCATCCATCTCGATCAGCGCCTGGCGATTCTTGGAGAATACGCTCAAGGAGTCTTTGGCCTTCTTGCCGTGATTCGTCTCGTTCAGGACACGGGCCGGATCGACGACTCCTATCTTCCCCTCGATTTTGGCCCCGCCGGCAGCACAGCCGGAGACAGCTATGAGCGCCATCAACAGACCTCCGGCACAGAACACGTTCCGCATGACGACATCAGCCTGTATCACACCATTACCTCTCATTCGTGGTCAAAGACTCGCCCCGTTAGAATACCTGACCGATCGTAAACTCGAAGACCCCTTTCCGTTCATTCGGATTGGGATCCAGATTAATCCCGTACGCGGCGCGAAGGGGGCCAAAGGGTGACACCCATCGCCCTTCCAAACCCGCCGCTTGTCGCAAGGGGAATGACACCGTATCATCGGCAAACCCTTTCCCATAGTCAAAGAACACCACGCCGTTGAGTTTTGCCTCGGAAGAGATCGGAAAAATAAAATCAAAGTTGAAGATCAATTCACTTGCCGCACCAAGGAGTGTGTTCGATGGCGTCACTGGTCCCGCCTTGCCGAAGACAAACCCGCGCATCGTATTGATGCCTCCAACGAAGTAGAGTTCAGTCAAAGGAACCGGTTTCTCTTCGCCGCCGGGACTCAGGCCCTGGGCTACACCATAGCGTGCACGAACCGAAAGCCGCGTATCGTACGGGAGCGGGGTATATTTGTTGACATCGAAGGTGTACTTAACGAAATCGTTGGTGCCCCCCAGGTACGGCGTGCCGAGAGAAACTGCGACAGATGTTCGCCAACCGGTGCGGGGATCCTGGAAGAAATCTCTTGTGTCGCGGGTCAGCGAGGTTCGAAACCCCGTGGTCGACTGATACCCTAGTTGGTTTGCGATGAGGGCCGGTGCGTGGTGCCGTCGAACTGCCAGTACTGTACGTGATCCCCTCCACATACGGACCGAAGCTCCCGGATAGATACTCGGAGAACCACCGGCCGAACGTCACACTGGCACCGGTTTTCTTCTCATAGTAGGTGACGTAGTTCGTCGCGCTTTTGTAGATGTCCAGCTGCATTGAGGTCAAGGAGTCATTCAACGCGGGGTTACGAAACGTGATCAACCCTATGGTTCGTTGCTGGCCCAACTGACCGCGAATTCGTCCCATCCAGCCATTTCCACCGATGTTTCCCTCTGTAATATCGGCGATCGCGACCAGCTGATCCAACGTACTGAATCCGCCGCCGACACTGAACTGGCCGGTCGGTTTTTCTTTCACGCGAACATTCAGATCGACCTTATCCTCAGCCACCTTCGCCGGAAGGATTTCCACCGTCTCGAAAAAATTCAAGTTATTGAGACGCTGAAAGCTCCGCTTCAATGCGGGGGTATCGATGACATCCTGTTCGTCGACACGGATTTCACGACGAATCACATTGTCTTTGGTCTTCTCGTTCCCACTGATGTTGATCTGACGGATCCGCATCATCTCCCCTTCCTTGATGGTCAGAATGATGGCTGCGGTCCGCTCCACCGTGTTCGGAATCACATTGGGTGAGACCTCGGCAAACGAATAGCCCCTGCTCCCATAGAGATCATTCAACCGCGTCATCTCGTCGCGGATTTTCTGACGCTGAAAAATTTCCCCCTCCTTCATCTTGAGCCCCTCTCGAAGCTCCGGATCTTCGAACACCGTATTCCCGCGGAATCCGATTTCGCCGATGGTGAACGGCTCCCCTTCCGTCACCGTGTACGTCACGACGAACCATTTCTTATCGTCGCTGAGCTCCGCAGTCGGCAATCCGACCCGGACGTTTAAATAGCCTTTGTTGAGCAAGATCTCTTTGATCCGCTCGACGTCGTTGTTCATTTCTTCCCGCTTCAAGACGCCGGCATCCGAAACAAACGACGGCAACTTCAACTGGGTGAACAGACCGTACCAGGGAACCCATTCCCGCGTCGCCATCACCTTGAACATCTCGTCTTTCGTCGCCGCGTGCAGGCCGTCAAAATTGACCGTTTTGACACGCGCCTTGTCCCCTTCTTTCACGAAAAACGTCAGGCGCTTCCGATCCTCGTCCAAGGTCTGCACAATCGGGATCACCCGGCAATTGAAGTAGCCGTCCCCCTGGTAGGCGAGACGAATCTTCTCCGCGCTCTCTTTGACCTGCGGCTGATCAAGAAAGGCTTGGCTCTTGATCGTGATCTTCTCTTTGAGCTTGTCGTCGCTGAGCGCTGTGATTTCCGTCGAACACGATCTCGGTGATAAACGGTTTCTCGCGGACCAGAAAGGTCAGAGCCACCCCACCCGTCCCGATTCCGTCTCCACCTGCACCTCTTCGAAGAATCCGGTTTCGTAGAGGATCTTGATTTGTCCACGGACATTCTCAGGGGTGTAGGGATCGCCGGGCCTCAATGTCAATCGACCGACAATCGCCGGTAACTCGATCCGCTTGTTCCCTCGAATCTCAATCGCCGTCACTTTGACTCCAGTCTGCTCAGCCGCGACTGCAAGCACCGGCAGTACGCCGCAAGCCAGGATGACGAGCGCCATGACGAAGAACCAACAGGGCCAGGCTGAACCGCATATTTCCCTCACCGGATCTGAGTTCCATAGGAAGAAGAGGAAGATAATACCGGCATCATGGGTCACTCTAACTTTGGCCGTGAGCGTACACCCGCACCTCTGGCTCAATCACACACGACGTATCCGGGACGCGGGTGACGGTGGCGGCAGAGATTGCTGACGTGAGAAGCCCAGGCGGTCAGCGCACAGTCTCTCTCACGGCGACATGCATGCAAAACTTCTGAATTATATTGGGCAAGTATTTGAATGTAAAGCTGATAACCCACATTTATTCTCGCAGGACATCGCAAGCTGACGGGGCGGAGCATTCCGGCGCAACGAATGCGACTCGCGTCACATGCAAACCCTTGCCCGCTGTATGTCCTGCCATTCATGCCAGTCTCGCCCGTCTCGCTTGACCAAGGGATCCGTACGTGTGGCAGACACGTTATGGATTATGCGGACGACGCTCGGTTGCGTCATCGTCTTATGCCGTTTTTCCCCGCATGATTCATGACGCTTCTACTGCTACGGATGCCTGACTCAAGCGAGACGGGCGAGACTGGCGGGAAAAACGCGACAGGCAGGGACAGGGCTCACACGTCACGCGAGTCCCGCTCCTCGCGCTTGTCGCGTGCCACTCTGCCATTTCGCGACGAAGCTTCATGAACAATGCGGGCTAAGCTCCTGCATTCCTTGACATCGCCTACCCCATCACATAGTATCGAATCATGTCACGCTTCGACGTGCGCAAAGCCGTGATTCCCGCTGCAGGCCTCGGCACTCGCTTCCTCCCCGCGACGAAAGCCTCTCCCAAAGAAATGTTGCCGCTCGTCGACAAACCGTTGATTCAATATGCGGTGGAAGAAGCGGTCGCCTCCGGAATCGAAGACATTATCATCATCACCGGGCGGGGCAAACGCGCGATCGAGGACCATTTCGACCGATCCGTCGAGTTGGAAGAAAATCTCAAGGGCAGCGGCAAGGCGCAGCTCCTGAGCCAGATGCGGCACATCTCCACGCTCGCAAACTTCTGCTACGTCCGTCAGTCGGAGGCCCTCGGACTCGGCCATGCGGTCCTCTGCGCCCAACGACTGATCGGTGACGAACCCTTTGCCGTCATTCTCGGCGACGAAATCATCGATGCCCCGGTCCCTGGCCTCGCACAACTCATTCATGCCTACAAGAAACGACACGGCGCGGTCCTCGGCGTGCAGGAAGTGCCCCACCATGAAGTCAACCGCTATGGAATCGTGTCGCCTCGAACCGTCTCAGCGGGGCTGCATCGAGTCGAGGGCCTCATTGAGAAACCGGCACCGGCGGAAGCCCCGTCCAATCTGGCGGTCATCGGTCGCTACGTCCTGCCGCCGGAGATTTTCTCCATTCTGCGAAAGACCCAGCCCGGCAAAAATGGCGAGATCCAATTGACCGACGCACTTCGGGAGTTGGCAAAGAAGTCCCCGATGTATGCGCTGGAGATACAGGGACAGCGATATGATGCCGGGGACAAGTTGGGATTTCTCATTGCGACCGTCGAATTCGCACTCAAGAACCCTTCCCTGGGACCGGACTTCAGCGACTATCTGCAGAATCGGATGCGGCCTTCCAGCGAACGTCGCACGACCGATCACGAAAAGCCTAGTCACGACACTCAACGAAGGCACAATCTGCGATCTCATACACCACTGAGCACAACCCTGAGACCACACCGATGAACGACTCGATCGAACAAGACTTGCAGCCACCCCAGAACGTCGAAATCCCCGACCAGCTTCCGCTGTTGCCGGTCCGAGACATCGTCGTCTTCCCCTACATGGTCCTCCCCTTGTTTGTCGGGCGAGAGATGTCGATCAAAGCGATTGAAGCCGCGTTAGCCGGCAATCGAATGATCTTCCTGTCGACGCAAAAGGCCTTGGACGTCGAGAATCCCTCACCGGAGGATATCCATACCATCGGCACGGTCGGCATCATCATGCGGATGCTGAAACTGCCCGATGAACGCATCAAAATTCTCGTGCAGGGGCTCTCGAAAGCCAAGATCGCAGGCTACATTCAGACGGAGCCCTATTATTCCGTGCGCATCGACAAACTCACCGAACACAAGCCGGCGAGTGCCGCCCTTGAAACCGAAGCCGCCATGCGGACGGTCAAGGAACAGATCGAACGGATCGTGAGTCTCGGCAAAGTCTTGATCCCGGACGTGATGATCGTCATCGAGAATCTCGAAGACCCCGGACGTCTTGCCGACATGGTGGCATCCAATCTTGGCCTCAAGGTCGAAGTCACCCAGGCAGTCCTGGAGGTCATCGATCCGATCAAGCGACTCCGGCACGTCAGCGAGATCCTCGGCAAGGAGATCGAAGTCCTCTCCATGCAACAGAAGATTCAAGCGCAAGCCAAGGGGGAGATGGACAAGACCCAACGCGAATACTTCCTGCGCGAGCAACTCAAAGCGATTCAAAAAGAGCTGGGCGAACTCGACGAACGCGCGGAAGAAATCACCGAGTTTCGCAAACGGATCGTCGAACTGAAGATGCCGGAGAAGGTGCTGAAGGAAACCGAAAAGCAGCTCAAACGTCTTGAGAAAATGCACCCGGATACCGCCGAGTCCGCGACCGTCAGGACCTATATCGAGTGGATCGTGGAATTGCCCTGGTCCAAGAAATCCAAGGACAACCTCGACCTCAAGGCTGCCGCCAAAGTGCTCAACGAGGACCACTACGATCTGGAGAAAGTGAAGGAACGGATCCTTGAGTATCTCGCCGTGCGGAAGCTCAAAGACAAAATGAAGGGCCCGATTCTCTGTTTCGTCGGCCCCCCGGGCGTCGGAAAGACCTCGCTCGGAAAGTCGATCGCCCGCGCGCTCGGCCGCGAATTTGTCCGCATCAGTCTCGGCGGCGTCCGTGATGAAGCCGAGATTCGCGGTCATCGACGCACCTACGTCGGCGCGCTCCCCGGCCGCATCATTCAAGGCATGAAACAAGCCGGCACCAACAACCCGGTCTTCATGCTGGACGAAGTCGACAAGGTCGGGATGGATTTTCGCGGCGATCCCTCCGCAGCCTTGCTCGAAGTGCTCGATCCGGAACAGAACAACTCGTTCACGGACCACTACCTGGGCGTGCCCTTCGACCTGACCGACGTGATGTTCATTACGACGGCGAATCTGATCGACCCCATTTTGCCTGCCTTGCGCGACCGGATGGAAGTGATCGGGATCCCCGGCTATACCGAAGAAGAAAAGTTGGGCATTGCCCAGAAATATCTGATTCCTCGACAACTCAACGAACACGGCATCACCGAGAAACATGTCCGCATCGCCGAACCGGCGGTGCGTCAGATCATCGCCAACTATACGCGTGAAGCCGGTGTCAGGAACCTTGAGCGCGAGATCGCCAACGTCATGCGCAAGGTGGCGAAGAAAGTGGCGGAAGGCAAAGGCGTGGGGTTCCCCGTCGATCCCGCCAACCTGCACAAATATCTCGGCGTCCCGAAGTTCGTGCCCGAAGAGGAATTGAAGATGGACGAGGTCGGCGTGGCAACGGGATTAGCCTGGACAGAGGCCGGCGGCGATGTGCTCTACATCGAGGCCACGGCGATGAAGGGCAAGGGACAATTGACTCTCACCGGCCAACTGGGCGACGTCATGAAGGAATCCGCGCAAGCAGCCTTGAGCTACGTCCGGTCGCGCGAACGCACCCTCGGCATCAATCCCGATGTGTTCACCACTCAGGATCTCCATATCCATGTGCCGGCCGGAGCGATTCCCAAGGACGGGCCGTCGGCGGGCATTACCATGGCCATCGCCATTGCCTCGACGTTGTCGCAAATCCCGGTACGCCGCGATCTGGCGATGACAGGCGAGATCACCCTCCGAGGCCGAGTCCTTCCCATCGGAGGATTGAAGGAAAAAATTTTGGCGGCTAAACGGGCCAAACTCACGACCGTGATTCTTCCGAAACGCAACAAGAAGGATCTCGACGAGATTCCCAAGCACATTTTGAAGGGCATCCACCTCGTGTTTGCCGATACGATGGATGATGTGATGAAGGTGGCGCTCCGGCGGGATTCGAAATCCGCACACCCAACGGGCAAGCCCCACCAGCCGCAGCCACACTCAAGAAAGCACGCCACGCGCGCGAAGGCAGGGCGAGCCGTTCGCTCGCTGCCGGCGCATGCAACCAGCACGGCCACACCTTCCTTGCATCTCCACTAACCCGGACTATTCATGAATACCTACTACGTCGTCCGATCCTCTCGCCCGACGAGGCTTTTCTCGTTCGGCCTCCTCGACGGACTGCCAGTACGCCTACGTCGGCCTCACTTGCGAGAAGCCCCGGCGGGCTTCGGTCTCGAGCACCTCGCGACGGCATTCATGAATAGTCCAGGTTAACAGGATGCTGAAACAGGCAGCCAGGGGCTCTGGCACGTGAAGCGCGAGACATGCGAGAAGGGCGCGACGTGGACAGATTGGAATTCTACCGCCCGCGTCCCGCCGAACTCGCTCGGCCATCCTGCAGACACGCTTCCTCATCACTTCGGACATGCTGGTCATTGATTTCAAAATAACTCAGAATGGTTTTTCAGGAACCTGCTAGCATGGCATCCACGGTCCGAACGAAGGTCCGTCCAACGATCCACGAATTTGATCTTATCCGAGCCCTCCACCAGCGCCATGGCCGCCGCACTCCCTCGGTGATTCAAGGGATCGGCGACGATGCCGCCGTCATCACGTCACGGGCCGGCCAATGGACAGTGCTGACGACCGACCTCTTAACAGAAGGGATCCACTTCGACCTCCGAACCGCCACGATGGCCGATATCGGATTCCGTGCCGCAGCGGCGAATCTCAGCGACGTCGCGGCGATGGGAGCCACTCCGCAATATCTGCTGGTCGCCTTGGCTATCCCCCGCACCGGCTCCAGCCGCCAGGTTCATCAACTGTACCGAGGGATGATGGCCGCGTGCCGGCCGCACCACGTACAGCTCATCGGCGGAGACACGTCGGCTTCAGGCGGCGGATGGTTTCTCAGTCTGACGCTGATCGGAGTGGTCCCTCCCCGCAAGGCCCTCTTTCGGAGCGGCGCACGAATCGGAGATTGTCTCTATGTAACCGGCACAATCGGCGACGCATTGGCCGGCCTGAAACTCTTGAACGAGCCGCCGCCTCGGTCAAACCGCCACCCGCACACCGCGGCACTCTCGACCAGACACCGGCAATTTCTGATCGGACGACACCTGCGTCCAACCGCGCGCGTTGCGGAAGGCCAGTGGCTCAGCGCCCATCGTTTCGCCACCTCCGCAATCGATATTTCAGACGGCCTCTCCGGCGACCTCCGCCACATCTCCGAGGAAAGCCATGTCGGGGTGGAACTCGATCTGGGCGCGCTCCCGTTATCGCCGGCCTGCCGCGCCTATGCAGCCTCTCGGAAGCTCGACCCGGTGAACCTCGCGCTGACGGGCGGCGAGGATTATGAATTGCTCTTTACCGTATCACCACGACAGCGCCCGCGACTTGAGCGATCAGCCGTCGAGCGAGGATTCTCCCTGACCTGCATTGGAACAATTCATCCCCTTCGCTTCGGGATACAGGCCGTGTCCCCCCACGGCCGACGTCACCGGTTGGCGAACACCAGTTACGAGCATTTCACGTAATCGACTTCATCCGACAACGGCCATGGCCACGATCCCTTCATTTCGATCGCTGCTGAAACAGGTCCTCCACTTGCAGGAATCGCCGCAGCGAACGGCGTTGGCCTTCGCCATCGGGGTCTTCATTGGCTTTTCCCCGGCCTACGGATTACACACCGTCATGGTGTTCTTCTGCGCCTGGGCATTGAGGCTCAACTTTCTCGCGCTCATGGCAGGCGCCTTTCTCAACAATCCCTGGACCCTGGTCCCTATCCTCGGCGCCACCTACTGGGTCGGTGCACTCTTGCTCGGCCGATCGGACAGCCCCTCCTTCGACTGGCAGGATGTGAGTTTCGGCGCGATCTATGAACAGGTCATGCCCTACGCCATGCCCTTTTTTCTTGGCGGATTCGTCTTGAGCTTCCTCGGTGCGGCACTCGCCTACCCACTCGCCTACTATTTCGTGGCCAAATATCGACAGTCGCACCCACTCGCCCAGGGAGAGCCATTGCCGCCCCCTCAAGATGTACGCTAAGATGATCTCTCGCCATGTCTGAATTCGCTCATCAATCCAATGCTCCATATGATGGGTCGGCGCTGATCGCCGATCCGATCCACCAATACGTCTCGTTCACCGTACCCTTTTCCACTGCGGACCCGCACGAACGGACGGAAAAGGATCTGATCGACTCCCCCTGGGTCCAGCGCCTCCGGTATATCTATCAACTCCAAAGCGCCCGATGGGTGTACCCCTCAGCGGAACACACCCGCTTCGTCCACTCGCTCGGCACCATGCATGTGGCAGGCCGCTTCGCACGACATCTCTATCCGTTTCTCAAGAAAGCGGTACAAGGAGATTCCGTCAGCGAACTATGTCGAAGAATTTCTCCGCGTCACGGCGCTCGTGCACGACATCGGCCACGGCCCCTTTTGCCATTTCTTCGACGACAACTACTTGCACGCCTTCCATGCCAGTCACGAGAAACTCGGACAGATCATCATCCGAGATCATCTCGGTCCGATCATCCGCAAGATCCGGCGCAGCCCGTCCGGCCCCTTCGCCAAAGGCGAAGAACTCAACCCCGATCAAATCGCGCATGTGATTCTCAAGGAAAAGGGCAAAGACAACTCCCGTATTCCGCGATGGCTCAACATGCTCCAGCCGGTTATTTCCGGCAGCTATACCGCAGATAACCTCGACTATGTCCTGCGCGACTCCTATATGTGCGGCGTGGCGGTCGGCCCGGTCGATCTCTCCAGACTCATTCACTACACGATCATCACGGACAAGGGATTTACGATTCATAAGACGGGCCTTCCGGCCCTGCAGATGTTCCTCAATACCCGCATGTATCTCTATTCCAACGTCTACTATCACCGGACCACGCGCGCGATCGACATCCACCTCCGTGACATCTTCGGCGACACCATGAAGCTCCTGTTTCCCCACGATCCTCGCAAGAAGATGGACGAATATCTGACGCTGACCGACTGGTCCTTGCTTGAGCAGGTACGGGGATGGAAGACCTCGCGCCATGCCGCCGAGCGGCGCCTGGGCGCAGAATGGCAGCGGATTCTCGTGCCGCGACGTCAAATGGAAGATGGCCTACAGCGCCGTGCTCAAGGAAAAGGGCCAGGAACGCGGCATGGACTTTCCCAGCCACGAGCACTTCGAAGAACAGATCAAAAAAGAATTGCCGGCGCGACTCCAAAAAGTGGAGTTCCGTGTCGACATGGCGCCGCTCGACCCACGGCCGGACCCGAAAGACCGGCGCGGCAGCCCCCTCTATGTGTATGACCCCGGCACCAAAGGCATCTCGACTGACCCATTAGAAGAATTCCTCGACCTGCTGCCTACCCGCTTGGTCCAATTCCGCGTCTATACCCTCGACCACGCGCACGACGAAGCCCTCTCGCGCGCCACCGCCACAGTACTCAACAAGACCCCTTCGAGCATCGAGTCGAATTTTTAGAATCTACTGACAGACCTCCCGCGTGCTGCAATACTGCTGATACCGCGTCAATAGCGGCAGCACCATCTGCACGGAGGATGATCATGCGGACACATATCAGGCTACTATTTCTGGGGTTCTGTCTAGTATTCAACAGCACTGTCCTGGCACAAATGCCGATCGACGGACAGAGCCAAGCCGAGGTCCTGAAACTTCTAGGCGAACTGCCGCCTGAGACGATGAAGAATGTTGAGATGCATTGGGGAAGATCCTGCAACAGGATTTAAAAGAGGGCAAGCTGACCCAAGCACGAATCCAGGAAGAACTGAAGTCGGGCACTCTCGAACAGACGTTGAGAAACCTCAATCCCGAAGCCGGCCCTCTGCTCGACGACATCGGTCAGCAAATGAAGAACCATCCCAACGCAGAGAACCTGCCGAATCTGCTGAACGGGCTGGCGGGGGAGGGCCGGTAGAAGGGTGGCGGGCTGTGCCGGAGGCTTCGCTTCCGTGCCTCTCGGAGCGGCCCTTCCGGGCTCGGCCGAGCGGAACCCTTCTGGAATTCCTTCAGCTGCGATCTGACGATCGCAGGGCTTCAGTCAGTTCCAGCTTTCCTTCTCGGCCAAGCCACGGTGGGCACCCCGCTCCTTCGGAAACGTTCGCTCAGCCTCCGGCACAGCCCGCCCTAGAGAAAGTAGGAGGAAATGCGAATGCATGAATGAAAGAGCAAGCCCTTAGGCCTTGCTCAGCAAGCGGAGACTCTAAGGCTTAAAGTAATTCTTGGAACTATATCGCTCAGTGGCAGCCTTCTTCCACATGCTCGAGACTGTTGGGTTAGCCTGCCGATTTTCCATTCTCTAACGCTTCAACGTCTGCAATATCTTGCGGGCGGCCAAGCATGCGCTTCTGCTGCAACAAGTCATCGTACGAAATCACAGGAACCGCAATGCCATTCTCATTTGCCGTGACGCGACGCGCGTAAGCTTCTTCAAACGTTGGACCATCCGGCGAAGTAAGCAACTCCGTCTGGTACCGCCCAAGTGGAATTTGCTTTTTCATTTCAGAAAATAGATTGGCTGACAGTTCGCTTCCGAAAAACCCTAGCGAGCGTAGTGCGGAAACGACTCGAACGGGGTTGCTATCCGATCTATCTATGAAAATGTCTAAGTCCTTCGCCAGCCGAAGATGTCCATGAAATTGAACTGCGTGCCCTCCAATGACAAGATAACGCACGTCGAATGAGTTAAAACAGCTCAGAAGCTCCGTCTCTTGGGCGTTAAGAAAGAGTGCGCTCATCATCAGTTATCTTCTACTCCTGGTCGTCGTGAAAGTGGAGGAAATATAATGACAGGCTACTTTCTCGTTTGTGCAGAGTCAAATTCCATCAGGGAGGTGTGCCAGGGCTCAGAGCGAACGTTGCCGGAAGGAGCGGGGACCCAGCGAGACGAGGCGGGGAAGGAAAGCTGGAACTGACTGAGGCACCATGGTCGAAGACCGTGGCCGAAGGAATTCCAGAAGGATTCCGCTCCGCCTCGTCCGCAAGGGTCGCTCCTGTAGGCGCGTGAGCGGTTGAGCCCTGGCACACCTGTCTCTCAGGCTATTCTCTGACCGAAACAGCTTGTGGAGCCGGTGCGGTTTCAGGAGGGGGAATCGTCGCAGTAGTAGAAGGCGTGACACCATTCTTAAACGGCAGATCGAGCAGCGAATAGGGATTCACACGGGCGCCGTTGAGTTTGACGCCCCAATGGAGATGCGGACCGGTGGCACGGCCGGTCGCGCCTACCTTGCCGATGATTTGCCCCGCCGTGATCAAGTCTCCGTCTTTGACCGATACTTCAGACAGGTGAAAATACATCGTATAGAACCCCAGGCCATGGTCGATGAAGACGCCTTTGCCGGAGAAGATATGATCGACGGTGATGCGGACAATCCCGTCGTTGGTGGCAGCGACATCGGCCCCCAGCGGCGCGCCGATATCCTCTCCATTGTGCGGATTGCGCGGTTGGCCGTTCATGATCCGCACGCTGCCGAAAATGCCGGTGCGCTTGCCGTTCACCGGCTCCACGAAGTTGCTGCGCCATAACTTCATACGCGAGTTCTCTGCGAGAGCCTGCTTGACTTGCTCCTGCTCAGCTTTCCAACGTGCCGCGCCCTTTTCATCCAGGTCGACCTTGTCTTTCGGCAGCGTCAGATGCTCGACGGCAAACTTCTCTTTGGCCACCAGGACATTGAAGCTCAACTGCTTCGCCTGTTCGCCCTGCTTCACTTCGACAGCAAGTTCATAGGTCCCCGGTTCGTCCTGCATGTCGATCCCAAGCAGCCCGATATAGCCGGCCGGCTCCCCAGGTCTGAACTCCCGGAAAAATGGAATCGTCCGCTTCAGAAATGTCCCCTTTACCTCCGTCGCCTGCTCTTCGCCCTTCACCTTGACCACCAGGACCTGCCCCTGCTTGCCGCTGTATTGCCCATCGATGCCCTTCGGCGCAGGGGGCGTATTGGAAAATAACTCGACGGGAAAGACACTGGACAGCAACACGACGGCCGTAATCAGCGTTCGGTCCAGCCGTGAGATCCGCACACGCGTCTGTATAGGAGCAGTCATCATCATCGGTAGAACCGTAGCCCTGCCACCTGCGAGAGCAACTCATCCACACGCCGATTCACGGCGCTGAAGGGGTCCATACAGAGAATCGTTTCTTCCCAGTAGCCATTGAGCTTCAGATAGGTCCAGTCGACCGTATAGGACCGATTCTTCGCGCGGGCAAACCGGATGAAATCGCCGCGCACCTTCGCCCTCGTGGTCTGTGGCGGAGTCGACATGGCCCGTTGCACCGCTTCCTCCTCCACCACCCGTTCGATCAGCCCACGGGACTCCATCAGATAGTACAACCCGCGCGTCCGTTTGACGTCATGAAATTGGAGGTCGAGCAGGAACACCCGTGGATCGTCCCAGCCGCAACCCTTCTTGTCGATATAGGACTGGATCAGATGGCGCTTGGTCACCCAATCGATTTCGCGCACGAGCTGCATCGGATCCTCTTCGAGCTTATCCAGCACCATGGCCCATCGTTTCCACACATCGTCGAGGATCGGATCGTGCTCCTGCTGGGCCAAATATTCCTGCGCTCGATCCAGATAGACCCGCTGAACTTCGACCGCCGTCATCTGACGACCATCGTCCAGCTTGATCTTGCGCTTCAAGGTGGGATCGCGCGAAACCTCCCGAATGGCTTTGACGGGGTCCTCGAACTCCATCCCTTGAACTGCGTACCCTTCCTCGATCATGGACAGCACCAACGTCGCTGTGCCGACTTTCAAATAGGTCACGAACTCCGACATATTGGAATCCCCGACGATGATATGGAGCCGCCGGTAGCGTTCCGCATCGGAGTGCGGTTCGTCTCTGGTATTGATGATGCTGCGCGAGGAGGTCGTCGAGGAGGAGGTCTTCTCGTGAATGTGTTGCGCGCGTTGCGAGATGAAGTACTGAGGCTTGCCGGATACTTTCAGTACCTTTCCCGCTCCGCTATAGATCTGCCGCGTGACGAAGAAGGGAATGAGTTGCTCCGTGACTTTCCAAAAATCGACGTCGCGGCGCATGAGGAAGTTTTCATGACACCCGTAGGTATTGCCGAGCGAATCTGTATTGTTCTTGAAAATGTAGATTTCCCCGGACAGACCTTCTTCCCGCAATCGTTCTTCAGCCGCCGGCAGACAGGCTTCAAGCAGTCGCTCACCGGCTTTATCGTGGATGACGAGATCGAGAATGTTGTCGCACTCGGGAGTGGAATACTCAGGATGGCAGCCGGTGTCTTGATAAAACCGTGCGCCGTTCACCAGGAAGGCGTTGGAGGGCCAGCTGTTCGGAATGAGACCTTCAAAAATATACCCCAGCACCTTCTCCATCGGCAGATAGACGCGTCCGTTCGGAGAAAAAATGAGACCGTACTCATTCTCCAAACCGAAGATCCGTCGTTTCAGTGGACTGGGTTGCAACATGCTAGTACAAACAGAATAGCAGCCAGCCCCGCCTTCTTCAACAGAAGGACACGATCTGCCAGTGAAGAGAGGCTAGCAGGCTGCGGAAAAACTATTGTGGCACGATGGACCTGCAAGAGTCCGCACATCTGGGGAATGGGGAAATGCCTGGCAGGATGCTCAAAAAGGCCGTCAGCAAGGCCGCAGCGAGTGAAGTTCCGAGGCGTACCCTCAGGGGTACGTTGAGGATCTGAACGATGCGAGAACGAAGCTGGCGGGCTTTTTCAGCATCCTGCTAGGTTGCGAGGAGCTGTTTGGTATCGGCGGGCGTAAGCCGACGGAACTTTCTGCCGTCGCGGGTGCGGTCCAGGACCGCCACCTCCAGACTCTCCAGCGAGAGTTTCTGGTTCCCGATATGTTCGAGTGCGGAGATACAGAGAGTGAGGGCAGCCTGGAGTTCCGGGGGCTGCGTGAGCCCTTTCTCCTTGAGCAGGGCTTGCACAGCCTCGGACTTGCCTCCGATGACCGCAAAGGTACGTTCGTCGATGATGCTGCCGTCGAAGGAAATACGATACATCTCGTTGGCCTGGCCGTTGTGCCCGACCTGCACCACCAGAATTTCCACTTCCAGCGGCTTCAGCTCCTGGCTGAAAATGGTGCCAAGGCTTTGAGAGTAGCCGTTCGCCAGAGAGCGGGCCGTCACATCTTCCCGACTGTACATGAATCCTTTGAGATCCGCGTGCCTGATGCCGGCCTTCCTGAGATTTTCAAACTCGCTGTACTTGCCGGCCCCCGCGAAGGCGATGCTGTCATAGATCTCGGAAATTTTGTACAGCGAGGCGCTGGGGTTCTCCGCGACGAGAAGAATCCCATTCACATATTCTATGGCAATGATGGAGCGGCCTTTGGCGATGCCTTTCTTGGCATACTCCGCCTTGTCCTGCATCATCTGCTCGGGCGAGACGTAATAGGGCATCGGCATGCTTAATTCTCCTTGGAGCGGCGAGTGGCAATCAACCCGTCATAGATGCCACGGATCTGCTGATCGGAGACATCGGTAATACCGGTCGCGTTGACAATCTTCGCGGTGGGGTAGATGCCCCGCACGAGATCCGGCCCCCCGGTGCCGACATCATCGTCGGCCGCATTGTACAGAGCCAGCAGGGCCAACTTCAGCGCGTCCGGCTCAGCCAAGCCTTTGAGGAAATGCTCCCGCATCGTATTGCGCGCATCTTTCCCGCCAGACCCTATGGCATGGTAATCCGACTCTTCGTACCGGCCACCCGCGAGATCGTACTTGAAGATGCGGCCTTCTGCGCGCTTGAGGTCGTAGCCGACATAGAGCGGCATGACGACCAGCCCTTGAAAGACCATCGGCAGATTGGCCTTGACCATCTGTCCGAGCTTGTTGGCCTTCCCTTCACAGGACAGCTGCACACCCTCTAACTTTTCGTAATGCTCCAGCTCGACTTGGAACAGCTTGGCCATTTCGATGCACGGACCGGCGGCGCCGGCGATCGCCATTGCGGAATACTCGTCGATCTTGAAGACTTTCTCGATCCGGCGCTCGGCAATTTGAAATCCTTCCGTCGCTCGACGATCTCCGGCAATCACCACACCCTGTTGATACTTGATCGCCAATACGGTGGTGGCATGGGGAACGCTCATCGAGCCGGACCCGCGCATCGGCTCGGTCGCAGCCTGGGCTTGAAGGAATCCACTACGGCCGGTCGGAGTCAGCGTAGGATGGTGCTCGGTCAAAAAGTCGAAAAAACTCGGATCGTCATGGTTGGGGAGAAATGGCAATTTCATAATGTCAATCGCGAGGGGGCTTGTTCATGAGGCCTGGAGCTTCGCCAGCAATGCGTCGACGGTCTCGACCTGATCGAGGAGATCGCTCGTCAGCGAGGCCGTGCCTCGGAGCGGGTCCATCAAGGGCACTCTTTTGACCTGGTTGTTGCCGACGTCGAAGAGGACCGAGGTCCAGCTGACTCCATAGATCGACTTCGCAAACTTGCTGACACATCGTCCGCGGAAATAGGCGCGCGTCCCCGACGGCGGGGTGAACTCCGCTCGCGCGATCTCGACATCCTGCACGATTCGCTCGATCAGGTGGCTGCGTTCGAGCGTAAAGTAGAGGCCCTTGTCAGGACGGACGTCGTGATACTGCAGATCCATCAGCCGTACGCGAGGATCGTCCCACCCACAGCCCTTTCGCTCCATATAGGATTCCATCATCTGGCGCTTCGCGACCCAATCCAATTCACGCACCAAGAGCCGAGGATCTTGCTCCAACTTATCCAGCACGTCTTCCCAGCGGACGAGAATATCTTTCGTGACTTGGGAGAGATCGCGACAGGCATAGTATCCCATGGCGGCCTTCAAATAGGCTCGTTGAATCGCCACTGCTGTCGTCGAGCGTCCCCCTGTCAGTTTGAGCGTCTCCTTCATGCCGAGATCGCGCGACACCTGCTTGATGCTTCGGACCGGATCGTCCAACTCGAACTGCGGCAGATCGGCCCCGGCGTCGAGAAGGTCCAGGACAATGGCCAACGTGCCGACCTTGAGGTAGGTCGACAGTTCCGCCATGTTGGCATCTCCGACAATGACGTGCAATCGCCGATACTTGCCATACTCCGCATGCGGCTCATCGCGTGAATTGACGATGGGGCGCCTGACCATCGTATTGAGATCGACGAGGCACTCGAAGAAGTCTGCACGCTGCGAGATCTGATAATCCGTCGGGCTGGTCTGATTCTCTGCGCCGACCTTTCCTGCCCCTGCAAAAATTGGTCGCGTCACAAAGAACGGCGCCAAGACCTTCACAATGCGCTCGAAGGGAACCGCGCGAGACATGAGATAGCTTTCGTGATAGCCGTAGCTGTTCCCCTTGCCGTCCGAGTTGTTCTTGTACAGCACGCAATGATCTCGTCCGGTGGCGCGCGCCATCTGTTCGAGGCACTGGGCAAGGATTCGCTCGCCGGCTCGTTCGAAGGCCACTATTTCTCGCGGGTTGGTACACTCAGGCGTGGAGTATTCCGGATGGGCACCGTCGACGTAGAGGCGCCCCCCATTAGCCAGCACCTTGTTCAGCTGACGATTGTACTCGGGATTGGGCCGCTCCCGCTCTCCTTCGACCTCGAAGCCGCGCGCATCGAGCAGCGGGTTCTCATTTTCATAGTCCCAGACGGCCAGAGGAGCCGGCAGGCCAGGATAGTGCCCGATGACGGCGATGGAATTGGAGACAGGATCTGCAGCGGCAGGATCGCGTGACGCGATGCCGAATTCTGTTTCTGTTCCCAGGACGCGAGGAGTCGTCAGCGAGGTAGATTCCTGCATGGGTGTGACGTCTTAGCAGGATGCTGAAAAAGTCCGCCAGCGGCGTTCTCACTTCGCTCAGAGGCTCAATGTACCGAAGCGTACGCCTCGCCTCTTCGCTTGCTGCGGCCTTGCTGGACGGCCTTTTTGAGCATCCTGCGTGAACTTCTCCTCTTGTGCCACACGTGCAAACCTGTGACGTCCTGGCCTGCCCACAGAGTTTTTCCGCAGCCTGTTAGAGATAGTGCCCTGTCGTAACGGTTTCGATCTGACGCGACTCGCCGGGCCCCGCTGATTGTCCGAAGATGCACGATCTTTTCGCCCTTTTTCCCGGAGATCTTCGCCCAATCGTCAGGATTGGTCGTATTGGGCAGGTCTTCGTGTTCCTTAAACTCCTCCCGAATGGCGCGGATCAAGTCCTCGGACCGAAGGCCACGGCCTTCCTTCGCGATCGCCCGCTTGACGGCAAACTTCTTCGCGCGCGACACGATACCTTCGATCAGCGCACCGCTCGCGAAATCCTTGAAGTAGAGCACTTCTTTTTCACCGTTCGCGTAGGTGACCTCGATGAACTTATTCTCCTCCGAAGAGGCATACATCGCCCCGACCGTGAGATCGGTCATCTGCTCGACTAAGGCCTTGGCATCTCCGCCATGGCGCTTCAAATCTTCCTCGGCAAACGGCAGGTCGATGCTCAGATACTTCGAGAAAATATCCTTGGCCGCCACCGCATCGGGACGACCCACCTTGACCTTCACATCCAACCGTCCGGCGCGGAGGACAGCCGGATCGATGAGATCCTGGCGATTACTGGCTCCGATCACGATCACATTGCGGAGCCGTTCCATGCCGTCGATTTCCGAAAGAAACTGCGGGACGATCGTCGATTCGATATCGGAGGAAATCCCGGTGCCTCGCGTTCTGAAGAGCGCATCCATTTCGTCGAAGAACACGATGACGGGATTTCCGTCCGCCGCCCGCTCTTTCGCTTTTTTGAAGACTTCGCGGACTTGGCGCTCGGACTCACCGACATACTTATTGAGCAACTCCGGGCCCTTCACATGCAAGAAGTAACTCCGCACCTCTTTTCCCGTGAGATGCCCGAGCTTCTTTGCGATCGAATTCGCAACGGCCTTGGCGATCAAGGTTTTTCCGCAGCCCGGCGGTCCATAGAGCAAGACCCCCTTGGGCGCGCTCAACTTGTACTCTGAAAACAGGGTCGGATGAAGAAACGGCAACTCGACCGCATCGCGGACTTGCTCCAACTCATGCTGCAACCCGCCGATGTGCTCATAGTCGACATCGGGCACTTCTTCCAATACCAATTCTTCCGCCTCGGACCTCGGCAACTTTTCGACGACATAGCCGGAGCGAGGATCGTAGAGCAGATGGTCGCCGACGCTCAATCGTTCGGCCAACAGCGGGTCGCCGAGTTCTGCAACCTTTTCTTCGTCGAAATGCAGCGTCACCAGGGCACGGTTGCCTTCCAGCACATCTTTGAGCCGCACGACTTCACCCTGAATATCGAAGCCTTTGACCTCAATGACGTTCAATGCTTCGTTCAGGACCACTTCCTGCCCCTTACGCATCGCCTTCCCATTGATCGACGGGTGCACGCTGACTTTCATCTTCCGGCCGGAGACATAGACATTTCCTGTTCCGTCGGCATTGAGACTGGAAAAGATGGCGTAGGCCGAGGGAGGCGCGGTCAGTTTCTCAACTTCGGCACGCAACGATTCGATCTGCCCCTTCGCTTCCTGGAGGGTGGCGACGAGCTTTTCGTTCTGTTTGGTGGCTTGGTCGAGCTGGTAGCGGGACTGGTACAGCCGACGGATTTCTTCTTCCATCGACTGAATCTGCACACGAAGCTTCTCAACCTCGCGGACATGTTCGTCGTTGCGTTGTGCCACGTCCGCTTCTCCTTCAGTCAACCGCTTCGTAATGTGCGTGACGGAATCTCGGAGAGACCGGAATCGACTCGGACTTTCTTTCTTGCCGTCCATGGCACCACTCGAAGAACGCGAAACCCTTGGCTGAATCGAGAAGTCCTTGTCTGCGCGGATTCTATCATCCGTTCCTAAGGTGGTCAACCGGACGACGGCATCCTGCAGCGTGATGATCGTGCGTGACGCACATCACGGCACGAGCGTCACGGCATCGAGTAACTCGCGCGTCGCCGACTCCACATCAGTCGCACCGAGAATCGCCGTGATCACCGCTGCACCGAATGCCCCGGCACGCCGCATCTCACGCGCGCGCGCCGCCGTCACTCCGCCGATCCCGATAATCGGAATGCGGACCAGCCGGCAAGCCTTCTCAAGAGTGTGAATACCGAGCGGTGGACCGAACATCTGTTTGGACGGCGTCTCGTAGATCGGGCCAAGGACGATGTAGTCTGCCCCCTGCGACTCCATCCTGCACCGCCTCTTCTACGGAATGCACGGAAATACCCAGCAGACGCTGTGCCCCCAGCATCTGCCGTGCAACCGACACAGGCAGACTATTGCTGCGCAAATGGACGCCGACTCCTTCCAGCGCCAACGCGACATCGATCCGATCATTGATGAGGAGTTGAGATCTGCGCAGAGGCCGTCACGGCCTGCACCTCACGCGCAAGCGTCACGAGTTCCCTGGCTGAGAGATCGCGTTCACGGAGTTGAATCGCAGGCGCCACGGCTGTGAGCACCCGCTGCAGAAGGGGAACCAACGGACGCCCATTGGTCTGATGGCGATCCGTCACCAGGAGCAGCCGAGAATCAACGCCGGGCATCATTCGTAAGGCGTGAAACGTGAGGCGTGAGGGGTACAACATTCACTCGGAAGGAAAGATCATCGATTCGCTTTTTCGCCTGACGTCTCACGCCTAACGCCTTACGCCCAATTAGAGCATACCCTCGATGGGACTACTGGCGGTCGCATACAGTTTTCGCGGGATTCGTCCGGCCTTGTACGCTAAGCCGACCGGCATACACCGCATATTTCATCGCCTCGGCCATGGCAATGGGATCTTGCGCCCCGGCAATGGCCGTGTTCATGAGTACCGCGTCCGCCCCTAATTCCATCGCAAGAGCGGCATCGGACGCAGTCCCGACGCCGGCATCGACAATGATCGGCACCTTGACCATTTCCATGATGATTTTTAAGTTATACGGATTGCGGATACCGAGTCCCGACCCAATCGGCGCCGCCAACGGCATGACGGCGGGGCACCCGATATCGACGAGCTTCTGGGCCACGATGGGATCGTCATTCGTATAGGGCAGCACGATAAAGCCTTCTTTGACGAGAATCTTTGCCGCTTCGAGTAATCCCACCGTATCGGGGAAGAGGGTCCTCTCGTCACCGAGCACTTCCAGCTTGATCAAATCGGATACGCCGGCGGCCCTGGCCAAGCGGGCATAACGCAGAGCATCTTCCACGTTGTAGCAGCCGGCGGTGTTGGGAAGAATGGTGTACTTCTTCGGGTCGAGATAATCGAGCAGGTTCTCTTTGGAGCGATCGGTGATATTGACACGTCGCACCGCCACTGTCACCACATCGGCTCCCGACGCCTCAATGGCTTTCTTGGTTTCGGCAAAATCCTTATACTTCCCGGTTCCAACAAACAGCCGAGACGTAAACTCACGACCGGCAATAATCAACCGATCATTCTGCATGGACGGAATCCCTCCCTTTGCCATGAACATCCATTGGCGCACCGCCGCCGATGAAGCTCAAGATCTCCACTCGATCCCCTGGTTTCAGACTTCGGTGATCGAAGTCCTTGCGGTCCAGGATTTCCAAATTCAGCTCCACTGCCACACGCTCGGTCTTGATGGCGAGTTCACGCAGCAAATCCCCAACGGTAGCACCAGCCCGACAGTCCCGCTGTTCGCCGTTCACCTGAATCTGAATCGCCTCCGCCATCATCACTCATCCTAGGGGACCAGAAATCTGGTTGTCAACAAGCCCTGACCTGTGCCCTTGCCCCCGCATCCATAATCACGTCAGAATAGCGCCATCACGGCCTATGATATCCACCCCACAACACAACCAGCAAGTCGCCACCATCTTTCGGTCGATCGCAGAACGATTAGCCGCCCAGCGGGCGAACCCCTATCGGGTCAGAGCCTATCGGAAGGCAGCGGATACCATCGAAACCTTGGAGGAAGACCTTGCAGACATCGCTTCACGGCAGGCGCTGGAAGATATTGATGGAATCGGCAGGGACTTGGCGGACAAAATTGAAGAGTTTCTCAGAACTGGAACTATTCAGGCCTATGAAGCCTTGAGGACGCCTCTCCCAGAGGCGGTAAAGGCCTGGGCTCAGCTCCCGGGACTGTCCGAATCGCTCGTGGCATACCTCTACACCCGCCTCTGCATCACCACATTGACCGATCTGGAACAGCTGGTGCGATCGCACCTGCTGCGCACCGTACCAGGGTTCGCAGGATCGGAAGAACGGCTGCTGGAGGCGATCACCGCCTCACAACAGCAGCCCCCCATTAGGAAGCGCGAGGAAGCTCCTTAAAGATCTTCCAGGTCTTCAGCATCTCGACCGCTTTTTGGAGTTGCACATCCTGCTCAAGCGAGGGATCGCCCGAGACTTCGACGGGAGGAGGCTGAGGCGTGGCGCCGTTCTTCGGAGTGCCCTCTTCCTGTCCTTTGCCATTCTGAGCCGGTTGATCTTTCCCCGGCACGACCGCAGGCTTGGCCTGCTTCGGCTCCCCTTCCTTTTCACCGGGCTTCGTCTCACCTGCCTTGGCGACAGTGGTCGGCGGTTGAGACTTCACGACAATATCAGGGGTGATACCGGTTGATTGGATCGAGCGCCCTTTCGGCGTGTAGTACTTCGCCGTCGTGAGGCGGAGCCCGGACCCATCCCCCAGCGGGAGAATCGTTTGCACCGATCCCTTGCCGAACGAGGTCGTGCCGACGATCACCGCCCGCCCGTAGTCCTGCAATGCACCGGCCACGATTTCCGACGCACTCGCCGATCCTTCATTGACCAGAACGATCATGGGCGAATCGTCCATCTGATCTTTCCCCTTGGCGATCCACTCATCCTTCTTGCTTTCACGTCCTTTCGTATAGACCACCAACTTGCCGCCGGGAAGAAACTGCTCGGAGACCTCAACGGCCGCGGTCAGCAGTCCGCCAGGATTGTTGCGGAGGTCGAGGATCGTCGATTGGAGCTTCTGGTCTTTGAACTGTTTGAGCACCTTGCTCAAATCCCGCCCCGTCGATTCTTGGAATTGCGTCAGCCGAACGTACCCGATATTGTCCAACACCTTCGACTTCACACTCTCGATTTTAATGGTATCGCGGACCAGCGTAAATTGGAGCGGATCGGGAGTCCCCTCCCGCTGAATCGTCAAATTGACCTTCGAGCCCTTAGGGCCACGCATCTTCTGAACCGCATCCATCAACGTGAGGTCTTTCGTCGTCTCGTCGTTCACCTTGGTAATGAAATCACCTGACTTGACCCCGGCCCGGTAGGCCGGCGTACCCTCGATGGGCGCAATCACGGCCAAACGATTCTCCTTCACGCCGATCTGGATACCCACGCCCCCGAACTCACCCTTCGTTTCAACCTGCATTTCCTTATACATATCCGGCGTCATGTAGGCTGAATGCGGATCGAGGGTCGAGAGCATTCCACGAATGGCCCCCTGGACGAGATCCTTCACCTTCGTTTCGTCGACGTAACTCTTCTGAACTTGGGTCAACACCTCGGAGAACGTCTTCAACTCTTCGTAGGTTTCCGTGGCATGCCCGGTCCGCTCCCACCCCTTGCCGAGCAGTACGCCCAAGACCAGCGCTACCACCACCATCGGGGTTAACATCCAGAATCGTCGTCGAGGATTCTGTTCCATCATATAATGTCCTTTCCTCTTCCCATTCCCTACCGCCTCGCCAACCATTGGAGAGGATCAAGCGGCTCCGCCCCCTGGCGTAACTCAAAGTATAGAGTATTTTCACCTGTCATGCCTGTGTCGCCTGTTTCGCCGATCGCTTGCCCGGCTCCCACCTGCGCTCCCACTGTCGTCAAGTATCTTTGAGGCATGGGCATACAGCGAAAAGAACCCATTCGCGTGATCAAGGATTATAACGAGTCCGTACCCTTTCAGCCAGTCTGCATAGACGACGGATCCAGGCATGACCGCGTGAATGGCACTCCCCTCGACCGTCTTGATTTCGATGCCTCTGCGCTGCACATAGGTGTTGAAGGTCGGATGTTTCTGACGGCCGAAGAAGGAGACAATGCTCCCATCAGCCGGCCACGGCAACGCGCCCTTCACCCCACGAGGGGCGATCACCCCGGTCGGCGGTCGGGCCGCGGCCGCGCGACGGCGCTGTTCCAGTTCGCGCAACAGACTGTCGATACGCGACGCGGATCGTTCCAGCTCTTGAAGGGCATGTTCGTAGGACTCTTTTTCATGAGTGATCTTGGCGAGATAGATCTTCTTTTCTTTCTTGACCGATTTCATCTCAGCCAGCTGCTTCTCGGTGTTTGCTTGTACGATAGCATCCCGACACGCGCTTCTTCCCGCTGCCGCTCCGCCTGCTCCATACGGGTCATATCGGCTCGGAACGTGCCCATGAGGGCATAATCCCTTTCGGATACGGCCGAGAGATACTGGAGCCGGCGCTGGAAATCGCCATATGAGTCAGAAGCGAGCAAGGTTTTCCAATAGCCAAAACGCCCCTCCATGTACTGAACCCGCAGCCGAGCCAGAATGGCGTCCTGACGTTCTCGTACACTCACACGTAAACCGGATAATTGCATATTAATGGCTTCGATCTCTTGGTCTTTCTTCCGCAACTTTCGGCTAATCTCCTGATGCGCTTGTCGGTAGTGCACCACGCGCTCGTCGAGCGTCTGAATCCCCTGCAAGAGGGACTCTCGTTTTTTCCCTGCTTCATCAGCCTGTTTGCGCGTCTCTTCGATCTGGCCTTTGAGTTGGTCGAGGGCCTTGCGTTCTTTCTCAATCTTGTCGGTAATCGGATCGGCCTCCGCAACCGTTGGCCAGGATACACCCAGCAACCCCCAGATCGATGACTCCGACTCTGAGCCCCGGCCAACACCTCATGCCTTGGCCTCGCCGAAACGCCGTATCGACACGAAGCTGCCCGCAAACCCAAGCCCCATTCCCACCGCAATCAAGGCAAAACAGACTGACAGGGGAAAGAATGCCATGAGGTTGTCGAGCCCGGCAAATCGTCCCGTCGTTCGCATTTGCTGTCGAAACAATTCGTACATGAACTTGAGCATGACCAGCGAGAGTGCGCTGCCCAAGGCGCCAAGCACCGCGCCCTCCAACAGATAGGGGATACGGATAAAACTGGTCGTGGCCCCGATAAGGCGCAAAATGGCAATCTCGTCCCGCCGGGCGAACAGCGTGAGGCGAATAGTATTGGCGATGATGGTCACGGCAGCCGCCGAGAGAATGACGCCGATGCCGATGGCGACCAATTCAATCGATCGAATCACTGTCGCAAGGGCGTCGATCCAATCTTGATTATAGTCAACCTTGGAGACACCGGCGACCTGTCTGACCCGTTCCGCCCATCGCTTGATCGCGTCCGGCGAACGGAACGACGGGCTGAGTGCCACGACGAAGGAGGCCGGTAGGGGATTCTGACCCAGCCCATCGAGCAGGTGAGACTCCGAAGGAAATTGCGCTTTGAACTCTCCCAGCGCCTGTTCTTTCGAGATAAACAGCAGTGAGGCGACGGCACGATCGCCCCGCAACTGCTGCTCCACCTCAGCGACCGAGTCGGAGGCGAGCCGCTCATCAAGATACACCATGATTTTGACATCGTCCTGGAGCCATCCGGCCGCCGCCCGAAGATTGACATAGAGCAGCAAGAAAATGCCGACACAGGCCAATGTAAAGGCCGTGGTCAAGATGGCGACCATCGTCGTCGTCCGGTTGGTCCGCATATTGACCCAGGACTCTCTGAGAAGATACGAGAGCGTCCTCACCCCATCACCCGCTGTTCCGGCAGCAACCGGCCCTGTGACAATGTGAGCACTCGCCGATTCACCTGCCCCATGACCAGAGGATCATGCGTCGCCACCACGACGGTTGTGCCGCGCGCGTTAATGAGTTTAAACAGTTCGATGATCTCGGACGTCAGGGCAGGGTCTAAATTTCCGGTCGGTTCATCCGCCAACAAGACGACCGGACCATTGACAATTGCGCGCGCAATGCAGACTCGCTGCTGCTCTCCTGTCGAGAGACCCGCAGGAAGCTGATCTCGCTTGTGCTCGACGCCGACCGCCCGTAACGCCTCCGTGACTTTCCGACGAATGTCGGCAGAAGAAATTCCTTGCACCAGCAAGGGCAGCGCGACATTGTCGAAGACGGACTTCTTCGGCAACAGCCGAAAGTCTTGAAACACCGTTCCCACCTTGCGGCGCAGATACGGAATATCAGACGGCTTGAGCGTCGTCACATTTTTCTGGTGGACGAAGATCTGCCCCTCATCGGGCCGTTCAGCACCGATGAGCATCCGCAACAGCGTCGACTTGCCCGCTCCGCTGGGCCCCATAAGCAGGACAAATTCTCCCTTGCCGACCTCGAGGCTGACGTCCGAGAGCGCCGGACGCTGATCGTACTGTTTTGAAACGTGGATTAATTGAATCATCGTCGCCCTACCAACGGAGATCGTCTCCGGAGACTTCGAAGGCGTTCTGAATATGCTCGATCTGCGGGGCGACGGCGTCCGTGCCTTGCAGCAAGACGACATCGAATCTGCATAGCCGATCTTTGATGTGGTGGCGGGCCAAATACTGAGCCGCTAATTGGATCAACTTCTCCTGCTTTCGTTGATGAACGGCATGGATCGCTCCGCCGAACGCGTCGGTTCGACGCGCCTTCACCTCGACAAAGACCAGCACCTGACCGTCTTCAGCCACTAAGTCCAGTTCCCCCACCGACGAACGCAGATTGCGTGCCACGATCCGATACCCCTTGTGCCGCAGATACTGCTCTGCCGCCGATTCTCCTTCTTGACCAAAAAGCCTCCGGGGATCAAGGATGGTCACTGATTCATCCGTGAAGATTCGCCCGGGCCAGTGCGCGAGAAGGGCCACCTACCGCGATTTCCACTCAAGAGTTGTGCGACTGGAGCGAACGTGCGCCGATGAATCGCGCAGGGACCATGTTGAACGAGCCGTTGCAAATGCTCTTCCGTCCCATACCCTTTATGGGAGAGAAAATTATAGTCGGGATAGGTCAGATGATACACCTCCATCATGCGATCGCGCGTGACTTTGGCCACAATCGACGCGGCGGCAATCGACATCGACAACATATCACCCTTAATGATAGAGCGTGAGGGAATGGCGAGATCCGGCAATGCTGACGGCATCGATCAAGAGACAGTCCGCCTGAGGAGTCAACGATGCCAGCGCGCGACGCATGGCCAGGCGAGTCGCTTCTAAAATATTGAGGCGGTCGATCTCCTGCTCTGTGGCGATTCCCACTCCAATACCACGTGCCCGCGCGACGATCACGTCGTAGAGTCGCGCCCGCTCGGATTCGGAGACTTGTTTGGAATCGCTCGACACCGATCCAAGCGGCAACGAGAAGGTAGGATCACCGCCGCCGCGACGACAGGGCCCGCGAGAGGGCCCCGTCCGGCTTCATCAAGACCGGCGATACAGCGATAGCCACGCCGCCTGGCTTCCAATTCAAATTCGTCGGTAGGTCCCACGATGCGACTGTTGAAAGGGCACGCGACACTCGTAGTCGATGGAACCAGGGAATGAGATTAGGCTTTTGAAGCCGGGGCGGCTTCGACCGGCTCTTCAGCCTTACGGGCGGCCCCGGACTGCCCCTTTACACTCGCAACAAATTCCCGATCTTCGACCTTCGCAAACTTGCCCTTCTTCCCACGGAGATAGTACAGTTTGGCTCGACGCACCTTGCCCTGACGCATGACCTCGACACGCGTGACGATCGGCGAATGGAGAGGGAAAATTCGTTCCACACCGACGCCGTAGGAAACTTTGCGCACCGTGAAGGTCTCCGTGTTCAGCAACCCTTTCCGAGCGATCACCGCCCCTTCGAACACCTGAATGCGCTCTTTTTCCCCTTCGACCACTTTCACGTGCACGCGGACGGTATCTCCGATTTCAAAACTGGGCGCCGACTTCTTCCTGAAAGACTGTTGTATCCGTTCCAACCGATTCATGAGACTACCCCCTCCTCCCCACATCGAACAGGCGTTCCCGGCACGCCTTCACGAGTAAGTTCGTCTAGTAATTGTTGATCTTCGAGACTGAAGACCCGATCCTGCAACAGATCCGGCCGTCTCTGATAGGTGCTTCGCAGGGCTTCCTTCCGACGCCACAGACGAATGGCCTCGTGATGCCCTGAAAGCAATACCTCCGGTACGGGCATCCCTCGAACTTCCGCCGGCCTTGTATAATGCGGATATTCGAGCAACGCATCCGTGAACGACTCTTCCACGATCGATTCCGGATCACCCAACACTCCGGGAACCAAACGGGCTGCGGCATCGATGAGCACCAGCGCCGGCAATTCCCCTCCGGTCAACACATAATCCCCGACGGAAACTTCTTCCGGATGCAAAGCCAACCGCACTCGTTCATCGACCCCCTCGTAGTGGCCACAGAGAATGACAAGTCGACGCGGGTCGGTCGCCAGATCTTTCGCATAGGCCTGCGTGAACGGACGACCGTGCGGGGAGGGAAACAGCAACCGAATCTGTTCACCGGCCCGTGCATAGTCGTCTTGAATCTCTTCCACCGCGCGCAAGATGGGCTCGGCCTTCATCACCATCCCGGCCCCTCCGCCATAGGGCACGTCGTCCGCCACCTTGTGGCGGTCCAACGTATAGTCGCGCAAGTTGCGCACATGAACGTGCAGCAGACCTTTTTCTTGTGCTCGCTTGAGAATACTCTGGCCGAGTACCGGCGCCACCATGTCGGGAAACAGCGTCAGGATGTCACACCGCATGGCGATCCTCAACCAAGTCGTCGATCCCGCGAACCGTCATCCGACGGCGCGCGAGATCCACTGCGGTCACAAAGCTCTTCGCGGCCGGAATGAGGACTTCCTCCGTCCCCTTGCGAACGACGAAGACCTGATTATTCGGTATCTCTAAAATCGTCTCAAGCACACCGACCTCGCAGCCCCGCTCATTCTCGACCGTCATGCCAATAAGGTCGCATTCGAAATAGACGTCCGCAGACAACGCCGACGCTGGAGAACGCGGCACTTGGATTAATCCCCCGCGCAGCATGCCGGCTTCCTCCGGCGTCGTCACACCCGCAAAACCCATGATGTAGGTCGAGCCGGCGCGCCGAACATGCGTCACAGTCCTCTCGACCGTCTGTCCCGTCGTCTCCAAGACATGCACCTGCTTCAGATGGTCTAACCGGCCGGGCACATCGCTCAACGATCGCACCTTGAACTCGCCCCGTACGCCAAAGTGGCGTTCGATCTTGCCGATCGTCACAAAATCTTCCTGAGCGATCGTCACGTCCTAAGCGTCCTTCTTCTTCGCCGCCTGCGCCGCCTTCTCCGCCTCAAACTGCTTCCATACGCCACACCGACGGAGCAACGTCCGGACCGTGACCGTTGGCTGGGCTCCCTGACGCAACCAGCTCAACACCCGTTCCTGCTTCAGCTCCGGCACCGCCGGCTCCTTCAAGGGATCGAAAATCCCAAGAATTTCCAGGAACCGCCCGTCGCGCGGCTTCCGTGAATCCGCTGCCACGACGCGGTAGAGCGGTCGCTTATGTCGTCCTGTCCTCGTCAATCTCAAATGAACAGCCACTAGAGTCCTCCTCCTGTACGAAACACCCGTGATGATGGTTATCGCCCCTTACCTAGAGCGTAGAAGTTGCGCAAGCTGTCGGCGCCCTCCCGACCCTGCCATAACTTTGGCGATTTTTCTTGCCGACAGAAACTGTTTAATCAACCGATTCACCTCTTCCACCTTCGTCCCGCTTCCGCGGGCAATCCGCTTTTTTCGGCTTCCATTGATGAGCGTATGATCGCGACGCTCGCGTACGGTCATCGAGTCGATCATCGCCAACACTCGTTTCATCTCTCGCTCCGGCATCTGCCCTTCCATCGCACCCTTAAGCTTCTGACCGCCCGGCAACATGCCTAAAATTTGGTCCATCGAACCCAGGCGATTGACCTGGCCCAGTTGAGCGCGGAAATCTTCCAGCGTGAGCGTATTGCCGATGAGTCGCTTCTGCGTATCCTCTGCCTGCTCACGCGAAAACGTTTCTTGAGCCTTTTCAATCAGCGAAAGCACGTCGCCCATTCCGAGGATGCGCGAGGCCATCCGATCGGGATGAAACAACTCCAACGCATCGAGCTTCTCGCCCACGCCCAAGAACTTGATCGGCTTGCCGGTCACCGCCCGGATAGACAGCACCGCTCCGCCCCGAGCATCGCCTTCAACTTTGGTCAGAATGACGCCGGTCAGTCCGATACGTTGATCGAACTGGCTCGCCATCGTGACCGCATCTTGGCCCGTCATGGCATCGGCCACCAAGAGGGTTTCGTGTGGTTGTACGGTGGCTTTCACCGCCACCAACTCCCCCATCAGCTCATCGTCAATGTGGAGACGCCCGCCGGTGTCCAGCACGACGAGATCGTACCCCTGGTCCCGTCCCCGCTCCACACCAGCCCGGCAGATACGGACGACATCGGCCTGGACAGCTTGTGCCTGATCGGCTCGATACACGTCGATCGCAAGATCGCGGCCCAAACTCGCCAACTGATCACCGGCTGCCGGACGACGAGGATCTGCCGCAACCAGAAGGACCCGTTTTCCTTGTGCCTTGAAGTACCGCCCGAGCTTGCCGCATGTCGTCGTCTTTCCCGCGCCTTGGAGCCCCACCATCATGACGACGGTCGGAGGATTCGCCGCCAGAGCCAGACCGGCTCGCTCGCGGCCCATCATCTCCCGCAGCTCGTCCCACACGACCTTGACGACCTGGTGCCCGGGGGTCAAACTCTGGAGGACTTCCTGCCCAACGGCTTTCGCGCGAACCCGCTCGATGAAGTCCTTGACGATCTTGAAGTTGACGTCGGCTTCGAGCAGCGCGAGACGAACCTCTTTCAAGGCTTCTGCGATGTTCTGTTCGGTGAGGACCCCGGAACCGCGCAGCTTTTTTAAAATCTTCTCGAATTTTTCGCTGAGAGAATCCAGCATAGCGCCACAAAGAAAAAGGCAATCGAAGCCTTACCCCCAGATCTCCGATCGCCTCGAAAATTCTAGCAAAAGAGCATCGAGGAGTCTAAAGGACGAGGCAAGATGAAGTCAAGGGAAAGGGAGACGTACATTTCATTGACATGTCCTAGACCTTTCGCTATGGTCCCAATAGTCCTACCAGTGTTTCCCTGAGACTATACAGAGAGTGATGAGGGTTGTGAGGCGGTTGCCGTGAGAAAATCATACTGGGTTCTGCTCATTTTCGTTCTCATCGGTGGACTATTGGGCGGAGTATTGGGAGAAATCCTCCGGGTCATGGCCCCACATGGCACAATTCAAACGATCTTCGCCACCAATTTTACCCCTGGCATCAACCCACCGCTCACCATCGACCTGATCCTCCTCAAGCTCACCCTAGGCTTTGAACTAAAAATCAACCTTCTCAGTCTCCTCGGAATGTTCTTAGGCATCTATCTATACAAAAATGTGTAACACGATGCTGAAAAAGCCCGCCAGCATACAGAAGACCGTTATTTGGTTTGTCTCGTTTGTTTGGTTGAACCGAACCAACCAGATAAACAAAACAAACCAGATGAACCAAACAGACCGGGTTAGACCTCCGGTTTCAATTCTAACTCCTTCAACTTCAATGCTCGAATCCGGTTTCGTAGGGCTGCGGCTCGTTCAAACTCTAACTCCTTGGCGGCGGCTTTCATTTCCGTTTCCAGCCGTTTGATGATCTGTTCGGTCGCTTCCTCTGCTCCGTAGACGGCTGGCGACTCAGCTGCCAAATCCAGTTGCACAGCATCTATATCCACCGTGGCATATTCGAGTGACAGCACGTCCTTTTTGATGCTCGTGGGCACGATCCCGTGTCTGGCATTATAGTCGGCCTGAATCGTGCGCCGGCGTCCGGTCTCGGCGAGCGCCATTTGCATTGAAGCGGTGACGGTGTCACCATAGAAAATCACGTGGCCCCGCACGTTCCTCGCTGCCCGCCCAGCCGTCTGGATCAATGCCCGATAGGACCGAAGATACCCTTCCTTATCCGCATCGAGAATCGCCACCAAGGTGACTTCGGGGAGATCCAGCCCTTCACGCAGGAGGTTGATCCCCACCAGCACGTCGAACACCCCCCGCCTCAGATCGCGTATGATCTCAGCCCGCTCCAACGTCTTGATGTCGGAGTGCAGATACCGCACCTTGATGCCAAGATCGTGGTAGTACTCGCTCAAATCCTCTGCCATGCGCTTGGTCAAGGTGGTGATCAGCACGCGCCCCCCCTGTGCCGATTCAGTCCGCACTTCGCCGAGGAGATGATCCACCTGCCCTTTGGCCGGGTGCACGTCGATGACTGGATCCATCAGACCGGTCGGGCGAAGGATCTGCTCGACCACCTCTCCAGCCGCATGCCCCAGCTCATAGGGGCCTGGCGTCGCGGAGACGTACACCGCCTGCGTGAGACAGCGCTCAAATTCGGCGAACGTGAGCGGCCGGTTATCGATCGCCGAGGGCAACCGGAATCCGTACTCGACCAATGTGCGCTTCCGCGAATAGTCGCCCTCATACATCCCACCCACTTGGGGAATCGTCGCATGGGATTCATCGACGATCAGCAGAAAGTCTTTGGGGAAATAGTCGATGAGTGTCGGAGGCTGCTCACCGGACGCGCGGCCACTGAGATGCCGCGAGTAGTTTTCGATGCCATGGCAGTACCCCATCGCCCGAATCATTTCAAGATCGAACTTGGTGCGCTGCGCGATCCGCTGTGCCTCCACGAGCTGATTCTGTTTCTTGAAATAGGCGACGCGCTCGTCCAATTCTTCTTCGATGCCCGTAATCGCCCGCTCATACCGATCCGGCGCAATGAGATAGTGCGTGTTCGGATAGACTGCCACTTTCGGAAGCTTCCTGAGCGACTTCCCCGTGAGCGGGTCAATTTCGTGAATCGCGTCGACCACGTCACCGAACAATTCGATCCGCACGGACACCGCGTCATTCGAAGCCGGAAAAATCTCGATGACGTCGCCGCGGGCGCGGAAGGTTCCGCGGTGAAAATCTATATCGTCCCGGGCATATTGAATCTCGACCAGTTTAGCCAGAATCTTCTCCCGCCGAACCTCCATGCCTTCTTCGAGGAAGACCACCATTTCGTGATAGACCTCAGGCGACCCCAGACCGTAAATACAGGAGACCGACGAGACGATCAGCACGTCGTTCCGTTGGAGCAACGCGGCCGTCGCCGCATGCCGCATCTGATCGATCGCATCGTTCACCGAGGCGTCCTTGGCAATGTACGTGTTGCTTTGGGGAATATAGGCTTCCGGCTGGTAGTAATCGTAGTAGCTGACGAAATACTCCACCGCGTTGCGGGGGAAAAACTGTTTGAACTCTTGATAGAGCTGACCGGCCAGCGTCTTGTTATGGACCAGAACCAACGTGGGCTTCTGCACCTGCGCGACCACATTGGCCATGGTAAAGGTCTTGCCGGATCCGGTGACGCCGAGCAGCGTTTGGTGCTTCCGGCCAGCCGCAATCCCGGCCACTAACTTATCGATGGCCTGTCCTTGATCTCCGCAGGGCTTGAATGGGGCTTCGAGTTGAAACAGCGGCATGGGACGACCTTTCGGTCGTTATCTTACCATCGAAAACAGCACTGCGCGCAACAGCGCGCGGGCCAGACATGGACAGAGCCACGAGACACCACTGAACTCCAGAAGAGTTCGGTGGTGTCAAGGTTGCTTAATATCGTGAATGCCTGGACCCACCGACCGAGGCTCCAGGCCGATGAGCTGATCCCCGATTCTCGCCCTCGCGGAATCGTCGGCCCAATGGCTCGGCACTTCGTCGGGGCCGTTGACGGTGAGCCTGCTCTTCGCTGACCGGCATAGGGGCCGGAGACGGGAGCGCAACAAACACGGGAAGCGCGAGTTTCTTCGTCTCAATTCGTAATTGTCTCACCATTCGAAGATACTCTCGCTCTTCGGACTGAGACAGAATCAAAAACGTCGCCCCTTCCTTCTCGGCGCGACCAGTTCGCCCTGTCCGGTGGACATACGAGTTCGGATTGGTCGGCAACTCATAGTGAATGACCTGGGCCACATCCTGAATATCGAGGCCTCTGGCTGCCACATCGGTCGCCACGAGCGATCGGAGTCGGCCGGCCCGAAAGGCGCCGAGCGTCCGTTCCCGCTGTGCTTGGCTGTGATTGCCGGTCAACGCACCGACCGAAGCCGGCTCTCCACCCAAATGGGCCGCCAAGCGCCGCACCTTATATTTTTGATCACAGAACACCATCGACCGCTCACCACCCGTCATGGTCTGCAGCAACGTATGCACGAGTTGCGTGCGCACCTGATCCCCCGGTACGACATAATAGCTATGCACGATCGTGGTCGGCGTGCTGATCCCCGGGTCGACAGAGATGCGAACGGGATCGCGCTGCATGGTCTGCGCGAGCGTCTGAATGTCCCCCGAAAACGTCGCGGAGAACAGCAGCGTCTGGCGTTCAGCCGGAAGGAGACGAATGATCCGTTGAATGTCTCGCAGGAACCCGCGATCCAACATTTGATCGGCCTCATCCATCACGAGAAACGTCACGCCACCCAACTTCAAGTGGCCGGAGCCGGCCAAGTCGAGCAGCCGCCCTGGCGTACCGACCACCACTAACGGCGGTCGTTGCAATGCGCGGTAATGGCGCTCGATCGGCGTCCCGCCGTACACCGACAAGGAAGTCACGGACATCGGGGCATACTTTCGTAGTTCCATTTCAATCTGGAGGGCCAATTCCCGTGTGGGCGCCAACACCAAAAACTTCGGTCCCGACACGTGGCGTGGCCCTGACTTGGTATAGGGGCCAGGCGCGGGCGCAGAAGCGTCCTGTCGCATGACCTGCTCGATAATCGGCAATAAAAACGCCAGTGTTTTCCCGCTCCCGGTCTTGGCTTGCGCCATAATGTCCCGGCCTTTCAGCGCCACTGGAATGGCCGCCTGTTGCACCGGCGTAGGTGTCGTCAAGCCCGCCTGTGTCAGGCGCTGGACAAGGGACTGGGGTAAATTCATCTCAACAAACGTAGACATAAAACTCCTTGTATAGGGCACACTTCCTGGGACTGCGCATGATCCGGCCCGGTCAGAAGGCCAAGACATGCATCGAGTTGATGGGCAATTCTAGGAAGGAAATAGCGGGGCTGCCGGATAGGCAGCCCCGACGTGTAAACCACTTGTTACAGCTTAGTACCGATCGCCTCCACCACCACGGCCGCCGCGGCCACCGCCTCCACCACCACCAGTACGTGGCTCCTGGGGACGCGCTTCGTTGACGGTCAACGTGCGACCGCCCAACTCAGTGCCGTTCAATGCGGTAATCGCCGCCTGCGCTTCTGAATCCGAGGACATCTCCACGAACCCAAATCCGCGGGACTGGCCGGTGAACTTATCTGTGATAATCCGTGATGACGTCACCGCTCCATGAACAGCAAACAAATCGCTTAGCTGTTGCTCAGTTGTGGAATACGGCAAACCGCCGACGTAGATCTTCGAACCCATTGGGCTCCTCCTTTGAGTATATGTGTTGTCTTGGACTCGAGAACAAAGTGAGGAAGGAATGGGCCGAGGATGCAAACACCATGGCGGCTCAAGGCTGGCTTCCGATCAAATTCCCGGGCAGGACCAAAACAACAACTGTCTTAGGCCTTGTCTCTCTCTGTGGTATCACCACCAGGCCTATCGCGATGACACACGAGAGCTACTCTACTCCTTAGCCCCTTCAAATGCAAGCGACGACGCAATGCACGATGCGGTCCATCTAATAGGCAGCGGGGGCAGAAAGCGGGCGCTGAGAAAAAAGCGGAATGGCGTGCAAGCTATCGAAATCCAGCACGGTGTGTCCGCGAACCAGGAGCCCGACTTGACCGGTCGCCAGCGACTGATCTTCAACCGTCACGACGAGGTGCCCGTCAAAGAAGGTTTCGATGAAGTCCTTGCTGAGGATGGTATTCCGCTGGATTCGCAGCGTATGCCAGGGGACCGCTTTGGGCGTAATCGACGACCGCCCGAGGCTCGTCTCCTTTCCATCCACCACCCGGCTCACTTCCAGCGTCTTCGTCGCAAGATCGACCACCGCCGCATAGAAGTGCGTGGCATCCTTCACCCCAAATACCACTCCGCCCACTCCCGTCGCAGCGTCGACGGGAAATCGCATCCTGACCGACACATCTGGATATTCATACTGAAACCCGTCGGCGACGATCAAACGGTAACAGGTCACAGCCTGGCACGATGAATTCACGGCCAGAATGTTGGACGCCGAGGGAGCATCAGTGTCCGCCTTGATCGTCCAGTCCGCAGCCGGCCCCTCGCCAAACTCCAGCATCGAGAATCCGGCAGGAGCCTCACCAGACTTCTGCTGGTCGAAGGTCCATCGATTAAACAAGCCTCCTTGGGCCTGACCTTTCAAGTTGGCTTCTTTTTCCGTCCGGCTCTCTGCCTGAATCGCGTGGGACCGCTCGATACAGAAGCTCCACTCACCGGCGATCACGGCCAATGCAAGCACAACAGAGACCCTGCCGATATACCTGGGTTTCACGCGTATGCCACGTTCACTCTCGTCTATCATCTCAATCTCTTCTTACTTCGATGGCCGATTCTTGAGATCGAGAATGTCCTGCTGGAACCGGTCGCGGGCAGCCATAATCCCTTCTCGACGTTGCCACCGACCCCAGGTCCACCATCGAAGACGATCCCGAAACGTGACGCCCGGTGTTGGAGCACTTCCACCGGGCGCATGCTGAAAATCATAGCCCTGCTGCGACTCGCGATTCTCGAAGAATCGGCGGTAGAGGTGATCGTACAATCCTTTGCCTGAGTCGCCTACGCCCACGGCATCCTCCCTACAATAACAGGTCCAATTGGTGGCTTTCCGTCACCGGAGACGAACAGGTCTGACGTTGACAGACATAGGCCGTTGGCTGCCCGTTCACACTCGTCTTCCCTGCGGCGAGCGGCAAGTCGGACTCCCCGGCACGACGAGAGGCTTCGACCACCAGCACCGTACGATTCGGCAGATAGCGTCGATGGACTGTTGAGAGCAACGATTCGGTCATCGGCATCGCCACGAGTCCCGACCACAACAATCTCTTGTGGCGTCGTCAGATACCAATCCAGCGCACAGAGCATGGCCGATGAGCCATAGGCATTGTGTTCCATCACGCTCCGAAACACCCGGAACAGCTGCTCGGCCCGATCATGATACCTCTGCTCTCTTGTGAAAGAGAACAGCCTCAACAAGACCAAGGCGACAATGGCATTACCGGATGGAATCGCACTATCGGTCCCGGACTTCATGCGATGGAGGAGGGCTTCGTGGTCGCGACTGGTATAGAAACACCCGCCCGCCGCCTCATCCCAATATCGTTCCAGCAGATGGTCCGTCACCTCGCGGGCTTGATCCAGATACCACCGATGCGACGTCGCCTCAAACGCGTCCAGCAATGCGGCGGCAAGACAGGCGGCATCGTCCAGATATCCGTTCAAGCGGCCCTTTCCCTCCCTGACCGTACGATAGACTCGCCCGTTCTCGACCGCATAGTCCAGCAGGAATGTGAGCGCCTGTTCCGCAGCTGCCAGATACGCGGGAACCCCGAACGCCTGATAGGCATCGAGATAGGCGGACACCATCATCCCATTCCAGCTCGTGAGTATGTTGTCGTCCCGCTGCGGCTTCATCCGTTGCTCTCGTGCGGCAAGCAACTGTCATCCTGGCAGGCCGCAGCAAGGACTCCATCTGCTCATGCGCGTCGGGCGCGAGCTGAATCCCACCGAGCCGATTCAACACGTTCTTGCCCTCAAAATTGCCGCTCTCCGTCACCCCATAATGCCGGCAGAACTCCTCAGCCATTTCGGCCCCCAGCACCGCGGCAATCTCTCCCGGCTCCCAGACGAAGTAGCTTCCCTCATGCCCATCACTGTCGGCATCCTGCGCAGCAAAGAATGCGCCGTCCGGATGCGTGAGTTCACGACGAACGTACTCCAAGGTCTCTTCCACCACTTCACGAAACCGGTTCTCTTTGGTGAGACGCCATCCATCAAGATAGATCCGAACCAACTGCGCGTTGTCGTAGAGCATCTTCTCGAAATGGGGAACCAACCACTGGCCATCCACCGAATAGCGATGGAACCCCCCGCCGAGATGATCGTAGATTCCTCCAGCCGCCATGGTTCTCAGCTGTAAGAGCACCTGCTCTTGATGGGAGGCGTCTTTTGTCCGAGCCGTCTGACGCAGCAACAGGCTGAGTGGAGGGACCGTCGGAAATTTCGGCCCCTCACCGAATCCGCCGTGGACCGGGTCGAAAAACTGCCCTAGGTTTTTGGCCGCCTCATCGAGCAAACGATCCGTCAAGGGATCGTCCGACGGCTGCGGCGTTCCGACTCGCAGCAATCCGGTTTTCACCTTCTCCACATTCTTGCGGACATCGTCTCGATGATTCCGATAGGCCTCGACGACACCGCGCAAGACATCGGGAAATCCCGGCAGGTTGTGGCGGGGCACCGGCGGGAAATACGTCCCTCCGTAGAACGGTTCTTGGTCAGGCGTCAGAAACATCGTCAGGGGCCACCCACCGCCCCGTCCCAGAAACACCTGCGCGGACTTTTGGTAGATATCGTCCAGATCAGGCCGCTCTTCTCGATCGACCTTCACGTTGATGAAGTCCTGGTTCATGAGCCCGGCAATCTCGACATTTTCGAAACATTCATGTGCCATGACATGGCACCAGTGGCATGCCGAGTAACCGATCGACAACAAAATCGGCTTGTCCTCTGCTTTTGCCCGCGACAAGGCTTCCTCGCCCCAGGGATACCACTCCACCGGATTCTCCGCATGCTGCCGAAGATAGGGGCTGGCTTCCGTGAGCAGCCGGTTCGGGAAACGGTCCGCTTGTGTGGTTGGATCTGTCATCGACTCTTCATCCTCGCAATTTGTCATACTACCTTGGCCCGGAGCCGCTCTGCAACGGACCTGTCGGTCTATGTTATAGTTCTGCGCGACTTCGAAAGGCCCACGGCATGAACGGCTCGACACGCAGCTGCTCTCCCTCCCTTGTTGTGGTCACTCTCCTGGGAATCATCCTCATTCTGCTCCCCCTCGGAACCCAGGGCTTCGCGCAATCAGAGGAAGACCATCGTGCATGGCTTCGTTCGCTCGACAGCCTGTCAAGCGAACGCATGCTCGCCGACGTGACGACGCTCAGCAGTCCTGCATTCAACGGCCGTCAAACAGGAACCGCGGACGACGCGAGTTCAGCGAAGTGGGTCGCTGATCGATTTCTTGCTTTCGGCCTCTCGTTGGCCCGTACTCGCATCGATCCGATCAGTCCTCAGGGACAGGGCCGTGGAGACGCAGCCGGATTCATGACTACCACGGTGACGGCGACGAACATCACACCCGATCCGCTACTCCGCATTTCAACAGCCAGTGACTCGCTCACCCAGCAGCTCGGGACAGACTATCTCCCCATCCTTGATTCACCCTCCGCTGACGTTCGCGGACCGATTGTGTTTGTCGGCTACGGAATCATAGACGTCGACACAGGGTATCGACGACTACGCCGGAGTCGATACCACCAACGCCATTGTCCTGTTTCTCCGCGGCACACCCACGCACTACAAGGGAACCGTCAGCCACGCAGACAAGGTGCGCTTCGCACGCCAGAAAGGCGCTCTCGGCTATCTCACAGCCACAGGACCAGTGCTCAGCCCCTATGAGGCGCGCCGCGGCGTCACTGGAAAACCCGGCGCCTTTTATGGACTCTCTCCCCAATCAGAAGCGCTCCCAGGAGCCTGGATCAGTACCACTCTGGCCGAGCAGATCCTCGCCGATCCCGATCATACACAACCAAGTCGGCTGCATGATTTGCAAGAGAAGCTGAATCGCTCTCCTGCCGTACAATCGATCAGCACCGGCCGCTATGGCTCTCTCGATTGGCAGACTCGTCCAGAGGAAGGCGCTACTCATGAATGTGCTCGCCTTCCTGCCTGGGAGCGATCCGCAGAAGACAGAGGAGATCCTCGTGATCGGCGCGCATCGTGACCACTTCGGACGACAGGCCGGCTTGCTATTTCCCGGCGCCGACGATAACGCCTCCGGCACAGCAGTGATATTGGAAGTCGCCCGCGTAATGGCCCAGGCAGGCGCAAAGGTTCAACGGACCGTCTTGTTCGTCTCGTTTAGCGGAGAGGAACAGGGACTCGTCGGATCTCGGCTCTACCTTCAACGACCGGTCGTGCCGATCAGCTCGACCAAAGCCATGATCAACATCGACCATGCGGGAATCGGGAATGGACGGCTGACGATCGGTGTGACGGGATTCGAGAAGAGCGTCGCACTCGAAGCGGGACAGACGGCAGGGCTCACCGACAAGCTCGACGTGTACGGATTTTTCCCCGGCGGCGATCACGTGCCATTCAAAGAGGCAGGTGTCCCGACTGTCACCATCGTCAGCGGCGGCGTCCACCCACACTTTCATCAGCCCACCGATACCGCCGACACGATCAATCCGGAGATTTTACAAACCGTGGCTCGGTATGTCCTTGCCCTCACCTGGCAACTGGCGAATGCTCCATAGCCGGATACTGGAAGACCATTGCGAAGGATCTGGAAATCGACAATCAATATGTTAGGGATTGCGGAGGAGCGCCTTACAGGCATGCTCAAAAAGACCGTTCAGCAAGGCCGCAGCGAGCGAAGGGCCGAGGCGTACCCTGCTGAGGTACGTTGAGGGTCTGAGCGATGCGAGAACGATGCTGGCGGACTTTTTCAGCATCCTGTTAAGGGATATCGTCGAGAATAGTGGATTGGATCGATGGCAACGGCACGGTTTGGCGGGGAGGACCGGGAAGGACGAGCCCTGAACCGCTCTGGTTGGCACCTTGGATGAGTCCGATCGAGAGTTGCGGCCCGAGCGTGGTCACAGCCCCGCTCCATGCCTGACCGGTTGTGGGATTCCGAAAGCTGTACGATTCGAAATTGTTCCCGGGGGCGTACAGAAATCCCTGCGTGCCCTGATTGTCGATATAGAGATTCCCTGAGCCGCTCAGACTGAACAGTGGTGTGACCCCTCCATTGAATGAACGAACACTGGAGATCGTTTGGCCCCAAGCCTGCGAGTTCAGCGACGAGAGTGCAAACAGGAGCAGGGCCAGTACAGACAGCGCTACGGGAAACATCGAGACCGGCAGGATAGTTTGCTTGACCCTATTGCCCAGAAATCTCATTGCACTTAGTCCATGACAGATTCGTATGGAATCATTATAGTATGGACAAAGACTTCTTGTCGATTAAAAGGGGGCGTGTTATGGAGCACGGTACCGGAGCAAATAAATGGTGGCGCACATTTGGCTATGCCGTCGGTATAGGCCTGTTTCTGTCACCTGGGCTCAGTTGGGGGTCTGGAGAAGGCAAGACCCCATCTGCCGGAACGACGCGAAACCATCTCTCTCGCCGATGCAGCCATTCGCGCGCTGCAACATAATCTGGACATCAGCATCAGCCGCCAGACGAAGGAGAGTCGGCTGGCAGATATTATTGTCGAACAAGCCAGGTTCGATCCGACTCTGAGCGTGAACGGCCAATTCAATCGAGCGGTGAGTCCACTCAATCGACCGGTATTCGGCTTCTCACGGCCCACGCTCAATGAGATTAAGACCTTCGACCAACAGACCCAATCCGTCACGCTCGATGCGACGACAAATTTGCTGACCGGCGGCAACGTCGACCTGAACTATAGCCCTACTCGAACCAATGTAGCAGGAGCTCAAGGGTGTTTTGGACAACCGGTTGGCACTCCTGGATGTACTGGACAAGGTTTCTTGTTCAATCCGTCCTGGACCGGCGGTCTCGCACTCACCCTCACGCAACCTCTCCTCCGCAACGCCGGCATTGACGTCACCAAGACCTTCATCCGCGTCGCACAGAATAATGCCACCGTGGAAGAACATGTCTTTCGCGATCGTGTCCTCACCGTCCTGGCCACGGTGGAACAAACCTACTGGGAAGTCGTCTTCGCCAATGAGAATCTGAAAGTGGCAGAGGCCGCCTTGAAAGCCGCGCAGGAACTCTTGGCCAGCAACCGCGCGAAGGCGAAGGCCGGCATCATGTCGATCGTCGATGTCTTGCAAGCCGAAGCGGCCGTCGCGTCGCGGGTCGAGCAAGTACTGGTCGCGGATAAAACGATTCGAGACCAGGAAGATCAGCTGCGCCGATTGCTCAATCCTGCGGAAGAGGACCTGCGTCAAGACTTGCGCTTGACCCCGCTCGACCAACCGGTCGTGACACTCGAAGCCATCAGCCTGCAGGAAGCCATCGACACGGCCATCGAGCAGCGGCCCGAAATCGTCCAAGCGAAGAAGAATATGGAGACGAGCGATCTCAACACCAAGTTTGCGAAAAATCAGATTCTCCCGACCCTCTCGTTCCAAGGAACGATGGGAATGGCAGGGCTCGGAAGTAGCTACAGCAACTCGGTGAACAATAACTTTAGCGGAGATTTCTATAATTATGGAGCGGGCCTCGTCTTAAGCTACCCACTCGGCAACCGCTCAGCCTGGAGCACCTACAACAAACGGCAGCTGGAGGAGAAGAACGCCGAAGCGTCGCTCGTGAGTGTGCGGCAGCAGATCATCGTGGGTGTCCGTGAAGCGGTCCGGCGTGTCCAGACGGATTTCAAGCGGATCGAAACGACCAGATCGGCCAGAATCATGGCAGAGAAGCAGTTGCAGGCGGAGCAAGAGCGCCTGAAAGTGGGGCTCAGCACCACACGCTTTGTGCTCGACTTCCAACGAGATCTCGCAACGGCCCAAGGGAACGAGTTGCGCGCCACGGTCGACTACAACAAATCGCTGTCCAACCTCACGCGGCACAAAGCCACCACACTCGACCGTTATAATCTCCAACTGAACTGACGATCTTCTATGACGGCGCCTGAGCCCGGTCTGCGCGCGACACCGACTCAGGCCGAAGAATGGGGAGCAGCCCACGCGCTGCTCCCCGTCGCCGCGACGCTCGGCTTCTACGCCCTTCCCTCCTCGCTCCAAGAACAGACGCTGGTTCAGTTCGCGCCACAGATCGTGCGCCTATCTCGCCTTAGTGCGTTTGGGCCATGCACAACCGCGACATCGTATCTCGGCTTGGGCTGGAGAAAGGGAAAATCCTGGATGGCCTACGCTGGGGACTCTTCACAGGCCTGCTTCTCGGCTGCCTGAATACGTTCGTGATTCTCTCGGCCTATCCACATCTGGGCTATGACATCAACTTCCTGAAGACCACGCCGCATGGCCGACTGCCCCTCTTGGTCATGGTCCCCTGGTTCATTTGTGGCATCGCCTTCCTTGTGGAACTCAATTTTCGCGGATTTCTCCTCGGACGGCTGGCCGCACTTGAATCGAAGCTATGGAACTCAGCCCTGGCCCGACGCCTTTCGCCTCTTGCCCTCATCACCTGCGCGCTGATATTTGCGTTCGACCCCTTCATGGTACATACTTTTCAACATCTCCACTGGATCGCCCTATGGGACGGGCTCATCTGGGGAATCATCTGGTTACACACACGCAATCTCTACATCACGATCGTCGCGCACGCGGTCGAAGTCATCGCGATGTACAGCGCGGTGAGAATGGCGATTGGATAGCGATCGTTTCATTCTTCCATTGACGATTGACTTATTGAAGTAATTCCATGATCCAATGACCCACTGGTTCAATGTCAATGAATCCCTCCTTCTCCAGCTACCTCGTCAACGATGTCTTCGGTGATCCCGGAGTCTATGTGGAGGTCCGCTGGTCGAAGCGGGCTCTGCTGTTCGACCTAGGCCACAATGACGGGCTGGGACCGACGAGGCTCCTGCGTGCCAACGACATATTTATCTCTCACACGCACGTGGACCATTTCATCGGTTTCGATGCAGTCCTGCGAGTGGCCTTGGGGCGAGGCAAGACCGTCCGGCTATTCGGCCCTCCTGGACTCATCAACAATGTGCAGGGCAAATTGCAGGGCTACACATGGAATCTGGTTGACGGCTATCCACTGACCCTCGACGTCCAGGAATTTCACCCGCAGGAAGTCCGGCGGGCACTGTTCCGCGCAACCGACGGGTTCCGCCAGGTTGAACAACCGGCTCGCCCTCTCCTGCCGGAACCAGCCACAGGTCAATTCACGGTCCTCAACGATCCCCATGTTCACCGTAAGGGCGGTCTCCTTGAACCATCGCGTTCCCTCGTTTGCCTATTCCCTGGAGGAACAGTTCCACATCAATGTGAACAAGCAGAAGCTCCACGAGGCGGACCTGCCGGTCGGTTCTTGGCTCAAAGACGTGAAACAGTACATCTGGCAGGGTCAACCGGATGAGTTCCGCTTCACGGCCACACTCTATGACAAGCACCATCGCGAGGAGCGAGAGCTTGTGTTGGGCGAGATCAAAGAACGATTCTGCACCATCTCGCGCGGGCAAAAGATCGCCTACGTCGTCGACGCTCGATACGATGAAGAGAACGAAGCGAAGATTGTTGCTCTCGTTCAGGGCGCGGACCTGCTTCTACTGCGAGTCGCCTTATCTGGACGTTGATGCCGAGAAAGGCCCGCGATCGCTACCATCTGACCGCGAGGCAAGCAGGACTCATGGCACGCAAGGCCCAGGTGCGCGACCTCGTTGTCTTTCACTTCTCACCCCGGTATACAGGTCAGGGCGAGGCGTTGGAGCGGGAGGCGATGGAAGCGTTTCAAGGAATCTGAGGAGGAGGTAACGTGAGCGACTTCGTGAAATATACCGTGTACTTTCTGCTGGGCGGAACGATTGTGAGCGTCTCTACCTATCTCGGGTCACAAGGAAAATCGTTTCTTGCCGCCTTTGCCAGCACCTTCCCCGCCATTACCGGCGCCACGTTCGTGCTGATCTATCTGAACGGCGGCAACGATGCGATCGTCAGCTACGCGAAAAACTTGCTGTGGTTTGTCCCGCCCTGGATCGTCTACGTCGTGTCCATGATAGCGGCCGTCCCCCGATTCGGCTTCTGGCCCTCCATGATCGGCTCGCTCGTGCTGTATCTTGGCTGCGTGGGGATAGTGAAGCTGGGGGCGAGATAGATCTTGACTGGCGCGCGCACCAAACAGATACTCAGGCCGCTCCGTTGAAATGGAGCCGATTCATTTCACCGAGGGCCGACACCATCTGATCGAGTGCTGCGGTGACAGAGCGGCTCGCGGCTTGGGATGGGCCATCGGCCCCGGCCCAAATGTTGGGAGGGTTTTCGATTTCACGCACGTTCTGGCAGAACCGGACGATCGTCTGTTTCCAGTGGATGGGACCTGACCCTTCATCAAGAAATTGGACTCGATCCCGAGAGAAAGGCTGGTCAAACTGCGCAGCCCGCAACTGCCACATCTGCTCCATCGCCTTTTGCCGCTCGGGACTGAGCTCCAACACGCTGGCCCGTTCATTGAGCGCCGCGAACAGTCCCCCGACGATGTGGTCGACCTCCGATTCGGGGAACACGCCGACACACGATTGCATGAGCAGATACTTGTGAAAGAGGAACACCTCGGCGCTGATACGTGCTTCGTTCGCGGAAGGATCATAGGCTCGGGCCAGCTCTCGCAACACGTCGCCCGACGCTCCTTCAAGGCAGGAGCCCAGCAAGTGGGCCAACTGGCGCCCGAGCCCGAGATACTCTGCCTGAGGCAGGCGCTGCATGATCCTACTCCGGCTCCACAACAACCGCTGTGCCGCTGGCGCTGACCATCAACATGCTGGCGCTGGCGCCGATCGTTTCATAGTCGATATCGATGCCGACAATGGCATTGGCGCCCAGATGGCGAGCCTGCTCGCGCATTTCACCGAGCGCAATGTCTTTGGCCTTGCGCAGTTCGGCTTCATACGCCGCCGATCGGCCACCTACGATATCACGAACCGACGCGAAGAAATCCCGAAAGATATTCGCACCAAGGATGGCATCCCCGGAGACCAAGCCCAAATACTTGACTGCTTTCCTTCCGTCGAGACTCGATGTTGTCGATAGAATCATACTCCCCTCCCGTTGAATGCCCCCATCCTCTCACCATTTCGAAGGAATCGCCAAGCCTTTTTCCGAATCCCCTCGATCCCGAGAAATCTGAACGACACCTACCTTTCCGGGGAAGGGATCAGACCGTGGAGTAGATATTCATGAATAGTCCGCGCTACGATCATGCATTTATCTCGCTTGGAGTACATGCCTTGGAACCCACCCCTCTACATCAGAACCAGTCTGCAAATCTCATCGTGGAGGGCGCGCGGCAGAATAATCTGAAGAACATCTCGCTCCGTATCCCGCACAATCAGGTCACGGCCATCACCGGCGTATCAGGATCGGGGAAATCCTCTCTCGCGTTCGACACCCTGTTCGCCGAAGGCCAATGGCGCTATGTGGAATCACTCTCCACCTATGCCCGCATGTTTCTCGACAAGGTCAATCGGCCCGATGTCGACCGGCTGATCAATGTCCGCCCCGCCATTGCGATCGAACAGAAGAACCCCATCCGCACCGCCCGCTCGACAGTCGGGACCACGACCGAGATTGCCGACCTCTTGCGACTTCTGTTCGCTAAAGTGGGCCATCCGGTCTGCCCCGATTGTGCCATCGATGCGCGCAGCTTTCACCCTGGCAGTGTCGTCGACGACCTCCTGGACCATTGCGGCGATGCACGAGCGATGATCCTATTCCCTGTCACAGCACCGCCGCCGAAACAGGACCAGGCCTTTCTCCAATCGCTGTTGCTGCGCGGGTTCACCAGAGTGCAGTGCGGCGAAGAGATCCTCGATTTTCATGAGATCCACACCCTTCCCAAAACCAGACCGGACCATCTTCATGTGATCCTCGATCGGCTGGTGATCCGGGAAGACAATCGATCCCGCCTCGTCGAGGCGATTGAGACCGCATTTCGCGAGGGCGAGGGCCTGTGCCGTGTGGAGGTCATCGACCAAGGCCCCCGCACTTACAGCACAAACTTTCGCTGTCAACAATGCGGGCGAACATTCGAACCGATTCGTCCGGTCCTCTTTTCCTTCAACCATCCGCTCGGCGCCTGTCCGACGTGCAAAGGGTTCGGCAACATTCTCCGTTACGATCCAGACCTCGTCATTCCCGACCACAGCAAGTCGCTCGCCCAAGGCGCGATTGAACCCTGGAGCAAACCCAGCGGCGATTGGTGGCAGAAACAAATGCTGCTCTCCATGAAACGGCGGGGGGTCGATCTCGCCCTCCCCTACAAAGACTTGCCCCAGGACTATCCAGCAAATGCTCTGGAATGGAGAAGGCAAGATGGATGGCGTGCAGCAATTTTTCGAATATTTGGAAGGGAAGCGCTATAAGTTGCACGTGCGCGTGATGCTCAGCCGCTACCGGACACCGGTCCCCTGCCCGAGCTGTAAGGGGTCCCGTCTCCGACCGGACGCCCGCTATGTGAAGATCGCAGATAGAGATATTCATGAGCTGTCTGCGCTCACGATTGAACAGACTGCCGCCTGGGTCACAGCACTCACCCTCTCTCCCTACGAAGAGCAGGTCGCCCGCGACATTATTCGACAACTGACGGCCAAGCTTGGCTTTCTCCTCCGCGTGGGCCTCGGCTATTTGACGCTCTCTCGCCAGACCCGGACGCTCTCGGGAGGAGAGGCCCAGCGGGCAGCCTTAGCCAACCAACTCGGCGCCCGCCTGGTCGGCACGCTCTACGTCCTGGACGAGCCGACCATCGGTCTCCACCCGCGTGACACCGCGACACTCGCCGGCATTCTGCGAGAGCTGGCAGTCCGGGGCAACACCGTGGTCGTCGTTGAACACGACCGCCAGATGATGCAGGCGGCCGACTACCTTGTCGAGCTGGGCCCCTTGTCGGGCGAGAAGGGCGGCGAGGTGATCTGTGCTGCGCCACGACAGGAATTCATTGAAGACCGACGGTCGATCACGGCACGCTACCTGCGCAACGAAGACGAAATTACAACGCCCAGGTCTCGGCGAAGAGGAAACGGAAAACTGCTTGTCATCGCAGGCGCCTGCGAAAACAATCTCAAAGACCTGTTCGTCCGTCTTCCACTCGGCATGTTGATCTGTATCACCGGCGTTTCGGGATCCGGCAAGAGCACCCTGGTCGAAGACACGCTCTACCGGGCCGTCGCCCGCGCCTTTCGTATCGCGTCACTGCCGATGGGCAAATTTCGCGCAATTAAGGGAATCGAGCATCTCACCGGCATCAAGCTCATCGATCAGGAACCGATCGGCCGGACACCACGCTCAAATCCGATCACCTACCTGAAAGCGTTCGATGAGGTTCGGGCTCTCTTCGCCTCTGAGCGCGATGCGCTCCGGCGCGGGCTCACGCCGGGCCACTTCTCCTTTAATACCACCGGGGGCCGATGCGACCGATGCGAAGGGAGCGGCGTCGAAAAACTCGAGATGTATTTCTTTGAAGATATCTATGCCACCTGCGAGGCCTGCGACGGAAAGCGATTCAAACCGGATGTCCTCTCCATTCGCTATCGCGGGAAAACGATCCATGATGTGTTGCAGATGACGGCTGAAGAGGCGCTAGGATTTTTTAGCGGCTCGCCTAAGCTCACTGAAAAGCTCCACCTCCTCTCGACCATCGGGCTCGGCTATCTCCGCCTCGGTCAATCCGCGACAACACTCTCGGGCGGCGAAGCCCAACGGTTAAAAATCGCGGCTGAACTGTTATCCGGCGGGGGACTGTCCCGGCAAGGGACTGTCCCATTTCCCAGCCGGACAGACGGGGACAGGCACCGGCATAGCCGGAGCCAGTCCCCAAATATGCTCTACATCATGGACGAACCAACCACCGGGCTACACGTCGAAGACATCAAGAAACTCCTGGCCATGCTGCAAAAGCTGGTGAACAGCGGTAATACCGTGGTGGTGGTGGAACACAACCTCGATGTCATCAAGTCAGCGGATTGGATTATCGACCTGGGGCCGGAAGGCGGCGCGGCAGGCGGGCACATCGTGGCAGAAGGACGACCGGAGCAAGTGGCAAAGGTAGCTGGTTCTCATACAGGACAATTCCTCTCGCACGTCATCTCCCCGGCATCAGGATCATAGCCAAGCCACAGCACTTCCTTTCAGTCGCGGATAGAACGGATGCGCGACCAGGGCTAAGAATTTCTTTCGTGGTTCTCCCACAGGTCTGGCGAAAAGAGTTTCGAGGTGACTTTGCCGAAGGAGCGAAGAAGCAGAGATGGTCAGGGGGAGAAGGAAAGCGGAAACTAACCGAGTCCGCGAGGAAATTTCCGAAGGCTTCCGCTCCCCCTGACCGCCTCAGCCGCTCCGGAGGCGCGGAAGCCTCGAACTCTTCTCGCCAGACGTTACTTTTTTTGCGGCTCCAGCAACTTCTCCCCCTTCTTGAACACGGCGAAAATCGCCTGCGAGGGACAGGCGTCCAGGCAGAGGCGACAGCTTTCCAGGCAACGGGACGAGTCGAACTTGTAAGGAGGAGTTGAAAGCCAGGCGCCGGTCGGGCAAATCGGAACACAGATGGCTTGATGCGTGCAGCGGTCGGGATGACGGATGAGGTGATCGCGAATGACCATCATGGGTTTGACTCCTTCAAAGAGACCTTGGGAAAAGATCTCGAACATATTTCTATCAGGAAGACTGCTCACTTCCACTCCTTCACGAGTTCTTTCAACCGATCTTTCAGTTCCGGATGCTGCTCCAAGTTGTTGTGAATCGCTCCGAGAATCTTCTCGACCCTGGCCGACTTGAGGGCGTCTTTGTCCTTCTTGACCAGTCGATCATACTCCACATAGGCCGCCTGATGCGTCGGCTCAAGGAGCGCCCGGGCCACGGCCAAGGCCTCACCCAACTCGTAAGGCTCCGACGCCATCGCGGGCACGATGGTAAAGGTACCATCGGTGCACACCAGCACTGCGGCTCCCTGTTTCCCCTTGAGCGGGATGACAGCCTTGATGGTTTTTCCCGTCAAGGCCTCCCAGTTGCCGAGTAGCCCAGGAAACTGCTTCATGAAGGCCACCTTTTCCAGGTTGGCTTTCCACTTTTCTTCGACGGCCATAACGATCCTTGTGATGCGACGCTACGATTTGAGCGGAGGGAGTGTCGTGGGAACTGGGTGATCGGGCATGACGAGGCGGGTCACGACCTCGCCCTTGATGACGTGGCGCTCCATGATTTCCGTCACATCGGATTCAGATTTGACTTGATACCACACACCTTCGGGATAGATCACGACGCTCGGCCCTTCCGCGCAATGATCGAGACACCCGGCTTTATTCGCACGCACAACGTCCTTCAAGTCCAATCGCTTCGCTTCTTGCTTAAAGTGGGCGTGGAGCGCCTCAGATCCGAGCTTGGAGCAACTCCCACGGGGATCGTCGGGGCTCCGTTGATTCGTACAGACGAAGATGTGGCGTTTGTAACCAGACATGATCGACCGGGGCCTATGCTGGAATGCTGATGGTATTGAGTCGTTCGAGTAAACGTGTGACCTCGCCGCTCGCAAGCAGAGGTGAGCGCTTCTGTGCGGCATCGAGCAGGGCGACAATTTCTCTCAGGCGCAACCCGGCACGCTGGAACTCATCGGGTTTTGACAGTTGAGAGGTCTGTCCTGCTCCAAGCTTGTCGATCTCGGTGGTGATATCTCGGAAGTCTCGTTGGAGATTTTTCTGCATCGAACAGCTTTCGCAGTACCATTTAGGGCTTTGGTCGGTCGAGGGCGACAGTCGGTCGTAGGTCCGGCCGAAAAAGTCCTTCCCAAGCGATAACTTGATGAGCGTAGCGCCGGTGGCGCCGCAGGCATTGCAGGACCCAGCTGCGGAATCCATAGAGCCTCCCCCTATCGATCATGAGCTAACCCGCACCGTTATGAATAATGCGGGCGAATGAGCGGGCGAATCTTACACCAGGCCCGCGCGCACTGTCCACATGGCAGGGACGTGCCCGAGAGTCAGCTCGTGCATTTTCACAACCATTATATATAGAATGAATCGAGAATTACTCGGATGGATTGTACGAGGAGGGAAAGGCCATGGTCATCGGGGTGCCGAAAGAGATCAAGGACCATGAGTATCGTGTCAGTGTCACGCCCGATGGGGTGCGGGCGTTGCGTCAGGCCGGCCATGACATCTTGATCGAACCATCAGCCGGAGCCGGCAGCGGATACTCAGATGAGGACTACCGGAGCGCCGGCGCGACTCTGGCGCAGTCGAAGGAGCAACTGTTTCAGCAGGCCACGCTCATTGTGAAGGTCAAGGAGCCGCTGCTTTCCGAGTGCCGCTTCTTCCGTCCGGGTCAGACCCTCTTTACCTATCTGCATTTGGCTTCCTTGCCGGATCTCACAAAGGCTCTCCTGGGTACCAAGATCACCGCCATTGCCTACGAGACCATCGAGGCGAAAGACGGCACGCGGCCGATGCTCAAACCGATGAGCGAAATCGCGGGGCGGATGTCGGTGCAGATCGGCGCACACTATCTGGAAAAGACGCAAGGAGGGCGCGGGCTTCTCTTGGCCGGTGTGCCTGGCGTGGAGCCGGGAAAAGTCGTGGTGCTTGGGGCTGGGGTGGTGGGTAGCGAGGCGACTCGAATCGCTGTCGGAATGGGGGCTCAGGTGACGGTGATCAATCTTGACCTTGAACGGCTCCGGGCACTCGACGAATTGTATCATGGTCGAATTGTGACGCGTGCCTCCACGCAAGCTGCAATTGACGAGTCAGTGATGGCCGCAGATCTTGTTATTGGGGCGGTCCTCGTTCCTGGGGCTCGAGCGCCCAAATTGGTCTCGCGTGGAGTGGTGGCGCGCATGAAGCCGGGAGCCGTGGTAGTGGACGTCGCGGTCGATCAAGGCGGCTGCTTCGAGACCACGAAACCCACGACCCATTCGGACCCGGTCTATGTGCTGGATGGGGTGCTCCATTATTGTGTGTCCAATATGCCGGGGATTGTTCCGCATACGTCGACTGCCGCGTTGACGAATGCCACGCTTCCATATCTTCTGCGTCTGGCCTCGCAGGGAGTGGAAGAGTCCGTGCGCGCAGACGCTGGACTGGCGAAAGGGGTGAACCTGTCCGGCGGCAAGATTACCTGTCGAGAGGTGGCCGATGCCCATGGCTTGCGTTTCGACCCCCTGATGTAAGACAATCCCCGCTCGCTTTGTGGTTCTGTTGATTTTGTCGGGGCGTAGCGCAGCCCGGTAGCGCACTGCGTTCGGGACGCAGGGGTCGGAGGTTCGAATCCTCTCGCCCCGACCACACAGAGCTTGCTCGACCCGGAGCCACTTCTTCTATTGAGGCGACGGGATAAACCCCTCCAGTGTTTTGTTTTTCCCTAATCCAAGATTGCTCGACCCGGAGCCTATTCGTATATAGTTCCGCCGGTCGGCGTACATCGAATCTCCTCCAGCATTTCCTTTTTCCGTTTCAGAATCTCGGAGCGAAGCTTACTCGCGCGGAATCGCAAAACGCGTGACGCCTCTGCGGAGGTGTGAGAGTATCCGTTCGTTGGATAGGCATTGTCGATAATGCGCGGTCTGTCTGAATAAATGGCCGAACCTCTTGAACCGGCGGCTCTCCGAGCGAGACTTTTTGTGAAGGGAAAGGTCCAAGGAGTCGGGTATCGAGCGTTTGCGGCTCGCGTCGCATCGCAACGAGGACTCTGCGGAGGAGTCAGGAATCTCGATGATGGACGAGTCGAACTTGAAGTTGAGGGCCCTAAAGACCAGATTCTGATCCTGATCGAAGACGTAAAGACCGGACCTCCGGCGTCGCGAGTGACAGCCGTTGAAGTGGAGTGGAGTCCGGCGACAGGGCGATTTTCAGATTTTCGAGTGTGGTACTGAGAGAGCCAGTTAGGAGCGACGGAACGTATGGCGCGAGGAGGCGAGGAGCTACACGATCTGGGCGAAGCGCGCCGACACGCCGTCGACCATGACGACGAGGACACTGCCGCGTCGTCGGGTGTGGGCGAGTCGCTCGTAGATGAGGACAAATCGAGTCGCCGCTCCGAAGGATTGGATACCCTCAAGTGTTACTTGCGCGAGATCCGTCGCTCGACGTTGCTGACGTTTAAGCAAGAACAGCAGCTAGGCAAGCGAGTCATGGCGGGGGACGAGCAGGCGCGCCAAGAGATGATTGAATCGAATCTCCGTCTGGTGATCAGTATCGGTAAGCGGTATATGCATCGAGGATTCCCCTTCTCCGATGTCATCGAAGAGGGCAATCTCGGACTTATTAAGGCCGTCGAAAAATTCAACTATAAGCGCGGGTTTCGCTTCAGTACCTATGCGTCCTGGTGGATCCGGCAGTACATCGAACGAGCGATTATCAATCAGGCAAAGCTCGTGCGGTTACCGGTGCATGTGGTGGAGCGGCTGAATCGTTATCTCGCCAAGACGGAGCAGCTCGTTCAGGAACTTGGACGAGAACCGACTGCATCGGAAGTCGCGGCACGGATGAAGACGACCGACGAAACGGTGTTAGATCTCAGACAAGTGGTCCGTACGACCTGCTCGTTGGACAGTCCGATCAATGATGGCGGAGATACGTTCTTGCGTGATGTGATTGAGGACCCGTCGTGTGTCTCGCCTGCCGATACCACCGAGGGGGTGATGCGTCGGGCGGAGATGATGGAGTGGGTGAAGGAGTTGCCCGAAAAGGAGCAAACTGTTATTATGTCGCGCTTTGGGCTCGATGGAAGTGAGGCCAAGACGTTGGAGGAAATCGGCCGGGAGATGGGGTTGACCCGTGAGCGGGTCCGGCAGATTGAAATGGCCGCCTTGGCGCGTTTGCGCCATACCATTGAGCGTAGGACTATGACACAAGCTGACCTGCTCTGATCGATGACCGCCGTCAATTATCGCGCCCTCATTCGCGAGGTCCCCGACTTCCCCAAGCCCGGTATTCTCTTCTACGATATCACCACACTGCTCAAAGACGCCCGCGCCCTGGCATCGATGGCCGATGAATTGACCGCCTATTATCAGGGACAAGGGATCGCCAAAGTCATCGGGATCGAGTCGCGCGGGTTCATTTTCGGTGGGATACTGGCGAACCGGTTACACACCGGGTTCGTTCTAGTCCGGAAGCCCGGCAAGCTGCCCGCCGACAGTTTTGAGGTCAAATACAGCCTCGAGTACGGTTCGAACTCCCTTGCCATCCACCGCGATGCGATTGGTGTCGGCGAACGGGTGCTGATAGTGGACGACTTGCTGGCCACAGGAGGCACGGCGGCCGCGACGGTGTCTCTCGTTCGGCAATTGGGCGGTGAGATCGCCGGGCTCGACTTTCTCGTTGAGCTCCAGAGCCTGAAGGGTCGAGAGAAACTGGTCGGCCATCCCATCCATTCGACAATCGTCTATCCTTAGTCTCTCACAACCTCTTGTAATAGGCGGGAGTGCCGTGCTATGAATGCCGAACTTTTTTCGGCTATTCGACGTTCACCCTAGGAGTAGGACCCGCCATGGCAACAAAAACGCCCGCCAAGAAGAAACCGGTCGCGAAAGCCAAGGTGCGGGCGAAGCTCGAGAAACCAGCGAGCAAACCAAAACGCACTCCGATTGTGGTCCCTGAAAAACCTATCAGCATGACCGTCTCTCCCCTGGCTGCCAAACCCAAAGAAACGGCGAAAGAACGCGAAGACCGGGAACGCCGGCGCCAAGTCCTTCATCAGATGTTGATGCGGAAGCGCCAGGAAATTATCAAGGAGATTGAGGGGAGTCTGGGCCAATCCCTGATTGAAGATAAACAGCGGAGGCTTGAATCTGCGCGCGATGTCGGCGATCAAGCTCTCATGGATCTCGATCGCGAGTTGGGCATTTCCTTGATGGAAATGCGCAATCGCCGTAGGCAGGCTATCGATGAAGCATTGACGAGGCTTACCGAAGGCACCTATGGTATCTGCGCGGAGTGTGGCGTAGAGATCAGCGAACGAAGATTGGAAGCCGTCCCGTTCGCAAAGCTCTGCGTCGAGTGTCAGTCAAAAGAAGAGCTGCTGGAAAAAATCGAGCGAGAAGAAGATCGCGACTAGCTATTTCTCCGTGCGTGCGCGCGATCGATTGTATCCCCGCCTTACGTGTTCCGCATCCCTCAACTATGTTCCTGACTCTTCCCCAGCCCGCATTATTCATGAGCGCTTCTGCTGCAATCGCCGATCCGCTGCTACGACGAGCCTTCGGCCAGCGGGCTCGCCCCTCGGGCCCTCACCGTACTGCACGAGTACGCATCGGGTCCTCACGGCTCCGCGCGCCGGTCTCGCGAGGCGGCTCAGCGATTTCGCGACGAACCGTCATGAATAATGCGGGCTAGTCATGCAGGGCTCGCGTTCTGTGACCACCCTTGATACCCTGCGTCGTCTGTGGGAGTGAGTCTGATGATGCCAACGAATAATCGCGCGGTCGTCTTGGCCAGCGGAGGGCTGGATTCCACCGTCACGGCAGCGATTGCCAAGCAAGAGGGTTACGAACTCTTCTTCGTCACCATAGCCTACGGACAACGGCATGCCGTAGAAGTGGAGCGGGCTCGGCAGGTCGCAGCCGCCTTGGGCGTGGCGAATCATTTGGTGTTGAATTTGGATCTTCGCGCCATCGGCGGGTCGGCGCTCACCGGCCCGGCGGCAGTGCCCAAAGACCGAGAGGGTCACGAGCGTAGCCGGGCCATTCCCGTCACCTATGTGCCGGGGCGCAATCTCATCTTTCTCTCGATTGCGGCAGCGCATGCGGAGGTCGTGGGAGCGTCTCTCATCTATTTTGGCGCGAACGTGCTCGACTATTCCGGTTATCCAGACTGCCGGCCTGAATTCATTCGTGCGTTTGAAACGGCGGTGAACGAAGGCACAAAAGCCGGTACGGAAGGGACTCCCCTCCATGTCAAAACCCCCTTGCTGATGCTGACGAAAGCGGAAATCATCCGGCAAGGGATCGAACTGCAGGTACCGTTTCATCTGACCCATAGTTGTTACGATCCGGTGGGAGACCAGGCTTGTGGGCGATGCGATAGTTGCGTGATCCGGCTGGAGGGATTTTCGAAAGCCGGGGTTGTGGATCCCATCGCATACCAGTCGTCACGATAAAGAAACGCCTGCGATGGCCCATAGACTGTTGATTGGTTCTACTCTGAGTGGTATCGGGAGGAGTCCCGTGCTTTTCCGTCGTCTTCTCCTTCATCTTCGATGTGCTTGAACATAATGAAACCGACTGGGATTATTCCGGATGCCGCACCGAGCATCGCGAGCCACACACCCCAGGGCTTTTTGGAGTCGGGAACCACCTCTTCAGCAAGAAAGTAGGTGGCGACTAGAGCCGCGAAGATGAACAAGAACTTTGCGAACCAAAGCGGCGCTCCAATCAGATCACAGAGCTTGCGCGCGCCGAAGACGACTCCGAATGCCAGCACCAGCGCGAGAATGCCGCCCATGAAGAGCCTCGACTCCTAACGAATGAATAGGCTGACCGACATAGCATGACGCTCAATGTATCTTCAACTGTGTCTCGGAAGGCTAGCCGCCTAGCATCTCCGAAAGTCCCTACGCCGTCAACGGTGCATTCCCCTCAGAGCATTGATTCACCAGCACATAGGCGCGACGAAAAATACCTTCTTCGTCTTGAAACCTCCTTGTCTGACTTGTTACTCTGCAACCGCTGATTGAGGACATCCAAACTTCTCACTATAGGAGCCGACATGAGTGTATCGCATCGCATATGTGATATAACGCGTGAACCGTTGGGACAACACAACGGTCAGAACCAGCGGTCCTAATTCCATGAAAATCATGATGACGTCAAAACTTCAGATTGGAGCGTGTTTGCTGGGACTGACCTTCCTCGCGGCCTGCGACTCCACACAACCCACACAACCGACACAAGCGGCCGTGAGCAGCGCTGTGCCGGCCGAGTTCCAAACGGGCGAAACCACGTTCAACACGAACTGTGCAGCCTGTCATGGGAAACAAGCGGTGGGCACCGACCACGGACCTCCGTTAGTGCATAAGGTCTACGAGCCGAACCATCACGGAGATCAGGCCTTCCAACGGGCTGCGGCCAACGGCGTCCAGGCGCACCATTGGCAATTTGGCAATATGCCGAAGATCGACGCCGTCACTCCGGCAGATGTCGATCAGATCGTGAAGTATGTCGGATGGTTACAACGCCAGGCAGGCATTCAATAAGCAGGATGCTGAAAAAGGGGGTGGGGTAGCTGGGACGATCCCAGTGCTCGCAGAACGCGCACGATAAAACGGTGCTCGTCCGATGCGCGCAGTTGGAATCATCCCAGCCACCCCTTAGAAAGTGATAGTTCGTTGCGGACGGAAAATTCCTCGGTGACTTCGTACCGGTTACGCCAATCCTTTTGAGAGCGGGCGAGATCGCCATAGTCGATCAGAACGAGGTCCAGTTCACGGTTGTCGTCGGAAGAGAAGAAGGTGCGCTGATTGCGGAGGTAGCTGAGGAAGTCGCGGTTGCCGTAGATGTCCGAATGCAGGCGCTGAAGCTCGCCGATCAGCGCCCCTTCCGCCTCTTTGTATTTGGGATTGAACTCGCGGACCTTGGCATGCAGCAGATCGCCGAAGAATAGAGACGCATGACGAACCCGCTCTTCAGGGGTAGCCGCGTCAGGATCGAACCCTGCGCCGCCGCTCGGCTTCGTCTCGCGGCACAATCGCCCAACCGATCTCTTGGGCATAGGCTAAGATACGAGCTTGAACGGTCTTATGCTCACCGGGTAACGGCATAAGGAGCAACGGGAGTATGGAAAGAGTGTAATGCGGACCCGAAAGAGTGTAATAACTGGCTCCTTATTACACTCTTTTCCGTGGTTTTACACTCTTTCTCCAGCGGGCAGAGGGTCCGCGACCGAGACAGACAACCAGGCCTTCCTTCTTCAGATCGAATAAGACGCGCCGGATCATATCCCGACTGACCAATGGGCAGGCCTTTTCGATATCGGTCAGGCTGAAATCTCTGACAAACCGGTCAATGGCGTTCTTCACCGTGTCGGTCTTGCTACCTCTTCCCTTGCTGACCTTGCCGAACCGGTTCTCGAATTCATCGTAGGCTGCCAAGAGCGTCGAAAGAAAATACTCGGTCCATGGCAACACATCGTGCCGGCTTCGTGCCAACCCTGAGATGAAGATGGAGGGTGTCGTAATACATCTGCCCCAGCTGTAGGCACCGGTTAGTTCGTTCACGCCGCAAGCTCGATCGGTTGATCATGCGGGTCTCTGGGCTGGCGCCGATACCCCAGCGCACTATGCGGGCGACGCGTGTTGTACTGACGGCGCCAGCGTTCGACGAGGACTTGGGCTTCCTGCAGCGTATAGAAGAGTTCCCCGTTCAAGAACTCATCCCGCAACTTTGTTCGGTGATGCTGAGTTTGCGACACGCGTCGACCACGCCGAGCCCTTTGCCCAGCTCAATCTCGATGGTCCGCAATTGCCCAATGATCTCTTCCGCTGTATACCGTTTCCGTGCCATGCCCCCTCCTTTCGTCAGCCGGAAATCCTAACTCCGGACCTGACCTGGTTTAAAGGGAGCAGATCAAGGCCGAGGCGCTTTTCGCTGATCCGCTCAATGAGGTTGCTGAGCCGGCTGTCGTCAATGTCGCGCACACCGTGGGTCGTGGCGTTGAAGTCCACCCGGTCGATGATTCCTTTCAGGAGCGGGTTTTCGTCGGCGATGGCGCGAAGATGAGTCGTGATCTGCTCGCCGATTTTGTCGGCGAGCTTACGGATGACAGTCCAGACTGGTTGGTCAGGATCAGCTGGTTTGAGCGGGAGATAGAAACGGACAAGCTTCTTGTCGTGTCTGACGAGCTTGAAGGCCTTGGCGCGCGAACCGACTTCCTTGGCGATCCGGTTCAGTTCGTCGTCGAACACATCGCAGAGGCGCTTGGCAAAGATCAGCGGGAGGATGTAGTCCTTGTACTTCGGCGCGTCTTTGGCGCCGCGAATCGAACAGGCGGCGTCCCAAATCCACGATTCAAGTGATTTGTCAGAGCCGTTTGCCTGCGCCATCTTAGCCGTCTGAGCCCTAATGAAAGTGCAGCGACAGGCTACTTGGCGAGGACGATGAAGTCAACGTGCTGTGGGCGGAGAGTTTTGGATCGACCGCTATGCCCACGATTGTGTTGTTGGCAAAGAGGGGGATGGAGTCGCCTTGCAGATGAGCCTAACAGTCAGCGAGAGACACACGAACACTGTTCTTGCGTTCATTTCACTTGGTCGATGCCGGCGCCGACCAAGGCCGGACTGGCTTGCTTCTCCGGTTCTTCTTCCGCTAGCGGCAGAATAGTCGGGCGAATGGTCCTGAACTGAACAAGATCCTTCGAAAAGAGTAGATCGAGCGTCCAGTCCAAGGCCACGAGGACTTTCTTCTCAAATCGGGGCAGTTTCAGCAAGTAAATCGTGCGCCACAGCCACCAGGCAATGAAGCCTGAAAAATTCACTCCGAGTATGTTGGCCACGCCGGTCCGTTTCCCAATGGGAGCCAGTAGTCCGATCGTCGAGTACAGGAACGGCTTCATCTCGTCGCCTCGGACGGTGGCAAGTATATTCCGAGCCGCCAGCTTCCCTTCGCGTAACGCGTGTTGCGCGGTCGGGGGGTGGGATTCCCCGGTTTTGCGGTCCGGCACGAGCGCACAGTCGCCAAAGGCCCAGACGCCAGGCCACTCGGGAACTTCCAGGTACTCGTTGACGAGTACCCGGCCCCGCGATTTCGTGCAAGGCAGTGTATCCATGAGGGAGTTCGGACAGATTCCGGCGGTCCAGACCAGCGTATTGGTCGTCACCGTCGTCCCATTGCTGAGCGTGACGTCGCGGTCCGTCACAGCGGTGACTTTACAGTTCGAATGGATTTCCACATGTTGCTCCATGAGTTTTCGCTGTGCATAGGTGCCGAGCTTCTCCCCGAGTTCCGGCAAAATGATCTTCCCTGAATTGACCAGGATGATCCGCAGCATGTCTTCCCGCAGATGCGGAAAGAACCGCACCGCCTCCCGCAGAAAGTCATTCATCGCGGCGATGGTTTCGACACCGGCGAACCCTCCACCGGCCACGACGAAATTCAGTAAGGGCGCGCGGAGGTGCGCAGAACATTCAAAGTCCGCCTCTTCCAGATTCGCGATCAGGCGGTTGCGCAGGAAAATCGCGTCATCCAACGATTTCATCGTGAGCGCGCGGTCTGCCAAGCCGGGGATGTTGAAGAAGTTCGTGGTCGACCCGAGGGCGAGGACCAGATAGTCGTACGGCAGCGAATGACAATGTTCCTCGTGCCCATGCGACAAGCCGACTCGTTTATGCACGAGATCGATGGATTCGATGTCACCATGAAAAAACGTCACGCGACGCAACAGCTTTCGGATCGGGCTAACGATATTGGTGATATCGAGGTCGCTCGCGGCGACTTCGTGCAGCATCGGGGTGAAGAGGAAATAGTTGTCACGGTTGACGAGGGTGACGTCCAGGTCGGCTCCCCGCGCAAGCGCTCGTTCGAATTCCAGCGCGGCATACATGCCGCCGAACCCACCGCCCAGAATCAAAATTCGTGGCTTCCCATTAGACATTACAAGACTTTCCGACTAGCTCTCAAACCGTTGTAAAAGGGTCGGGCGGTTAGCACAAATCTAGCACAGGGCGGGTGGTATCTCGGTCGGACGCTGCAACCTATTGATAACTTGAGGCCTTCGATACGAACTGCATGTACGGCAAACGGCTTAGGAAGCCGTTTTCACCACTCTATTTGTAGCCTACTCAGGCTCACTCAGGCCTAGTCTAGCTGACGCCTCCCTACTTCCGTTTCTAGCCCTTCCAGAGCCGTCCTTCAATCCATCCTCTTAATTTTGATGAGACAGTCACTGCCTCTGTCGTTTATGTCCCTGTGAGTCTCATTTCAAAAAAGAGAGCAATCTCCAAACCGATGACAACTAACAACTCATCGTCCAGGAAATGATTGCATCTTGAGTAATCTGAGCTCCGGTATTTGATCAGAGCGCGGAGTGAACGCCATGTCACCTACGGCCATTTCACCACTTTCACTTGTCGCCATGATTTTCACATCATATTTGTCTACTGGAATATGGCGATTCAAATCCTCTGGCAGCGAAGAGACGCTCAGGGATGAATATCCTTCAGGGCCCAAGAAGAAACTGAATACATCAACAAACAGGGCATCCATACATTCCGGATCTTTGGTGGGGTACACGTTACAGTTCGTTGCCCCGGTCCGGTCATTTCTCAGTTTAAGATGACTGCCAACGGCATGGAAATTCTCCGGCTTCTTCTCCAAAGAGGTCAGTTTCACTTCTACATTCCTAATGGTCGAATCATCGCTGTTGACCAATGCAAGACGGTAGGTGTACAGCGATCCGCTGATGGGCGCTGCCCGCGACCGATCGACGCCCGGATTCACCTGCACCCAGGGTTCTCCTTCGCGAATCATAATGGACAATTTTCCATGCCTTACATTTGTTCGCACATACAAGTGAATAGCCCATGCACAGAAACCCACAAACGCAATCCAAAATATCCATGTATCTGTGGACTTATCCGCTAGCCATGGTGGTACATCCTCAATGCCGAAATACAGGAACCAGGCTTCCACATTGGAACGGGCTTGCCGTGGGGTGACGGTCGAAAGCAACATGAGCACCCCAAGCACCAAACTTGGTAGCGATTGAATAACCCATTTCCAATACACTCGCATTCCGCATCCCCTGGAATACAAGAATGGCAACGCTAGTTTTCCTGATTGGTCCGATTAGTATGGTTCAATCAAATAACGTAGATAAACCAGAGAAACCAGACAGACGAGCGACGAGTTAGAGCTGTCGAAGCGATTTCCTCACGTCTTCGATTGGGATTTCGCGCCATGCGCCGGACGGAAGATCTTCCAGTTTGAAGGGACCGTATTGAATGCGTCTGAGCCTGGTCACTTCATGCCCCAGTGCCTTGAACAGTCTTCTGATTTCACGGTTCTTCCCCTGGATCAAGACCACTTCCAAGATGTGATTCGCGTCCGGAATTCTTCTGAATCTTCACAGTGTGGCACTGGAGGCGCTCGCCACTATCGACCATTCCGGCTACGGCCTCTGCGGCTTGAGACTCAGTGAATTCTCCTCGCACGGTGACCAGGTAGGTCCTCATCACTTTATGTGTCGGATCGGTGAGATAGCTCAATAGGACCGAATCGTTGGTGAGCAGGAGGAGGCCACTGGTCGCCTGATCGAGTCTCCCGACGGCATGCATGTATACCAGGTCCACCGGCAGCACATCGAAGATCGTCTTACGGCCCTGTTCGTCACTGTGCGTCGTGATGACCCCTTTGGGTTTATGAAAGAGGAAAAACCGTTTGACCGAGTCTTGAATCGGTTGGTCATCGATCGAGACAGAATCTTTCGGCCACAAGACCCACGTAGCCGGATCGCGCACGACTCGCCCATTGATACGGACTCGCCCTGCACGGACCCATTCCTGGCTCGTCCCACGGGAGGCAATGCCAAGCTTCGAAAGCAGCCGATCCACGGTTAGACGTTTGGGCGGGGGGGTTGTATGTGCCATCCTGAACCCTATCTATCCTGGATGCTGATCGGTCGATACTGACAGCTCTGCAGGATGCTCAAAAAGTCCGTCCAGCAAGGCCGCAGCGAACTATCACTTTATAAGGGGTGGCTGGGATGATCCCAACTGCGCGCATCGAGCGACCCTCATCTTTCTAAATAATCCATCCAAGCTCGCTTGTTCTCTCCTCAAGGGCAGCCTGGTTGATCCTCGATTGCGCGCGTCGAACGAGCACATTCTTATCGTGCGCGTTCCGCGAGCAGGAGGACGACCAGGCTGCCCGCCCCCTTTTTCAGCATCCTATTAGAGGAGGCCGTGCTTTTGGAGGTACTCTTTGTCTATAACAGGGGTGGGCTTGGCGGGAAGCTGTCCCCGTTCCTGCAGCAGACGTTCGACGTATTTCCCGACTAGGTCCGATTCGAGATTGACCTGATCGCCGACTTGCTTGAGGCCCAGGGTGGTGACCTTCGCCGTGTGCGGAATAATCGAGACGGAGAACCCACGATCTGTCACCTGATTGATCGTCAGGCTGATGCCGTCAACGGTGACGGACCCTTTCACGATACAGTGTCGCAGAATCTCCGGCGGGGCTTCGATCGTGAACAGGATGGCGTTCCCATCCTGTTGGCGATTGCGAACCGTGCCGACACCGTCTACGTGACCAGCCACGAGATGCCCGCCGAGCCGTTCGTTGAGCTTCATCGCGCGTTCCAGATTCAGCGGTGCGCCGGCAGTGAACTGCCCGAGAGTGGTCACGGACAGCGTTTCAGGAGAGACCTCCACGGAGAAATTGTGGTCGGTCTTGTTCACCACGGTCAGACAGGCGCCGTTGACGCTGATGCTGTCCCCGATTTTGAGGTCGCCCATCACCGCTGAGGCCAGAATCGTCATTCTCGTTCCGGCGAGGGTCTTGTCGATCGAGATGATGGCGCCCAATTCTTCGACGATGCCTGTAAACATTACTCTTCCCGCATAATCCGTTTCACGACGAACACAACCATCACGACCAACACGATCACACCGATGCCGGCCAGTGTACCAATGACGATATTCTCTGTCGCGATGGCGTTCATCATCGCCCCATTATATAGCACCAGCCCGCATTATTCATGACGGTTCGTCACGAAAGGCTGTCTCTACACGTCGCGCTTTCCCCGCCAGTCTCGCTCGTCTCGCGTGAGTCATCTTCTCATCGTCATCCAGAACACCGCCGCCGCGACGAGTTGCAGACCGGCGATGATGGCAAAGGCGTTGGCATAGTTCAGGTGCGCGATCAGAACGCCTGCCAGAAGCGGCCCGCCGGCATGACCAATGTCTCCGATCGTCCCTTGCATGCCCATCCCCGCCCCGAGCGTCTTGAACTCGGAACTGTCCGCGACCAGCGCGGAGGACGACGAGGAGACGACGGCTTCGCCGAACCCGAAGCCCGCCGAGAGCAGCAATAACAGCCAGAACATCGACACCTGTGGAATACAGACAAAGGTCGCCGCGCAGGTCACGAGGCCGATGATGATGAGCGGCTGACGCCCGACGCTATCAGACACCCGGCCCATAATCGGCTTGGAGACGAGCGACGTGAGGGCCTGGACCGTAAACAACATCCCAACTTCTCCGGGATTCAATCCCGCCGAGACTCCATAGAGCGGGAGGAAGGCCATCAAGGCCCCGTTTGCAATCATCTTCGCTGCGTCGGTCGAGCTGGTAATGAGGACTTTACGATTCTTGGCAACCACCCTGAAGCCCTTCCACATCTCCGCCATCAGCGGGGCCATCCCCTTCTCCTGAATACGCGGGGGAGGCGGTGTGAGGCGCAGGCTATAGAAAATAGCAATGGCGATGCAGCCGAAAATGCCGGCGGTGACGAAGGCGCTGGAGAATCCCGACGCGTAGATCAGATAGCCGCCGATGAACGGACCGAGCAACGCACCGCATTGCGTCGAGGCCGTGTAGGTGCCGAGCGCGGAGCCCCGCCGTTCTCGATAGAGATCGGCCACGGTCGCCAGCGCACTCGGCGCGAAGATGGCGGTGGCCAGCCCGTGGAAGAAGCGCAAGGCGGTCAGTACATCAAGATCTGTCACCCAGGGATACAGAAACGGCGGAAGCCCGAACGCCACGACACCGATCTGAAGCAGGAACCGGCGACCGTAAATGTCGGACAGCGCACCTGACGGCAGCTTGAGAAGCACCCCGGTCAGGGTGGAGACCGACACGATGAGCCCGATCCGCTCGGGACCGGCCCCCAGAGATTCTGCGAACAGCGCCAGCACCGGCATCCGGACCATGTTGTAGCTGATAAAACAGAACACGCCGACGGTGCAGAGCAATGTAAAGCTGCGCGATGTCGTCATGGTGAAGCCGTCCTGGGTGGAGCCGCGCCGCTGGGATGCGGCAGATTCTCCAGCGCCTGCTTCACAAAGGCCACATCTTCGTCCGGTAAGGCAGGCGGGGCCATGGCTTCACGCAGCACACGATCGGGATCTTGCCGCATGAGGATGCTCAATCGATTGACGGTCTCCACCCCTTTGCTCAACTTTCTTTTCACGGTCCCCCCGATAAACGGGCGCAGCAAGGTGACCACTCCCGAGAGGAGGCGATTGTCCAACCTTGTGTAGGAGACCATGGTACTGTCCATCGCTTCCAGCCCGTCGGCGTCTTTCACCTGATCCATCTTCAGAAACACAACCGCCTTGCCGGTAATATTCGGAAGCAACCGACTCTCGTGCGATCCTTCGAGATAGTAGATCCGAGCGGTACGGCTCTGGGAGACAAGTTGTACGATCCCTCCGGTTCCCTCGCCATCGTGGCCCCAGAAGCGGCCTGGGCCTCTCACCTCTGATTTATACACACCAAGGCCCAGGCGATTGATCAAGGACGCTGCCAGAGGCGGACGATCCAGCAAGTCGCGATACAACGATTCTGGCAAACCGGCTCGGATCGGACCGACTTTGGTCGTGATGGTGTAGTGCCCGACAATCTCTTGCAGCCGGCAGGCCCAGTCGGGATCGACTTTTTCAATCGCAAAGATTACCCCTGCATGCTCGGACGGTACGGAGCAGGTCTCTGACTGTGCCTGGCTTGAGAGAGTCGTGGTACTCAGCCAGATCACAACGAGCAAAGACAGTGCGCCGGCTCCCTGCGAGCACAGCCACCTGGAGATCATGACGGCTGCTTCCGAACCTGGATGGCGAGATGGATCGGAAAAAGTTGCCGGGAGTCTTGTCGCACGCGCGCCTGCCGCAACAAGGTCTCAAGCGACGGCGTCACGGGACCATCGAAGGACACCTGCCCATTGGTGAGTACGACGAGCGGTTTGGAGGAATCAACGAGCTGTTCGTTCAGGAAGAGGCTGTAGCGTTGGACTCGGTCCGCGTGGACTTCAATGCGATTCGGCGCCACGATGGAGACATCCAGTCTGGCATATTCTTGGCGTCTGATTCGGTCGTCTCGCTTGCCGACCAAATCTTCTGAGAATGCGGCAATGACATCGGTCGCGTCGATGCGTACCCATCCAAATGATTGAAAATGACTCGCCTCACGCACCACCGTCACCCTCGTCGGCAAAGCATTGCGCCGTTGGGCGTTGAGCCAGGTCACCAGCTCAGGCAATTCCTCCCTGGGAAAGTAGTGCCCGCCCGCCATGGGATGCTCACGATCATGTTCTCGATAGACATAGGGATAGCCCAGCCTGGTCAATTCTTGTGTAATCGCGCGGCTGAGTTCCACCGGCATCACCTGATCCTTGGCTCCGTGAATGATATAGATCGGCGTGGAGCGGAGGTTGGCCAAAAACGGCATCAGCACGCGGTCGAGACCTCCGGCCATGGGGGCAATGCCGGCAAACAGGGGCGCATCGTGCATACCGATCACCCAGGCGCCGATCCCGCCGTTGGACATGCCGGTGAGAAAGATCCGGTCTGGATCGATGTGGTAACGCCGTTGCACGGAACGAATCGTCGCCAGCACCAGCTCCTCTGCTTCTCTCGTAAACCAGGCGCCCATCGGAGCGGTTGGACAGGCCAACACATAGTCCTCGCCCAATCGAGCCTGCCAGCGTTCCAGATAGGCCTGACCGGTAAACCCCGCGCCATGCAGGCAGACGACCAATCCATAGCCCTTCGCTGCCTGATAGGTCAGAGGAACGGAGAGTGCCAAATCGTAGGCTTCCCCCTGCACATCGATCTCCTCCTCTGGAATGGTTCCGATCGGCTGCAGGGCATAGTCCCGCCCGGTTTGAATGATCCCGATTGACTGCTCGATTGTGGCATGTGGATCGGAGAGAATTGACTTGAGAATTCCGGCTGCTTCGTCTGCATCCGTACTATCCAGGTAGCGGAAGACCTGTGTCTTCATCTCAGCAGAAGGCGCGACAGCAGCTGCGTCCATTTCGCAGTCGGCAAATCCCGCAAGGAGAAGAACCAGGATGCCTGAGAGAAACCAGCGAGTCACACATCTCCTTCTACAACCAAATCATTCCCGATGCGACGGACCGTGACATGACGTAAGGGGAGCGCTTGGTCCAAGCGCTTCGGGCTGCGATCGCCGATCACGGCCTTGGCATCCTGCCCTCCCATAAGAGTCGGCGCAAGATAGAGCAACGACGTGATTGACCAATTTTTCCCGTAACGCCGCAGCATTGACGGTGCTGCCTCCTTCAATGAGTACAGAGGTGATCCCGCGCTTACCCAGCATCGTCATCAACGCCGGGAGCGAGACACGCCCGTTCTTCGTCGAAAGGGACAGGATCTCTACCCCTGCCCGCTCAAATGGACGGCGGCGTGACCGGGATGCACGACTCGTGGTCGCGATCAACGTCTTCGCTCGGTCCTGTTTGGCACAGACCGTCGCCGTCGGGGGCGTCCTGAGTCGGCTATCGAGCACGACACGCAACGGTTGCCGGGATGCCAGCTTGAGTGGGCGATCGGAGAGTCGCGCCGTCAGCGTGGGATCATCGTGAAGGATGGTGCCGACCCCGACGACCACGGCATCCACCTGGCTCCGGAGTCGATGCGCGTCTTGTCGCGCGCGCGGACCAGTAATCCATCGAGACTCCCCCTTTGCTGTCGCCACCTTTCCATCCAATGTCATTCCGGCTTTCAGGATCACATAGGGACGGCCGGTCGTCACCCAGTGAAGATACGCGCGATTCAACTGCGCCGCTTCCTCTTGTGCGATACCCGTCGTCACCGTGATCCCGACCCGACGTAAGGCAGCAATCCCTCGTCCTTTGACCATGGGATTGGGGTCCGTCATCGCCACCACCACCTGTCGCACACCGGATTGAACCACTGCCGGTACGCACGGTGGGGTTCGTTTGAGGAGGTGGCAACAGGGTTCGAGCGTGACATAGAGCGTCGCGCCGTTGGCACGTGGCCCTGCTTGCTTGAGCGCAAGAATTTCTGCGTGAGGTTGCCCTGGACCGTGGTGATACCCGCGGCCCACGATGCGGCCGTTCTTGACCACGAGGGCGCCGACCATGGGATTCGGGCTGGTCTTGCCCCGGCCCTTCGCCGCGAGACGGAGCGCCAGGGTCATGAAGTGGCGGTGCGGTGTGGCGGCAGTCACCGTGTCTTGCGCGTGACGCGCGATCGGCTGCGAGGCCGCTGAGCCGACTTCGTCTTCGTGGTCTTCATCGTTGCCTTCTTCGCCTTCGCACGCAGACCCTGACACCTTGCGCGTGGAGAGGGAACCGCTCGATCCGGCTTCGGCCAAGGCCCCATGGGCCGCCGCAAGCCGCGCAATGGGGACACGATAGGGCGAACAGCTCACGTAGTCCAATCCAAGTTCATGACAGAACTCGACGGAACTGGGATCGCCGCCGTGCTCACCGCAGATGCCGAGCTTAATCCCAGGGCGGGTCTTCCGGCCTCCGACGATGGCCTGCCGCATCAAGGCCCCCACCCCTTCTCGATCGAGCACGGCGAAGGGATCCGCTTCCAGAATGTTGGCGGTTCGATAAAAATCGATGAACTTCGCCGCATCGTCGCGGGAGAAACCGAACGTGGTCTGGGTGAGGTCGTTCGTCCCGAATGAAAAGAACTCCGCTTCTGTCGCAATGCGATCGGCCGTCACGGCGGCACGCGGCAGTTCGATCATCGTGCCCACGAGATAGGAGAGCTTCACGTTGTACCGCTTCATCGTCTCCTGCGCCACCTCGCGGATCAAATCTTTCTGCGCCTTCATTTCCGAGACCATCCCCACCAGCGGGATCATGATCTCCGGGACGATCTTCTTCCCTTCCTTGGCCAGCTCGCACGCGGCCTCCATGATGGCCCGCGCCTGCATGCGGGTAATCTCCGGCATCGTAATCCCGAGCCGGCAGCCGCGTAACCCGAGCATGGGATTGAACTCGTGGAGTTCCTCGACGCGGGCCAGCAATCGGCGCTTTTCTTCGAGCCTGGCTCCGTCGCGCCCGGTCAGCTCCAGCTGCGCAATCTCCACCATCAACTCTTCACGCTTCGGCAGAAATTCGTGCAACGGCGGATCGAGCAGACGAATGGTGACCGGATAGCCCGCCATCTCGCGATAGAGCCCGATGAAATCCTTTTTTTGCAGCGGCAGGAGCTGATCGAGAAACTTTTCCCGCTCTTCTTTGGTCCGCGCCAAGATCATTTTCTGCATGATCGGGATGCGATCCTCGGCGAAGAACATATGCTCCGTCCGACAGAGTCCAATCCCTTCCGCACCGAAGCCACGCGCGATTTTCGCCTGATCCGGCACATCCGCATTGGCGCGGACGCGAAGCGTCCGCACGCGGTCGGCCCATGACAGAATCATCGCGAAGCGCTGGTACTTGTCCGACTTCTTCCCATCCAACTTTCCCTGGATGACTTGAATGATTTCAGATTCGACGACGGGAAGGTCCCCCTCGTACACATTGCCGGTCGAACCGTTGATCGAAAGATAGTCCCCCTCGCGGAACACTTTGGCCCCGATGCGAACGGACTGGCCGTCCAGGACTTCCACCGACTCACAACCGGCCACGCAGACCTTGCCCATTTGCCGGGCGACCACCGCGGCATGCGACGTCATCCCGCCCCGCGCCGTCAAGAATCCTGCCGCGGCGTTCATCCCGTGAATGTCGTCCGGGCTGGTTTCCTGCCTGACCAACACCACGCGGGTACCAGCCGCTTTCATCGTCACGGCCCGATCGGGAGTGAGGGCGATCTTGCCGGCTGCCGCGCCAGGACCGGCTGGAAGCCCTTTCCCCAAGCGGATTGGACTTCGACTCTTCTTTCGTATCGAAAATCGGATAGAGATATTGCGACAATTGTTCCGGCCCGATCCGCTGCACCGCTTCCCGCTTCGAGATGAGGCCTTCTCTGACCATGTCGACCGCAATCTTCACGGCAGCGATGCCGGTCCGTTTGCCGACCCGGGTTTGCAGCATGTAGAGCTTGCCCTCTTGGATCGTAAATTCCAAATCGAGCATGTCCCGGTAATGTTTTTCGAGTCTCTTGTAGGTGTGCTCCAGTTCTTTGTAGGCCTCCGGCACATTCTTCGCGAGCGCATTCACCGGAAGCGGAGTCCTGATGCCGGCCACGACATCCTCGCCTTGGGCATTCATCAAGCACTCGCCGAAAAAGTTCTTGTCGCCGGTGGCCGGATCGCGCGTGAACGCCACACCGGTGCCGCTTGTCTCCCCCATGTTGCCGAATACCATCGCCACCACGTTGATGGCCGTGCCCCAGGAGTCGGGAATCCCATAGAGGCGCCGATAGGTGACGGCTCGCGCGCCGAACCAGGAAGAAAAGACGGCGTTGACGGCCAAGCGAAGCTGTTCGAGCGGCTCATCGGGGAACTCTTTCTTCGTCTCTTCCTTGATGAGCGCCTTAAAGCTGGAGACCAATTCCCGGAGATGCCGCGCATCGAGATGGGTCTCGTGCGCTACGCCCACCTCGGCCTTCTTGTGCTTGAGGATCGCTTCGAAATGTTCGCGCGGCACGCCCATGACGATGCTGCCGTACATGGACACAAAGCGCCGATAGCTGTCCTGGGCAAACCGATCGTTGCGTGTTTTAGCCGCCAGCCCCTCGACCGTCTTGGTCGTCAGACCGACATTCAGCACCGTGTCCATCATGCCCGGCATCGAGGCCCGGGCGCCGGACCGGACCGAGACCAGCAGCGGCCGCTCAGGATCGCCGAACCCCATGCCCATCGACCGCTCGACCCGCTTGAGCGATTTCAACGCGGCATCCCACATGCCGGGAGGATACTGTTTCCCATTCTTGTAATATTCAACGCAGGCCTCGGTGGAAATCGTGAAGCCGGGCGGAACGGAGATGCCGAGATTCGTCATTTCGGCAAGTCCGGCACCCTTCCCGCCGAGAAGCTCTTTCATGTTGGAGGTTCCTTCGGCCACGCCGTCACCGAAGTAGTACACGTATTTCTTTGCCACGCTGTCCTCTCCTTCGCGTTGACTTCAGTTCAATTCAATGGACAAGTGACGCCCCATGGCCGGCGGCGGATTCGAGACGTAGCCGATACCAGCCGACCAGATACCATTTCGCCACCAGCCCGAACGCAATGACTGCCACGACAACCAGCACCAATATGAGCAACCGATAGTCGGCGTGACCCCCGCGATCTACATAATACTGCCCGTCCGGCCCTTGCCGAAACTTGGTGCTCCCGTTGCAGCTGATGAGTCTTGCCGGACGGATCGGACAGATTGATCCACTCCGAGCAGAGAGGCACCGGGTCCGCCGCTCCCGTAACGGACTGCCAGCCGAGCCGGAGACAAATATCCTGTTTGGAGTTGAATACATCGGGGGTCGCTGCCAGTTCATCGAGATTAATCCCACTGGCCCATAACCCGACCAATACGATCGCGTTGCAGAGAACGATCATGGCAAGAGACACCACCCTGGCGAATCGCCGAACTAGCGCCTGGCGTGACTCAACATCACCGGTCGCTGTGGTCTCGGCATCCATGGGGGGATGTTGTGCCATGGTTACATATCCTGTCTAACTCCCTTGTACCACAATCTGCGAAAAGTCCGCGAATGAGTTGAAGAAGTCATCCACTTCCTGGAGCAACGACAACCGGTTACTCCGAACGGCCGGATCCTCCGCATTCACCATGACCGCTGTGAAGAACGCATCGATGGCAGGCTTCAGACGCACCAACGAGTCCAGGGCCTGGCCATACTCCCCGCACGTCATCGCCGACAGTCATCTTCTCCCGTTCTTCGCGCAATGGCCTGGTACAGCGCCGACTCCGCGGGATGCTCGAACCGCGCCGGGTCGACCGGCTTGCGATCCCACTGTTCTTTCTCGACGAGCCGGTGCGCCCGCTTGAAGCCGACGATCAACGGATCGAATTCCGGCTTCGTGGTCACAGATTCAAGCGCCTTCATTCTCTGAAGAAGATCCACGAGGTCCAACGACTTGTCGTGGGCCGGCTTGAGCACCGCTTCGATGACATCATCCCGCAACGCATGGACGATCCTGCCATAGTGACGAACCCGCTCAAAAATGAATTCCGTAATCCGCCGCCGACCATCCTGCTCTGAATCTGGAACCCCCTTGAAGCCAGTCGCCATGACCACGATTGTCTGCGCATTATCATACCGCTTGTCCAAGATCCAGCATAATTGGCCCTGCACCTTCAAGAATAATCCGGACAATGGCCGTGGCATGCCGTGCGCAACGCAAAGGGATCTTCGGATCCAGTCGGCACAAGTCCCACATGAAAAAACGCCGCCAGCGAATCCAGCCGATCGGCCAGACGACAGCACCTGGCCAGCGACCGTCTTGGGCAATTCCCCTTCGATCGATCGCGGCAGATATTGCTCCCTGATGGCCTGACTCACCGCCTCAGATTCACCATCATGTTTCGCGTACTCGCCCCCCATGATGCCCTGCAGTTCCGGAAACTCACCGACCACACCGGTGAGAAGATCGGCCTTACACAGATCCGCAGCCCTCTCGCATGCCTGTTTCAATTCGGCCGTCCATGAGGTCGCACACTTCGAGTGCGATGAATCCGGCCAGCTTCCTCACCCGTTCCTGCTTCTGCGCCATCGTCCCGAGCTTCTGGTGGAATGTGACACCGGCAAGTTTCGTCACACGTTCCTCTAGCTTGACCTTCCGGTCTTCGTCAAAAAAGAACTTCGCATCGGCCAGACGCGCAGCCAGGACCCGCTCGTTGCCTTCGCGAATCAATCCCATATCTTTGGCTCGATTGTTCGTCACCGCGATGAAATGGGGGACGAGCTTCCCGGTCTCTTTGTGCATCAAGGAGAAGAACCCCTGATGTTCTTTCATGGAGGTGATCAAGATCTCTTGCGGCACCTCCAGGTAGGCCGGCTTGAAGGATCCGATAATGGCATTGGGGCATTCGGTCGTATAGACCGCCTGATCCAACAAGTCTCCGTCCACATTCAACGTGAAGCCGGTCTTCTTGCACAAGGTCGCGATCTGTTCTTCGATCATATGGCGACGGCGCTCCGGATCGGGAATGACCCCCTGACGTTCAAGCCCCTTCAGATAGGACTCGGCAGTCTCGAACCACAATCCCCTTCGCACTCCCTAACACGCGATGGCCTTCTGTCCGGTTACCGGCGGTAATTCCCGCGGCTTCGATCGGAAGCGTGGCCCCTCCGTACAGCGCCACCAGCCACCGCACCGGTCGAGCGAACCGCACGCCGGTGCTATTCCACTTCATCGCTTTTGGGAAAGAGAGTTTCGCGATCAACTGCGGGAGGAGTTCTTTCAGGACCACGTTGGCAGGCCGCCCCTGTTCCTGCTTCACCGCAAAGAGATACTCCCCCTTCGGAGTCCGGCGAATCTGCAGGTCTTGGACGGCGACTCCTTGCCCTGCGGCAAATCCCGTCGCCGCTCTGGTCGGCTGGCCGGCAGGATCGAACGCCACCGCCTTGGACGGCCCCATCGCTTCCTTGACCATAGAGGTTTGCTGGGTCGCAAGACCCTCGACCACCAGGGTCAATCGCCGTGGGAGTTCCCAGCGTACGGGCGGATTGAAACGCGAGACGTTGGTCTTTGAACAGCTGCTCAGCCGAATCTTTGAGGAGCAGCCAGGGCGGGAGCGATGAACTGGTAGGGAAGTTCTTCGACGCCGATCTCGAGCAACAACTCGGCAGCGGTCACTGGGGAAGGGCGACTCCCCTTCTTCGCAGAAGGAGCGAGGACGACGAGGTTTCTGATTCTTTGTCATGGATCTTTCTGCGGTTCTATGAGCGGCGGGCCACGGCCTTGGAACGAGTACGTGATGTCTTCGCTCCGTCACGCCCCGTCCCGCGATTGAGCAGCGGATGCCCCATCGCCGCCCGCTCCTCGATGTAGCGTTCGGCACATTGACGGGCAAGGGCGCGGACCCTGGCGATATATCCCGTGCGCTCTGCCACGCTGATCGCCCCGCGGGCATCGAGCAGATTGAAGAGGTGCGATGACTTGATACAGAATTCGTAGGCCGGAAGCGTCAACCGCTTGTCGCGATTCGCCAGCAACCGCTTGCATTCTCCTTCGAACGATTGAAACGTGGCCATGAGCATCGCCACATCGCCTTCTTCGAAATTATAGGTGGAGAATTGGACTTCGGTTTCGTGATGGATATCTCCGTACGTGACTGAATCGTTCCAGGCGAGGTCAAAGACGTTATTCACTTGTTGCAGATACATCGCGATGCGTTCAGTCCCGTATGTGATTTCGACGGTAATGGGATTGAGCTCAATCCCGCCGATTTCCTGGAAGTAGGTGAACTGGGTGATTTCCATCCCATCGAGACGCACCTCCCAGCCCAGGCCCCAGGCGCCCAGCGTGGGGGACTCCCAGTCGTCCTGAATGAACCGGATGTCGTGCTGCTTCGGGTTAATCCCCAATTGAGCCAGACTCTCCAAATACAACGCTTGAATGTTGTCCGGCGCCGGCTTCAGCACGACCTGATACTGATAGTAGTGCTGCATGCGATTCGGGTTCTCGCCGTATCGTCCATCTGTGGGACGCCGGCATGGTTGCGGATAGGCGGCCCGCCAGGGTTCTGGGCCAAGGGACCTGAGGAACGTGGCTGGATGAAAGGTGCCTGCCCCCATTTCCAGATCATAGGGTTGATGTAGGACGCAGCCTTGCTCGGCCCAGTACTGATGCAACGTGAGAATGAGATCTTGGAAGGTCACGAACAGTCCAGTCGTCAGTACGGCGGTCTGAGTTTTCGTGCAAGACGCGTTGAAATGAACGGGAAAGCTAACAGGAACTTGCAGAGCCTGTCAAGGCACAACCCCTCTAGGATCAAGGAGTTGCAGCACGACTTCCGTATTGAAATGACGGGGCGTTAAGAATCGGAGCCCTTGAGTTACTCCACTCAAATTTTATAGATCGACTCTTGACGAGATCAGGCGCGGTACTCTATTGTTGAAAATCTTGATTAACTCACTCGGAAGCTAGATCGCCCCTCCTATGAAGCTTTCAAAAAAAAGTGAGTACGGACTTCGTGCCCTGCTCGAGCTGACCCTTGTGCATGGCAAGACGACGCTACAGCGCCACCAGATCGCGACACGACAACATATCCCGGTCGAATTTCTTGAACAGATCCTCCTGGCGCTAAAACGAGCCGGGCTTCTCTCCAGTCGTCGAGGGATGAAGGGCGGCTATACACTCATCAAGTCTCCGGGAGAGATCACCCTCGGCCAAGTGATTCGCATTTTGGATGGCCCCCTCGCTCCCATCGGATGTGTGAGCAAGACAGCCTATCAGAAATGCGGAGACTGCCCCTATGCCGAACACGCCCAATGTCCGGTGCAGCATGTGATGGGTACGGTGCGTGATGCCATTGCCGACATCCTTGACCACTACACGCTCGACGATTTCGCTGCCGGCCATCGCAAAGGATAGTCGTGGATCTCGTCGTGCTCGTGCTGATCACGTTCGTAGCAGCCACAGTCAACGGCGCCTTAGGGTACGGCTTTTCTTCGATTACGGTCCCAGTTGCGCTGCTCTTTTACACCAATCGTATCCTGAACCCAGCTGTCCCGTGAGGGAGGAGAGAAGAAGACCGTAGCGGTTAGAGATGCCCGTTTTGTTGCGCCAAACCTCTAGGTCTGACCATCAAGCTTGCATACTCATGTGCAGCGTCCTTACCGCCTCTCTCCTCCCGCTACAGGCTCCGCACGCCACTTCGGGAGAATTGTGAATCTGCCCCTTCCCTCTTCTATCGTCTGAACCATGCCTGCTCGCAGCAATGCCACGAGCGAAATCTCTTGCCCACTCAAAGGCAGTCGACGTTAACCTACATTATTCATGACGGTTCGTCGCGAAACTGCTGAGCCGTGTCGCAAGCCCGCTGAATGGAGGCTCGCTGTAGCACCCGATCGGCGATTGCGGCAGACGCGCTCATGAACAATCCAGGCTCGATGAGTAGGGAATGGAATGAGGTGACGCTCTTCGAGCGAGACAGAATCTGTATGGTTTTCCCTTCAAGTTCTACACTCCAATAGGTTCAACCATCCACGCGATCACTTAATTATATGGATTAATCGAATAGCCACAACGATGAACTGTGGCATACGCTTTGCTCCCGCTCCATCGTGTTCTTCTTGCCCAGCATCACGCACGAAGTAGACCGAACCTAAATCAACGCAACCATGCCCACTTCTCTGGAGCAGCACTTAAGCGATTTGACCAAGCAACAATGCTTCTTACCGCGGATTGGAGTCACAGAGACCGCTGCATGCCACTACGCCTGACCACCATCGTTACGGGGATTCTTCTTTCGATCATGCCTTTTCTGACCGGATGCGGCGGAGGTGGAGAGACTGGCAGCGAACCGATCATCTCGACGACTCCCGGTAATGCAGGCGTCGCAGCATCTCTCGCATGGAGCCCAGTTCAAGACCCCTCAGTCTCTGCCTATTTCGTCCATTACGGCCGGCACTCACCAGGTCAACCGGGTAGCTGCGCATATGAAGGTTCCATACACGCTGCCTCCCCGTCAGTCACGATCACAAACCTTGACCCTAATACCGTCTACTACTTTGCGGTCAGTGCCTATAACGGTCTAGAAAGCGGCTGCTCAAACGAAGTATCGACCCAAACGCCTCCTGCTTCCACCTAGACCGATCGACTAAGCCCCTCCCTTTCCGCCGTAATACTGAAAACGCCCCGCGTCATCGGGTTGCCCGGATAGCGCCGCGATGTCATGACCGAACGGTGTGGCTGTCGATCTATCCACATGGATTCTTTCAACCCTTGAGTGCACACTTCACAGGCAATGCCGTAGCTTCCTAGGATCTGAAGTGATGCGCGTGGAGTAGGAGCATACGCTGTCATCCTTTATATTGCGCAGACTCACTGACTCACGTTGACCGGGGCCAAGCCCTTTCCTATATACTGACAGAAGCCCGTATGGAGGTACGCTGATGAAAATCGTCGTAGGCCTGCTTCTTGTGGTAGTCCTAGTGGCCGGAGTAATCCTGGCGCTTCCCTTCCTGATTGATCTCAACAAGTATCAAGACCAATACAAGCCGACTCATCGAAGACGCGCTCAATCGCAAGGTTCAGCTGCAAGACATCCGCCTGACCATCTGGCCGCGGATCGGTGCCCGGGTGGCCGGGTTCGTCGTGCTGGACGACCCGGCATTCGGCTCAAGCCCCTTCACCTCTCTCACGTCGCTGGACATCGGAGTGAAATTCATGCCGTTGCTTAGCGGCAAGATAGAGGTGGAAGACATCACGCTCCGTAATCCTGTGATCACCATCATTAAGAACAAGAGCGGCGTCCTGAACGTTTCGACCATTGGTCGTACAGGCATTGCAGCTGCCTCACACTCCTTCGCGGGCACCCATTCCATCGACTGAAGGTCCGCTCAAAATCCTGGCACTGCTGGCCGTGGACCGAGTCTCCATCTTGGGCGGGACACTCACCTATCGGGATCTGTCTGCCCCCAAGCCGACCGAGTATATCTTGCAGGATATGGAGACTCCTCCTCCAATCCGTTCGGCTCGGCCAATCCCCAAGCCTCCATATTGGAATGCTCGTCCAACCGTTGAATGTACCGGTGAGGCTCGATGGCACCTTTGGCCCTTTGAAAGAATCCACGGACATTGAAGCAATCAATCTTCAGCTTGCTTTGGGGAAAACCGACTTCACCATCACTGGAAAAACGGTTGGGCAAAACGCCAGCCTAAACATCAGTGCGCCGGTGATCAATACGGCCAATCTGCCGATCGCCTTACCACTACAGAAACCCGTTGATGTGAAAAATCTCCAGATTACAGCTGAAGTACGAGGCCAGGATGTCTTGCTACAGAATTTCTCCTTTCAGCTCTTCGATGGAGAGATGACGGCACAAGGAAAGGCTACGTCTGGCCTCGATGCCCTCCCGTTCACTGGCAACTTAACGATGCAAGGGATACAGCTCGGTCCTGCACTCAACGCCCTGGCCACCACGCAGGTATCGATCAGCGGAACGGCAGGAGCCAACCTCAGCGTGCAAGGCCGCGGGTTGTCCATGCCGGACCTCACAAAATTCTTGGAAGGCACGGGTCATGTGGCGGTGAAAGACGGCAAGATCGAAGGTGTGAATCTGCTTCAGGAAGCCATCTCTCTCCTCAAAGTCGCCGGCATCTCGATGGATGACGCCAAGGCAACGGTTTTTTCAACGATCGAGACCGATCTCGCCATTAAGCACGGGACCATCTATGTCCAACGGCTCTTGATGGATAGCCACGACTTTCAGGCCACAGGTGGCGGCACCATCGGATTCGATCAGACACTGAACCTCATCGTGAACCTCAACCTGTCGGAGGACTTAAGCCAAAAAATCGCACGTTCATCGCCTGCCGCCAAGCTCGCGATGAAAGAAGGCCGCGTGAGTCTTCCGCTGGTGATTACCGGAACAGCACAGGCGCCATCGTATGGGTTAGATATGAAGGGCCTAACCGGGAAAGTTCAGGAACAGGTGCAGAAAAAAGTTGAGGAAGCGGTCGGTGGACTGCTGAAAGGGACGACGAAACCGGAAGACTTAAAGCAACAGGGCCAAGACCTGCTCAAAGGACTGTTGCGACACTAAGGAGCCATCAAATGATCGCCATGGATATGACGACCCGATACGCGATGCGATATGTCATGCAGGCCGTAGTTAGGGCCACGGTGCGCAACATAATTTCGGTGCATCACTGAGATACGCGATAGGAAGAACCGGACAGATCATGTGCTACATACACCGGACAAGTTAACTTGCTATCTACAGAATAGTGCGACCTCTTGACACTAGATAATTTGATATGTTAAATGGCCGTCCACGGGTCGAGAGAAGGGCGCTATGGGAGACAACTTTCCCGCCGTGTGGTTGTGCCTAGACGATCTCTGCTGCCGTCGGTGTGGCAGGAATGGCTTATCTTCGATGTGGTGGCCCAAAGGGTAACACAACTGATATGCCCCATGAGGCAGGACCTCGTCGATAGACCAGACTCACCATTTAGAAAAATAAGGAGGCGGGAATGACGGGAAGGAATTTCGGTACGTCGATCATGATGATGGGGTGTGCGCTATTTCTATCAGGAGGTATGGCCTTGGCCGAAGACCTCCCCCCATTGCCTCCGGTTCCAGCCGAGTATGCAGACAAACATATGCCGGCTGGAGGGTGGACGGATCCTAAGGCTATCGAAGACGGAGCGCTGATTTACAGCGGCGAGGCTAATCCGCAGGTCAACTGTGGCAGCTGCCATGGCAAGGACGGTAAACCGGTAAAGAAAGGTGCGCGGGATATGCGTGATCCTAACAATATCTGCCGTTGGTCCGACGGTTTCTGGTTCTGGCGGATATCGGAAGGTGTCCCGAAGACGAAGATGAAGTCCTGGAAGAGTATGCTGTCAGAAGAACAGATCTGGCATGTGATGGCGTTTGAGAACCAGTTCTCGAACGAGGGCAAGCCGCACGACCACTCGTGTTACAAACCTGGTAATTAAGCAGGAGACACATCCGAATGTCCTGAGAGTCGGGCTGAAATCATTCGGTTCGTCCCACGTCGGATGAGAGAAGAAACCGTCAGAGTAATCCAAAATCAAAGGAGGCGTCATGTCCAAGAGTTTTTCGCGTAGCATGCGTCATGCCGGCTTGATCAGCGCATTGGTCATGGCTCCGTGTCTTGCCATCAATGCAGGCGTGGTGTCGGCGGAGACCATCCAAGCCCAACTGGCGGCCGCACCCAATGTACCCCCTCCCATCACACGAACCCAGCCCGCCAACGTCGTGGTACACCTGGAAGCGTCCGAGTGGGTTGGTCCGCTTAGCGACGATAACAATTATGAGTTCTGGGGTTTTAATAAAACTGTGCCAGGGCCCATGATCCGCGTCATGTTGGGCGATACGGTTGAAATCCATTTGAAGAACGATAAGAACAGCAAGGAAAGTCATAATATTGACTTCCATGCGATCACGGGACCAGGCGGCGGGGCTAGCCTACTCAATAGCGAGCCCGGGCAGGAAACCGCGGGACGGTTTAAGATGATCATTCCTGGCATCTTTTTCTATCATTGCGCCACCGCATCGCCATCCATTCCCGAGCACATTGCGAATGGCATGTACGGCACGATCGTCGTTGAGCCAGTGGGTGGGCTTAAGCCTGTCGATAAAGAATTCCAGGTCATGCAAAGCGAGTTTTACACTAAAGAAGGCGCCAAGGGCGAAACCTTGGAGTTTTCGTACGAAAATGGGTTAGACGAGATCTCCTCCCACGTTGTATATAACGGCCGTATGAACTCGTTGGTCAAAAATCCTCTTCGAGCCAAGGTCGGAGAAACCGTTCGTATTTTCTTTACCAACGGAGGCCCCAACCATGTCTCTTCGTGGCAGCTCACCGACCAGACGTTCGACAAGGTGTACACCGAGGGTTCCTTCACCACACCACAAATGGAGAATGTCAAGATCACCAAGGTGCCTGCAGGCGGCGCTACCGTGGTAGAGTTTAAAGTCAAGGCGCCTGGCACCTTGACTTTTGTTGACGCATTCAAGGGTCGAAAGGAAAAAGGCGCCCTTGGCCTGGTGAAGGTAGATTAGAGGATCTAGCCAACTAGGCCATCTACAAAGGCCTGAAGTACTCTGCAGGCAGGTGATCAGGATGATGGCCGTCACAGAGTAATCCAAAATTAAAGGAGGCGTCATGTCCAAGAATTTGTTGCGTAGCATGCGTCATGCCGGCTTGATCAGCGCATTGGTCATGGCTCCGTGTCTTGCCATCAATGCAGGCGTGGTGTCGGCGGAGACCATCAATGCCCAACTGACGAAAGCACCCAATGTTCCCCCTCCCATCACACGAACCCAGCCCGCCACCGTCGTGGTAACCCTGGAAGCGTCCGAGTGGGTTGGTCCGATTAGCGACGATAACGATTTTGAGTTCTGGGGTGTTAATGGAACCGTGCCAGGGCCCATGATCCGCGTCATGGTGGGCGACACGGTTGAAGTCCATTTGAAGAACAAGAAGGACAGCAAGAAGAGTCACAATCTTGACTTCCAAATGGTCTCGGGACCAAGTGGCGGGGCCGCCCTGGTCAATGCCGAGCCCGGGAAGGAAGCCCAGATACAGTTTAAGGCCCTCAATCAAGGCCTCTTCGTCTATCAGCTCCTCCACCGCGGCGCCATCCAGCGTCGAACACGTTTTGCATGGCATGTACGGCTTGATCTTAGTTGAGCCGGTGGGTGGGCTTAAGCCTGTCGAAAAAGAATTCTATGTCATGCAGAGCGAATTTTACATGAAAGATGGCAAGAAGACCGATACCCTGGTTTTTTCGAATCAAAAGGTGTTAGACGCGGACACTTCCTATGTAGTGCATAACGGCCATATGACCGCGCTGGTCAAAATTCCACTACGATCTAAAGTGGGAGAGACCGATCGATGGTTCTTTGGCAATGCAGGAGTCAACTATGAGGCTTCGTGGCACGTCATCGGCGAGATGTTAGACCGGGTGTGGCCCGGGGGGGCCAATGCAAAAGGGCCAGCGCCATTGGAGGGTGTCCAAAGCACCCTGGTGCCGCCAGGTGAAGCTACCATAGCAGAATTTAAAGGCGAAATGCCCGGCACCTATATTTCGGTTGACCACTCGATCTTCCGCATCGAGAAGGGCGCCCTTGGCCTGCTGAAGATAGATGGTCCAACTAATCCTAGCCTCTTCAAAGGTCTGTAGTAATCTGCAGGGAGATGATTAGGATGATGGCAAGACACAGCGGCTTCAATAGCAGTGATGCTGAGAGCATCATGGTTGTACGGGTCGCACCAGAGTAACGTAATCCGGGGAGGGAGAGGCGAAACCTCACCCTCCCCGGATTGGGATTGGGAGAAGAGCTTATAGAACCTGGTGTGCGACTGGCGGGCGGGTCGGCCAGTTCCATTTTAGCGGCTTCCGACTTGCGCGCACACACTTCTCCAAACCTAACCAAGCATCCCTCGCCGTGTGGTCTGATGTAGTGGGCCACGCAGCAGTCCGGCGGTGCAACATCATCACATACAGGAGGGTCAACATGAAAAGCAGAAGAAGCAAATGGGTGAGCGGCATCGCGGCTGTTGGGCTGGCTGTCGGATGCCTGGCGCTGGCTGGTTTGGGCTCAGGAGCCACGCCTGCCGAAGCGGCTGACTCATCGACGGATCAGCAGAGCGCGCCGCGGTTTGTCGTGCTGGAAGCCCTCAAAAATGAGGGGGTGCTGGACAATGAGACGGGGCTGGTGTGGGAGACAATACCGACGAGAGCGAAGACGGTTTGGAATACTGCCGCCAATGTCTGTGTGAAAAAGACCGTCGGTGGCAAAAAAGACTGGCGCTTGCCCAAACTCAAAGAGTTGGAGACCCTGGCGGATCACACGATATATCCTCCCCCCGCCCTCCCGGCTGGCCATCCCTTTTCCAACGTCGAGTATGCTGGCTATTGGACGGCGACGGAGCACGAAGACTATTCGTTTAGCGCGTGGGACGTAAACTTCGACTATGGCATCGTGGGCAACGATTTTAAGATCAACAAGAACTTTGTCTGGTGTGTGCGCGATAACGCGAAGTAGAATCAGAAGTGAATCTTAGGTCATTGGTTGATTTGGGGGGGCGCAAGCCCCCCCTGCTCGTCCCACGGTGAATCAAGGACATCGATACTACTGAAAATTCTGTTGTGAAGAGGCTTGTCGCGCAGGTCACCCCAGCGGTGCTCGACTGGGTTAAGCCCTGGTGAGTAGGGCGGGAGTGTGAGCAAACGGAGTGTGTCGGCCAGCACTCTTGAGCGCTATCCGATGTAGTCCTGTGGTTGGAGAACTGGGATGAGCCTCGTCCAGGTGGGGCGTGGAATTAGGTTTTGTCGAGAGGCTCGACGGCAAGATCGGGGTTCTTCAACGATGTACTGATGGCCTGCGAGGTGCGGTGTATCTGCCTTTGAATATCCTCACGTACATGGCCTCGGAAACCTAAAAGATCTGACAGTCTTCCCACTCGTTCGGGATAATAGCCCCTGGATGTAAGCCATCCACTGGCATTCTTCAGGCCGCGCGATAATAGAGGCCCTCCAGTGAGGGCCACCGCATCAACAAGGCAATACCAGACAGCAACCCCACTTGGAGGGTTTCCCTGGGCCAAACCAAACACAGGGTCTACCAACGCCCATTTCCAGGCCCCAGCTGCTGTGCCGAGTATCTCCAGCCAAGTCGTAATAAAGAATGCCGCGAGGTACACCAACGGCGAGCGACCTCTAAACAGACAGATCAAAAACACAGAGAAGAGCACTGCCCCCCCTACATCACCCTGTTCTGGAAACCCGCTGATCCCCCAAATCGACCATGCCCCGCACACCACAATCACTGTTGTGGTAATTACTCTTGCATATTTAATAAACAGCCCGGAACGCGCCAACGCAATGGACGTTAAATACACCATTCCGTGACCGAGTGGCACATAGGCCGGTACATTGTCGAAGCGATAGGTGTAGCCACCCATACAGACAGACGCCACATATTCACCGATTGTCGTAAACGCGACAGCCACGGCAACCTGCAATCGTACTTCTCTCGTCTCACCCCGCAAGAACCCAATCAGACATACCAACGCGATAAACCCTAGGGCATATTGTTTCCACACACTCCCGCTTACTTCAAACGCCATACAGATCGCAACAGAGGCAAACGTGACCGCCGCTATGGTGTAGTCCCTTTTCCTATGCGTATATGCGGCATCAATTTCAGGGAAATGGCGTAGCAAACTCGACCTCATTGAATTTCAACCCCTCATGAATCTGTTACTTACGCTCGATTGTTGACCACTTGAATACGCGATAGGAAACAGGGCCCATCATAGAGTACGTCTGATGCCACGGGGATAGGCTGTAGATTCTCCTGTGGTCGAAATCTAACCTGTAGACGGTCTCACGTCAACTCAACAGGGATCAGTCAAAACCACGAGTCACTCGGCTACGGTGGTTTTACGCAAGCAAGGATACCCCTTCACGACCAGACGATCAAGAACGAGCCACATGCATTACAGAAGTTACTGGAGTGTTGGCATATATGAGATTGGCGGGAGAACTGCCGTTGTATGCAGCCTCCCGCCAAGGATGACGAAGTCGGATAACAATTCGAGAAGAGAACTCCGTGGATCAGTCTTTTTCTTTCTTCTCTTCCTTCAACACCATCTTGCCCTGAGCCAGACTGGCATTGAGATCATGTTCGGGAACTTTCTTGTGCACCAGGTTCTGATGGCAATCGATACAGGTTGCACCTTCTGTTTGCATTTTCTGGTGGGCGGCCTTGGCAGACGCGCCGGGTGGCTTGGTATTTTTGTGGCAAGCCCGGCAGGTCATGCTGTCCCACCCCTTCAGCTTCATGCGCGCCCTGTAGGCCGCCTCCGGCCGTCGCTCGTTGAATTTCTCGATCGTAGAGTAGTCAACGGTGAACTCATCTATTAGGAACGGCAGTCCATCCACCACGTGCGTCCAGATGGCGAGATGAAAGTTTGCCAAGCCCTGCGGAACGTGACAGTCCTTGCAGCCAGGGTCAGCGCCGAGCGCACCCCAGTGCGATGACTTTTTCAGCTCCTCGTACGGGTAGGTCTCGGAATGGCAGCTCACGCAGAACTCGGTCCTGGATATCGCAGCTTCGCCGCCGAATACCACGGCAATCGTCCCAACGGCAATCACTGCGCCAAGAGCCAAGGCGCCGACTGTCACATTGCCCCTCTCTGACATTACTCCTCCTTACCTATCTCCGCCGGTTTCGCATCCTTCTGGAATTCCTCATGGAACTTCGGGGTAGGCGGACCTTCGAACGTTCCCGCTAGTTTGAAGTGTTCATGCATGGCTTTGTTGTTGCGCACGGACTTTTCAAAGTCGAACGCATACTTTTTATCTACCTTGGGGGTGAATGGGGTATAGGGTTTCTTTGCTCCCTTCCACGGGGAGCCCTCATAGTTCAGGTGGCAGGCGTTACACTTCTCGACGAATTCAAAATCCTGTCCTGCTTCCGCGAGGGACTCGCGCGCTGTGACCTTTTTCGACTTTTCAAAGGCCTCGCCAGCCTTGCGATGAATCTTGCGATAATCCGGGCCTGCGCCATGACAGGATTCACAACCGACACCCACAAGGAATTTGTCGGGGTCCGAAATTTCATATCCGCCTTCCGACCCGAACCCGGTCACATGACAGCCGATACAATCCTTGTCCTTGGTGTAGTCCTTCTTCGGGTCGAGTTTTGCCTTGACCATGGCTGCGTTTTTTTCTTTATTCCTATCGGCTTTGAGCGAGTCGACGGCTTTCGCGTGGGCAGTCTTTATCCATGAGTCGGCCTCGCTCTTGTGGCAATTGCTGCATTTCTTTCGACCCTCAAAGGCTGTTTCAGCGGAAGCACTTCCGGCAAAGACGCGTAATACAGCACAGCAGCGGCCAGTGCAAATGCGATGGGATACTTCACGGGGCCTCCTTTCATCAGAAAAACTATTCGTGGTCGTACTTGAAAAATCGATTATGCGTTACTCTATCGTGACTGTGCAAGACTTACAATTACGGTCCTTCCATTTCGGCCACTCAATGAATCAGTTATTCGATGGCTGTGCAGACGGAATCTTATAGACCAAATAGCCTCCGTGTTTATAGACCATCTCGACGGCTTTGATTTCGAGAATCAGCGAGGTCGTCATGGGCAGCATCTGTGCGAGCAGCGTGTTAACGCTCTTATCATCGGTGAGGAAGTAGGCGCGCACGTTATTCTCCGAGAGTCCATGCACCGTATGGGAGGTATAGTTGTTGTCCGCTAGCCAACGCTTCACCATAATGTTTAGTCCATGCACATCACCACTCCCCTTCACGGGGAAGTCCTTGTAGGCGACACCGATTCGATCGGGGCGCATCATCCCGAGTTTGTAGAGGTCCGAGATGTGAACCACGACATAGGCTTCACGCCCGCCAGTCAGTTCACGCAGCATCGCAGCACCCTCTGTTGGCTCTGCCAAAAGCGCGTCAGCAAAGCGTTGGAATTTCCCCCTCTCTTCTGCACTTGCCGTAGAGCCCCAGAACTGGCGTTCGTATTTCTCGATCGCCTCGATTTGCGGTCGCCAGAACGACGGCGTGATAAGAGGTTCACTGAGATGGGAGGTGAACACCGTCTCTAACCCGGTCAATAGCTGAATCTGACGCGAGGTGTCCCACCAGGCAAGAATGACCGCGTCTTTCGGCATATGTTTGGCAATCGCTGGTGCCAATATGGTCAGCTCGGAGAGCTTACTGTCGACAAAAATTATTTGTTGGTCGAGGTGATTTTCCCAGGCGAGCATAACGGGCTTTGTATTTCCGCGGCGGGCAAGATAGGCGGCAGCTACTGGTTCGTCCACACCCTCTACGACAATCTCTTGCCTGCTGATGCTAAGGTCAGGCCAAGCATCGAGTCCGAGCTTGCCGAACTTCTCTATGCCACCCTCTTCCGTCATCTTGTAGTGGTACGGGGCCGGCCCTGGACTGAGCCATAGATAGGCGAGCCATCCGAACATAAGAAATCCTCCCGCCACCAGGAGTATTCCCAGTGACGGGAGGATTCTGTTGTTCGGTCGCGTCAGCGCTGCTTCCATCGTCTGCGCTGCGCCTATTGTCACCGCTGGTTCTTCTTGCGTCTGCTCCACCCAGCGAGCGCGAGGCCACCGGTCAGAAGCATGCCGCCGCCAAGACTGCCGAGCGTCAGCTTCCCGTCCCTGCTATCAAAATCCAGCAGGCTACTCGTCTTGCTCTGCTCGAGCTTGGTCACCCGTTCCATCAACACCATCCTCTCCTTAAGCTTGGTGTCCTCGTCCATGATTTCGACATAAGCCCGGTTGATCGCGGCCCAACCGACGGTGTAGGTGTACCCTGGATATTGGTGCGCGAGACTCACGTGCAGTTGCACCAGATGGTCCTCAGCCATTTCGAAGAGTTTGAGCTCGATCGTTGTAGGGCTGTTGCCCTTCGACCAGTAGATTTGCCAAAACTGGTCGAACAGGCTTTTAGCCGGCAGTGGAGGGGGAGGCCGGTTGTTCTTCTGACCGGTGAGGACTCTAGCTTCGTACTGCTTACGGACGACGTTGTGCGCCTCATCGTATTTATCGAGTCCCGCGGTGGTGCCGTTGTCCATAAACTCCAAGTATGCGCGCGCGAAGGTCTCAGAGTGGCACGTTGTGCAGGTCTTGACCCACGCATCCAAGCGCTTTTGGCCCCATTCGCCAAAGACAGGTTCTCTAATGCCGGGCACAAAAGTATAGTTCGCCCAGCGAACCTTACGCACCGTGTTGTGGGTGAATTTACCCTGGTACTCCATATGACAGCTCTGGCAGGTAGGGAATTTTTGGTTGCCCTTGGCAACTGCATCCTTGAGCTGTATATTCCAATTCGTTTGATCTTTAGAGCCTTGGTACCCCAGCCCATGCTGCGACCCGTTGTAGGCTTCCCAGTTGTTGTGATCGGCGCCGCTGTGACAGTAGCCGCAGGCTTCAGGCTTGCGGGAGTTGGCCACCGAGAATTCGTGCCTGGTATGGCAGTTGTCGCACTTGTTCTGGTTGGTGTGGCACATTGTGCAGCCGTCAGCGATCTCGCGCTGCGACATTCCGGCGTAGATGTCCGTCTCGACGTTGGCCCTGTAATCTAGCGCGTGCGACGGGCGGCCTCTCGGCCACTGGTTCTTCGGCCATAAGATCGTGTCGCGCTCGGACTCGCGCTCGGCATATTCCATTAGATGGCAGTTACCGCACACATCGGAAGTGGGCATCCTCAGGTCGGCCCGGTGATCCGCCGCCTTCTTCGTGTTGATTGCAACGTGGCAATCGATGCAGCCGACTTCCTTCAAGTTCTCATTTGCACCGAGCTTGCCAAGCGAGCGCAGGTTCGCCTCGATTTCCTCCAGCTTCGCTTTCTTATAGAAAGTGTCGTCTTTGGGGGTCAGCTTGCGAATCTTGTCAAGATTGGCGTGGGCACTCTTTTTCCAAAGTTCCACCCACCCCGGCGACTCATCTTTGTGGCATTTCACGCACTGCTCACGTGTCGCGACATCCTTGACCGATGTGGGTGGCTTGTAGAACGAAAGAGGATCCAGGTACTTACTGAATGGGAGCGGCTCCCAATACTGGCCGTACTGCCCTTTCCCCGCGCCTCTGCCTGGATCCAAGTAGCGCTTCGTCAACGCCTCATGCATCTCCTTTGGGCTGGCGGACCGATCGAGGTTCAGCGCCTGGTAGGTTTCGTTGGGAACGCTGGGGAAGTTGGCCTGCGCGGTTCCTGCGAGCATCACCCCGCAAACTACCAGGCCACATCTCAACCAGAATTTGTTGGTCATACTTATCCCTCCCACGGGTGATAATTGCCCTATTTATAAGTCAAGCCACTCTAATGATCGTACGTGTGTATGTGCCGGTATTCGCATCTACTATTGTTCATATTAGCGGTTATAGTTAGCGTGCCGCGCATATATATCCCAGCATAATATTCGATGTCAATATATTAAGTGAGTTTGGTGTAAAAAAAGTCTCATAATTCTGAACTGGGCAAGTCTAGCGCCATCAGTATTCATGTATGGTCAAATGAGAGAGAGCTCTCTTGGTTCTTGAGACTACGGTCTTTCGCGATCGATCACGACGGTGATCCCGCCTGCTCCAGGCTTCACCGGCTGACTCATTCCCTCCAAGTCTCCACTCTGCGGCATGGCTTGGCCGGACTTGGAGAGACGAGCCACAATGATCACCATGCCCACATCAGAAAGCTTTCTGGACGGCATCATGCTAGTCGAGTCGTCGAGACGAAAGGCAAATGGCAAATCTTTCTTCGTCGCGCGAACAATAGCTACGGGCATCGGTGGGCCATTCGTCTCGCGGGCGAATACAAACAACGTATCCGTTGCAGACCCCTTGCTTGCCAGGCTCGGTGCCATCGTCACCGTTCCGCTGATTGCAAGCGACTGTGCGACCTGCCCAATCGGCTTGGCGGACTCAGCCGGTTCCGCATACGCAGGCATTGTCGCGGCCAGCAACACGCCACAGACCAGCAGACTACATCTCAACCATTGTTTGCCTACCATGTGCAATACCCCCTGTTTGTGAAGACACATCGTATCTTGTGTTGCCGCATCTACCCGCTAGCGGACAGCGCGCATATATCTCAACCTGCATCAGAAGATGTCAAGGGGGGGTTGGACTCTAAATCTGATACCTGACTGCAGAAAACAACTACTCTCAAAAGCTTGCAGGGGTCAACAGCAGGAACTCACATAACATGGTGACTGTGAAGTAAACCATATGGACTTCTTCGCGCTACGGTCTTTCACGATCGATCACGACCGTAATCCCTTCCACTCCAGATTGCACCGGTTGACTCGTTCCCTCCAGATCTCCGCTTTGCGGCATGGCCTGGCCGGACTTCGACAAACGGGCCACAATCACGACGGGTCCTGCGCTGGAAAGCTTTCTGGACGGCATTGGACTGGTTGAGTCATCGAGCTGGAAGGTAAAGGGTAAATCCTTTCTTGTCGCCCGTACTATCGACACCGGCATGGGGGGACCGCTCGTCTCGCGGGCAAATACAAATAATGTGTCCGTCGGAGATCCTTTGCCAGCGAGGCCTGGCGCCATTGTTACCGTGCCTCTGATCGTACGTGGCTGCCCAACCTGCCTAGCCGGCTGGGCGGACGTTGCCGCCTCCGCGTAGGGTCTTTCACGATCGATGACGACGGTGAGGCCATCCACTCCAGATTGTACTGGCTGACTCATTCCCTCTAAATCTCCGTTTTGTGGCATCGCCTGACCAGACTTCGAGAGACGAGCCACGATCACCACTGGTCCTGCGCTGGAGAGCTTTCTGGACGGCATCGGGCTCGTCGAATCATCGAGTTGGAAGGTAAAGGGTAAATCTTTTTTCGTTGCCCGCACGATCGCCACTGGCATCGGTGGACCATTCACCTCGCGGGCAAACACAAACAACGCGTCCGTCGGGGACCCCTTACTGGCAAGGCCCGGCGCCATGGTGACCGTGCCTCTGATCGCACGTGGTTGTCCGGTCCGCCTGGCCGGTTGAGCCGGCGCTGCTGCCGGCTCCGTCAATGAAGCCACCGTCTCTTGACCGCCGCCAAGGTGGCTCTTGGCTTCTTCGATCGCAGCCACCAGTTGTTGTGTCATCTCCGGATCTGTGTCCGAAGGAAGGTTTGCGCGAGCCAGTTCCCAATCTTTCGCCGCGCGTGCAAAATTATTGCGGTTGAACGCTACGGTCCCTGCCAACATCAACGCCTTTACATTGAGTGGATCGATCTTCAGCGCCTGTTGAATCAAGGCTTCGGGCTTCCCCTCCAACCTGCGTCCATGAAGTACCCCCATCGCATCGGCATAATCAGCCAGTAGCTGGGCATCGTTAGGAACCAGTGTCGTGGCATTCTCATATGCCCGCGCGGCTTCGGGGTAACGCCCCAAGCCCATGTACGAACGCGCAAGCAAGGCCCATCCTTCGCCATCCTTCGGATTCTGCTCCATTTTCTGCTTGAGTCGCTCGATCAGCGGCTCCATTCCTTCAGAGAACGATGCCTCATCACCCACACCCCGTTGCGCAGTCATCGAGGCCGCGGACGGCTCCGTCATCGCGAGAGGGTTCCCAAGTTGCCAATAGAGTAAACCACTGGCAGTCGGAACAATGATGGCCAGTGCAAGAGCCACCGGCCTGCTACTGACCTGACGTGGCGCCTTTGTGGGGCGTCGTCTCCGTGGTGCCCGTTTCCTCCAGCAGACGGCGTTCGAGTTCACGCCGCGCCTGCTGATACAATTCGTCGGTGAGTACACCGTTGGCGCGGTCTTGCTCTAATTCTGAAAATTGCTGTCGGAAAATAGACAGTGTTTTCTCCTGCTCTCCCGTTGCGACAGTGGCTCTGCGTTTCAGCAGAGGCCACAACAGAAGGCCGAGGATGAGAAGGGTCATGCTCGATGCGATAACCCAGAATATGATCGTCAAAGGCGATTACTTCCTTCTGATAGCAGTTTCTCGACACGATTGTGCTCAGCTTCCGACAATGTCACATCGGTCAACTTTTTTTGTCTCCTGCGTAGTGCAAACACCAATCCAGTTGCGCCAGCTCCCAGTAAGAGGAACGGCCCCACCCAGAGCAATGTCGTGGTGGCTTTCCACGGCGGTCGATATAAGACAAAATCACCGTAGCGTGTGACAAGGAAATCGATGATCTCCTTGTCACTCATATCTTTTGCGATCATCTCACGCACTTCCCGGCGCAAATCTTCGGCCAACGGCGCGTTCGAATCGGCTAACGTCTGGTTCTGACAGACCAAGCAGCGCAGCTCAACGGCGAGGAGTTTCAGTCGAGCCTCAACCTGCGGGTTCGCGGCGAGTGGCTGAGCCTCGTTCGCCGTAGCGAGACTTGGAAGTAGCAGCATGAGCATCCACAGCCATTTCACTGGTTTTGCAACTCCCTGACTAAAGGTAAAATCTTTTTTTCCAAGATGTCCTCCCGTAGCGGGCCTATCTGCTTGTAGCGGATAACCCCGGCCTTATCGATCACATAGGTTTCCGGTACCCCGTAGACTCCGTAGTTAATCCCGACACGCCCCGGCTCATCCACGGCGACGACCGAATAGGGATTGCCCCACTCCTTCAACCACGCCAGGGCCTCGTTCCGCTGATCCTTATAGTCCATGCCGTAGATGGGCACCTCCCCTGATTGGGCAAGGTGGATGAGCACCGGGTGCTCGTCCTTACAGCCCCCGCACCACGACGCCCAGAAGTTGAGCAGCCAGACCTTGCCCTTGAGGTCGTTCGACGAAATCACTTTCCCTGGATCATGGAGCTGCGGCAGTGAAAAATCAGGCGCCGCCTTCCCAACTAAAGGAGACGGCAACTCACGCGGGTTGAGCGTCAGCCCGACGGCAAGAAAACCGACCACGACAATGAAGATCCCGAACGGGATGAGAAACCGGCTCATGATACGGTCTGGCGCGCCATCTGCGTCGCTGGCGGCACTGCGGCCTCTTTCCGCCGCCACGCCAGCCGATAGCGCCGATCACTGACAGCCAGGACGCCGCCCAAAGCCATGACCAAACAACCTCCCCAGATCCAATCGATGAAGGGCTTGTGATAGAGCCGTACGCTCCAGGCTCCGCCCTCGATCGGCTCGCCCAACGACACGTACAGATCGCGCAACAACCCCGGTGAAATTGCCGCTTCGGTCATCGTCTGGTTCTGCACGAAGTAGCGGCGCTTTTCGGGATACATCACCGTCACCTCACGGCCATTCTGGCTCACATGAAATGTCCCTCTCGCCGCAACATAGTTCGGGCCATTGACCTGTTGTGTCCCGTCAAAACGGAACGTGTAGCCGCCGATCGTGGCCGTCTCACCGACGTTCATCCGAACGTCTTGCTCCACTTCAAAGCCCTTCACCATGGTCACGCCGAGAATGAATAGGGCCACGCCGCAGTGGGCCAGTACCATGCCCCAATAGGCGCGTGGCAGGGCGACCACGCGGCCCCCAATGCTGCCGCCCTCGGCATGGAGCAGCCGCTCCCGCAGATCCACCAGGATCGTCGCCAGAATCCAGAAGGCCAGCAGGAGCCCCAGACTGATCAGCGGCGTCCATTGCCCCATGAGCCACGGCACCGCCACGGCTGTCGCCAGGCTGACGCCGAAGGCCCAGCGCAGGCGGATGGCCAAGGCGGGCAGGCTCGCCTGCTTCCATTGGGCCAGCGGCCCGATCCCCATCAAAAAGATAGCGGGGGTCATCAGAGGGAGAAAAACGGTGTCGAAGTACGGCGGGCCGACCGAGATTTTACCAAGATCCAGCGCATCCAAGAACAAGGGATACAGCGTCCCGAGGAGCACGGAGCCCAAGGCCGCCACCAACAACACATTGTTTGCCAGTAACATCCCCTCGCGTGAAATCATGGCGAACCCCCCGCCCAAACCCACGCGGGGCGCCCGCCACGCGAACAAGACTAACGAGCCGCCGATCACCACGGCCAGGAACACGAGAATGAATAAGCCACGCTTCGGGTCGGTGGCAAACGCATGCACAGAAGTCAACACGCCGGAGCGGACCAAGAAGGTTCCGAGCAAACTGAGCGAGAACGCCATAATGGCGAGCAACACACTCCAGGCTTTGAAGCCGCCTCGCTTATCGGTGACCGCCAGCGAGTGCATCAATGCGGTGCCGGCCAGCCAAGGCATGAAGGAGGCATTTTCGACCGGGTCCCAAAACCACCAGCCACCCCATCCCAGTTCGTAATAGGCCCACCCGCTCCCCATCGCAACTCCCACGGTCATAAAACACCAGGCCACAGTCGTCCACGGGCGCGACCAGCGCGCCCAGGCAGCATCAAGCGTCCCCCCTAAGAGCGCAGCGATGGCAAAGGAAAACGCGACGGAGAATCCCACGTACCCCATGTAGAGCATCGGCGGATGGATCACCATACCGGGATCTTGTAGGAGCGGGTTTAGATCGCGCCCATCAAGGGCCGCTGGGATCAACCGCTCAAACGGATTGGAGACCGTCAACATGAATAAAAGAAATCCCACGCTGACAAGACCCATCACACCCAAGATGCGTGCGCGCATCGCCTCCGGCAGTTGGGTGGAGAAGAACGAGACGGCGACCATCCAGATACTGAGGATGAACATCCAGAGAAGCAGCGAGCCCTCGTGCGCGCCCCAAATGGCTGCGAGGCGGTAATGCAGAGGGAGTTGAGAGTTTGACGTGGCCGCGACGTAGAGCACGGAGAAGTCTTTCTCCGCAAAGGCATACCCCAGACAACAAAAAGCGAGTAGAACCAGGAGAAATTGCCCGCGCGCCGCGGGCTTGGCGACGGCCATCAGCGACGCGTTTCCCACGGCAGCGCCATAGATGGGCAGGCTCCCCTGCACCACCGCCACGCAGAGCGCAAGAATTAAGGCATAATGACCAATTTCTGGAATCATGTAGGCTCCTAGCGTGGATTGACGACCAGAGTGCCGCTGCTCTGCACCCCTACGGTCTTGGCTTTGGCGAGCGCGTCCGCGGCTTCCGGTGGCATATAGTTTTCATCGTGCTTCGCCAGCACTTCACTCGCTAGGAATGCTCCATTGGCACCGAGTTGACCCTGGGCTACTACTCCCTTGCCTTCCTTGAAGAGGTCCGGCAGGATTCCTTTGAACGTCACGGGCACGCGTTTCGCCATATCGGTCACGACAAAATGCACGGTTAGTCCATCGCCTTCACGGGTGAGACTGCCGGCTTCGACCATCCCGCCGATGCGGAAGCTGCGCCCCTGGGGCACGTCCCCATTGGCCGCCTGCGTCGGCGTATAAAAGAACACAAGATTGCTTTGGAATGCATTCAGTACTAACGCCGATGCCACCCCCAGCGCGACCAAACCCAGGCCGATGAGAACAAACCGTTTCTGTCGAGGTTTCATTGTCTCTGGTTCCTCCTACAACCCATCACGATTCCCTGGCCGCCGCATGCCGCCGCCAGACCGCAAGGACTTCCCCCCCCATGCACAAGGCCGTAGCACCGAACGAACTCCATACATAGAGGCCGTATCCACCCATCGCGAAAAACTCCGCCAGGCTTCCCCACTGCATCAGCGCGCCTCCGCGACGTCCGGGATCGAGGCCTGCTTGCCCCACGCCGGCTGCCGCTCCCGCTCGACAATCACACACCGCACGCGGGCCAGCGTCACCGCGATGCTGTACATCCAGAAGCCGGCCATCATCACCAACATCGCCGTCACCATTGTTCCCGCCATCGTTGGCGCCGCCGTGATGCTGACAGAGGCCCCTTGATGCAATGTGTTCCACCACCGCACGGAAAAATAGATGATCGGAACATTAATCACCCCTACAAGCGCCAAGACGGCGCTGGCGCGATCTGCGCGGCGCAGATCGTCGATCGACGATCGCAACAAGATGATCCCGATATATTGAAACAGAAGAATCAATTCAGACGTCAGCCGGGCATCCCACACCCACCAGGCCCCCCAGGTCGGTTTGCCCCACATCGACCCGGTGAACAGCGCGAGGAACGTAAACATGGCTCCGGTCGGAGCGATGGCCTGCGCCATCATAAACGAGGGACGCGCATTGAGCCCTAGTCCGATACCAGCCCAGATTGCCATGATGACGTAGAGAAACATGGACATCCAGGCAGCCGGAACATGGACAAAGATAATGCGGTAGGCATCGCCTTGTGTCACATCAGTCGGAGCGATGAAGAATCCCACGTAAAGGCCGACCGCAATCAGTCCCACAGCAGCGGCAGCAAACCACGGGATCATCCGTCCGGCTAACGGGTGAAACGCCTGTGGTGATGAATATTTAAACCAGTTTATGCCTGTGGCACTCATGACGATCTCTTAGTCCAATGCAATGCGTAATGCAACAGCCGTGGCCCATGGCGCAAACGCGAGCGAGAGCAGAAAACAGGCTCCGAGTAACGACAGATTCGCTTCGCTACCGATTCCGGCCAAACTATTCGTGACGGCGCCGGCCCCAAAGATCAGCACCGGAATAAAAAGCGGAAGCACTAGGAGAGCAACCAGCAAGCCGCTCCCACGCAACCCAAGGGTCAGCGCAGCACCGATGGCCCCAATCATACTCAACGTCGGCGTACCAAGCAAGAGCGATAGCGTCAGTACCCACAGCGACTCCCCACTCAAACCGAATTGCAAGCCGAGCAGCGGCGAGAGCAGGACCACCGGCAAGCCGGAAATCACCCAATGCGCGAACACCTTGCCCACGACCAGAACAGCCAGCGGCTGAGGGATCAGAAGCGTCTGTTCCAACACACCATCGAGATAGTCAGCGGTGAATAGGCGCCCGAGTGACAACAAACACGCAAGCAATGCCGTGACCCAGAGCACCCCGGAGGCGATCACCCTCAAAACCGCCTGCTCCGGCCCAACCCCCAACGGGAAGAGGCTCGCGACGATAACGACGAAGAAGACCGACATCGCGACATCCGAACGGTGCCGCATGGCCAACAGGAGGTCCCGCCGGACAACCCCGCGCAATGCCTCACTCATACTGGGCTGACTCATCGAGTCAGCCTCAGGTGCTGAACGGAATCAGTTGGGAGGGCAATCTCCTGGTGCGTGGCGACCACGACCATACCGCCACTACTCAGATGCACCTGCAGGCGTTGGGTCAAGTAACTTGTGGCCGCAGTATCAAGGGAAGCGAACGGCTCATCCAAGAGCCATAACGGACGCGTAGAAAGCCAAAGACGCGCTAGTGTCACGCGGCGCTTTTGTCCTTGTGATAGTACCCTCGTCGGCAGACGATGAGCTGATCGTCCGAGACCAACAGCCTCCAACGCCTGTTGCACAGTTTCACCGGAACTTGCATCACCGGCCAGGTAGGCAGAGACCTTGAGGTTTTCGACCGGAGTGAGCTCGTCTTTGATTCCGTTGAGATGCCCTACATAGGTGAGCTGGGCAGTATAAAGTTCCTTGAGCTGGCGGATGTCTTTCTCCTGCCAAAGGATCGTGCCTTTATCTGGTGATAACAGGCCGCACAGCATACGGAGAAAGCTGGTTTTCCCGCTGCCGTTCTCACCAACCACAGCCAACAGAGTTCCTGGCTTGACCGTCACGCTGACGTCGGAGAACAGCTGTCGATCCCCGCGACTGCCGCTCAGTGCGACGGTTTGGAACATATTTCGAGGAATCCCACTGGGATTGAAGACAAATAATTGCCGTAGTGTCGAAGATTTAAGGGTCGTGCTGTTCGCAAACGTTTCGCCGACACGATCTGACGCCTCAATAAAATACAATCGTCTCTGACCGTTATTCCCTCCACAAAGTCGACGTCACCATAATGACAATTTGTGGCTTCGTAAAAAAAGAACACGCGCGAGCCCTGGGATTGTCGCCCATCTGACATCGGCAAGTCAAAGATGGTTTCGCGCGGTCCGGCATGAACCTATCCGGTTGCAAACCTACGATCAAATCCTGAGTACCGGAAAGGCATTCGTTGGACTCTCTTCTGGCCCACCACATGGAGGACAAACAAGACTCTCTCCGCACCGACAACCAGTCCTGTCACGTCAGCGGCAGAACCGTTGGTCACGAATATCCGACCGAAAGGATGCTCCAAATAGGAGCTCTCCAATGTATACGTATACTGATTTAATGTGTATGAATTACATATGTATCGTGTGTCGGTGCATCAGGCACCACTGCTGTTTTCTATCGCGGCATTCCGCTCCCAACCTCATGGAAATGAATAGGGTCACCAACTCCGGTTCCCGGCTCCGGATGCCCATGTGGGAGAGCCTCGATAACTCGGCACGCAGTCCCCGTCCTTCATGACTCCGGTCAGGCATGGCTCATATCGGGCAGCCGGAGCCCAGGCCGAAACCAACAGAAAAACAATTTCGAGGTTTTCGCTTACCTCGCGAGGGGGGCTAGAATCTTGCCCTGCTTTAATGGCATCATGGTAATACCACTTGATATCACATGTGGCCAGTCGCGCAACTATGCACTGGGATCGCTGAGCCGCATGGAACGCCGCCACCGTGGGCGGAACGAGTTGCGCCTCCGCGCAAGGTCCCACACAGGAGGGTTCGACCTATTATGAGGAGACAGATGACACGGGCAGGCGCAATCGTGCTCGTGCTTCTTGGTGCTGCACTGTACCTCCCCAGCCTAGCTGCCGCACATGGGGCAACCAGCGGAGAAGACGACCCGTGTTTGCGCAGAGTCGGTGAGCGCGTGGTGCACTTCAGCGCCTATCAGCCGCAATACGAGTTGAAAGATCAATACTGCACAGACATTCCCAAAGAAGGCGACACCTTTCTCGTCGTCGACCTCGTGGACCCGTCGCTGCGCAACGAGGCGGTCGGGATGCGGGTCGTGAAGGGAAACGGGAGCAATGAGGCAGAAGATCAGATTGTGGCCGATTTTCGTCCGAGCACCCACCCGGACGGAGTGCTCCGGGGCGAAGTCCGGCTGGACGAGGGCCTGTATACCGTCACCATTGCGGCGGAGAAGCAGAATCTGATGCGGCGCCCGCAGTATCTCTTGCGGGTACACATGACCGATTATCAGAAGCTGCTGCGCTCCGTGGGTATCCCATTGCTAGGCGTGTTGCTCGCGGCGTGGCTCGGGTACAAGCTTGTACGGTCGAAGTGGGTGCGGAATTGGTGGGCCGCCCCCCGGTCGTAGGAAGCCGGGCGTCCTGGCCCGCGCGCCCAATGGTATATGGTTCAACATTCGAGAGGGAGGATCCTGACAATGGCTGTGCAATTGCTGAAACCTGTCGGCTTGTGCGTCTTGATGCTGGCAATCGGGGTGCCTTTCTTCTCCACACAGGCCCAAGCTCACGGAGGGCTGGCACTGGCAGAGGACATGTGCAGACTCACGATCGGCCCGTACAACATGCACTTCACCGGCTATCAGCCTGACAACACGCGCAATAAGGAATTCTGCGAGGATATTCCGGCAACTGGTCGCACGGTCGTGGTGCTCGATTACATGGAAGATGCACTTCGCCCGTTGCCCACCGAGGTTCGAGTCATCAAGGATACGGGCTCGGAGAAAGACCTTCAGGCCATCACGGTCCTTCACCTGCCGCCCAAGGTCTACCCCAACGGCACTGTCAATTTCGAATATAATTTCGACCAGCCCGGCAAATTCATCGGCCTGGTCACCGTAAGCGACAAGCAGATACATGTGTCGCGATTCCCGTTCTCGGTAGGGGAAACGAAGATTCCGTTGCCCCCCTCATACTTTTTGATTGCACTTGCAGGGGTTGCTGTTCTTGGGGTGGTCTTCTTTGCCCTGCGCGGGCGTGGCAAAACTTCTGGCAGTACCGTTTCATAGGCGTCCGGCCATCCGATCCAACGCGCCGGCGCAGTGCAACTCTGGTTCAACGAGGAAATTGAGACGCCTAAAGATGAGGATACTGACGATGTCTTTGCGATTTCTGAAACCTGCGGTCGTGTGTTTTTTGATGCTGGTGATGGGAGTTCCACTCTCCGCAGAGGCCCAGCACTTTCACGAATTGGACAAAAACTTCTGCATACTCAAGCTTGGACCCTACGGCATGCACCTTACCGAATATCAACCTGACACCTCAGCCGAAAGGGAACTCTGCGGGGATGTTCCGTCGACCGGCCGTACGGTATTGGTGCTTGATTATATCGAAGGGGAACTCCGTTCGTTGCCCGTCGAGGTCCGGGTCGTCAAAGATACGGGATCGGAGCAGGATCTTCAGGCTATCACGGTCGTTCACCTGCCGCCCAAGGTCTACCCCGGAGGTTTCATCAATTTCGAATATAACTTCAACCAGCCCGGCAAATTCATTGGTGTGGTCACCGTTGGGGGCCCGCAGGAACATGTAGCGCGATTCCCGATCTCAGTCGGAGAATCGGGAGTGGTTTCGCACTTCATGCACTACATCATGGTCATCGTCCCGCTCGCAGCGATCGCCGGTGGAGCGGCGATCTTCTTTTTCCTACGTGGTCGTCGCAAACCCTCGGTCAGCACCGTTTCGTAGGCAGCCGGTCATCGGTCGCCGTAGAGTAATGCGCCGAAACAAGACAGCCAAATGGCCGACTGCTGCGGTCGACCGCAGCAGTCAAGGACGAGGAGGAGGTCCGATGGAATCATGGGCCGTTCACGGGCTCAAGCGCGTCGTGGTAGGCACAGTGATGGCGATGGCCATGTGCGTGCATACGGCGCCAGCGCTGGCGCATTCAATGCTCGTCAAAGCAGAGCCGCCGCGTCGGGCTCTCCTCGCCAAGGCACCAGCGCAGGTACGACTCTGGTTCAACGAGGAAATTGAAGGCGACTACGCGTCTCTTGTCGTGCTCGACGCCGAGAAACATCCTGTAACCGAGATCAATCCTCAACTTGCTCCGGATGATCGAAAATCCATCGTCTTGCCATTACCGGAGTTGGCGCCCGGGAAGTACTCAGTAAAGTTTCGGGTGCTGTCGGTAGACGGTCACGTGGTGGAGTCTTCCTTCGACTTCACGGTAAAGGATAAAGTGCAAAAGAAATGATCGAGATCATCGGCGCGCTGTTCCGCTGGCTACAGCTTGCGTCCAACATGATCCTGATCGGCGGCTGCGTCTTTCTTACGATTGCCGTGCGCGCCAAAACCATATCCGACGCCCCATGGCCAGCCCGCCTGGAGCGGGCGTTACCGTGGCTTTCGGTCACGCTTCTGCTGGGGTTGGTGGGCATACTGGCCACGACTACAGCGCAGGCCACGGGGGTAGCCGAAAATGCTTGGCGCCCGGGAGCCTGGCTGGAATTCTTACAAAAAACCCGCATAGGACTCATCTGGATGGTGCGCGCGGCCCTTGCGCTTATCGTCCTCGGAGTAGCCCTCTACATTCGGCTCTCACCTCGGGCGCATTGGCGATATGTGTTGTGCGCGATCGTCGCTGCGCTCACGCTGGCTGTGGGATCGCTCGCGAGCCATTCCGCAGCCGGAGAACTGTCCGTCGCATCGGTCCTGCCCTACACGCTGCACATCATTCTCGCAAGTGTCTGGTTCGGAGGGCTGCCAGCCATTCTCACGGTCATGTTCGCCACCAGCGGAAAGGGCTCACACGAGGAAGTGGATCGGTCCGGCCTCCAGACCCTGAAGCGTTTCTCGGCGATAGCGCTGCCTGTAATGGTCGCTGTCGTGGCCACCGGCATTCTCGTTGCGGATCGCATGGTGGACACAAACTACGCCGCATTAGTCGCAACGAGCTACGGCTGGTTACTCAACACAAAGCTTTCGTTGCTCGCACCGATTCTCGTGATCGGCGCGTGTGCGCGCCTCGTCTGGATCCCGTCACTCGAGCAGAACGCGGATGTAGCTGCAGCCGGGGGACGAGGCCTTCGAAAGTGGGTCACCGTCGAATTCGCGATCGCGTTGATGTTGGTGCTGGTGGCAACAATACTGGCCAACGCCGTACCGGCGAAGCATGACGTCATTGAAGACTGGCCCTATCCATTCCGCTTCTCCATCGACGCGACCTGGGGTGAGCCGGGAGCGATGATCGGCGAGGGAGCCGGAGTCGCCCTGCTTGTCCTGGCAGGTGGGGCGCTCATACTAGGTCGAACCAAACGTTGGGAAACAAAATGGCGCATAACTATCCCGGTCGTACTGGCTGCCTGTGCGCTAGCCGTGGCGCTGCCTCCTATTGGTATTCAGGCCTATCCTGAAACCTACCGCAAGACGCCGGTCCCGTTCGATGCCATTTCCGTTGCCAACGGTGCGACCCACTTCGCCGCGAACTGCGTGCCCTGCCACGGCCCTCAAGCCAAGGGCAATGGTGTTCTGGCCAAGACCTTCAAGAAGCCACCGGTGGATCTGCTCACGGAGCCGCACACTCTCAAGCACACTGCAGGCGATTTTTTCCACTGGTTGACTTATGGTATTCCCGATACGGGTATGCCGGCGTTTGCCGACAAACTTATGGAAGAGGATCGCTGGGATGTCGTGAACTTTCTCCATGCCACGTCCCGCGGCTATCAGGCGCGGCTCATAAACCCTTTCGTCGCTCCCAATCAGCCCTATATGGCTCCGCAGAACTTCTCCTATTCCGCGCAAGACGGTACGAGCGGCACCTTGAAGGACTTCCGCCGGCAAAAAACAGTGTTGCTGGTGCTGTTTTCGTGGCCAGAGTCACGCACGAGGCTCGATCAACTGCGGCTGGCATACGCCACGCTAAGTGGCAGCAATACGGTGGTGCTGGCGGTCCCCGTGAATGATCTCAACCAGCAGGATATGGAGGCGGTCTCGGCGAATATGCCTTTCCTGGTGGCAACGCAGGGTGCGCCGGAGATCGCGAAAAGCTACGCCTTGTTCCGTAGAACCCTCAGCAATCCGGATCTGGCCGGTGAGGGAACAGCACCGAAACACATGGAGTTCCTGATAGACCACTATGGCTATTTGCGGGCGCGCTGGATCCCTGAGGTGGACGGGGCGGGGTGGACGGACATCGGCGCATTGATGCGGGAGATCGGTCAACTTAACCGGGAAGGTGAAATTCGTCCGCCGCCAGACGACCATGTGCACTGAGGTTTCATCTGGGAAAATTGGCATGGCGCGAACTAGAGACACGTTCCAACGATCATTTTGAGGAGGGACGAATTGAGGCTATGGTCTTCCGGAAACTCGAATATGTCACATAGAAACACCCTGACCCTGAAGACCGTGTAGCGGCAAGGTCGCTCCGTCTATTTTTTTCTTGTCCGAATACCCCACAGCTTGCTTCGAAGAGCTTCATTCTGAACAAGCCCGAACAATTGGATTGCCTTTAAGCCCTACCGGAGAAAGAAGGATGGGAAGAAGTGGCGATCGTCAGGCCTGTATCGGCACAGAAGCTGCCGCATGGCAAGCTTAGGTGTTCCTGCGTGCTTGACATTACAGCACTTTCTTGTATATTTTTCGTACTCAATGGGCTATGCACTTGACTCCAGTATACCCCAGGCGTAGTGAAGTCACACCGTGGAGGACTATATGATGCGGACCCTCGCCGAGTTCGAGCAGCGCTTCGCCACAGAAGGTGCATGCCGCGCCTACCTGGCTCGGTTGCGATGGCCAACTGGGTTCTGTTGCCCCCAGTGCACGACCAGCGGCAGTTGGACAACCACACGATGTCTCTTGATGTGCCGTCGGTGTGGATACCAAGCCTCGGTCACAGCGGGGACGATCTTCCACCGAACCCGCCTTCCTTTGCAGGACTGGTTTCGAGCCATGTGGTGGATGACCGGGCAGAAACACCAGCTCAGTGCCTTGGGTCTACAGCGCCTGCTGGGCTTTGGCAGTTATAGAACTGCGTGGTTATGGCTTCAAAAACTGCGACGCGCAATGGTACTGCCGGATTGGGACAGGTTGGGAGGCGAAGTTGAAGTAGACGAAATACACATGGGCAACGTCGAGGCGGGAGGAGGCCGCTGGCACCTAGAAAGCAAAGCCCTGGTGGCGATTGCCGCGCAAATCGATGGGAAGGGGATTGGGCGCATCCGCCTGCGTCGGATTCCCGCCGCCTCTCCGAGCCAGCTCGTCGCCTTCGTAAAACACATGGTCGAACCGGGCTCCGTAGTCATCACGGATGGATGGAAGGGCTATGCAGGGTTGAAACAGGAGGGGTTCAAGCACCGACCGCGATTGATCAATGCCAGCGGCAAAACAGCGTCAGCCTTGCTACCCCGCGTACACCGGGTGGCGTCCTTGTTGAGACGTTGGTTGATGGGTATCCATCAAGGTGCACTGTCCCGTGAGCAACTAGATACCTATCTCGATGAATTCACGTTTAGGTTCAACCGTCGAACGTCTAGAAACCGTTGGAAACTGTTCTACGGACTTGTCGCGCAAGCTGTCGCAATTGAGCCTGTCCCCAACTCCAGGCTGGTTACAGTCACCTCCTAATGTTGGGTGACTAAACTGGAGTTAAGTGCATAGCCCTTTGCACGCATTTTGCAAGCAGGATGAGGCTTCCACCTTGGATATTCTACTTGACATCAAGAAACCGTATCCGCTACTCTCCCGCCACGCAGATAAACGGCAGCAACCAGTAGTCGTAATGTTTCGCCGGAGAATTTTTCTCTGGATTATGCAGTGGGTCTCAATCACATAAAAAGGAGGTCCGTGATATGGCGAGTTCAACAACATGGGGGGGTACCGATCGGGGCTACGATATGTCGCTCTGGTACGATTCCAGGCCCCTCAAGATCGGCTGGTTTGCAATGTTGGCGGCGGTGGGCGCCGAAGTCGTGTTTCAGCGCGTCTTCGGGTACTCCCACGGTTTGGACTCGATGACGCCGGAGTTCGAAAACGTCTGGATGGGGCTGTGGCGCTTTAACGTGATTTCCAACATCATCTTCTCGGCCGCAACCCTCGGGTGGATTTGGCAAACGCGGGATCGCAACGTCGCCAACGTCGACCCCAAGACGGAACTCAAGCGGTACTTCTACTGGATGATGTGGCTCGCGATTTATGTGTTCGGCGTGTACTGGGCCGGGAGCTACACCCTGGAGCAGGATGCGTCGTGGCACCAGGTGATCATCCGCGATACGAGCTTCACCGCCAGCCATATCATCGCCTTCTATTTCACCTTCCCGTTGTACATCACCTGTGGCGTCGCGAGTTATCTGTATGCGATGACGCGGCTGCCGCAGTTCAGCAAGGCCGTCTCGTTCCCGTTGGTGGGAGCGATCGTGGGCCCGATGATGATTCTGCCGAATGTGGGGCTCAATGAGTGGGGCCATGCATTCTGGTTTGTCGATGAACTCTTTGCCGCGCCGTTGCACTGGGGCTTTGTGACGTTGGGCTGGTGCGGGTTGTTCGGCGGGACCGGGGGCGTGGCGGCACAGATCGTGGCGCGCATGTCCAACCTGTGCGATGTGGTCTGGAACAACGAGAGCAAGGATTGTTTGCATGTGATCCCGTACTAAGTCGGGGACTGACCCCGTGCTCCGGAGGACGGAGCGCGGGATTGGCCAACCGGCCAGTTGAAATATAGGGAGGAGACTGATGTTCAGAACGAGCGAGGAGGGGACAAATGGCACTGTTTAGAACCGCTGAAATTATCAAAGCCAGCAAGCTTCCGCCGGAAGGCGTCAAGCTGTCGAGAATGTTAGATGCGGTGTATTTCCTTCCGATTGCATATTTAGGGGTATTCGCAACCTTTCATATGCACTTCGACCTGCTTGCAGGAGACTGGGATTTCTGGGTCGATTGGAAGGACCGGCAGTTTTGGGTGACGGTGACACCAATTGTAGAGGTCATGTATCCCGGGGCGATCATGTACTACTTCTGGACGTTCTACCGGCAACCGTTTGGTGCAACATTGAGCATCACGGGGCTCCTCGTCGGGAAGTGGATCACGATTGTATTTGCTTGGTACTGGTGGGCCAACTTTCCGATGAACTTCGTCATGCCAGCCACCATGGTCGGCAGCGCGCTGATCCTTGATTGCACCCTGTTGCTGACTCGAAGCTGGATGCTCACCGCGATATTCGGGGTGTGGGCATTCGCAATGATGTTTAATCCGACACAATACGCCATATTCGGATACAGCCACCAACCGTTGGTTATAGATGGTCAGCTCATGTCGCTGGCCGATTACATGGGGTTCACGTATGTCCGTACTGGGACGCCTGAGTATATCCGAATCATTGAGGTGGGATCGCTGCGTACGTTCGGTGGACACACCGTCTGGATCTCGGCGTTCTTCTCGGCCTTCGTTTCTATGTTGGTCTTCACCATTTGGTGGCAAATCGGCCACTTTGTCGGTCAATCGTTCTTTTGGGTCAAGGGCAAACGCGGTGTAATGTCACGGAAGAACGATGTCATGGTTATCGGCAGCGATGAGTATGCAAAAAGGCATGGTACGCCGGATGGGGTTGCGCCTAGATTGCCAGGAGCACCTATGGGGGCCGGAGCCACATTAGCAGAAGGGAAATCATGAACGCCAAAAACATAATTAAATTGTGCGTGATCGGCTCCCTCGGGATGGCGACACTGGGGCTCCCCCTGGTGTTCTTTGCCTCTCCCGCTGCCGCCCACGGGGAGCGTTCTCAGGAACCGTTCCTGCGGATGCGTACCGCTCAATGGTACGACACAAGGTGGAATCCGCAGAAGACCGCCGTCAACGATGAAGCGATGCTGTCTGGCAAAATCCACATATCCGAAGACTGGCCAAGGGCCGTTGTTGCGCCCAAGCGTACGTTCATAAACGTAGGCAGCCCAAGTTCGGTGTTTACACGTCTCAGCTCGAAAGTGAACGGAGTTCCGATGGTCACCTCTGGCCCATTGGAGCTCGGTGGGGATTACGAGTATGTGATCAAGCTGAGGGGCCGGTTACCCGGTCATCATCACATCCATCCAATGTTGGCCGTTAATGGCGCAGGCCCGATCGCCGGACCGGGAGGTTGGATGGATATCCAAGGCAATTATAAAGACTTTACCAATCCGGTGAAGTTGCTGGTTGGAGGAACCATCGATACGGAGACCGCAGGCCTGGCGGTTGGGCTCTTTTGGCATGCCCTATGGGGTGGTCTCGGATTTGCCTGGATAGGCTGGTTCATGCTTAGACCAATGTTCCTCATTCGAGCCCGTGTGCTGGCGCAAGAGGGAGGAGATGCGCTCCTAAACGATCCGGTCGACCGTGTCGTGGCCTTTGGCATGTTAGCAGTGTGCTTCGTCTTAATCGCAATTGGTTTCTTCGTGACGGATTCTCAGTACCCTTATACTATCCCGCTCCAAGCGGGTGAACCAAAGATCAAGGCGACTCATTTGAAGTCAGACCTCACGATCAAAGTTCTCGCCGCAGATTACGACGTTCCTGGTCGCGCCCTTCGCATGACCTTACAGGTCACCAACAGCGGAGAGCAGCCTCTTAGGATCGGAGAATTCACGACGGCGGGCATCAGGTTCCTCAACAAGGTGGGGGTGGCCAACAATATGGACCCGACCTATCCACCGGAGATCATGGCCCTAGACGGCTTGCATATAGAGGATGAGTCCCCCATCAACCCAGGCGAAAGCAGAGAAGTCAAGCTCGACTCGCGGGACTCGCTATGGGAAGTGCAGAGGTTGATGGATCTGGTCCACGATCCTGACCAGCGCTTCGGAGGGCTCGTGATGGCTTGGGACGAAGCCGGAAATCGTCATATCAACAGTATAGCCGGTAACATCATCCCAGTCTTTACGAGGGCCGCAGGAGGCTAAGGGTTTAAGCACGTCCAAGCGTGATGCCGATCCGCCCCCGTCGCGAGACGGGATGGCGGATCGGCTTTTTTTATGGGACGAGAAGAATGGAATGGACCTATCGAATGCGGTAATTACCAGCGCAGGCGGCTATCGCGAGAGCATGGAGAGCTAGTTTACAGCGCTACGAAACTCAAGGCGCAAAGGTATGCCTGCTCTAGCCGTCGCCATCGGCGATAGAGTGCTCGGCTTCTGAACCGTCAGGCAAGACGTCTGGCCCGAGACGCGGGAACAGCCCCCTGCAGGATGCATGTCATTGCCAACGTGCTCGATACACTCCCCTACCCGGCTCAAATCCCAGGCAAACGGGCGTATACGAGATGACGTATGCGGAGCGCCTGGCCGCCTATGGAACTGCGATACACCGATTTACCCAGGCCGTGAGGTCTCTGCTCGCCATGTCTCCCGTTCCTGACTCATATCGAGTTCCCATCCTCGCGCCGGAAACCTCTCCGGAACACTAACCCGCTTGAGTCCACCTTCGCCACCACAGTGACGCTCAGCACGCCAGTGACCCAAGAGGCCGGCTCGAGAGCTGCTGGACTGATGTTGATGTTCAAGCTGTTGGAGGCCTTGTGCAACGCACCTGGCGCCAACTCGATGTTCACAGCCTCACCCCGCTCGTCGGTGTGGGGGTTGTCTTCTCCGATGGGCAGTCTAGGTAGAACGAACGGAGTTACGATCAGAGAAGAACTTTAGAACGGTTGCCGTTTGATCACCCAAATCCACGACTCATGACGATATTTCCCTACCCGGACGACCCAAGGACTTGGCAGTCGGACCGCCATCGAAGTATGCTTTCAGCAGCCGAGGAGTGGGAAGATTTGCCTCAGCTGTCTGCAATCTTCTTTAGCCGTCGATCGAGCGAGAAACGAGTGAGCCCGAGATGCTTGGCAGCCAACGTTTTATTATAGCTCGCCAGCCGCAAGACCTCATCGATGATGGTCCGTTCAATGTCGGCGAGGGTCTGTTGTCCGAGCTTCATATCGATCCGAACCATTGAGTCTGTCCCAGTTCCTGAGACCGCAGCCACGTGCGGCGCGCTTTCACGCAACTCAATTGGTAAACACGTGGGCGAAAGCGTACGGCCCTGGCAAAAGATCATAGCCCGTTCGAGGATATTCTGAAGTTCGCGAACGTTCCCCGGGTATTGGTACCGCTCCAGCATCGCACGCGCTGCTGGGTCAATATCGGGAATTGGTTTGCTGAACTCTTGAGCAAATCGCACGATGGAACGTTGGCAGAGCGGCAGGATGTCTTCAACCCGCTTCCGCAGCGGAGGAATCTCAAATGCCACGACATTGAGGCGAAAATAGAGATCCTCCCGAAAGGCTCCACGCTTCACTTCCTTCTTGAGCTCCCGGTTCGTGGCCGTAATCAGCCGAAAATCTACTCCAAGATCGTCGGTGGCGCCGAGTCTCCTGAAAGAACGCTCCTGGATCACCCGCAGCAATTTTGCCTGCATCGAGTGATCCAAATCGCCGATCTCATCGAGAAAGAGGGTGCCGCCCTCTGCTTTTTCAAGCAGGCCGAGCTTACGTTGATTGGCGCCGGTAAAGGCCCCTCGCTCGAAGCCAAACAGTTCACTCTCGAACAATTCCTTGGGAATCGCGGTGCAGTTGACACCGATAAACGGCCCCGACGACCGAGGCCCGTTGTGGTGAATGACATGCGCCAGGAACTCTTTCCCTGTTCCGGTTTCACCGAGCAGCATCACCGATGATCTGGGACTTTCAGCCACCCCCCGAACTTGCTCGAGCAACTGCTTCATGGCAGGACTGTGGGCTTCCAAATTCTTCATGTGGTACCGGCTATCCTGCCTGCCCAGTTCCGACTCAAGCCGCTGGCGGAGCCTCAAGACGTCCAGTGCCCGGGCGATCACCGCATCGATACCCTCCAGATCCACCGACTTGATCATGAAGTCGTACGCCCCCAATTTCATTGTTTCCACCGCGTCCTGCACCGTCCCATATGCCGTCAGCATGATGACGATGGTGGCAGGAGCCAGCTGGCGCACATGCTTTAACGCCTCGAGACCACTGATACCGGGCATCCTCACATCGAGCAACACAAGATCTGGTAGATTGTGTTGAAGCCCCTCCAGCAGCGCTTCACCGGATTCATACCCAACGACGTGATGGCCTTGCCGAGTCAGCCGTTTGGTGATCGAAGAGCGAATCGCCTGCTCATCGTCGGTCACAAAGATAACTGCGTGCATGGGCTAGCCTTTCACCAGCTGGACATCTTGGGATAAAGGCAGCCAAATGCTCACGACGGTGCCTATTCCAACCTCGCTCGTGAGATAAATATCTCCACGATGCCTCTCGACAATGTTCTTGCAGATAGCCATCCCTAATCCAGTTCCGTTACGTTTCCCCGACGTAAAAAATGGTTCAAAGACTCGGGACAGCGCCTCCGGTGAAATGCCTTTACCGGTATCTCTGACTTGTATCATGATGCCAGGCTGTTCTTGGTGGAATAACTCATGCGCCGTGATTTCTATGACCGATCCATCCATGGGAGAGGCATCAATCGCATTGTCGATGACGTTCAAGAGCACTTGTTCGATCTGATCTCGATCGGCATGCAGATGGTCGGCTGCCGCAGCCAGGGAAGTTCGGATCTTGATATGCTTCGCCTGCAGAGGCCCACTCAGCAACTTGAGAATCTCGTTGATGAGTTCGGACAACACAAATTGAGCCAGTGCAAGCTCACGGGGCCTTGCATACTCCACAATCTGATTCACAATTCGATCCATTCGTTTCGTCTCGTGTAAAATCACGTCGATCTCTACACGTCTTGGATCGGACCGCTCGAACTCATCCAATAGAAGCGATGCCGTCGAGCCGATCCCAACCAAGGGATTCCTGAGCTCATGGGCAATGCCAGCCGCCATCTGTCCCAACGTCGCCAACTTCTCGGTCCGACTTAACCGCAATTGCAGGGTATGTAGTGCCGTAATGTCAATATTGAATCCCACATAGATGGGATCGGGGCTGTCGAAATCCAAGATCGGCACGCGCCTGCTCAATATGGTCAGCACGCCGCCGTCTGCGTGGACAAACCGGAAGATCATCTCGCACGGGAGGCTCGCCGCAACGGCCCGTGAAAAATCAGACATCACACGATCTAAATCTTCAGGGTGAATTCGTTCGCGAAAGGTGGCGGGATCGATCTGTTCGTCGGGATCGAGCCCGGCCAAGACTTGATTAAATCGATTGCTGAACGTCACCTGCATCCCCTTCGTCGTAAAGATGCCGATCGGAGCGTGATCCACCAGGCCACGGTATCGTGATTCGGAGTCTGATAGATGCTGGTTGAGTTTCCGGAGCGACGCCTCTGATTTTACTACTTGATCAAGATGTTCCCGAATCTGCAAACTCATCTCTTGCATCACTCTGGTAAGACCCCCGATCTCGTCTTTCCGATCCAAAACAGGGATGGTGGGAACAAGCTCACCGGATGAAGCGCTAACGGCCGTCGACAGATTGACAAGAGGGACCGCAATCGATCGGGCGATCAGGAAGAGCGCACAGACGATGAGCCCAAACGTGAATAGTCCACCGCCTATAATTGCAAGAAGTGTCGACGTGCGATCCAGACTCATTTGAGCGAACGCATCAAGCGCGCTTTGCTTCTCAAATTTATCGAGCCGGGCCATCCAATCCCGAAACTCGGACATCAGCGCTCTTCCTCGCCCTTCTTTGATATACTGAAGCACTCCAGACTTTCGGCCCGATTGAAGCTCTCGGATGAGGGCTTCTTTCTCTGCGACGAACTGGCTCACGAGGGCTTCAGCGTCTTTGAAGTGTTGCTGTTGGCTTTCTGAAAGTCTCTCCTTCAGGTCTTGTTCGACCTCGCGAAGGTGTTCAAGTGCCTCCTGATACGGCTTGAGATCGCGAGCATCTTCGGTCAACACATATCCTTGAAAACCACTCTCTATATCGACCACCAGCCGCATGTATTGGGCGGCAGTCTTTTGGGTAAGATAGAGATTGTTCAGGCGCTCTTCATCCTGCGAAAAGGTTTGCACGTTGATGTATGCCACTATGCTGACGAGGATGAGGGAAGCGAGAGGGATCGTCGAGATGAGGAGTAACTTTTGATGAATCGGAAGATTATTGAACAGGCGGGCGACATGCTTGTACATGCAATCTCACTCGCACTCTTGTGAGTGCCTAGGATTCAGATCCAGCCATTGTCAAACATCTTTCTGCTATGTCCTAATTCTGACACGGCAATTCACACGGTCAAGGAGCTGAAGTCATGGGAAACATGTGTGGTTTTCCATTACAGAATAGCCTGACTTCGGCTTCTAGCCGCAGCAGTACGTCGCTGATTTCAGGACAGCCTCTGAAGCGCCGGTAAGGCTCCACATTTATACCTTGAAAGGCCACGCTCGAAACGCAGTGATGAGATGGTTGTGCAATTGATCCACACAAATGGACTCTTTGCGCACGCACTGCTATGGTGAATGACTCGATCCAGGAATCTTTTCCCGTTCCAGTTTCCCCCATCAAAAGAGCGGTCGTCTTCGGATTCTGCGCCAAGCCGCGAACTTGTACGACGAGCTGACTAATCCCTAGTGACCGGCTTTATCCTTGGCTACGCCCGCTACCTGACGGCGTAGCGCGAGGTGTTCTAACGCCCGGTTAACGACCGGCTCTACCAGCTGGAGATCCACTGTCTTAATGATGAAATCGTACGCCCCCAGCTTCATGGCCTCAACCGCTTCTTCGACTGTTCCGTAGGCAGTCAGAATGATCACCATTGCATCTCGCGCTTTTGCGCGAAGTGCTCCCAGGATTTCGATCCCCGTTTTCCCAGGCATCTTGAGGTCGAGGAGAATCAGATCGGGAAGGTCGGGAAGGCCCTTTTCAACCTCGGCCAACAGTTCATCTCCGGACTTGAAGGCACGGACTTTGTGCTGGCCCTGAGATAGTCGCTTCACAAGTGCGTTGAGAAGAACAGGTTCATCGTCTGCGACATAGATGCTAGCTTGCATTACGGCACTCCTTTCTATCTAGTTTACTACTCTATATTATTATTGCGTGATGCTCAGGCTGCGCAGAATGAATCAGTCATCACGGCATCCTCTGGATCAATCGGAGGCTGTGGTCTCAGATTTGACAAGTCGGTTGATGGCCTGACGAACGCACCTTCAAGAGAATCATGAGAGGAAATGCGCATCATCGGCTTCCGTCTATCCATGGACCGGCTCGTATGGGCCGGTGACAGTTTCGAAAGTATCAGCGCCCAATCACACCTGCGCCTTTGCCTGACGCCGTCCGCGCAAACCGTGCATCCTCACGCAAAAGCGGTGAGGTTCCCGGGGGTTTGACTCACGCGATACGCCATCGCATGGTCCGAGAGCCCACGGAAATGCTCCATCCCGACCAGCACACACGTATGCCCGCCTTCGATGGCGCGATCCTGGAAATTGTGCAAATATTCCATCGTCGTATGGTCCACAATCTTACCGGCCAAAATGAGCATATAGTTGGCTTTGGTGCCTTCAGGCACCACGATCTTTTTGAGCTCCGCGTCGAGTTTCACCAGATTCATGCAGGTGACCGAAGAGAGATAAATCTTATAGGGATTCTTCATCTCTCCGACGGTGCCCCGTAACACGGCGGTCGCCGCGACGGTCATCACATCACGAGTGCCGCGGGCGTCTCCGATTCGGATGACGGGATTGCGGAACAATTCCTTCAAGGCAGCCCCCACCCCCTCACCGGGCGAAGCCCGTATCACATCCTTCGCGAGCAAGATAATCTTCACCGCCGTACCGACGATCATCCCTTCCAGCAGGTCCGAGGTCCATAACGTCACCACGACATTGACCATGGCGATAAACATCTGTTCCTTGCCCACCGAGAAGATCCGCTTGAAGACTTTGTTCGAGCACAGTTTCCATCCGACCCACATCAGCAACCCTGCCAGGGCCGATTTAGGAATCTGATTGATGAGCGTTGTGGCAAACAACAGGAAGATCAACTGAAAGACCGCATAATAGAAGTTGGCCCAGAGGGTGCGGCCCCCGACAAGCATGTTGGTCGTACTCTTCATCCCCCCGGGGATGATCGTCAACCCGCCCAGTAGACTGGAGGCGGTGTTGGAGACCCCCATGGCCCGCAAGGTGACATTGGGATTCGATTTGCGTTTAAACGGATCGATCTTATCGATGGCTTGGATCGTGGCGAGCGACTCAGTGCCGTCAATGAGCGTCAGCGTGATAATGGTGAGGACGAGAGGCCACCATAGGTCTGTTCTTTCCCAGGCTTCCTGAAAATGGGGAAATACAATGCCATGTTCAAACACATCGCTGGGTACGTGAATGAGGTATTTGTCCTCGAGCCCCAGGAGCCAGGCGGTCAGGCCGGCCAAGCCGACCACGACAAGGGGCACCGGAACGAACTTCGCCCACGCTTGTTTGATACGCGACAGGATACCGGTAATGAAAAAGAGGAGGAAGAGGGTCACGGCGCCAATGGCGCAGATCAATGGATTCAACGCCATGACCTGTTCGGGAACAGAAATAATGGCTTTGGGAATGGATTTGATGGGCGGGATGATGACCCCGAGAAAGGCCGGGACTTGTTTGATGATGATCAGCATGCCGATCGCCATCAACATGCCTTCGACCACCGAGATGGGAAAAAACAGCGCGAATCTCCCGGCATTGAAGATGCTGAGTATCACTTGGACGACACCCACGATACTTATGGCCACCAGCAGGATAGGGTAGCCCACCGCCAAGTCTCCATTCCCCAACGCGATCATGCCAGCCAGCAGCGCCGGCGCCAGGCCTGCGGCAGGTCCGCTGATCGTGATGTAGGCGCCACCGAGGAAGGGGAAGACAAATCCGGCGATGATCGCCGAAATCAGGCCGCAGACCGGAGGCGCACCGGAGGCAATCGCAATCCCGAGCGAGAGCGGGATCCCCATCATGGCGACTTGCAGCCCAGCCATCAGGTCGTACCGCCAATGCTTCAGGCCCGCCACCCCGTTTTGAGGTTTCTCTTTTTCTGGAATATCGTCTACTGTGACAGCTACCGATCCATGCGATGACATACCATTTCCTCCTGAAGTTCAGGTTCCCCCACAACTTATTGAAGCTATATGCTCTTGTTCGATTTCTGACGTAGACGTTGGTTCAACGTTTCACGCATGTCGAAATTTCCGCATAGTATAGCCAATTCCGATCGGGTTCTGCTAGATAGCGCCGAGCAGTTGATTCATAGAGACTGCAGTGGTGCTGTAGCCATGTGAAATCATCACAAGTTGCTGGAAATAAACCGTTTCAAGCCACGATCTCGCCTTCGTTTGGCAAATAGTAGCCGTTGCGCGCCGACATCCATATCCATCGCAAACTACCTCGCACTTGGGATATTACAGCGTCCTGGGCTGGTCCATTTAAAAATCGAGATACATATTAAGCGAAAGAATATTATTCATTCGATCTCTGGTGCCCGGGGCCGTGTTGATATATTGGTTCATATACCCGAATTCCGTCAGAATGATCGGAGTCCAGCGATATCCGATCCCGACAAACCCACGATTTTGATCGAGTCCTTGCTTTGCTGTGGGAGCATTCCAGTCTGCGTTATTCAAATTGACGAACACTTCGTTGGCCACTACGAAACTTGCCGCCGGATGAAACCAGAACGGCCAGTTAAATTTGAGCAATTCACGAAAACGCAATCCCGTATCGCTTCCGTTATCCTGCCAGCGCTCTTCAAGTCGCGATCGGGTAGTGAAGGCCCCTAGAGGCGTCGGCCCTGACCACTGATATTGCTGCCAGATTCTGTTTTCCATGATCAATTCGCCGACGGGCGGATAGTTCGTGACGTGAGCATACCCCACAAACACTGTCGAATGATCAGTAAGCGCATAGCCGATTCCAGGCCGAATCAACATTTGGTTCAATTCCTGTCCAGAATCTCGGTACCGCATCTGGATTTCCCCCCACCAACGCCATCGTTTGAGTTCGGGATTGTCGGGATTGATGAACCCGAAATTTCCTCGTGCGGTTATGTTTTCCCATATCATGAAGTCTACGATATCTGATGCCAGGGCAGTTGACGACGTCACCAGCATTAGGGAACCTGTGACAACCGCAAAGAGGACATGAAGCGCGAGGAGGGATCTTCTAACCGAAAGCATGACCGAACGGCAAGATGTAATCACCATATTCAGAATATCCTCCTAAAACCGTGAGTAAGCCGATTGAGTTCGGGACCAGACTATCCCATCAAGGCTGTAAAACCTTGCCGCGAGAAGGTTCTTATAAAGTTCTTATTTATATGGGTAAGTTATGGCAGCTCAGGACTTATGCACGTCCATCATCGCACGCTGCTAGTCACACACCTAGTATGAGTGAGCCTTTTTCTAATCCTGCTGCCGATTGCCAAGGAGTCCAGCTCAAGAGAACACTCGCTTCTCTTCGTTCGATGCGAGTGTCGGAAACCTCGATCTATCCCATCACAGTCGCTTCCAAATAACTGCAACTCATTCACTGTGCACAATCGCGGATACGGTCTAAGCACAACCGATGCCACTAGAGACAGCTCGCACTAGGAAGATACATCGAACGTCATGAGAGAAAAATACTACGAATACAATATGTTAAATAAATCTATTGCCCGTTGGCAACTGTTAAATTATGTGAGCGCCTAACACAGTGCGATATCGCACCGAGCGCATAGTGCGATTTCAATAGGTTACCATGTCGTGGACTGCATCTGCACTATTAGGGGCTGCTGACATAGTTGCTCTTCGCATGCGCACCACCACGGCACGGACGCAATCAAAACCGGACGGCCATTTCAGAGATTCAAAGACTAGAATGCTCTTCCCATCTGGGTCTTGACGCCGTGGAAATGCATGACATAGCGCCATGCACCATGATCGAGGTGGCACGAAAGCTCATGGTGGTTGAACTGGCCTGTGCCAACTTACGCCAGCAGAGTGGCATCGATTCTAAACGATAAAATGAGGGAGAGGCAAAGCCTCTCCCTCTGTCAGACTACGCAGGCAGGGCTCTGTATGCCCTGACCGATACGGACTACTTCAGGAGGTTCGTTATAGATATCCGGCTGATCTGCACCTTCCACCGTGATCAGGCCAACGGCGCCTTTTGCGATCCGGAAGATTGCACGGTCAAGCATTGATATAGGTTCCAGGCACTTCGTAACCTAAATTCTCGCCATGGAAGCGCCGACCCGCAGGCACCACGGTGGTTTGAGACGTTCTGCAGCTGCGAGGCGTAATCAAGGAGCCCTCAGGGTACACCCTGTCAAAGATCGCGCCGAGGACGTGCCAGATGCCGCGGTCAGGTTAGGTCGCTGGACCTGCTGACGGAGCTAGAACACTCGAATGGTAGGTCGTCGCACCTTGGCCATCAGAGCGATTCTTGACCAATAGAGCCCGCGATACCGTTGCAACACCACATCGTGAAGGATGCTCCATAAGCCAGTTCGCGAACGAAAATCCGCAACGCGGTCTCGCCCTTCTTACGCAGGCTTGCGTCGGTAAAACGCGCCGACTGCACGGACGAGGCAACAGGTTCGCATGCCACTGTCCTGAAACGTCCCGCGCAACCAGGCGGCCAGTTCTCGACGGCGTGCGGGCCTCAGGCTTCATTCGCAAGGCGTTCGACAGCAATGCGATGTCGAGCGAGAGGCACAGCGACGAGAAGTTAGAGGCCGGCTATTGAGGGCTCTTAAACCTGCCGGAGGCGCCGCAACTCGCTCACGCCGAGGTGCGCGTACTTCTCTTCCAGGCGTAGCTGGCGCCGCCACCCGGTCCAAGCTGCCGGCAGAGATCGCCGACGGGGTGCGCTTTCTGACCCGCCCCGCGAATGGTAGACCGATCGAGACCTGAGGAATTGGCCGCTTCATGGGTCCGCCCTTTGGATGTCCGGCCATCACCCCGATACCGATGCAAGCGACGCGTCGTTTGCCGGAACATGATCTAGGACAGCAGCCGAGGCAACCTCATCCGAAAACCTGAGCTCCAGCCGTCTCATACACAGCATTGACGCAGGGAGGATCCTGAAGGACAGATTATTTTGGACAGCAGTGGGCTTGACTCTTAACCGGACACTACGATATACACTGCAAAATTTGGCTCTGTTATTCTTTTCCTCACATACAGACGAAATGCCAGTGAGACCCCTCACATAGAAAAGACCAGTTGTACATTTGCCTGGAGAAGTTCGCCCAACCATTTCAGAGAGGAGTTCAACCATGATGAAAAGACAATCACCTCAACTGATGGCCATCGCAGGGGCCATGGTCCTTGCGATGGCCGGATTGATGGGATTGCCCTCCGAGGCATCTGCGAAGACCCATGACGTCAAGATGACGGCGCTCGAAACGGAAATCGTGATTGAAGGAACGGGAACGAAATATAAGGCCTGGACGTTCAACGGCCAGATGCCGGGGCCGGCCGTGCGGGTCACGGAAGGTGACACTGTCAACTTCACGCTGGAGAATCCCAAGACCAATGTTTTTCCACACGCCATGGACTTCCATGCGGCGGAAATCGATTTCCTGAAGAACTACCGGGCCATCAAACCGGGAGAAACCATTTCCTTCACCTTTGTGGCGAAGAAGCCCGGCGTGTTTTTCTATCATTGCGGCGCAGCGCCCATGATCCAGCACGTCGCGCGCGGCATGTTCGGCGCGATTATCGTCGATCCCAAGGATCCGAAGGTCTGGCCGAAAGCGGACCGGGAGTTTTTGTTGGTCCAATCTGAGCTCTGGAAGAACCCCGACGATGTCGAGGCCATGTTCGCTCGGAAGTTCGACTATGTGGTCTTCAACGGAGGGATCTTCAAGTATCATCCCTTCTTCATCGGCGCGGAAGCGCTGGAGGCGAAACCGAATGAGCGGGTCCGGATCTATTTTGTGAACGCGGGCCCCAACGAGTTTTCCTCGCTCCACCCGATCGGCGAGATTTGGGACAACGTCTACGAGAGCGGGAACCCTGCCAACAAACTCACAGGGGTGCAAACCTATGTCGTGGGACCCGGAAGCGCCGCCACATTCGACTTGGTCTCCGAATCACCCGGGGTCTATCCGATTGTGACGCATTCGCTCACTGGAGCCCTTCGTGGAGCCATTGCCGCGCTGACGATTACACCGGTAGCCAAGGATGCTCCGCTGATGCCACTGACGCCCTGGAAGCCCTAAACGACCAGAAATATGATAGAGGTGTGCACTCGAAGGAAGCCCTCATTTACCTCTCAAAAAAGGAGCGCCTTTCATGAAACAACTTTCTCGCGCCATCAAGACTATGCTGACCGTCGCCGTACTGTTGATCTCAGCGCCGGTGTGGGCAGCCGATGCTCCGTTGCCCTCACTCTATGAACGGCTCGGCGGAACCGGCCCTATCACGGCCGTCGTCGGCAAGTTCGTCAGCATCGTGGGCCAAGACACCCGCATCAACGGGTATTTTGCCAAAACCGATCTGCCGCACCTGAAGAAACAGCTGGTCGACCAGGTCTGCCAAGCCAGCGGAGGCCCCTGCACCTATGAGGGAAAAGACATGAAAACAGCGCATGCCGGCATGAAAGTCACGACGGCCGCCTTCAATGCCCTGGTTGAAGACCTCGTCAAGGCATTGGATACGTTCAACGTGCCAGCCAGGGAAAAGAACGAACTCCTTGGCGTGCTGGGTCCTATGAAGAAGGACATCGTCGAAGTACCGTAAAGGGCGACGGGCAGGCGGTGAGATCCTCGCCGCCTGCCCATGAACGCGTTCAAGAGAGGAATACTGCAACCCAGCCGAACCGGAGCTTCGCATGGTCCGACAACTCGCATCATCGTCTACCATGAGATCTTAAGACAAATCGATGAACCTACCCAAGGGCTTCAGATCGCCTCCCTGCAGACAGGTATTCCGATGACGCGAACAGCTCATCGCAGATACGCAAACCGGACGCAGACGCCCTTCGCGAAGAGCGTACCCGCAACCTGCCCACAGCCTCATGTAGACGGCAAGGCCACGCTCAGGCACAACCGTCTGATGCTTGCGATGGCGCTCACCGTGGGTCTTGCCGTATTTCAGCCGGCCGAAGCCAGCCACGCTGCCATGGAGAGAGTTCCCGTCGTGCTGATAGGACCTGGCTGCGACACCCATGAGAACGAGCTAAGCAGGGCGTTGCTCACCTTGCAGGGTGTGAACGCCGCGCATTTTCATCGCATAGCCGATCACGTCTTGGTGGATATTACCGTTGGCATAATCGTGCCGGAAGAACTGGTTCACCATCTCAATACGGCGGCCACGTCATGGCAATGCCGCGCTGAAATTATGCAGTCCTGCATCACGGCAGACCTGGCCCCCCATACTCGAATAAACGCACCATGAGTGGGCGATTGAAATCCCACCAGTTTCGCACGCTATGCGGGATCATCGCCGGACTGATGTTTCTCCACGAACAGCCACTGCCGTAGCGGGCTTCGGTCAGTTCCTGAAGCAGACGTTGGCGGACCGATCCTGACAGAATGTTCAGGAAAGCAATACCATCAAACTCATGAGGAAGAGCGATGCAGGAGGGCTTATTTTGTGATTTGTTTAGCTGCTTCGACAATCGATCGCGCTCCGATGCCAAAGTGGTCGACGAGTTCGTCCGGCTTGCCGCTGTATAGGATCGTGTAAACCGCAAGCTTATGCACCTTAATGCCTTCGGGCCCGACCGCGCTGAACACCGCATCACCGAGTCCACCGTGCGCATAATGATCTTCGACGGCAAGGAGCCGCCTTTGCGTGGCGCTGGCGCTGTCCAGCAACGTTGTACGGTCGATGGGGAGATACTATCGAGATCGACGATCCGCACGGAAACGCCGGCGGCGCGGGGCGGGTCGCAGCGTACCTTTCGGACCCTGTAGGACCGGTTGCAAAAAGAGCTGGCACTTACCGAGATCACATAGCTGGCGGCGGCCAGTCGGTACCTGACCGAGCGGCTCCTCCTCCCACAAGTATAACGACAGGATTATGGTGCGGACGACCGAACCGGTGACCCATTCATCCCGAGCGAACCTTGCGACATCCTGTATGTGCAAGGCGAGCGGGTCGTAGCTAAAAACCACACCATCAGCTATCACCGCCAGGGCCTCCAGATTCCGCAGAGCCCGCACCGGTTCTATGATTTTGAAGGTCAGGGTGCGGGTACACGAATTCCCAGATCGGACTTGAGCTGTGTTGCATGGGCCTCGGTATCTTCTGGTGCGCTACTACGTAGACGGCAAATTGATCGAGACCGAACGAGTCCACCCAGCCCGCAATGTCCAGATCCCACGAATCGGACGTCTCGCCGATCGTCCATCCTAGGCCAATGGTGCGCGAAACAATTTCAGCGCGCAGCTGAAATACTCGAAAGGAAAAACCGGACAAATGATGTGCTGTCTACATTTCAAGTTAATGAATCTGGCAAGTTCGCAGCTTGTGGTACAGACTCGCCCTGCTGACCGTGAGTGTGCTCGCTCAATCGCCAGAACGACGCTGCGCATCTCGAAGCTCTGAAAGGGCCTTGAGGATCTCCGTTGGGCGCGGAGGGCACCCAGGAATACGGACATCGACAGGAATGTGGCGCTCCACTGGACCAGTCACGGCATAGCTGCCTTTGAAGATGCCACAGTTAATCGCACAGTCGCCGAGCGCGATGACAATCTTCGGGTCCGGCGTTTGTTCGTACACGTCTTTCAACGCCTGTTCCATGTTGACAGTGACTGGTCCCGTCACGACCAACGCGTCCGCATGTCGCGGCGACGCCACGATATGGATGCCAAACCGTTCGACGTCATACACAGGGTTCGCCAGCGCATTCATTTCCATCTCGCAGGCATTGCACGAGCCGGTATCCACTTCGCGAAAGGCGAGCGAGGAACGGAACGGTTTGGCTTTCTCTTTTGCCTCCGATGTCGAGGCTTCCTCGAGCGGCTCAGCTGCTGGATGCTGCCCTGTGACCACTCCGGTTTTGAGGCTTTTCTTGAGGATACGAAACATGGTTCCTCCGATAATTGCATCACACTATTCATTCGATGATCTCGTCATTGCGACACGAACTCAGCTGAATGCTGATGGCCAATCGTCATTTCTTCAGAGATCATTCCCTGCATAGGACAGGTTAAAGCTCTTATTGATCAGCGGGAAATCGGGAATGATATTGCCGAGCACCGCCCACTGAATCGCGGGCCAGTTCACGAACGACGGATCACGGACTTTACAGCGATGAATGCCCTCCGTTCTCTCCAGCCATCACCATGTATAGAATTTCGCCCCGCCATCCTTCGACTGCCGACAAGGCCCAGTTCCCGGCATGTAGGCCTTGCGGTCGGTTCGCGGCGATCGGTCCCTGCGGAATGTGTAGTCGAATTTCTCTGATCAGTCGAAGGGATTCATGAATTTCATCTATCCGCACCCGCATCCGCGCCCGCACATCGCCGTACCGATAGAGTCACCACGTTGACGGGAAGCTCGTCATAGGCGGCGAATGGATGATCGCGACGAAGATCCCGATCAAGTCCCGACGCGCGACCCACGACACCCACCACCGCGTGGTCCCATGCGATGCGTTCGGACAGGACTCCGGTTGTCTCTAGCACGATCCTTTAAGGAGGAGTTGAGGCGAATGCGATTTCCAAGTTCTGAAAAATCGAGTTCGAGGCCATCCAATTCGGCGACGGTCTCGGCCAGTTGTTCGTTGTCAGATCCATACCGACGCCACCAACGCGATTCACCCCCGCAGGAATCGTGAACCGGTCAGCCGGTCATTGAGCTGCATGATCTGTTCTTTCATCCGGCCACAATGGGCATGAGGAGGGCATACGCCATATCGTTACAGATCGCGCCCACGTCGCCGAGATGGTTGTACAGTCGTTCAAGCTCCAGAAAGAGACTCCGCAGATAATGAGCACGGCGCGGCACCTTGATCTGCATCAGTGTTTCGACTGCTTGGCAGTATGCGAGGCTGTGGCCAACCGTCGTATCGCCGGAAACTCGCTCGGCGAGTGGACACGGCTTCGGTGAGTTGCTTGCTGCTCAAACAGTTTCTCCACTCCTCGGTGCTTCCAAAAATGATGGAGCTCAAGCTGCATAATCGGCTCACCAGCCACCGAGAATCGAAAATGGCCCGACTTCGATGATCCCTGCGTGGATCGGTCCCACGGCTACCTCGAACACCCCTTCGCCTTCAATGTGGCGGAACATGCTGTCTCCCCTTGGGCGCGCCCCAAGACGCGTCCCATCGAAAGTCTTTTTTGAGCGGGTGGGAGCCTTTGGGCCAGTGCTCATGACGGACGAGCCGGCGCAAATCCGGATGTCCGACGCGGAATCAGGCCGAACATGTCGCGAATCTCACGCTCATACCATTTCGCCGCATGGATGTGTGGCGTGATGGAAGGGAATAGTCGATCCTCTCCATGAAGATCCGTACACAGCAGAAGCCACTCTTGACGCTCCGAGAGAGTGAACAAGTAGCAGAGTTCGTAGCGCGCCTCGTGCGGCCGATGGTCTACGGCCCAGAGGAGTGACAAGGCTCCGCGCAGATTCGGATTCGAGTGGAGAAAATGCGCCACTTGAGCCACCACGTCTTTCTTAACCTGCAGCCTCGGCGTACCATTGATCGAGGTCATTCCCACGATAGAAGCTGCAAAGGTCTCCTTCAATAAAGTTATCGCGGTCTGCGCATCAGCCATATTCCTACCTCACCGTTAAGATCGTCACTACTCGATCCATTAGCCTTCTCACTGGTTCCGACCGCGCGAACCCAACCCCCGGATCGCGGTCTGGGATCCGTGAGCCAATACCTGACACGGACATGCCTGGTCGCCAAGCTGAACAGGCTGCGAACAGCGACGCCACGACTGTACTCATCGGGCCGCCACTATCCCGGCACTAAAGGTCTTCACGATAGACGCCAGCAATGTCTCCAGACCAGGTGGCACGTAGAGACCGATGATTCCCAACGCGACGATGTTGATTCCCACGGCGGCGCTCGTAAAAATGCGGCACTGTCCGGTCAACGCGGTGCCTGCCTCCTCTCCCTGCGCTCCGAGCACCATACGCAACACCTGATAGAGCAAGGTCGCAAAAGCCAGTGCGAGCAGGGCCAGAAACACATAGGCCAATTCCGGCCTGACGGCGTAGGATCCGGCAATGATCAGCACTTCGCTGGTAAAGAGCCCAAAGGGCGGCATCCCCGCCAAGGCGACGCCGGCCACTAAGATAGCGGTCCCTGCAACCGGCATCTGATTCAGCAGCCCCGTCACTCGATCAAGCGATTTGTGGTTGTACCGGAGAAACACGACACCGGCACCATAGAACGCCGTGGACTTGGCAAGGGCATGACTCATCAAGTGCAACGCGCCCGCGAAGACCCCGAGACCGCCGATGCCGAATCCCAGTAATGCGATCCCGATGTGCTCGATGCTCGAGTAAGCAAAGAGTCGTTTGTAGTCTCGCTGGACCAGGATATAGATCGCTGAAACGGCGAGTGACAACAGCGCCAATCCGATGACGAGCTTACTGGCAAATTCCGGTCCAACAGACCTATCTGTTATGGCTTTGAATCTCAAGATCGCATAGACGGCGATCGTAAGCATGTTCGCCGACAACATCGCACTCACTGGTGTGGGGGCTTCGGCATGCGCATCGGGTAGCCAGGTATGCATTGGCGCAACGCCTGCTTTCGTCCCATAACCGATCAACGCGAAAATGAAGGCGGCTTTGATCACAGCAGGATCCAATTCCGCAGCCACCCGATAAAGCTGAGACCAGCGCAGTGCCTCATTCGACACACCCAAGATATGCTCTGAAGAGTAATACACGAGGATGGTGCCGAACAACGCGAGCACAATGCCGACCGAGCCCACGATTAGAAACTTCCAGCCGGCCTCCAGTGCTTCCTTGCTCCGGTCAAACCCGATCAGCATCGCTGCCGCTAGGGTGGAGCCTTCGATGGCAATCCATAAGATAGCGATGTTGTCTAGATTCACGGCCAAGAGCATGGTGGCGAGGTACAGGTCGAACAGGCATAAGAACTGGCTGTAGCGTCTCAATGACAAGTGCCCGCGATCCATTTCCTCTCCCACATACCCCACGGCATAGAGCGTCCCGCTGCTCCCCACAAAGCCAAGGATCAGATCAAGCCATGCGCTCAACGCATCCGCCTGCAGAAAGTCCCCCACAGACACTTCGCCGGCAACGACAACTTGTCCCGCAACGAGCGCGGCAGTGGCCAACATAGTCCCAGCCAGTGCACACTGAAGGACTTCGATGGCGCGCCGCTGTTGCACAAGCAGGCTTCCAAGTCCCGCAATCACCGGAGCTGCGACTAAGAGAAACAGAGGCCAGGACATGCGGTGTTACTCCTTCAGGGTCGTGAGCTTGCCCGTTTTCACGTTGTCGAGGGTGTCCTGCAATTGATGGGTGTATATGCCGATAATGAACGCAGCCACTAAGAGATCGAAGAAGACGCCTAACTCCACGATCAGAGGCATCCCATACACGGCCGCCGTTGCCCCCAGGAATAAACCGTTTTCCATGACCAGGAAGCCGATCACCTGTGTCAGCGCCTTCTTGCGCGCGATCATAATGAAAAGGCCGATGAGCACGATCGCAAGCGCGATAGCCAGGGAGTCGCGGGTGAGCAAAAAGCCCAGCGGAATAACGGGCTGGGTGATCAAGACCGCCAATATCACGAGCGCACCACAGATCAACAACCCGGTCGCCACGTTCACATTCATTTCGAGATCACGATTCACATCCGACCGCTCGATTACTTTCTTCAAAATCCGCGGGATGACCACGGCCTTGATAACAATGGTGAGCACGGCAGAGATGTAAATGTGATGAATATCCGTGAAGAATGCGACAAGGGCTGCGGTCATAGCCAGAAAGACCGACTGCAGAATGTATACATTGATACAGGAAGAAAGCCGCCGCAGCGTCACAATCGCAAAGCACGTTATCAGCAACAGCGCTGAGCTCAAATCCACCAATTGAGAGCCGATGTTACTAGAAGAGACAGGCACGTCATCCTCGCAAGATATAGAAGAAGACCACCCCAAGCAGCGCCAAGATAAAGGCGGTGCCTAGAAGCTCCGTCACACGGAACAACCGTAGTTTGGCAATCATGCTCTCCAGAATCCCGATCAGCACCGCAAGCCCTACGATCTTCAATGTGTAGGCCACGAGCCCGATTCCGATCGCGGCAGGCGTCAGCGTGGTCGCAATTCCCCAGGGCGCGAAGAGATTGGCGATCAGGGAGAGAAACACAACCAGCTTCATGGCGGCCGCCCATTCGATTAAGGCGAGATAACGGCCAGAGTATTCCAAGACCATCGCCTCATGGATCATGGTCAGTTCGAGATGCGTCGCCGGATTATCGACCGGTACCCGCCCAGTCTCAGCGATCGCCACGATACAGAGGGCCGCCAGCGCCATCAGATGCGGCGCCGGGTCCGTCGTGACACCTTGCAACAGTGCCGTTTTATGGACAATGGTGCTGAGATTGGTGGAGCCCGCGGTCAGCGCGACGGCAAAAATGGAGAGGATCATGGCCGGCTCAGTCAGCGACGCCACCAGCGCTTCCCGGCTGCTGCCCATCCCGCCGAACGCTGATCCGGCATCGAGTCCTGCGAGGATCAGAAAAAACGTCCCCAGCGCCAGGAGATACACGAGCGCGATGACGCCCCCTGTAAAGTTCATAGGAGTCTGAGAGGCGAACGTGGGGACCAGCAGACCCGCAGAGAGTGTGGAAGCGAATAGAATGTAGGGCGTGGCGGTGAAGATCCACGAGGTGGTGGACGAGACCACCGGTTGCTTCCGGAAGAGCTTGGCGATATCGGCATAGGGCTGAAATACGCCGGCGCCTCGCCGGCATTGGAATCGCGCCTTCACCTTGCGGATGAGCCCCACGAGGAAGGGAGAGATACCCAGTAACACGATGATTTGCGCAACGACGAGCGTAATAGTTTGCAGCATCCTGTCGCTCAGTTTATCTGGTCCATTTGGTTCATCTGGTGCATTTGGTTTCTCTGGTTGAACTACACAAACAAGATAACCAGACAAACAACGCTTCCTTACAACGCGAACAGCAGTAGCACCACCAACGCCACAAGAATATAGGCCAAGTTCAGATGCAGACTCCCGGCCTGAAGCATGCGCACCCGGTCGGCGATTCCCACAAAGACATTGATCACCGGATGGTACAGATACTTTTCAAAGATCGGCTCGATGTGAAACTCAAATCGCCGTCGTTTGGCAAAGTAACGGGACTCTTCCAGAAACTCGGTCTCGAGTTTGATCGTCGGCTGGTAGATGGTGCTGAAGACTCGTTTAATCGGTTGGACAAACCCCGTGGCCGTGTACTCCAATCGCGGCGACACATTGATCCCGCAACCCCAGGTTTTGTAATAGCGTTTCACCAGGTGCCCGCCGAAGAGGAAGGCTAAGAGCAGGCCGAGGAGGCCGCCCGCAATCAGCATGGCCGCCATCATGGGTGGTGAGATACTGGAGAACTCCACGTTCACCGGCGCCAAGGCCCACCCATCGAACGCCAATACCTTGTCGCTGATCGACACACCCGTCAGCGGCCCGGTAATCCGATCAAGGAGCGGCACCACGATCATGGGAGCCAATCCAAGTCCAACGCACAATACGGCCAGGATTCCCATCCCGATCCGCATCGCGATCGGAACCTCTTCGGCATGGCGCGCATGGGAGCTCCGGGCGAGAGCCAGAAACGAAATGCCGAAGACCTTCGCAAAACAGACCAGGGCTAACACACCGGTCAAGGCCAACATGGCAGCGGCGATTGGAAGCATCAGTTTCAGAAACACGGTCGGGAGCTGAAAACTGAGAAAGAGGCTTTGGAAGACCAGCCACTCGCTGACAAATCCATTGGTGGGAGGTAGAGCGGAAATCGAGACGGCTCCGATCAAAAAGAAAGCCCCGGTCCAGGGCATACGTCGGAGAAGGCCACCATACTCCTCCATGTCGCGCGTGTGAGTCGCATACAGCAGCGACCCAGCGCCGAAGAACAGCAGGGCTTTGAACAACGCATGGTTGATCGTATGGTAGAGCCCTGCCAGCAGTCCGAGGGCGGCGAGTTCCTTCAGCCCGTAAGTCTGAAAGATCATACCGGCCCCGATACCCAACAAGATAATGCCGATATTTTCTACGCTGTGGAATGCGAGAAGACGCTTGAGGTCATGTTCCATCAACGCGTACATCACACCCAATAACGCGGAGACCGCTCCGACCACGAGCACGACAAACCCCCACCACCAGGGGAACTGCCCACCGAGGAAATCGAAATAGACCCGGATCAGCGCATAGATCGCGGTCTTGATCATGACACCGGACATCAGGGCTGAAATATGCGACGGCGCGGCCGGATGGGCGTAGGGCAACCAGACATGTAGCGGCACGATGCCCGCCTTGGCACCAAACCCGATCAGTGCAATCAGAAAAGCCAGAGTTCTCATTCCTTCGGACAAGGGCTGCTCCGGATGCCTAAAGGCCTCGAACGAGAACGACCCACCCGCTTGGAAGAAGATCAAGAAGGCCAGGATGATGAACGCCGTTCCGATATGCGTCATGACCAGGTAAAACAGCCCGGCATACCGCACCTCGGCCTTCTGGTGCTCCGTCACCACGAGGAAATAGGACAGCAACGACATGAGTTCCCATGCGATCAAGAAGAAGAACCCGTTGTCGGCGATTACTACAAGAGTCATCGAGAGGAGAAACCCGTTGAAAAGCGCCCCAATCGCCGCGATCGAGGCGCGTCCATAAAATTCAGTCACGTACCCGATCGCATAGACGGATGCGGCCAGCCCAGCCAAAGAGATCGTCAGCACAAAGAACGACGCTAAAGGATCGAGCCGGACGGCGAAGCTCAGAAAAGGAATGGAGGATTGCAATGAAGCCGTCCAGGGTTCCTGCGCGAAGAGGCCGGTGATTCCGAGCAAGACACCTGCTCCGCTGGCCAGCCCGGCGGACCCATGCGCAAGAAAGTTTTGTATTCTTGGCCTGTCGGGAAAGCACAGGGGGAGAAACAGTCCGGCTACGTAACCCGCAATAAGCAGAAAAAATAGATTCAACATGTGCTTTCGATCGGGTTACCTTTTCTGTCGAATGATTGCCGGCACAATCTGGTTCTGGACATCGTCGGTGACGCCGAACCGAGTATAGGGCTTGTCCACCATGTCGTTGGCATAGAGGCGCCAGGTGGGCGCGGGGATTTTTATGTCACCCTTCGCTTGGATCTTCGGCTGACTCGTGATGGTCTTTTCCTTCGTGCTGCCGAGGTACGGATGCCGGATCACCATCTTGTATGTGCCGGGAGGAATGTCGCGGATTTCGAATTGGCCTTCCTGATCCGTCATCGCATAGTAGCGGCTCACCATTTCACGACCGGGCACAGCGAAAGATTGCGACGATAGAGATCCGCTTCGATATGTTCCCATGATCGTGTTTCGGGCTTAGCACGCCGTCTGATCGCCCTCAGGACGGACATAGATTGTCTCGGCTTCTATGATGTCAGTGTCAATATGGTGGTAAGTCACCTCCGCATATTCACCTGTGTAAACATGAGAGAAATCAATCCATTCTTTCCCCCGTAGAACCAGGGTCTTCCTCCCAACACGGACACGAACTCGGAACTCCGTTCGCCAGACACGGTAGTCTTCACGTAAATCCACCGAGTGCCTCTGATATCTTCCTCGATTCGATCGAGACTGCCACAGATCATCGGCATGTGTGATCCTCTTTCAGCGGTTGGCCTGGAGAGGGCCCCCCGTTTGCCGCCGGCAACGATCCACTCCCTCGCGAACTTTGAGACTGTTGGGATTGAATGCCAGAATTGCGCTCAAATTGAGCAGAGCCTCTTCTGATTTATCCAACTGTTCTAACAACGTTGCCAGCTCACTTCTCACCGAGATATCTGTGGGGCAGACTGCCAGAGCCTCTTAAAGCTGAATGATCCGGGTGATCCATTCTTCATCGGGTGGATTGCGCATGGACGACGACGGCTCACCCGAGCTTTCGATTGTCGCCGCCATGACACCAAGGTCACTGCACGGAGGATGCCGTGGATCAAAGATGCTGTGATGATGAGCGATCTGAATAGAAATTGAGGACTTAAGGTCTTGTTGACAAATGGGGATGAATCGAATGGTCTCGTGGATGACCGAGGCATGCAAGACTTGCAGATTTCGCCTCAATAGTGACGATGGAGAATGCAATTTTTGCAGAACGAGAAACGATCTCGTGTTGTACATCCAAATCCGGCACGCGTAGACGTGCAAGATTTTCGAATCAGGTAGGAACAGACGTTTCGAAGGCGTTAGAAGCCGTGGATATGGGGATGGGTGCTAATTTCTGATGCCGTATTGTTTGATTTTATATTGTAGTGCGCGGAGACTGATACCTAATAACTTGGCTGCTTGTTCTCGGTGGTTGGTGACTTCAGCTAACGTCCGCCGAATGGTTTCGCGCTCAACGTCCTTCAACGACGAGCCCAAGGCAACGACCATCATACGCGCATCTTCCTTGCTGGCCTGAATCTCTTCGGGAAGATGCTCAGATTGAATAGTCGCGCCTTTCACCGTAATCACGAGTCGCTCCATCAGATTCCGCAGTTGGCGAATATTTCCGGGCCACGAGTAGAGTCGCAACAGCCGCATCGCGTCGTGAGAGACTTCTTTCGGTTCGTGTTGGTATTGCGTCGCGAAATCTCTGAGGAATCGTTCGGCTAAGAGCGGGATATCATCCCCCCGCTCGCGGAGCGGCGGGAGTTGAATAGGAACCACGTTCAGCCGGTAATAGAGATCTTCACGAAAATCACCCTGTTTGACCGCTTCCTTGAGATTGCGGTTGGTGGCCGCGATGATGCGGGTATCGACCTTGATCAGCTTGGTTCCCCCCAGCCGCAGGAATTCTTTGGTTTCCAGCACGCGAAGAAAATCGACCTGTGATTTCAGCGACAGCTCACCGACCTCGTCCAGCAACATTGTACCTTTGTCGGCCAACTCGAATCGTCCGGCCTTCGTAGTCATCGCCCCGGTGTAGGCGCCTTTCTCGTACCCGAACAATTCGCTCTCGAAGAGATTCTCCGGCAAGGCGCCGCAATTCATGGACACAAACGGTCCGTCGGCTCTGGCGCTTTTGTGATGGATAGCCCGGGCCACGAGTTCCTTCCCGGTGCCGCTTTCTCCCATCAGGAGGACGGTGACCCCACTGTCGGCGACCATGTCTACCAAGCCATAGATGCGCTGCATGGACTCACTCTCGCCGACCATTTGATCGAAGCGCGTCCTGATTTCGAGGCGGTCTCGGAGCTGCTTGTTCTCGGTTGCCAATACGTGTCGCTCCAACGCCTTGTCGACCACAATGGGAAACCGCACGCGATCGATGGGTTTCGTGAGATAGTCGTAGGCCCCATAACGCATTGCCTCGACTGCCGTATCAATAGACCCGTAGGCGGTCATCACTACGACTTCCGTGTCCGGCCATGTGTCTTTCAGGCGCCGCAGGAACTCTATACCACCGATTCCAGGCATCCGAAGGTCGGTAATCACCAAATCAACAGGGGTTGTTTCCAGGTGCTCCAAACCCTCCTCTGCCGTGGCAACCCCGCGCACCTGATGGCCCTTTTTCCCCAACATGGTCACCAGCGCTTCGCGGATATTGACTTCGTCATCGGCGATGAGAATATTGACGGCCGGCTTCATGACATCACCGCCACGGGGTGCGCCTTTTTGACTGCAACAGGAAACGTCAGCACTGCGGTGGTGCCGATCCCCAGTGTGCTGGATACCTGGATGGTGCCACCATGAGCTTCCATGATGCGATGGGCAATGGCGAGACCCAGACCGGTTCCGCTGGACTTCGTCGTATAGAACGGTTCAAAGACCCGCGGGAGCTCCTCTTTCTTGATGCCGACTCCCGTGTCCTTCACCGACACAACGAGCCAGCCAGTGCCGTTGACTTGACGGGTCTCGGCCTCGATGCGGCAGAGCCCGCCATTCGGCATGGCATGAAACGCGTTGACGACGATGTTCAGCAGGACCTGACTAATAGCCGTCTCGTCGCCCAGTAAGGACAGCGACGAATCCTCCACCGTCATTTCGAGGCGGATCTCCCGCTCCTTAGCCTCGAACTGCATCAGCGCCATAATATGCTCGATCATGGTGAAGGCATTCACCTCGTGGAGGCTGACCAACCCAGGGATGGCGAACTTCATGAAGTTGTCGAGAATGACCGAAAGGCGGCGGCATTCCGCGTTCAAAACATGGAGATAACGCGCTCCCTGCTCCGGCAGGGATCCCCGCTCCTTGAGTTCCTCTTCCAATAAATGGAGATTTAAGTCCATGGCACTCAGGGGATTCCGCAATTCATGGGCCACTCCCGCCGACAACGTGTGTAACGCGGCCAGCTTATCCGCGACGCGGACTCGTTGTTCAAGCGCAAGCCAGTCGGTGACATCCTGAGCCTGCAGGATGACGCCGGACGGTTCTGCACCGTCCCCTATGAGCTCAGCCGTGGTCACCCGGATGGTGCGGAGGGTCCGGTCCTGGCTCTCATAGGGCAAATCTTTCTGACTGACATGCTGGTGATGCCTGAGTGCCCCTTCAAGCACCGCCCGAATGGTCTCTCCCTCGGCAAATACGGATTCACAAGAATTCCCGAGCAAATCCACCGCCGATCGTTTCAGGACTGCCTCTGCCATCGGATTGATTGCCGTGATCACTCCGATGGGATTCATCGTGAGCACGCCGGTCGGAATGCTCTGAAGGATGTTCCGCGCCAGCCCCTTCACTTGTTCTAGGGTCCGTTTGGTGCTGTTGTAGTGGAGGAAGGTGATGACCGCCGCGATTCCGATCGCACTCACCAAGAATACGAGAAGCGTCACGACAATCAGGTCGCTACGGTACTGCCAGAGAGCTGGAAACAGCTCCGTAGGAATCGTCTTGCCTTGGTTCAAACCCTGTAGAAGGAGTTTTTCCTGTTCCAGCCTAAAGAGCAAAATGTCAGCTACGACCAAGGCCAGAATCAAGAGGGCGGGCGCGATCAGCCAATAGGGAATCCTTCGAAAGAGGATGGCTTCTGGAACAGGTCTAAACATTGCGGCGTCAGATAGAAGGATGCAAAGGTAACATGTTAACACGCAGAGTTTCGGCTGTACACCGAGCACTCTGAACAATGTAGATGGCACATCGTTTGTCCTATTTTTGTAGCACATGAATCGTTCAGTTTAGGGTGCGCCCTCAAGGGGGGCCACCATGAAGCGGGCAAACGTACTACAAGATGTGAGACAGATGCGGATTGAAGAACTTTATGCACGGCGGCAGCAGCGGACAGTCACAATGACCAAGGCGGCCGAGATACTGGGGGTGACGGAGCGGACGTTTCGGCGGTGGGGGGTGTGCTACGACGCCGAGGGGGCAGGATCGGCGGCTCGGACGCCCATCAAGGCGGTTCCTCTCGCAGCATACCGTCCGGTTTATGGTGTGGGCGACCGAACCGGGCGCCGCCTTCATCCCATGGGTCGGCACGAACCTCGCCGATATCCTGTGTGTGCAAAACCAGCAGGTTGTGGCCAAAGACTAGACCGTCCACGATCACCGCCAGCGCCTACAGATCCCACAGGACCCCCACCGGTTCCATGATGTGACGGTCACGGTGCGGGAGGGTTTACTTTATGATCTGTTTCGCTGCTTCGACAATCGATCGCGCTCCGATGCCGAAGTGGTCGATAAGTTCGTCCGGCTTGCCGCTGTGTGGGATCGTACGAACCGCAAGCTTATGCACCTTGATGCCCTCGGATCCGACCGCGCTGAGCACCGCATCTCCGAGGCCACCGTGCGCATAATGATCTTCGACGGTGAGGAGCCGCCCTTGTGTGGCCCTGGCGCTGTCCAACAACGTCGTGCGGTCGATGGGGACGATGCTATAGAGATCGATGATCCGCACGGAGACGCCGGCAGCTTTCAATGTGTCGTAGGCTTTCAAGGCTTCGAAGAGCGTGACGCCTGCTGCAACGATCGTGAGGACATCCGACGCGCTTTGGCGAATGACTTTCGAGCCGCCGATCTGGAACGTTTCATCGGGCCCGTAGAGAACCGGACACTTTGGGCGCCCGGCCCGAATGTAGACCATTCCCTTGTGTGCGGCAGCCGTTTCGACCAGCCGATACGTGCAGGTCGCATCGGACGGATACAACACGGTGACGCCCGGTTGCGCAGCCATCATCGCGATATCTTCCAGGCCCATTTGGGAGGGACCGTCTTCCCCGATGCTGACGCCGACGTGTGTACCGACAAGCTTGATGTTCGAGCCGCTGATCGCCGCCATACGGATGAAGTCGTATGCCCTGGCGAGGAAACAGGCAAATGTCGCAGCGAACGGGACTTTACCGCAAGCCGCAAGGCCAGCTGCTACACCGACCATGTTTTGCTCGGCAATGAAGTTCTCGAAAAATCGGTTGGGAAATTTCTTGCCGAACTTGTCCGTGTAGGTCGAATTCTTGACGTCCGCATCGAGTCCCACAACCAGTGGGTTCACTGCGCCAAGCGCTTCCAGGGCAACGCCGAACGCTTCGCGCGTAGCGGCAGTGTCGCCTACTTTGTAGGGCGACGGTGGGAGGGGACTGATAGTCGAGGGCCCCTGAGCTGGTGTCGATAGTTTCTTAAATGAAATGGCTGTGCTACTCGGCTTCAACTGCTTGGTCAACTCATCGATCGCCTTCTGGGTTTCCTCGCCTTTGGCAGCCGCCTTCCCATGCCAGCCTGGATGATTCTCCATGAAGGAGATGCCCTTGCCCTTGAACGTTTTGGCGAGGAGAACCGTCGGTTTGCCTTTGGTAGCAGCAGCGGTATCGAATGCCGCGAGCACAGCTGAAAGATCGTGCCCGTCAACCACCAGCGCCTGCCAGCCAAAGCCGGCCCATCGGGAGCGATACGCCTCCATGTCGTGTTGCAGCATGGTGGGATCGCTTTGACCCAGTCGATTGACATCGACAATGGCGCAGAGGTTATCCAAACCATAATGGCGCGCGACTTCAGCCGCTTCCCATACGGATCCCTCGACGGATTCTCCGTCGCCCATCAATACGTAGGTTCGGTGATCCAATTTGTCGACGAATTTTGCATTCAGGGCGATGCCGATGCCGACTGGAAGACCTTGCCCCAACGAACCCGTTGCCATATCGACAAACGACAAGCGAGGGGTCGGGTGCCCTTCCAGATCTGATGTCAACGTGCGTAACTTCAAGAGATCGCTTTTCGGGAAGAGACCTGCTTCCGCCCAGGCGGCGTACAGCAGTGGAGCGGCATGACCTTTTGACAGCACAAACCGATCGCTATTGCGCGCTTTCGGATTTTTGGGGTCATATCGCATGACAGAGAAGAACAGCGCTGCGACGATATCCGCAGCGGAGCAGCAGCTGGACGGATGCCCGCTCCCGGCTTCACTCGTTGCACGAACGCTCTCGATCCGGAGGTGTGTGGCCTTGTTCTGTAGTTCAGCAAGTAATTCGGGCGAGGTGGTTGAGCTAGCCATCGGCACTCCCTTCGGGATTTGGATACAAAGGATGCTGCGGGAATCTTCCCGTCTTCTCTATCGTATCGGCAGCATCACGGTGGGTCTTGAGGCTAACAAAATGAAATGAGGGAGTCAATGAACCACACAAGCAGTCGGCCTGTCATGTGACGTCAACGTACGCGGTCATGAGAACCGCTAGATCAGCTGGTGCAGCATACATGTGGTACGCGCGCATCGTGCGATTTTGACTGAGCCCTTCTGCTAATGACGATCCACCTGTCAGACTCACACACCTGCTCACTTCTCTTGGGAGAAATCCACACCCAGCGGGACCGGGTGCGTCCGCGTTCAGTCTGTTCAACAGTAGGCAAGCCATCGAGACTCTGCTTCGCCGAAATGGTTTCTCCATCGACTGCTAGAATCCAGCGACCAAGGCTTGGATCGTCAGCGGCGAACAACCCTCGGCTCGATTATTCACGAGCACGTACGCGCTCTTTCCCTGGGCCACGACCTGCTGAACCAACGCCGTGGTGTCTTGTCTCATACGAGGTTGTGAGGCGATGATCCGGTCGTAGGGGGCATATCGTTCGACAGCTTTCTCATAGGCGAGTCCCAGCGGCGTGAGAAGCCGGATCACGACATGAGGGGCGGTAAATGTCTGCTCGAGCAGACGATGTTGCTCAGAGAGCGGTGGCATGGCTGTCCAATGGTTGTATACGTGGGAGACGCGGTGCGTATGAAGGATGTTCAGGTAACGCGATCCAAGAATCGCGGGATTGCGGACTTCTGTTGCGTACTGCGATTCTGGTGGCAATGCGCCGAGAAATCGATCCAACGCGTTAAGAAAGGCGCCAGGCTCCATGCCCCAGCGTTGAAATTCAAAAATGAACGGACCAAGTTTTGATCCCAAGCTCTCTTGTGCCGGCGCCCAGACCAAGTCCCGAAATGCGCCGGTATCAAGAAATCGTGGGTTGTGTTTCCCGGCTTTGGCTCCGTAGCGGGGAAGATTCGCAAAGACCGGGATGGTGATCTCTTCCCAGACCTTGGAGCAGAAGCGGAAATCTTCAGGGACTTGTCTCGCATAGTGCGCGAGTTGCGTGGCACTGGCCGGGCGATAGAAGGAATGGTCAATGCCGACGGTGCGAAAAAGCGGAATTCCATCACTCCCGTAGGCGGCGTATTCCGCTAGCGTGTCTTGGCTGAATCGACTCTTCGGGTAAGTCCGTTGGTAGACCAACCCCTGCCAGCCTTCATAAGCCCAGGAGCTAGTACCGAGTCGAATGTGGCTGAGGTCGGTGGACATGGGAAGGTGATTATACAAAATTTATCTTTAAGAACAATAGGATAGCTTGACATGCCGGTAGGCTTCACGCAGACTGCCTTCATGCAGGACCAGACGGAGCAAAGCCTTCTTGCCGAACTCGCTGAACGTGCCGGCATCGTTGCTGACTATTACGATATCGCAGGCCATCTCCACTTCACCTCCGATGACACCCGGCGCGCCATATTATCTGCCATGGGTTTTGCGGCTGATTCAGCCTCATCGCTCACGCAGGCATTGCAAGAATGGGATGAGGCGCCGTGGCGACGCCCTTGCGACCCGGTGCGAGTTCTGCGTGACGGTGAGATGGGGCCGCCCCTGTCCTATTGTCTCGCGCTCGAGGAGGGACATGAAGAGTCCGTCGCGGTGGAATGGCAGATCCGTGACGAAGCGAACGCAGTGGTGCAAGAGGGCCAAGAAGGCCCTGGGCTTTCCGCTGTAGAGGTCCGTGTTCTCGATGGTCGACGGCATGTGCGTCTCGAAATACCTGCCCCGCGTGGTCTCTCGCTCGGGTACTACAGTTTGATCGTACGAGCCGAAGGCTTGGTCGGGGGAGTCGTAGGGACGATGCGTGTCATCGTCGCGCCACGCCAGTGCTATGTCCCGCCGTCGCTCGCGGCACACCAACGGCTGTGGGGACTGGCGTTGCAGCTCTATTCGTTGTCCTCTGATCGTAATTGGGGGTGCGGCGACTTTACCGATCTCGGCCGGATTGTGAAGTGGGCCGGAGAGGAACTCGGCGCCGGAGTCATCGGGCTCAATCCGCTGCACGCACTGCGGAATACCGCGCCGTATCACATCAGCCCCTATGCGCCGAGCAGCCGACTGTATCTCAATGAACTCTACATCGATCTCGAACTGCTGCCGGAGTTTTATGTGTCGGAGAAGGCGCAGCAACTGTTTCGTACCCCAGAGTTTCAAGCCAAGCTCCAGGCGCTGCGAGTAAGCCGGCAGGTGGACTATGACGCCATTGCGACCGCCAAGCGCACCATGCTCGATTTGACCTACCGCCAATTCCTCGCAGAGGCCTACAGCGGAGAAGAACCGAATCTCCAACCGAAGACGGCGCGCGCCTGGCTCTTCGAACGGTTTATCCAGTCCGAGGGTACACCGCTCGAGGTGTATGCCACCTTCCAGACATTGGAGGAAGAACGCCGGCTGATTCAATCCAAGTCGGCCACCTGGCACGATTGGCCCAAACAATTTCTGACACTTGGCCAACCGGTTCGTGAATATGCGAAACGGCACTGGAAGCGCGTTCGCTTCTTTCAATACATCCAGTGGGTGGCGAGCGGACAGCTGAACGAGATCCAACGAACGGTCGAACATTTGGCCATGCCGATCGGGCTGTATCATGATCTGGCTCTTGGCACCGATCGGAATGGATCCGAGGCCTGGATCTATCAATCGGTACTGGCGTTCGAGGCCGACTGCGGCGCCCCACCTGACGCATTTGCGCCAGAGGGACAGAATTGGGGCTTGCCTCCGATGAACCCTCACGCGTTGCGTGCCAGCGGCTACGAGTTGATGATCCATCTGTTGCGCAATAATTTCCGATCCGGCGGAGCCATCCGACTGGATCATGTCATGGCATTCTTCCGTCTCTTCTGGATTCCGCGCGGGAAGCCCGCGTCCGAAGGCACGTATGTACGGTACCCCTTTGAAGACTTGTTGGCGATCGTGGCGCTGGAGAGTATCCGGTCTCAAACCTTGGTGATCGGAGAAGACCTCGGCACAGTCCCCGATTGGGTCAGAGAACAGTTGGCGCAAGCGAGAGTGCTGTCCTATCGTGTGTTCTACTTCGAGCGTGGCGCCGATGGCGTCATGAAGCCGCCTGGCGACTACCCCGCGCAATCGTTAGCTGTGGCCACGACGCACGATTTACCGACCCTCGCTGGATTTTGGTTAGGTGAGGACTTGCATGTACGGGCTGGATTGGGCGCCTTTCCCGATGACGCGGCGCGCCATCGGGCCTGGGAAGAGCGACAGCGCGACAAGGTAGGCATCCTGAGTGCTCTTAAGAGGGAAGGCCTCCTGCCAACCGGCGTGACTGAGGACCTGGCCACCGCGCCCGCTATGACGACTGAACTCTGCCAAGCGATTCATCTCTACCTGGCTCGCACGCCGGCCTATATTGTGCTGGCGAATCTCGAAGACGGCTTGGGCGAACTTTCGCAAACCAATCTTCCTGGGACGATCGACAGTCATCCGAACTGGACCCGTAAATACGCCGTTCGTGTGGATGAGATGTTCTGTGACGAACGTCTCCACCAGCTTGGGGCTGTCTTGCGTTCCACCCGTCCGCTAGGATAATACCCTTTTATCCGGATGCTGAAAAAGTCCGCCAGCTTCGTTCTCGGCTCATCGAAATCCTCAACGTACCCCTGAGGGTACGCCTCCGGTTTCGACTCGCCTGCGGCCTTGCTGGACGGTCTTTTTGAGCATCCGGTAGGGTAATTTCCTTCTCCTGGACGTGCAGGTCTCTGAATCCCTGCTGTGGCAAAATGGTTCTTTCGCAGCCTGCTAGAGAGTGGACCATGGTTCATCGGCAGTCTATGCATCGCCCATTTCCATGTTGAAGCAAAATCGCATTGTGCTGGCGATCGCAGCAGCGGTGTTCCTGGCAATCGTCGCGCTTGAAATGGCCGCTCCAGCGAACGTGGTCGGCGCGTACGGTTTTGTGTTGCCGATTCTGTTGGTTGCAACCGTGCGCAGTCGCAGCCTGATGATCGTGACGGTCTTGGCCTGTATCGTGGCAACCTATATGGGGCTGATGCAACCGACCAAGCCGGGTCGGTTTCAATCGGCGGTGATCAATCGCAGTGTGGTGGCAGGAGTACTCCTGATCGTGGCCTATATTGGTATGACTTGGGTAGAGCGAAAGACGAGAGAAGCGGCCGCGCGCGCCGCTCTCGCCCGGGAGACGGAAAATCTCCTGAAGGCCAATACGCAGCTGGTCGAGGCGAAAGACCAGCTGAATCGCTCAGAACGTTTAGCTGCGGTGGGGCAACTGGTGGCGTCCGTCGCGCATGAGATCGGAACGCCGCTGCACTCGATTGCCTGGCATGTGCAAGCGCTGGCTGAAGAACCGGGCGTCACGCCTGAGATGAAGAAGCGGGTGACCGTGATCGATGAACAGCTCACTCGGGTGGTTCGGATCATTCAGGACTTGCTGTCCTCAACCAGACAGCGCCAGCCTGAACCGACATGGTTGTCCGTGGAAAAGGTGATCAGTCCGGCGGCCGTACTCATGGAACCGGCCTTCCATGCGAAAGAGATTACCCTGAAGGTTGAGATTCCCGACAATCTCCCGCTCATCTGGGCCGATGCGGAAAAGATGCATCAAGTGTTGGTGAACGTATTTACCAATGCCTTGGCCGCCACCCCACCGCATGGAACGGTGAGCGTATCAGCAGGAACCCATACGGCCTCGTCCGAGGAACTTGACCGCGGCCGCCGGGCAGCTGACGCGATGTCACCTCTGGTGGTCACAGTCGCAGTGCGAGATACGGGATGCGGCATGCCGGAGGCCGATGTGCAGAAAGCCTTTGAACCGTTTTTTACGACCAAGGCGGTTGGCAAGGGCACCGGATTAGGGCTATTCTTGAGCCGCGAAACGGTCCTAGCCCATGGAGGCAGTCTTATGCTCGAGAGCAAAACTGGACAGGGCACAACCGTGATCGTAACCTTACCTGGATTGAAGAGCGAGCCGACGCACGTAACAGGATAAAACGAATGCAACCAGCGAGTATTCTCGTAGCCGATGACGATGCCGTCGCGCGCGATCTTTTGGCTGAGGCCTTAAAGAAGGACGGCTATGCCGTTGAAGCCTTCGCCAGCGGAGAAGAGGTGATCGCTCGTGGACGCCAGGGGCGAGTGGATCTGGTGTTGACGGATATTCGCATGGGCGCGGTCGATGGGCTTACGGTCTTGCGCGAATTTAAACGCATGAGCCCTGACACCGCGGTCGTGGTGCTGACCTCGTTCGGGTCCCTGGAAGGTGCAATCGAAGCGATCAAGCAAGGAGCCTACGACTACCTCGCCAAGCCGTTTAAGAAAGAAGATATCACGCTCGTGGTCAAGCGGAGTCTCGACCACTGCCGACTCATCCGAGAGAATACCCGGTTTCGTGAAGAGTTGAAGAGCAAAGATGAATGGTCTCCACTGGTGGGGAGCAGTCCCGCGATGTTGGAAGTGTATAAGCTGGTGGCGAGGGTGACCGACAGCAAGAGCACGGTGCTCCTCCAAGGGGAAAGTGGGACCGGCAAAGAACTGATTGCGCGGGCGATCCATGCGAATGGCCCTCGTCGGGACAAACCGTTTATTCCGGTCAATTGCGGAGCATTGCCGGATACCCTGCTGGAGTCGGAAATGTTCGGGTATGAAAAGGGGGCCTTTACCGGCGCGGTGGGAAACAAAGTCGGCCTCTTTGAATCCGCGAACGGGGGCACGTTGTTTCTGGACGAGATCGGCGAGTTGGGGCAGGCCGTGCAAGTCAAGTTGTTGCGGGTGATGCAAGATCACGAAGTCCGCCGTGTCGGCAGCACGACATCGATGAAGGTCGATGTCCGTATCATCGCTGCGACCAATCGAGATCTCGAGCAGCTCGTCAAGGAGGGGAAGTACCGGGACGACTTATTTTATCGGCTCAATGTCGTACGTATCATCTTGCCGCCGCTGGTGGAACGGCAGGAGGATATTCCGATGTTGGTGCATCACTTCTTGCAGAAATGCGCGGCGGGGACGGCGCATGCGGTGCGCGGGGTGCTGCCGGAGACCATGACGTTGTTGATGCAGTACCGGTGGCCCGGCAATGTGCGCGAGTTGGAAAACGCCATTGAGCGGGCTGTCTCGTTGAGTCACGGTCCCCTCCTCTCGCCGGACGATCTGCCGGCTTCCCTGCGTCGGACGGAGCTGCCGGCGAAGGAAACCGCCGGAGCGATCGGCCACAGCGATGAAGGGTATTTGTCGCTTGAGGAGGTCGAGAAGCGTCATCTCGTCCGCGTGCTGAAGGAAACCAAGGGAAATAAAGTCAAGGCCGCAAAGATTCTCGGCATCGATCGGCGCACGCTGTATCGGATGGCTGATCGGTTTGGTTTGGATCTTGACGATGATGCCGACAGCGGAGAGGCAGAGTAGAAGGGAGATAGGGCCAACGGAATTCGCGTGTGTTCTAGACCAGTTGACGCAGACGCTCAGTTGACGAGGTGGGCGAGGCTGAGCACGCGAAGCGTGCGGGTCATTTTTCTTTACTGGCCTTCAATCGATAGACGAGATGGGTATCAGTCTGTAACACGCCGTCGATCTCATGGATCCGGCTCAGCACCAACTGGGTCAGAGCATCCTGGTCCGCCACTTCCACCACAACGATAATATCCGGCTTGCCCCAACAGGGATCGATGGTCTTGATCTGCTTGATTCCGGACAGCGCCCGAACCACATCGCTCGTGCGTCCCGGCTGTACATTGATGAGCACGTAGGCCCGATCCGACATGATTCTCCCGCCATCGACTGGAGCATGAATCGTACAAGGCACCGCAGAAACAGCGGGGTCAACGTAGCGGATGCCTGTCTCCTGTGTCAATGCGAGCGTGCCCATCGGCGAGACGGGGAGCCTGGCGACAGCAGCTTTAGACTTTTTCATGTATTACCTCATTTTGGAGCGACGAGTACGTCGATGGTCAAGGAATCGCTCACCGTGGTGAGACTGGTTTCAAGCGCTCGCGGATTGCCAATGCGGCCTTCAGGGTCGTAAATAAAACACATGAGCGATGTGCAGCGACTCTTGGTTAGATACCGCTCGGTATCGATCCGGAGCTGCTCGGTGAGGTCTTTGACGGTGAGGCCGTTGCGCGTTTTTTTGACGAGTACTGCAAGACGATTGTCATTCAGCAAAAATGTCGTGCGCGAGGCTCCTTCCGCATAACTCGGCGTCCATTCCTCCGTGCCGATGTCGTCAAACTGGATTCGCAGTAACGCATGCAGCAGATCCTGCACATCGAGCTCGTCTTCTACGCTTAACGTGGCTCGATACTCCCCACGAAGCCGCAACTGCCGAGCAACGGAATGGAACCGGCTACAGAGTACCCTCACGAGTTCAACAGAATCCGAACCAGCCTGAGGAGATTGAGGTGCAGCCTCCTTGTGCGTGGAGGGGCCGATCGGCACTAAGGGACGCGGAAGCACAGGCGGCGGGACGGGAGACGCTTCCGGCATCTGCTGCTGTGGGCCGGCGGAGGAAATTGGATGCACAGTGGGTATTGGCTCGTGGCTCAACTGCTGCGGTGGCCTGGCAGCATGGGATACATCTGTCTGCGCAGTCTGCTGTGCCGCTTGTGACGACAGCTGCTGCCGGGGTTCCGGATCGACTCGAACCACAGGCTTTGGGGGAGTGGGCAACATCGCTGCCGCGGGCTGGACTGGTGAAACCAGCGGTGGTTTGGGTGGAATTGCAGATGGTCTCAGAGTCTCCGGCTCCCGCGAAGAGTCCGAGGGGGCCAGGGAGGGCGGAGATGGATTCGGTACGGCGATGGGTCTGGCCAAGTCGAGATTTGTGGTGAGCGCAACGGCCATGGCCACCGGCGGAGGGGTAATCGGGCCCGTTTGTGTCGTGGTCATCTGAACTACCGAGATCGATGCCGGCACGACGGTCACCTGTGAAGGTTTGGGCGCTGGTGGTGCCGGCGGCGTTGTTGAAACTTGCTGGAGAGGTGGTCCTCCTTGCAGGTCAAGTTTCTTCCGTTCCAGTGTGGCAATAAGGGTCTTAATCAGAGTGATGCTCTCTCGCGTCTCCTCAGGGCTGCCCATGAGAAGTCTGTGGTGACGATGCTCTTGGAATTCAGGGGATTTCTCACCAAATGTGCGGCGAATACATTCACGGAATTGCAACTCAGTTCTGGCCCTGCCCGCGTCGAGATAGGGAAAGCCTTCCCGGCCCAGGTCTTCCACCCGTGCAAGAAACTCCTGGAGCTCTCCCGCGCCACGGGCGAGATCATCAATCATGGCGGCTTTGGAGCGAGCGCGAGTCTGCTCTGATGTTTTTGCCCGTGCCATAGAATGTGGGGAAAGTGTAGCCCGGCCTCTACAACGTGGCAAGAAAACATGGGAAAACAAACAGAGGCTCGGCAAGTTGCGGCAAAACTATTGTGGCACGGTGGAAACTCAATGGTTCGTACGTTAAGGACAAACCCGGTCTGTCTGGTCTATCTGGTTGATCTGGTTTAGTTTGGTTCATCTGATTAGTTCCGCTCAACCCAAAACCAGACACGCTAGGCAGACCAGACCAGTCAAACAGAAGACTCGGTGACCATTTCCGCGTGTGGTTCCACCCGGCAGTGGGTGGAATTAGGGAGCACGGGAGTTCCCGGGACTGATTTACTCAAATTGGACTTCAGTATATTATTCTGAGCCTACGGTCTCGGCGCAAGACCTCATACCGACCTGCTGGTCGACTTTGGAGTCGGTAGTGTATGAAGGAGAGCCTGCTGAAGGAGGGATGCGATGTGGAACCATCTTGTTCGAGTCCGGTGCCTGTTCCTGGTCTTCCTGTTGTTGGTGAGTTCGCTCGCGGCTTGCGCCGGCTTGGGAACACAGCAACAAATACCCTTAACCCCTGTTCCCATTACGGAAATCAAAGTGGTCGAAGGAACATGGGAAGGACTGGTGATAAACGCGCGAACGGGGAAAGGTTCGGGACGGATCGCAGTGGTCTTCACATCCCACGATGCATACGGGACCTACAGTTTCGGGGGGAAACAGCCCAGGGCTCCCTTGTAGGGACAGGAAGGGTGACCGTGCATAGCGGGCGACTGTTGTCTGAGATGGGACAGCGGATGGCCAACTTCACGCTCTGCCTACGCGGCAGCGAGAAAGTCATGACAGCACATGTCTTTGGCAAAGACGGAAATCCCTATTACGCGGAATTGACGCCGCTGAAGTAGCTGTTCGGTCTTCATGCACTGGTACGAAGAGGCGCACAACGACCCCCTTTATCATTTCCCCTCTGGAGTGCGACCAACCCACCCTTGCGTACGCGCCAACCCTGTTTGGCCCAAGCGCAATTCTAGCGATCCAACGATTTACCTTTAACTATTTCGCGCGTCCTCTGAGACTATCCTCTCGCATCGGGACAAGTCCGGTACCGCTTCGCCCTGCGCCGCACTAGAGCGAGACGTGTCGATTGTCCCGACTCCTCTCCCCTAACCATGGAATTACCCATCAGTCATTCTGACTGTGGAAACACTCTACAGTGCCCTCTCGGCTGCCGTCCTATTACGCATCAGCCAGTTACTCGACTGTCTCCGGCGCGATTCGCACGGAACTCACAACTCGTTGAACCCTTATAGAACAGGATCTCGGACTTCTTGCTTTCTTTGGGCGGCATAGTCGATGCACATCCATCTGGCAGCATTGGATCATAGGCGTGGGAAGTCTCACTGTATCGAGATTTCCATCTTGGTGAGCGATTGATTGATGGAGATCTTCATCGGCTCACCTGGAACCATTGTTCTGAGAACTTGATCGTCGCAGCCGGGAAATAAATATCTTGCTTCAGAAATTGCAACTGTATACCATTCCTACCCCGCACAACACTGTCGCTAGGACGGCACCGTACATAATCATGTCTGTCCAAAACGGAGACTCGGAAAGACGGTCATGTTGGAAAGTTTCATTCTTGTGCGCAGTCGAGAAAGGAGCGATGAATCGCGATGAGAAACGAATTCTGGCTGAGTCGAAAACTTGTGAGGTCCTGCATGTGGATGATCGGTCTTGCGACGGTGGTCGTCTGTTGGGGAGCCGACGTTGCGATGGCTGCGACGGCCAAGGAGATCGACGTCAGCGTGGACGTGGCACTGGAAAATTTCGAAAAAGACGTGGGCGGAGCCAAGCAGTTTCTGGCCACCGCCAAGGGCCTGCTGGTATTTCCGTCGGTCATCAAAGCCGGGGTCGGTTTCGGCGGAGAGTTCGGCGAAGGCGCCTTGCGCATCAACGGCAAGACGGTAAGTTATTACAATACCATGGCCGGATCGTTCGGGTTGCAGTTCGGTGCACAAGCCAAAACCATCCTACTCGTGTTTCTGGATGAGGACGCCCTCGGGCAGTTTCGGAAAAGTGAGGGATGGAAAGTCGGGGTCGATGGCTCAGTGGCGGTCATTGCAATCGGTGCGGGGACGTCACTCGACAGCTCAAAGCTTAACCAACCCATCGTGGGTTTTGTCCTGGACCAGAAGGGCCTGATGTACAACCTAACCCTGGAAGGATCAAAATTTACGAAGATCAACAAGTAGTCCGGATACAGGTCTTCGTCTCACATAACGGTCTATTCAAACGGAGGAACAGCAATACGCATGGCACGGAACCGGAGGGCTTCATCCCTCATGCAGTTGCTGCTGGGGGCCATTCTCCTAGGTGCCACGGCTATACCCATGGCGACCCCGGCGCGCGCGGCTGAGGTTGCTGAGCAACAACGGCTCGTGGAGAAGGCGAGGCTTACACTGATGGCGTTTGCCGCCGATCCCGGCCTGAAAGCGGCGCTCCGCGAATGGTCACCTGAGACCAGAGCCCTCTTCATCGTGCCACAATTCCTCAGAGGCGCGTTAGTGTTCGGCGGTGCAGGCGGTAGCGGCCTGCTTCTGGTGCGAGATGAGAAGACCGGAAATTGGGGTGACCCGGTGTTCTATACCATCGGGTCTGCAAGTTTTGGCCTGCAAGTCGGGGGAGATGTGTCGGAGATCGTGCTTCTGGTAAGGACTCACAAAGGCCTGGAGGAATTCTATCGTTCCAACTTCAAGCTCGGCGCCAACGCAGGAATGGCAATCGGACCGGTTGGCGAAGGGGCCTCTGTGCACGGCCTCGCGGCGGACATTATCGCCTATGCCAGGAAACAGGGCGTGTTTGCCGGCATCGCGATCGATGGCGCCTTCGTGGCCGTGGCGGATGAGGCCAACGAGGCCTACTACGGAAAACCGGCAAGGCCGACCGATATCGCGATCAAACAGAGTGCCTACAACCCTCAGTCGCTCGACCTGCGCAACACCGCAACGACGGTGATGAAGTAGTGCAATCCCGAAGTTGAGGATGCGCGATCATATTCGCAGCGAGTAGCAACTCTTCCGTCGCGTGTTTACCCTTCGGAAATCCATAGCATTTATTTCACTGTGTACCCTTTCCCTTCCATACAGGCTCCAAAGGCTCGCTGGTAGCCCTCCACACTCGCCTCCTGCTGTTTAGCAGCTTGCTCCTGAGCCGCCGCTTGCTGTTTTTCGCCTTTTCGTCGTTTGTGAGCGCCGGCTGCCGCACCGACCCCAGCGCCGATCGCCGCGCCTTTTCCGGCATCTCCACCGATCGCCCCACCGATGGCCCCGACCGCTGCGCCCTTTGCAGCTCCGGAGACAGCTCCACCTTTGGGGGCCGGCGCGCTGGCCTGTTCGACTGGCTTGTTCGGATCGAAACCTGTCTGCTCCTTGGCCCATTTATAGCACGTAAACTCGTCCTGCTCCTGCTGCTCTTTGGTCTGCGCGTTTTTGGGAAACACAAAAACGTCTGCTGCTTCCGCGAGACCGGTGCTGACTACAGTGAAGGCGCTCAACACGGCTGCAATCATGATGCGCTTCATGTCACACCTCCGATGAGAATGTTGAGAAAAGTCGACCGCTATCGGACTAAAGGAAGTTCGGCTTACATGGATCCGACTTGTGAGGGGAAAGACTGTTCTTGGTCTTTCCATATTCTAGTCCGCGTCCGGCAGAAGTATGCCCGACCGCAAACCGCGTTGCAACGACTCCAGGGATGCCTGATACGCCATCATAGGCGCGTTTTTTTACTTTGTCCGCAAGGAGAAAATGGGCAGGCTTGAGGCAAGGATGTAATGGATGAAGAGCCGATGACACATGCTGAATTTCTGAACGACCCTCTCGACTTATTCGCCTTCCATCTCTAGAATGGCCCCGATGCCGATGAGTCTTGCCGTGCGCACTCTGATCTCAGGTCAGCTGGCGCCGCTTTCACGGCCTCTCTAGTACATCATGCCGGTCGATGCCAGATCCCCAGAACATCTGATCATTGGGCTTTTCGATCAGAGCAACTGGGCGAGCCATGTATCCACACTATTTTGAGGAGGATTTATGATCGTGCGTAGGAGAAATCGCCGGATGTGTCGGCACCTATGGGCGCCACTGGCTCCTCTCCTTTCTGCTGCTGACGGGCTTGCAGGCCACCGCGTGCTCGATGAACCCCGTCAGCGGACATCCCGAGGTCACGCTCATCTCGGTTGAGCAGGAAAAGAAGATCGGGGCAGAAGAGGCCAAGAAAGTCGAGGCGCAGATGGGCCTGATCGAGGACGCGCAATTCCTCCCTTACCTGGACGCGCTCGGCCAGCGGCTGGCGAAGGAGTCTCCCCGCCAGGACGTGACGCATCAGTTTCAAGTCGTGGACATGGCAGAACCGAACGCCTTCGCCCTTCCCGGCGGCTACATCTATGTCAGTCGAGGATTGCTCGCCCTCGTGAATGCCGAGGATGAACTCGCCGGCGTGGTGGGACATGAGATCGGTCACGTCGCTGCGCGGCACACCGTACAAAAGATTTCCAGGCAAGGTCCCTTTGCCGCGGTGTTCGGGATTGCGTCGGGGCTCGCGGGGCTGGTCGTTCCGCTCGCCGGGAATATCATCGAGGGAGTCGGCGATCTGACGCAGGGCGTGCTCTTTTCTCCGTATAGCCGCGGCCAGGAGACTGAGGCGGATCGAGTGGGACAGGAGATGGCGGCGAAGGCCGGATGGGACCCGGGCGCCTTGTCTGTCTTCTTGAATAGCCTCGAACGCGAAGTCGCGCTCATGAGCAAGGAGCCCAGGAAACCCGGGTTTTTTGACTCTCACCCCGCGACACCCGATCGAGTGAAAAAGACCGCGGAGCATGCCAAAGAACTGACGCGTGCAAACCGAGCGCCGATCAGCGCAACGCACGAATCATTTCTCGCTCGCCTGGACGGCATGGTGTACGGCCAGCGGGCCGCCAACGGCATCTTTGAAGGAAATACATTCCTGCAACCCGACATGAATTTCCGCGTGCAGTTTCCGGACACATGGCAGCATGAAAACACTCCGCAGAAACTTGTGTCGGCAGCGCCGAATGGAGAGGGGGCCGTGATCATGGCGGCCGTAGCGGAAGGGACCGATCCTATGGACGGCGCGCGAGCGGTCGAGAAGAAGACCAAGTCCGACGTGGTGGCAAAGACGGAAAAGCTGACCATCGGAGGTCTCCCTGCCGCTCACACACAAATCAAGGCGGACGGCAAGGTGACACTCGACATCACCTGGATTGCGCATGGCGGACTCATCTATCAGGTGGCCGGCCTGGCCCCAACCAAACAGTTCGACACCATGCGGCCCCTATTCCATTCTGTCGCCCACAGTTTCAGGCCATTGTCGGTATCTGAACGCGAGGGGATCAAGGAGAAGCGTATCCGTTTGGTCAAGGCCCAGGCGGGTGAATCGATCGAGGCCCTGGCGGCCCGCACCGCTTCAGCCTGGAAGAAGGAACAGATCGCGGTCATGAATAATCTTGCGGTGGGGGACCAACTCAAGGAGGGGCAAGTCATCAAGGTGGCCATCGCCGAACACTATGAATCGAAGAAATCCAAGTAGCATGCAGGGCGCGTTGACTGCGGGACTTTCGATGCCGGGCAGAAGGCTCTTCGGCTTGATCGCAATGATGGCCCTCCTCGCCATCCTCCAGGGCTGTGCCTACGTAAAGCCTGTCCCGAACGAGCCGCTGACTCAGTGGGACCCTGCCACCGGTTACCGCTTCCGCAATCTCATGCCGCCGGATAGCGCGAATACGGACGGTCTCCTGATTGTGGCGGCCTTCTCCGGTGGGGGCACGCGGGCATCCACGCTGGCCTTCGGAGTGTTGCGGGAACTCTCCCGGCAGCAGATCACATGGGAAGGCAAGCCGAAGCGGATGCTTGACGAACTGGATGTCATCTTCGCCTTGTCAGGAGGCACCTTCACCGCGGGATACTATGCGCTCCGCGGCGATCAGATTTTTCATGACTTCGAAGCGCGTTTTTTGCGGAAGGATTGGGAGAGCGAACTGAAAGCCAGAGTCTTCCGGAATCCGAGTAATTGGATCAGGCTCTGGTCTCCCTATTTTGGTCGAGCGCACCTGCTGGCCGAGATATTGGATGAGTCGCTCTTCGAGGGAGCCACCTACGGAGACCTGCTCAAGCGCAATGAACGCCCCTGGCTTGCGATTCACGCGTCCGACATGGCCACCCTCTCCCGCTTCGAATTTCATCAGGCACAATTCGATATGATTTGTTCCGATCTGAGCCGCCTGCCAATCGCCTGGGCCTCTGCGTCGTCCGCGGCGCTGCCATTGGTGCTCAGCCCCATCAGCTTGAAGAATTATGCCGGACAGTGCGGCTATCAGGTGCCGGCATGGCTCACGGAAGAGAAAAGGAAGGGCCACCTTAGCGCGCAACGAGTGGGCGCTCAACGAGCGAATGAGTTGCTGTCTTACCTGGATATCGAGAAACGTCCCTACATCCATCTGCTAGACGGCGGCCTGTCGGACAATATGGCCTTGCGCGGGTTGATCGAAGGAGCCACCGTCATGGGCGGAGTGGAGCACTTCTTAAAGGAAGGCCACCTGAAGAACGTTCGGAAGTTCGTGGTGTTGGCGGTGAACGCCGAAACCAGTCCCGATGTGCTCGAGTACCGGAGTGATCACATTCCGGTTTTCTCCAAGGCAACGGGCGCCATGGTCGATGTCCCGATCAATCGCTACTCCTTTGATACAATCACGCTGCTGCGCCAGGGCGTGGAGAACGTGCGGCTACGACTTCGCTCGACACCGCGAACGGCCGACAGCCCGTTTGCCCCCGATGCCGATGTGTATTTCATCAATGCCAGTCTAAATGAGGTGGATGATCCGGACGAACGGCTGGCGCTCATGAAGATTCCGACCACGATGTATCTGACGGACCCGCAGATCGACCGCCTTCTCCTGGCCGCATCGCGGCTGATCCGTAACGACCCGGAATTCCAGCGGCTGATGCGGGATATCCAAACTTCCCCAGAACCCCCGAAGAACTGAGACAAGCCGTAAGGACGCTCCATGACCGTGCGGCAACAAGAAAAATCCGCGGGATGAACACGAAACGACCCATGGTGGTGAGCACGCTCATCACCATCGATTTGCGGAGGGAAACACAACTCGAGAATCGTTTTTCGCAGCCTGCTAGGAAGAGAAGGAAGCCGGGTCCGTCGTTCACACTCACATCACACAAAGGAGGATTCTGATGAAATCAGTCGTACGAGTGATCATAGCGGGGATGATGCTTTTTGCCGTCCCGGCGTTCGCCCAAACTGACAGTAGTGCCGACACGAACATGGAAATCTTGATGCAGAAGCTCAAGGCGGACAAAAAGCTGTTGGTCGCCGCCAACATGGAACTGACCGACGCAGAAAGCAAGGGCTTCTGGCCCTTGTACGACGCGTACCAGAAAGATCTTCAGCAAATGAATGAGCGGCTCGGCAAAATGATTAACGAGTACGCCGAAGCCTATAACCAAGGCAAGGGTTCGATTCCAAACGACACCGCGAAGAAACTGCTCAATGAGGTGATTTCGATTGATGAGCAAGAAGTGAAACTGAAACGCACCTATGCGGGCAAGGTCGGCAAGGTGCTGCCGGCAGCCAAAACGGCCCGCTACATTCAGATCGAAAACAAAATCCGTGCGGTGATCAAGTTCGAACTCGCGCGACAGATTCCGTTGGTGTACTAAGGCGGAGTCTGGACATCGAACAGACACAGAGAATCCGCAACGCGAGGTGTGCCAGGTGAAGACAGCACAACACAATCTCGTGTGGCGGTCATCTGTCTTCAGGGGGCACTGATCACGGCATGCTCCCTGAAGCGCTGATCGGCAGTTTCCAGGGGACCTGGCGGCAGTCGCGCCGCGCCCCCTTCGCGGCAATGGTTCCTGGCTAATCCAGGACAAGTCTTGGGTGAGAAGGATGCCTGTGCAACGAAGAATGTCTGCCGGTCATGTCCAAGCTTTTGGATGCGCGCTTGTTTGTGCGCTCCTGGTTGCCTGTTCGGTGACCAAAGAGCGGGAGGCGCTTCCACCCCCACCGGCGCCGGGACCGCTCGGATGGGAAGTTCCTCCCCCGCTGTCCGCACAAGGGCTGCTGCCACCGGACTGGCTCAAGGGGCCACACCACCTGGTCCAGGACGAAGTCGTGAACGATGGCGCCCAGCACCATTTTGTCGTGACCTCTGATTTCGGAGTGTTTCCCGCCACCGGTGCGTCCATGCTTCGAACTCGCGTCATAGAAAGCGAGGCCATTGCGGCGTTGAAGGATGCGCGACAATCGAAGGTGTTCGCCGATGCGCTCAAGTTTCAGGTTCTCCACCCCTTGCGGGGCGTGAAGATGATGATCATGGAGCCTGGACGCGTCGGGAGTAGTGTCGGCGGGGCACTCCTGGAGTTTCTCGCCATGCCCGGACGCGCGAGCAAGTTTGAATCGAGCGATCGGGAAGATTCTGTGACGAAGTCGACGATTGGGTTTTCGTATCTGAAGCGAAAACTCGCGTTTCAGTTCGGGGTGGATCCCTATTCGTCCAATCCCGTGCTGCAGGACGAACTGAATGAACTGACCTGGATCGCATTCACCGCTGATTTGGCCCCTCAGTTCGGGTATCTCTTTATGCCTGGAGGCGCCGTCCTCTGGCTGACTTTTAGCGCGACCCGCTGGACCTCGTACCTCGATGAGCAAATCCGCGACTATTCACCGGGGGATCTGCGCGCCCGCGACCGGGACAAATTGGAGAAGATGGGAGTCAGTGAGGAGGACATCCACCGGTTCTTCCTCAATGCGCTCTATTCTCCGCGACACTCGACCATCATTACCACGGCGCTCGATGAACTGACCGGTGTCGACGACCGTGAGGCATTCCTCGCGGTGGCGGGGGAGGCGAATTCCGAGGAACTGGTCCTGTTTTACCAGCACGTGGCGGAGATGATGCGCGGCTATCACCTGCACGTAGGCGCCGTTGACCGGCTGCTTGCGCTGCCGCGCATCCCGGCTCTCTATACCAAGGACCGGGCTCTCGTCGTGATGCTGCCCGTCGATTACCTGTTTTGGACCTCGCGTGTCGCTCGTGTCGCACAGGCCCTGACGGCCCATGTGCCAAGCCGGCCGCGTGTCGCCCGGCGCGAACTCTGGATCGCCGGGAACGTCTCGCCTCGCGCCAGACAGGAACTCGAAGCGCTGGGATGGACGGTGTATGAACAGACATTCGTTCGGCTAAATCCACCGGCGTAAGATGAGGAACGCTCTTTGACCCATGTTGAAATGAGACGGTTGATGTCGTGTGCGATTGGGACGCTCGGGAGACTTGCCTTCGTCGGGTACTCCGGGTGAGAACATCACGAGACAATCTCGCCGGGGGATGCGCCTGGCTTCTGGGAGTGCTGTCACTGCTCACGGTGTGCCCCCTCGCAGCGCTGGGACAGGAGACCATCCCCGAGAGATCACCCAGGAGCGAGCCGGCGACGGCCCCTCATTTGGAACTGGACGAGCCTGCAGAAGAGCCCGAGGTCGCACCAGAGAAACGCCGGTTCCTCAAGAGAATAGGGCCTCAGCCTGTGACACCGGAGCAACGGGAAGAAGCGGAGCGTCTCAGACAACTGGCTGCCAAGTATGGAACCGACCCTACGGCCATCGTGGGACGAGTGCAGCTGACTTCCCAATACCTCGATCTCCCTCAAGACGCGCGAGGCACCACGACTGCGGCCCGTGTTGATCTGCCGTTCAGGCGAGACTACTTGCTCCGCGTGGATGCGCCGTTCCTTAAATGGAGCGATCCGGATCGTCCCGGCACCACCAGCGCGCAAGGCTTCAGCGATCTCGCCGTCACGCTCGGGTGGCGGGCCTATAACACGCCCGAATATGCCGTTCTCGTCGGCGTGCTCACAACCATGCCCACTGCCTCCGAAACCGGATTGGGGCTTGGCAAGTATACGGTCGGCCCAACTCTCGCTACTGCCCGGTTTGTCCCCCAATGGGACTCGTTCCTGATCGGGGTGTTCACACAACAACTCTCCGTCGGCGGCGATCCTGATCGAACGCCCGTGGATCTGTCGAAACTCATTGCACAAATCAATTCGTTTTGGGCCGAGCGGTGGTGGACAATCACGCAGGCTGTATGGCAGATCGATTGGGAACGAAGCGCGAAAAGCAGTATGGCTCTTGAACTCGAAGTCGGTCGAAGCCTGGTGGGACGATTGGGTATGTTTGTACGTCCTGGCGTCGGGGTTTGGGGGCAGGATCTTATTGGAGCCTATGACTGGAATTTCGAGGCAGGTGTCCGCTACATGTTCCCGAGTTTCTAGGAGCCTGTCCGACATTGACCATTCTACTGCGGCGAACGATGCGCGACCATCTGCGTCGTTCTCGGCCAGAAAAAATCCTCAACGTATTCCAGCGAATACGCCTCCGGTTTTTCCGGGCCTGCGGCCTCGCATCTGGCCACACCTCCTTCGCCTCGTCACGAAAGCAATGTCGGACAGGCTCCTAGGATGCTGAAAAAGTCCCCCGTCGGCGCGCTGGGGGTGCAAGGTGCGGTGGAATACTTGACACCGGATTGATAGAGTGCCCCGAGCAGCAACGCATCGTTCATGCATGCGTCGAGGATTTTGTACGATGGTTACTGATGTCATTGCCGGGAAGCGTTTCTTTCCAGGCCACTCGAGCCTGAGGACGATCGGGCTCCTGCTCTGCATCGTGGCAGCTGCAGGATGTCCTCGCATGGTGTCCCTCGACTATCAGCCGAGCAATCCGCTCAGAGGGCAAGGCACGGTTGGGACCGCACAGTTCCGCTATCCAGCCTCCGATGAGCATCGTGTGCGCCCGCGTCAAGTTGAAACCGACCCATTAGCCAAGACCGATCTATTTCTCAGCCAGGAAATCGGCGCCTTCTTTTCGGACGCGCTCCGGCTGGAACTGAGCCGGTCGGGATACACCCTGAACGATTCGAGTGACCGCTTCGTGTCCGGCACCATCACGCGATTCTATCTCGACTGGAGAAGCGGAGAGGACCGATCGTTCGAACTGGCCGTGGACTATACGATTCAGTCGAGCGAGCATACCCTCTTCTCCTGGCACTGCTCCTCGGTTCAGAAAGGACCGAATATGTTGTCCGAAGACGGGATCTTGATCCGCAAGGGAACGGCCGACTGCATGCGCCGATTTATCGAAGCCGCGCAGGACGCGAGAGTCCTCTGATCGTACGGCGGGCAACCCCTTACATGGAATGGACCTTCACCGGTCCCATGAACCGGACGCCAGAGACGCCATCTTCTACGCTTGGCAAGTTCAACCGTACCGTCAGCATGGAAATGGATGTACCCGACAACGCCAACGGTGTGCTCTTCTATGAATACAATCCGTTCGAGGTCTCGCGCACGAAGATCCGCGGCAATCACGCTCCTCTTGCTGACACTCGCTGCTCTATGCGAAAACACGACGGCATGGGCGGACAGTGAACTCCGCGAGACCCTGGGCAACATGATTTATCCCTCGGAATGGACACGCAGCGGCCAGGCGCCGCTCGTCGGGGGCGTCTACAAAGAACCGGCGGCCTCGGGCTCAGCCTCCAATATCGTGATCAGGCTGACCGACTCCCTGGCGGTCGGCAGAATCGGCGATCAGACGATGGCGGCGCTCGTAATCGTGACAGATCCGGGCGGCAGTGGAATATTTTTCGACCTGTATCTCGTGAGACAGCAGGAAAATCGTTGGAGTATCGTGGATCGTGCGCACCTCGGCGATCGCATTCGCGTAAACAGGATCGAGGTTGAGCGGGGGCTCGTTGGGCTCGACCTGACCGTTCACGGTCCGCGCGATGGAGCCTGTTGCCCGACCGAGCGCAGCACCATGTACTATGCGTTGCAAAGCGAGCAGTTGGTCAAGGTGAGTACCCCTGCACAAAACACCCCGAGCCCTATTGAGGGGGCGGTCTGGACATGGCAATATACCCAGCGCGTCGATGGAACCAGAACCACACCGACCGAGTCGGGGCACTATACCCTGCGTCTCGGGCCCGACGGGCAACTCGATGTCCGGGCTGACTGCAACAGGGCCGGAGGACACTATCAATTGGACGGTGCGCGCCTGACGTTGTCCGTGACGCATTCGACCATGGCAGCCTGTCCGCCTGAGTCGTTGGACAAACAGTTTCTTGCCGATGTAGCGGCGGTCACAACATGGGGTGTGGAAGACGACCGTCTGCGCATGAATCTCACTGGGTGGCGGGACGATGGTCTTCACGACAGCGAGTCAGTAAATCAGGTCTTCATGTGACGCATGCGCCTCATGGCGAGGGGTTCAAGATGAGACAGTTCTGGCGTGTGAGAGCATTGACAGGCGCGAGCATTGTCCTGCTGTTCATGTGTATGGTGGGCTGCAGCAAATCACTGTATGGCTGGCAGGTTCGCACGAACTCTAGCCCGGTCGCTCCGTCGTTTGATCAAACACCGATCGATGGGAAGCGAGTGGCAATTTTTCCAACACTGGCGACAGGACCTCTTCAGGGGACAGCGGTGGGGATGTCACAGTATTTGGGCCAAACTCTCAAGACCCTCACGCCGACCTGGAAAGTACTGACTGAACAAGAGACCCTCACGAGGATCAATAAGCAAGGGTTGGGGGTGGAATATATTAAAATGCGAGGGGATGCTGACCAAAGCCATCTCCTGGATCGCCATTTGCTCGCGAAAATCGGCGCCGCGCTTGGGGTACAATACGCTCTCCAGCCTCGTCTGGCAGCCTTCACGCAAATCATGACAGAGCGTGCGAAAGTCCCGGGATTCGATATCCGAATTTCTGAGACTCGTTCAAGTCTGCTGCGAGTGTCGATGCAAATGTGGGAAGTAGAGAGCGGCGAATTGATCTGGTCCTCTGTGGCCGAAACGGTCATGGAAAGCGAGACGGTCACGCAGGATCCAGTCTTCCTGGAGGATGCCATACGCCTGACGTTCGGCAGCATTATGTCGGACTTCCTCAACAGGCGAACGGCCTCAAAGTATACTCCCCTGAATGAAGTCCTTAGCACGTTGGTTCAGGCGGCCATCCCTGAGGAACAGCCGAATGGAAGTAACGTGAAAGCGGTCAAAGAGAAATAATTTCATACGGCGCTGACCTCCCCTCCCCTATGCTGCCAGATCTCCAACACATGCGGATCCTGGTGCATTTCGCAACAATCGCTCTCATCTGCCTGCCCCATTCGTCCACATCAGTATGAGAGTCCGCCATCATACTTAAAGCCGCACTCTCAACTATATAGAATATTTTGGCAGTTGATTCTTCCCTTTCGATACGACCAAGATGGTACTGAACCTGCACTGATCGCCAGTGGATCTGCGCGAGCGCAGAAGGAAGGTTCATTGTCCAACCACAAGGAGGAATCCATGATTCACTTACTATCGAAGCATCCGTTCATCACAACACGCCTGCCACTCATGGCTGCGGTCCTGATTGGAACGATGGTCGCGGTCAGCGCCACGTCCGCCTTGGCAGCCGACGCGTTGGAACAGCAGCAGCTTGTGGAGAAAGCGAAGATGACGGTCGACGCCTTTGCCGCGGACCCCGAAGTAGGGCCTGCGACGCGCGAGATGAAGGGCGAGGCCAAGGCCTTGTTCATCGTGCCGCAATTCGTGCGGGGCGCCTTTGTGTTTGGCGGGGCCGGTGGTAGCGGCGTGCTGATCGTCCGCGATGATAAGACAAAGCAGTGGTCTGAACCCGCGTTCTACACGATCGGTTCAGCCAGCTTCGGCCTGCAAATCGGTGGCGATGTGTCGGAGTTGATCTTTGTGGTGCGGACCCAGAAGGGGCTGGAAGAGTTTTATCGCACCGATTACAAACTCGGGGCTGACGCCAGCGTGGCGATGGGACCGGTGGGCGGAGGGGCGCAGCTGAAAGGGATCACGGCGGACGTCGTCGCCTATGCCAAAAAGAAAGGGGCCTTTATCGGGATGGCAGTGGATGGCTCCTCCATTGCGGTGTCGGATGATGCCAATGCTGCCTATTACGGCAAACCCGTAAGACCGACGGACATTCTCGTCAAGCAGAGCGTCAGCAATCCGAAATCCGCCGACCTGCGCAATGCGGCCGCGAAGTTGATGCAGTAACAGCAGGCGGCTCGGCAGGAGGAACAGTGCAATTGTAAAGTGGGGCGACACTCCGAACAAAGACCGTTGTAACAACTCGGAGTATCACGTATATTCCCCCTCTTTTGAGAGAGGAGACACCCGTAATGGGCCGACAAGGACTGGAGCAGACGGCAAGGGCTCTGGTTGCCGAAGGGAAGGGCATCCTGGCTGCCGACGAGACGGTTCCGACCCTGACCAAGCGATTCGACGCCCTAAAGATTGCCTCCACCGAGAACAGCCGCCGTACCTATCGCGAGATGTTCTTTACCACGCCGGATGTCTCTACGTTCATCAGCGGTGTGATTCTGCAAGACGAAACCATCCGCCAGAAGAACGCCGCGGGCATACCGTTGACCAAAGTGTTGTCCGAGCAAGGGATCATTCCGGGGATCAAAGTGGATACCGGTGCAAAGGTGCTTGCCGGTTCGCCGGAGGAAAAAATAACCGAAGGGCTCGATGGGCTTCGGGACCGCCTGAAGGAATATGCGGCCATGGGTGCGCGATTCGCCAAGTGGCGGGCGGTTATTCGTATCACCGACCGGCTACCCAGCCCAATGTGTGTGAACGTCAACGCCCATGCGCTGGCCCGGTACGCTGCCCTGTGCCAGGAACAAGGCATCGTGCCTATCGTGGAGCCCGAGGTTCTGATGGATGGGGCTCATACCATCGAACGCTGCGAGGACGTGACCAGTTCGATACTCCATGCGGTCTTCCACGCGCTCTTCGAGCAGTGTGTCGGGCTGGAAGGGATGCTCCTGAAACCCAACATGGTGATCGCCGGAAAGGACTGTCCCAAGAAGGCCTCCGTGGAGGAGGTTGCCACGGCCACGTTGCGCTGCCTGCGCCGTCATGTGCCGGCGGCGGTCCCAGGCATTGTCTTTCTGTCGGGCGGGCAAAGCGACGTCCTTGCGACGTCTCATCTGAATGCGATCAACAAGCTCGATCTGCCGAAACCGTGGACGATCAGTTTCTCCTATGGGCGGGCGCTTCAGGATCCCGCGATAGAAGCCTGGCGTGGCAAGCAACAGAACCTGAAAGCCGCACAGCACGCGTTCTACCACCGGGCGAAATGTAACAGCGCAGCCGCCATCGGCACATACACCAGCGCCTTGGAAGGCAAGAAGTCCGCTCCGGAGGCAGCCGTGCATCGCTCGGACTGGCACGATGACTGACATCTTCCGGGCACATGCCGTGAGGCTTCAGCGGTGACATGCTCGTTCTGGTGATCAACAGCGGGAGTTCGTCGATCAAATTTCGGCTCGTTCATGTGGTTGAGGAGCCGGGAGGCGTACTGACAACTCAGCCGGCGTTGCTCCAAGGCGCCGTGAAAGGCATCGGGAGCGTCGCAAGCTTCGAGGTGACAGGACAGGACGGTCGACCGTTCGACGACGACGTTGGAGATTCGGGACCATGCACATGCGTTGCGTGTTCTGCTCGATCGCCTGGCCGGCTCTCTCGGCAAGATCGAAGCGGTCGGACATCGGGTGGTGCACGGAGGAGACCAGTACGTAGAGTCTACGTTGATTACGGAGCAGGTAGAGGCCGGGATCGACGCGCTGTCCGAATTGGCTCCGCTGCACAATCCCTCGTGTCTCGCAGGGATTCGCGGAGCGCGCGCGGCGTTTGGTACGACGTTACCGATGGTGGCCGTCTTTGACACGGCCTTTCACCAGACCATGCCGGATGTCGCCAGGCAGTATGCGCTCCCTGTTGAGCTGGCCGAGCGGCATCGGATCCGCCGCTATGGTTTTCACGGGATTGCGCATGCCTCGCTCGCGAACGGATACGCGGCCTATACGGGAAATCCACTGGACCAGGTGCGTCTGATCACCCTGCAGTTGGGCAATGGTTGCTCCGTCGCCGCGATCGCACAAGGCCGGTCGGTCGAAACCTCGATGGGATTTACGCCGCTGGAGGGGTTGGTGATGGGGACGCGCTCGGGCGATGTGGATGCCTCTATCGTCAGCTATCTGTCCGAGCGGGAGAAGGTCGAGCCTGCTGAAGTCGAGCGATGGCTCAACGAGCGCTCGGGCCTCCTCGGACTATCCGGTCGGTCAAACGACATGCGGGAGTTGCTTCGCGTGGCCGAGCAGGAGCAGGACAAACGGGCGGAGTTCGCCATTGATCTGTTCTGCTATCGGGTGCGCAAGTATCTCGGCGCCTATCTTGCCGTGTTGGATGGCGCGGATGCCGTCGTCTTCGGAGGCGGGATCGGGGAAAACGCGCCGGAGATTCGGGAGCGGATTTGCCGGAACATGAAGTGGTGCGGCCTGGAGCTCAACCGTGACCTCAACCGAGCGGCGGTTGGACTTGCGCCGGGTCATGCAGCAAAAATCAGTACGGATGGATCGCGGTTGGCGGCCTATGTGGTCGCGGCGGATGAGGAAAGCTGGATCGCCAGGGAGACGGTTCGGTGCGTGCGAGGCGTACATTCATAAGTCAACAGAGCCGGCTATATCAGCGAGAAAGGAGAGGTCATGGGAAATCCGTTATCGGACAAGGAACTGAAATTGATCGATGCCTACTGGAGGGCGGCGAACTATCTCTCGGTGGGGCAGATTTATCTTTACGATAACCCGCTTCTGAAAAAGCCGTTGACGTAAGGAACATGTGAAGCCGAGGCTGCTGGGTCACTGGGGCACCACCCCGGGCCTGAATTTCATCTATGCCCATCTGAATCGAGCGATCAAGGCACGGGACCTCAGCATGATCTACATTATCGGTCCGGGCCACGGCGGTCCCGGCATCGTCGCCAATGCCTACATGGAAGGCACCTACTCGGAGGTCTATCCGAACATCGCACAGGACGAAGAGGGCATGAAGCGGCTGTTCAAGCAGTTCTCGTTCCCCGGAGGCATTCCCAGCCACGTGGCGCCCGAGACCCCCGGCTCGATACACGAAGGCGGCGAATTGGGGTATGCCGTCTCTCACGCGTACGGGGCTGCGTATGACAATCCCGACCTGATCGTGGCCTGCGTCGTCGGCGACGGCGAGGCTGAAACCGGACCATTGGCGACCTCCTGGCATTCCAACAAGTTCCTCAACCCGGCGACCGACGGAGCCGTGCTGCCGATCCTGCACCTGAACGGGTACAAGATCGCCAATCCTTGCGTGCTGGCTCGTATCAGCCACGAAGAATTGGATCAGCTCTTCCGCGGCTACGGCTACACGCCCCATTTTGTCGAGGGCAGCGATCCGGCCAAGATGCACCAGCTCATGGCTGACACCGTCGACACCTGCATGGAGGAAATCCGCAGCATCCAGACCAAGGCGCGGACGCAGGGTGTGAAGGAGCGGCCGCGCTGGCCGATGATCATCCTCCGTTCGCCCAAGGGGTGGACCTGTCCGAAGGAAATCGACGGCAAACGGACCGAGGACTACTGGCGCAGCCACCAGGTGCCGATGGGTGAAATGCACGAAAAGCCCGGGCACGTGAAAATTCTCGAAAAGTGGATGAAGAGCTACAAGCCGGAGGAGCTGTTCGATAAAACCGGTCGGCTGAAGCCCGAGCTCGCTGATCTGCCGCCGAAGGGCGAGCGCCGCATGAGCGACAATCCGCACGCCAACGGCGGCCTGCTGCTCAGGGACCTGCGTCTGCCGGACTTCCGCGACTATGCCGTCAAGGTCACGACACCGGGCGCCATCTCGGCCGAATCCACCCGCCTCATGGGAAAGTTCCTGCGCGACACGATGAAGCTGAACATGGAGAGCCGCAATTTCCGTCTGTTCAGTCCGGACGAGAACAACTCAAACCGCTGGCAAGATGTGCTGGAGGTCACCAATCGCGCGTGGATGGCGGATCGCTATCCATACGATGACCACTTGGCCCCTGACGGCCGCGTGATGGAAATGCTCAGCGAGCACCAGTGCCAGGGGTGGCTGGAAGGGTATCTCTTGACCGGCCGGCACGGGTTTTTTTCCTGCTACGAGGCGTTCATTCACATCATCGACTCGATGTTCAATCAGCATGCCAAGTGGCTGAAGGTCTGCAACGAAATTCCTTGGCGGCGACCGATCGCCTCGCTCAATTATCTGTTGTCCTCCCACGTCTGGCGGCAGGATCACAACGGGTTCAGTCACCAGGACCCCGGCTTCATCGATCACGTCGTGAACAAGAAAGCGGAGGTCGTGCGCGTCTATCTGCCGCCGGATGCCAACACGCTGCTGTCGGTCACCGATCACTGTCTGCGCAGCCGTAATTATGTGAACGTCGTCGTCGCGGGCAAGCAGCCTGCTCCGCAATGGTTGACGATGGACCAGGCGATCAAACACTGCACTGCGGGCATCGGAATCTGGGAATGGGCCAGCAACGACAAGGGGGCAGAGCCAGATGTCGTCATGGCCTGTTGCGGAGACGTGCCGACGCTGGAGACGCTGGCCGCCGTGGATCTGTTTCGTCAGCATCTCCCGGCGCTGAAGATCCGCGTCATCAACGTCGTCAACTTGATGAAGCTGCAGCCGCAGAGCGAACACCCGCATGGCCTGTCCGACATGGACTTCGATGCGCTGTTCACCAAGGACAAGCCGATCGTGTTCGCCTTCCACGGCTACCCGTGGCTCATCCATCGGCTGACGTACCGGCGGACGAACCACAAGAACTTGCACGTGCGCGGCTACAAAGAGGAAGGGACGACGAGCACGCCGTTCGACATGGTGGTGATGAACGATCTCGACCGGTTTCACCTCTTCGGCGACGTGATTGATCGGCTGCCGCAACTCGGGTCCCGCGCCGCCTATGCCAAGCAGGCGGTTCGCGACAAGCTCCTCGAGCACAAAGAATACATCGCCACGTACGGCGAAGATATGCCCGAGATCACCGACTGGCAATGGGGTCGGGTGAAAGCGGCAACGAGGCGGAGAACCACGACGGAGGGAGACAACGTCTGAGTAGCTACGGGAAACAGGGTGGCGCCTCTTCGGTTGAGAACCTGAATACTTGAATCCTTTGGCGGAGGTTTTATGGAACAGGAGCGCTCGAAAGAACTTCTTCAACAATATGGAGTTGGGCCCATCCAATTTACCGGTACGAACGACGCGCTCTATGAACGACATCTGACGTTCGACCACGTCGTTGATGTCAAGAAGGCCGATTTGCGTGAACAGTTTGAAGCAGCGGCCCATTCGATCCGCGATATCATTTCACAACGCTGGCTTCAGACAGAAAAAACCTACGAGCAAAAGAATCCCAAGCGGGTGTATTACCTGTCGATGGAGTTCCTGCTAGGGCGGTCGCTGACCAACAATGTCACCAACGCATTGTTGGGATCATTGGCGTTTGAGGCCATGAAAAAAAGGGGACTCGATGCGTTGGCCCTGGCAGAAATGGAGCCGGATGCCGGGCTGGGGAACGGAGGGCTTGGTAGGCTGGCGGCTTGTTTCATTGATTCGATGGCGACGATGCAGATTCCAGGGATGGGTTACGGACTCCGTTACGAATACGGAATCTTCAAGCAAACAATCAAGGATGGCTGGCAATGCGAACAGCCGGATAATTGGTTGCGTCGTCCCGATCCCTGGGAAGTGGCACGGCTCGAGGAATCGGTTGAAATAAAATTGAACTGTGCGTTCGAGCTGCACAACGGAGTATTGCGCATGGTCCCCGGGCAGCCGTCCAGCATCATCGGGATCCCGTTTGACCGTCCAGTCGTCGGATATGGCGGGAAGACCATCAATACACTCCGGCTCTGGGCTGCGGCGGTACCGGATTTCTTCGACTTCCAGCGATTCAGCGGCGGCGATTTCGTGGCCGCATTGGCTGGAACGCTCGCGGCCGAGTCGCTGACGCGTGTGCTCTATCCCGACGACTCCACAGTTCGAGGCCAGGGGTTGCGGTTCCTGCAGGAATATTTCCTGGTCGCCTGCTCGCTGGGCGATCTCGTGCGGCGCTTCCGGCGCGGTAATCCAGACTGGGATGCCCTTCCCGAGAAAGTCGCTATCCAGATGAACGATACGCACCCGACGATGGCCGTTCCCGAACTGATGCGGATTCTGCTGGACGACGCGCATCTCGGTTGGGACCAGGCCTGGGATCTCACACAACGGACTCTGGCGTATACGAACCACACCCTGCTGCCCGAGGCGCTGGAAAAATGGCCGCTCGAATGGTTCGCAAAGGTGCTGCCGCGTCATTTGGAAATTATCTACGAGATCAATCGCCGGCATCTTGACCAGGCGCGCGTCCGCTTCGCCGGCGACGAAGGCCGTCTCGCCAACGTGAGTCTCATCGAGGAGGGCGCGACGCGTAAAGTCCGTATGGCCAACCTGGCCATCGTCGGATCGCATAGCACGAACGGCGTGGCCGCCATTCACTCCGGATTGCTGCGCACGATGACGGTCAAGGACCTGGCCGAGATGTATCCCGAGCGGTTCAACAACAAGACCAATGGCGTGACGCCGCGACGGTGGTTGCTGCTGGCCAACCCCGCTCTCTCCCAAACGATCACCGACGCCATCGGCGATGGGTGGATTACTGATCTCGGCCAATTGAGCAAGCTCAAGAAACTGGTCGGCGACAAGGAGCTTCCTCGACTGCGGTCCGCAAGGCGAAGCGAGAAGCGAAATTGCAGTTTGCCCAGTGGCTCAAGACGACATCCGGCCAGACGGTCGATCCGGACACGATCTTCGATTGCCAGGTCAAGCGCATCCACGAATACAAGCGGCAACTGCTCAACGCGCTGCGCATCGTCGTGCTGTACAACCGGTTGCGGGAGAAGCCGAAGCTCAAGATGGCCCCGCGGACATTTTTCTTTGCCGGCAAGGCGGCGCCGGCCTACCACTTGGCCAAGGTGATCATCAAGTTCATCAATAATCTGGCCGGCACCATCGACGGAGATCCTCTCGTTCGCGGAAGACTGAAGGTCGTCTTTCTGCCCGAGTATTGCGTGTCGCTTGCGGAGCGGCTGATTCCGGCCACCGATGTCTCCAACCAGATTTCGACGGCCGGGTACGAGGCCAGCGGCACGAGCAACATGAAGTTTATGATGAACGGCGCGCTGACGCTGGGGACACGCGACGGCGCGACCATCGAAATGGCAGAAGAAGCGGGCGAGGAAAATTTCTTCCTGTTCGGCCTTACAGCGGACCAGGTGGCCGGCAATCGGGGTTGGTACAATCCGCGCTGGCATTATGAAAACGAATCGGAGACCCGAGCGGCGCTGGACCTGATTTTCTCCGACTACTTCAGCCGCAATGAACCGGGCGTCTTCGAACCGCTGCGGCACGCGTTGCTGACGGGCGGAGACCATTACATGCACCTGGCGGACCTCACATCCTATCTCGATGCTGACCGGCAGCTCTGCGATTTGTACGCCAATTCGAATGCATGGGCTCGCAAGGCGATCTTGAATGTCGCCGGCTCAGGGAAGTTCTCCAGCGACCGCACCATCGCCGAGTATGCAGCCGACATTTGGAATGTGAAGCCGTGCCCGATCCCGTAACGTCACGACGATCTCTCAGAGAGAAGGATTGAAACTCATGGCGATTTCACCCTTAGCAGGCAAGCCGGCTCCGAAGGAGATGTTGGTGGATCTGGCCAAGCTCGAAGGGGAGTATTACGCGCGCAGGCCGGATATGGGAGATCCCAATCAGGCGGTCGCCTTCGGCACGAGCGGGCATCGCGGATCGTCGTTCCGCGGCTCGTTCAACGAGGCGCATATTCTCGCCATTACGCAGGCCATTTGCGACTACCGGCGTGGTCAGGGCACCGACGGCCCGCTCTATATGGGCAAGGACACGCACGCGCTGTCCGGACCGGCTCAGCGCACGGCGCTCGAAGTCCTTGCGGCGAACGATCGTGCACACCGTCATCCAGCGGGACGACGGGGTGACGCCCACGCCTGTCATCTCACGAGCCATCCTGGTCTACAACCGCGGCCGCAAGGCGCATCTCGCGGACGGTATCGTTGTCACGCCCTCGCATAACCCGCCGGAGGACGGGGGCATCAAGTACAACCCGCCCAACGGCGGACCAGCCGATACCGATGTGACGAAATGGATGCAGGATCGCGCGAATGCGTTGCTGCGGGAAGGCAACGCCGGCGTCAAGCGCGTGCCGTTCGAGAAGGCGTTCAAGGCGGCAACCACGCGTCAGGAAGATTACATCCTGCCCTATGTTCAAGACCTTCGGAACGTGATCGACATGGAGATCATCCGCGAGGCGGGTCTCGTGCTGGGCGTGGATCCGCTTGGCGGCGCCGCGGTCCATTACTGGGAGCCGATCAATAGGGTCTATAAGCTGAACATCACCGTGGTGAACCCGAAGGTCGATCCGACCTTCTCCTTCATGACGGTTGATCACGACGGCAAGATCCGGATGGACTGCTCGAGCCCCTATGCGATGGCCAGCCTCGTCGGCCTGAAAGATCGCTATCGCCTCGCCTTTGCCAACGATCCGGACTCGGACCGCCACGGGATCGTGACGCCGTCGGCCGGGCTGATGAATCCCAATCACTATCTCGCCGTGGCGATACGCTATCTACTCACGCATCGACCTCAGTGGCCTACCGGCGCGTTGGTCGGCAAGACGTTGGTGTCGAGCGGCATGATCGATCGTGTCGTCGCCAAACTCGGCCGCCGGCTGTGCGAAGTGCCGGTCGGCTTCAAGTGGTTTGTGCCTGGCCTGTTCGATGGCTCTTGTTGCTTCGGCGGTGAAGAGAGCGCCGGAGCAAGCTTTCTCCGTCACGACGGCACAGTGTGGACGACCGACAAGGATGGCCCGATCATGAACCTGCTCGCGGCCGAGATTACCGCTCGAACCGGGAAAGATCCGGGAGAGCATTACCGCGAACTGACGGCTGAATTTGGAAATCCGCTCTACACGCGCATCGATGCGGCGGCCACGCCCGAGCAGAAGGAAAGGCTGGGAAAGTTGTCGCCCGATGCCGTCACGGCATCGACGCTCGCCGGCGACCAGATCACTGCCAAGCTGACCAAGGCGCCGGGCAACAACGCCTCGATCGGCGGATTGAAAGTCATCACCGCCAACGGCTGGTTCGCGGCCCGGCCCTCCGGCACCGAGAATATCTACAAGATCTACGCAGAGAGCTTTAGGGACGAGCGACATCTGAACAAGATCGTGACGGAAGCCCAACAGATCGTGAACAATGCCCTGGCTGGGGCCGGGAGCCGCAATCGGTAGCGTGCGCTCTTTGTATGTCACTCGAACGGCGCAGGACTCGTGCCTATCTTCGGCGGACTTGCTATGACGATTCCAGCGCATCAGGTATTTCTCGTGCGTCACGGTGAAACCGAGTGGAGTCTCAACGGACGACACACCGGGATCACCGATATTCCGCTGACCGAACACGGCCGGCAGGTGGCCAGGTTATTGCGGCCGATTCTGGCAAAGGAGTCGTTCACGCTGGCCCTGACCAGTCCCCTCCAGAGAGCCCGGGAGACCTGCCGGCTGGCCGGTTTCGAGGACGTGGCACACATCGAGCCTGACCTGATGGAGTGGAACTACGGGCGTTATGAGGGATTGACGCCCGCCGAGATCCATGCGACGGCTCCGGGCTGGCTGCTCTTTCGAGATGGTGCCCCAGGCGGAGAACAGCCAGGGGAAATCGGCGCACGTGTCGATCGCGTGATTGAGAAAGCGCGGGCCGTCACGGGCGATGTCATATTGTTCGCCCATGGGCACGTGCTGAGAGTCTTTGCGGCTCGCTGGCTGGGACTTCCTCCTTCGGAAGGCCAACGCTTTTTGCTCGATACGGCCACAATGAACATCCTGAGCTACTACCGCGGCATTCCGGCGATCAAGCGATGGAACGCGCCGGTTCAGTTCTGAGCGCGAGCGGCCACGACGGCATCCGGGAGAAGAGACCAAATGGGGAACCGCTGGAATGCTAGCCCGCATTATTCATGACGGTTCGTTGCGAAATCGCTGAGCCGCGTCGCGAGACCAGCGCGTGGAGCCCTGAGGCCCCGATGCGTACTCGTGCAGTACGTTGAGGGTCCGAGGGGCGAGCCCGCTGGCCGAAGGCTCGTCGCAGCAGCGGATCAACGATTGCAGCAGAAGTGTTCATGAATAATGCGGGCTAAGGAGGTGATGCGATGACGAGCGGTGCAGTTCCACTCACGCAAGGCGCTGCCTGGAACGCCCTTCGTGAGCATTACGAGGCGATCAAGGCCGTGCATATGCGGGATCTCTTTGCGAAAGATCCCGGGCGCGGCACGCGCTTGGTGTGCGACGCGCAGGGGATCTACCTCGACTATTCGAAAAACCGCGTCACGGATGACACGATGCGTTTGCTGCTCGACCTCGCCGGCGCTGCCGGCTTGCGGACCGGCATCGACGCGATGTTCCGCGGCGACAAGCTCAATGTGACGGAGAATCGCGCGGTCCTCCACGTCGCGCTGCGCGCTCCCGCCGGCGCCACCATTAAAGTGGACGGTGAAAATGTGGTGCCGAAGGTCCACGCGGTGATCGAGAAAATGGCCGGCTTCGCCAACCGTGTCCGCAGCGGCGAGTGGAAAGGCCATACCGGCAAGCGCATTCGCCATGTCGTGAACATCGGCATCGGGGGCTCGGACCTAGGGCCCGTCATGGCCTACGAGGCGCTGAGGGCATACAGCGATCGCGCGCTGACGGTTCGTTTCGTCTCGAACGTTGACGGGACCGATGTCGCCGAGTCGACGCGAGGCCTCGATCCGGCGGAGACTCTGTTCATTGTCTGCTCGAAGACCTTTACCACGCAGGAGACCCTCGTCAACGCGCAGACCGCGCGTGCATGGTGCCTGCAAGCGCTCAAGAACGACAAGGCGGTGGCCCGTCACTTCGTGGCCGTGTCCACGAACGCGGATGAAGTCGCGAAATTCGGAATCGACCCCGCCAACATGTTCGAATTCTGGGACTGGGTCGGAGGCCGCTACTCGCTGCCCTCGGCCATCGGCCTCTCACTGATGGTCGCCATCGGACCCGAACGGTTCCGCGAGATGCTGGCCGGGTACCATGCAATGGACGAGCATTTCCGGACCGCCCCGTTCGACAAGAATCTGCCCGTGCTGCTGGGACTCATCGGACTCTGGTACGTGAATTTCTTCGGCGCCGAGTCCCAGGCGATTCTGCCCTATGATCACTACCTCGGCCGGCTGAGCGCCTATCTGCAGCAGCTCGACATGGAGAGCAACGGAAAGCGTGTGGACCGGGACGGGAGCGTGGTGAATTATCACACGGGTCCGGTCATTTGGGGGACGCCTGGCACCAACGGCCAGCATGCGTACTACCAGTTGATCCATCAGGGCACGCGGTTGATCCCGTGCGACTTCATCGGTTTCTGCAGGTCGCTCAATCCCATGGGGCAGCATCACGATCTGCTGGCGTCCAATCTGTTCGCGCAGACGGAGGCGCTGGCCTTTGGCAAAACCGCCGCGGAAGTGGAGGCTGAAGGAGTGTCTCCGTCCCTGGTGCCGCACCGGACGTTTCCAGGCAACCACCCGACGAACACCATCCTGGTTGAGCAACTGACGCCGGAGATACTCGGCAAGTTGATCGCACTCTACGAGCACAAAGTCTTCGTACAGGGCACGATCTGGCGCATCAACTCGTTCGATCAGTGGGGCGTGGAGCTGGGCAAAGTGCTGGCAAAACGGATTACGCCGGAATTGATGAGTGGAACGGACCCCGATCTCCGGCACGACAGCTCGACCAACGCGTTGATCCGGCGGTACCGCCGGCTTCGCCTGCCGGGCTGATACCTCGTTCCACCAACAACAAATAACCTGAAAGGTTTGCGATGACTCGTGAACAGCTCGATCAGCTCTGCATCAATACGATCCGCACATTGTCCATGGATGCTGTTCAGCAGGCCAACTCAGGCCATCCCGGGACGCCCATGGCCTTGGCCCCCGTGGCCTATTGCCTGTGGCAGCGATTTCTCCGTTTCGATCCGCAAGACCCGATCTGGCCCAACCGAGACCGTTTTGTCCTGTCCATCGGCCACGCCTCAATGCTGCTGTACTCCCTGCTTCATCTCACCGGGGTGAAGGCCGTGAGCAAAGATTACGAGACCCTCGGTGAACTGTCGGTGCCGTTGGATGCCATCAAGCGGTTTCGTCAATTGGGGAGCCGCTGCCCCGGTCATCCGGAGTACCGCTGGACCTCCGGGGTCGAAACCACAACCGGACCGCTCGGACAGGGGATCTCGAACAGCGTGGGCATGGCCTTGGCCGGACGCTGGATGGCTGAGCATTTCAATCGGCCCGGCTTCGAGGACATGATCAATTTCAACGTCTACGCCTTGTGCGGGGACGGTTGCATGATGGAGGGGATCTCTCACGAGGCCGCCTCGATGGCCGGACACTTGGGCATCTCGAACCTGTGCTGGATCTACGACAACAATCACATCACGATCGAAGGCAACACCGCGCTGGCTTTCTCGGACGATGTCGCAACACGGTTTATCGCCTATGGCTGGAACGTCACCCGCGTCGGGGACGCCAACGACCTCGTGATGCTCGAACGGGCGTTCCGAACCTTCCAGAAAACGACGGATCGTCCCACTCTGATCATCGTGGACAGCCACATCGCGTACGGGGCGCCCAACAAACAAGACACCTCGGCGGCTCACGGAGAGCCGCTCGGCGAAGAGGAAATCCGAAAGACCAAGAGAAATTACGGATGGCCGGAAGACGCCAAATTCCATATTCCCGACGGCGTGGCTGAGCATTTCCGGCAAGGGATCGGCGCTCAAGGGAAGACGTTCCGCGACGCCTGGTTCACGCGCATCAAAGACTACAAGGCCAAGTACCCGGAGCTGGCCGATCAATTGTACCGGATGCAGCACCGGCAGTTGCCCGACGGATGGGACAAGGACCTGACTGCCTTTCCAACCGACGCGAAGGGCCTGGCCACGCGGGTCTCGTCCGGACAGGTGTTGAACGCGCTGGGAAAGCGCGTGCCCTGGTTGATGGGCGGGTCGGCGGATCTGGCCCCTTCGACCAAAACGCGGTTGACGTTTGAAGGGGCGGGCGATGTCTCTGCCGAGACTCCCGGCGGCCGCAATCTTCACTTCGGGGTCCGCGAGCACGTGATGGCAGCGATCCTGAACGGGATGGCCTTGGTGAAGGTTCGAGCCTATGGTTCCGGGTTTCTAATTTTCAGTGATTACGCCCGAGGTGGCATCCGGCTCGGCGCGCTCATGGAATTGCCGGTTATTCATATTTTTACGCACGACTCAATTGCCGTGGGAGAAGACGGGCCAACCCATCAGCCGGTCGAACATCTCGCCTCGTTGCGTGCAATGCCCGGGCTGATTGTTTTGCGGCCGGCCGATGCCAATGAGGTAGTGGCAGCCTGGCGCGTCATCATGAATCTGCATCGCGAGGCTGTGGCGCTTATCCTCACCAGGCAGGACGTGCCCACATTGGATCGGACCACGTATGCACCCGCCTCGGGCTTGGCGCAGGGAGCCTACATCCTGGCCGATAGCCCGGCTGGACAGCCCGAGGTGATCCTCATCGGAACCGGCAGTGAAGTCTCCCTTTGTGTTGCAGCCTACGAACAGCTTACATCCCAAGGAATAAAGGCTCGGGTCGTGAGTATGCCCTCGTGGGAATTGTTCGAACAGCAGGAGCAAGCGTATCGCGACCAGGTGCTGCCGCCGGCGGTGACGGCTCGCGTAGCGGTTGAACTTGCCTCAACCTTTGGGTGGGCACACTACGTCGGCCCCACAGGCACCATCGTCGGTATGACGACGTTTGGGGCGTCCGCTCCACTGAAAGTCTTGCAGAAGGAGTTTGGCTTCACGAAGGAGCGTATTGTCGAAGCCGCCATGCAGCAACTGAGACAAGCCAGGTAGTCGATGATGACCGGCTATGACTGCCCACATCTGGAAGCGGACTCGTATCTGAGGGAACGACAGTGAGGTCGAGCCTGCAGACGATGGGAAACTCTGCTCCTCTCGGCGCGACCGTCCGTGATGACGGCGTCAATTTCAGCCTGTTCTCGCGCGACGCGATGGGCGTGGAGTTACTTCTCTTTGACAGGCCGGATGACGCAAAGCCGGGGCGCGTGATCGGCCTCGATCCCGCATCCAACCGCACCTACCACTACTGGCACGTTTTCGTACCGGGCGTGCGGCCTGGACAGATTTACGGCTATCGCGCTCAAGGCGCCTGTGATCCTGCCAAGGGGTTGCGCTTTGATCCGACCAAAATACTGCTCGATCCATACGGTCGCGGCGTCGTTGTGCCGAAAGGCTACAGCCGCGACGCTGCGAGGCGAGAAGGCGACAATACAGCAACGGCAATGAAGAGCGTGGTGGTGGACCCGTCGACGTACGATTGGGAAGGTGATGCGCCGCTGAAACGGCCCTCCTCGCAGACCATCGTCTATGAGATGCACGTGCGCGGATTCACCCGCCATTCCAGTTCCGGCGTCGCTGAGAACACACGTGGCACCTATGCCGGTCTGATTGAGAAGATTCCCTATCTTGCAGCAACTCGGCATCACGGCCGTCGAACTGCTGCCGGTGTTCCAGTTCGATGCTCAGGACTGCCCGCCGGGAAAAGTCAATTACTGGGGCTATGCCCCGGTCTCGTTCTTTGCGCCTCACCAGGCCTACAGCTCGCGTCAGGATCCGCTCGGTCCGGTGGACGAATTCCGGGATATGGTCAAGGCGCTGCACCGGGCCGGCATCGAGGTCATTCTCGATGTCGTGTTCAACCACACGGCGGAAGTCGATCACCACGGGCCGACGCTGAGCTTCCGCGGTCTGGACAACAAGACGTACTACATTCTCGAGCAGGACCGCGCCCGGTACGCCAACTACACCGGCACGGGCAATACGCTGAACGCCAACCAGCCCATCGTCCGCCGCATGATTGTGGACAGCCTCCGCTATTGGGTGGAGGAGATGCATGTTGACGGGTTCCGGTTCGATCTCGCGTCAATCCTCGCACGGGATGAGTCCGGTGGGGTGATGGCGAATCCGCCGGTGCTGTGGGATATCGAGTCGGACCCGTCGCTGGCGGGCGTGAAGTTCATTGCCGAAGCATGGGATGCCGCCGGGCTCTACCAGGTGGGCAGTTTCGTCGGAGACAGTTGGAAAGAATGGAACGGGCGGTTCCGCGACGATGCCCGCAGCTTCTTCCGCGGCGAAGACGGCTCGGTTGCGCGTTTTGCCGATCGCCTGGTGGGCAGCCCCGAAGATCTATGGACACAAGCAGCGCGAGCCTGAACAGAGCGTCAACTTCGTGACCTGTCACGACGGGTTCACGCTGAACGATCTTGTCTCCTATGACCACAAGCACAACGAGGAGAACGGCGAAAACAATCGGGACGGAGCCGACGACAACCGAAGCTGGAACTGCGGCGTTGAGGGTGCCACGGATGACCCGGCGGTGGAGAAGCTTCGGAACCGGCAGGTGAAAAACTTCCTGACCGTCACCTTGCTGTCCATAGGGCTGCCCATGATCCTGATGGGCGACGAAGTCCGGCGCACCCAGCGGGGCAACAACAATGCCTACTGCCATGACGACGAGACCAATTGGTTTGACTGGACGCTGCTCGCCAAGCATGCCGATGTGCACCGATTTGTGACGCTGCTCAACGCGCGACGGATCGTGCGGGATGTGGAGCATGAGCGCCAACGCATGAGCCTGACCCAGTTCATCGGGCAGGCAAATAAAGCCTGGCACGGTGTCAAGCTCGGACAACCGGACTGGAGCCCGCATTCGCACAGCGTGGCGTTCAGCGCCGAGTTGCGAAAGGAACGAATCCTCTTTTACATGATCCTGAACGCCTATTGGGAGCCGCTTCATTTCGAGTTGCCTCCGGTGCGCAATGGCAGCGATAATTCCTGGCGTCGGTGGATCGATACAGGGCTCGACTCGCCCCTGGACATTGTTCCATGGCAAACCGCTCCCTCGATTCCCGGCTGCACCTATCGGGCCGAGGCGCGCTCCGTGGTGGTGCTGTTCGCCAGTTTGGCAGGGGGTCAGGATGAGCGATGGAGATGACATCTTGATACGGTGGAGAGTAATCAGTCCGCTGGTCTGATACGAGTAGAGAGGGGGAAGATGATGGAGAAGACAAGGGCAGGACGATAAGTCCAAACTCAAGCGCAAAGAATACGAGAAGGAGCTACGCCGGCTCCAGGCCGAGCTCTGCCACCTTCAGGCCTGGGTGAAAGCACAAAGGCCTGCGGGTCATGGTGGTATTCGAGGGACGCGACGGGGCCGGGAAGGGCGGCACCATTCGCGCCATCACCGAGCGCGTGAGTCCACGCGTGTTCCGCGTCGTGGCGCTCCCGGCGCCCACCGACCGCGAGAAGACCCAGATGTACATGCAGCGTTACATGGCGCACTTCCCGGCGGCCGGGGAAATCGTCATCTTCGACCGCAGTTGGTACAACCGTGCCGGAGTCGAACATGTCATGGGCTTTTGCACCAAGGAACAGTACGAAGGCTTCCTCGAACTCGTCCCAACTGTCGAAGGTTATATCACGAGGGCCGGGATCGTCCTGATCAAGTACTGGCTCGAGGTGAGCAACGAGGAGCAGGAGCGGCGTTTCGAGGCCCGCGTCGAGGATCCGTTGCGCCAGTGGAAGCTCAGCCCCATGGACCTGCCGTCACGCGAGAGGTGGTACGACTACTCCCGCGCACGCGACCGGATGCTGGAGGCCACGGATTCGAAACATGCGCCGTGGTACATCGTGCGGTCGGATGACAAGAAGCGCGCACGACTCAACTGCATTACCCATTTGCTGTCGCTGATTCCCTACAAAAAGCTGCCGCGTGAAAAAATCAAGATTCCCACGCGATCGAACAAGGGCAGGTACGACGACCACGCGACGTTGAAAGAGAGAGGCTTTATTCCAGAAGTCTACTGAAGTCCGAGGCCCACGGGACTACGACAGGGAGTTTACTTGAGGGCTTCGGCTCCACCGACAATATCCATGAGTTCCTTGGTGATGACCCCTTGTCTGGTCTTATTATAGTAGGTTGTCAGTTTCTTGATGAGTTCACCTGCGTTCCTCGTGGCACCATCCATTGCCGCCATGCGGGCACCCTGTTCGGCGGCCGAGGATTCCAGTAGCATGCGATACGCTTGGACATGGAAATTCCGATGCAGAAGTTGCTTGAGCAACTCGTCTTCACTCGGTTCGTACAGATAGCCTCCTGGGACCACCTCCGTTGCTTGATCAAGGTCTTTCACACTGGAGATCTCAACGATCCAGTCGATCGGTAAGAGCCGTTCGACAACCACCCGTTGCTGGACGGCGGATTTGAACTCATTGTAGATGACATACACCGCATCGATACGCCCTGCCACGTAGTCGTCGATGGCCGGGAATTCTTCTCCCATCACCATCCCGTGCTCGAACGACAATTTGTCGAAAATGTCCACCACCTCCCGACGCATCTGTCCAGCCGCGTCTTCGAAAAAAGTCACGGCCTTTCCGACCGACCACACCCACCTCAACCTGTACACCGCGGGATTCTAATTCCTTCAGTGCGGTGGTCGCCGTACGAAGAATGTTCGTGTTAAACGCGCCGCATAATCCGCGGTCGCTCGTCACGACCGTCACGACAACATTACGGTGCTCGCCTTCCCGTTTACGGAGCAACGGGTGAGCGTCTCGATTGACGCGTTGGCTGAGGTTGCGGATGGTTTCCCGCATCTTCAGGGCATAGGGTCGTGCCGCAAGAATACGGTTTTGCATGCGTTTGAGTTTCGCCGCCGCGACCATTTTCATGGCTTTCGTGATTTTCTGGGTTTTCTTCACGGAGCCGATCTTTCGTCTGACGGATTGAAGGCTGGGCATGTGGTCCTCGTTTGCTGTGCGAATCAGTTGTCAGTGTGACGGAACTCTTTCTGCGACATTTACGGCGACGGAGCTGACGCGTACGCCGGTTCGCGACCGATGAGCGGGCTGCATGAAAGTGGCGCACCGTCAGTACTCGTACGATTGAGCAGTCCTCCAACGATTTCTATTGCGGGAGCGCAGGCTGCAACAGTTCGTTTCGTGCTCGCTCTTGCGCGGCACGCTGTTCCTCGATCAGCGTGTAGGCCACGTAGTACTTGTAAATATTGGCCACGTAGGTCACCGTCTCCTCCCCGATCCGTCTCCCGGCGATGATCTCGACGTTGTTGAACCAGACGTTCGGATCGAGCCCGCGCTTGTTCCGCCTCTTTCCGGAGCTTTTGCACACGCTGGGGCCCGGCGTTGTACGCGGCAAATGAGAAGAGCATCTTGTTGCGCGCGTCCATCGGCTCGTTCCCGAAATATTCGTTCCGCATCAAGCTGATGTATTTGACGCCGGCGTGGATGTTTGGTTCAACCTTCGAAATGTCGCCGGTCTTCATCTGCTTGCCAGTGGCAGGCATGAGCTGCATCACACCGACCGCGCCCACTTGGCTATGAGCGTTCTGATCGAGCAGAGATTCTTGATAGCCCTGCGCGATCATCAATAGATAGTCCATGTCGTACTGGGCTCCATATTTCCGAAAGAACTCGACCGTTGCATGGTACTTCTTGATCTCGCCGGCCGACGTTGCGGGCTTCACAATCCGCGGGCTGCCTGTGTATTTCTTGACGAGTGCGTTTCCGAAGCCCGACTTCTGGCCGTACTCCTTGGCAAACCCCGCAATCTCCGCTTTCAGTTTCGGGCTATTTTTTCGGATCATCCAGGCGATGTTGCCTCCTTCGTTGACCACGACGTCTTCGTGCGGCTTGATCTTCTTGAAGACCGTTGCCCACAGCCGCGCCTGGTAACGGTCGACGACGACGATGCCGACGAGTCCGGCATGGACCATTTCCAGCAGGTCGTCGTCCTGCAGATCCTCCGGCGCGGCCTTGAGCGTGACCGGCGGCTTCTGCTCTTTCGCGAAGCGCTCGTTGAGATGTTCCAGGTGTGTCCAGAAACTCGACGATTTGCGGACGAAGACTTCCTTGCCCGAGAGATCGTCGACGGAGGCCAGCTCGGGAGAGTTCGGTCCTGTCACGGCGATTTCCTTGACGCCGCGGAAGAACGGCTCGCCAAAATCGACCTGTCTCGAGGCGTTCCGGTGTGACCGTCAGGATACCGGCTGCGATATCCCCGCGTCCCTCCAACAGCCCCGGGATCAGCTGGTCGCGTGACGTCGGAATGAACGCCACAATAATGCGGATGTGCTTGCCTCCTTGCGTCTTGTGATGCTTGTTGACTTCTTCCTCGAACGCCTTGAGGAGTTCGTATTCGGCGCCGGTCTGCCGGGCCCCATTGAGCCAGTACGACGTGCGGGATGGGGCAACCAGCGCGCGAATGACGCGGCGCTTGACCATTCCATCGAGGTCTCCTGTCCACGGCTTGAGAGCTGGAGCCTGTGTCAGCGCATGCTTCTCCTGCGATTGTTGATCTTGCGCGAAGGCGGGCAGCGCGAGAGCAGTAGAGACGCACAGGATAGCGCAGAAGAAGATGCTTCATGGAATCTCTCCGGTTGTTCTGGTCTCTCTCGTCTATTTGGTCTGTCTGGTATCTCTGGATCAAGCAACTACACAAACCAGACAGACCAGATGACGAGACAGACCACAAACGGAGGCGATGCTAGCATTCGCCGGTTTACGGGGTCAAGAAAGTGAGGGGAGAGTCGGGAAGGAACCCCGCGATTTCGCGACGAACCGTCATGAGCATTGCAGGATGAGACTTAGGCAAACAACCTAATTTCGGCAAGGTTTCGTCTATTTATACTGAACTGTCTTACGACCCTTTGCGTCGGGGAAGGGCCGCAGGGATTGGTTCTCCGCGACCGATCCCTCCTCGCATCATTGCAATCTGACAGGGTTATCAGGTAGTTTCTTGCTCTTACAGAGGCATCAATGGGCGATCAAGACAGAGTCCTTGGCTTGCCGAAGGCGGCGGCGCGTCTGGTTGTTCAGTCTGTTGCCGCTTGTGCTCGTTCACTGCAAAGGCGAAACTGCCTCTGCACCACCACCTCCCTTGCCCCACGTCGAAGTTGTCGACGTCATCCAGAAAGATGTTCCGATCTACTCGGAGTGGGTCGGCACGATTGGATGGCTCAGTCAATGCCCTCATCCGTGCCCAGGTCAGCGGATATCTCATGAAGCGGCCCTACACAGAAGGTGGGTACGTCAAGAAAGGCGATCTGCTGTTCGAACTGGACCCCAGCAAGTTCAAGGCGGCACTGGATCAGGCTCAGGGCGATTTGGCAAAGGCGCAGGCCCAGCTCATGAAGACCAAGCAGGATGTGGAGCGAGACACCCCGCTGGCCAAACAAGGGGCCATCAGCAAGAAGGAATTCACGGACTCCGTTCAGGCCTATGAGGCGGCCAAGGGTGCGACCGCCGCGGCGAAGGCCGCAGTCGAACAGGCCAAGCTCAATCTTGGATGGACCAGGATCACGGCGCCGATCGACGGAGTGGTGGGCATCGCCAAGGCCCAGATCGGCGATCTCATCGATGCCAACAGCGAGTTGACGTCGATGTCGACCCTCGACCCGATCAGGGTCTATTTCCCGATCAGCGAGCAGGAATATCTCGGAGGCAGCGGAGAAGATTCAGCAACGTTATAAGGAGCAGCAAAGAAGGGGAGGAGTACGGTGGAGTCCAACCCGAATTGATCTTGGGCGGCGAAAAAGTCTATCCGCACAAAGGACAGTTCTTTCTCGTCGACCGGCAGGTGGATGTGAAAACCGGTACGATTCTCGTCGCAGCGCATTTTTCCCAACCCGAACAGCCTCCTCAGACCCGGCCAATTTGCGCGTGTACGGGCTGTCACCAAGACAAGAGAGAAGGCGTTGTTGGTCCCTCAGCGGGCGGTCACGGAGTTGCAGGGCAGCTATCAGGTGGCGGTCGTGACCTCTGACAACAAAGTGGACATCCGTCCTGTCAAGGTCGGTGAGCGAGCCGGGAATCTCTGGATCATCGACCAGGGACTGAACCAAGGCGAGCGCGTGGTCGTCGAAGGGTTGCAAAAACTCAAGGCCGGCATGACCGTGGATCCGAAACCGTTCCGGGACCAACCGGAATAGAAGCCCGGGTCACGTCGATGCCGATCTAACGATGTGCCGCTGCCCTCACTGATTCGTTCATCTCATCGCTATGGCAAGATTCTTCATCAATCGTCCGATCGTCGCGATGGTGATCTCGATCATCATGGTGATCCTCGGCGTCATCGCGATGGTCCAGCTTCCGATCGCGCAGTTTCCGGACATCGCGCCCCCGGAGATCATGCTGCAAGCCACCTACGTCGGGGCGGACGCGGTCACCCTCGAAAAGTCGGTCGCCACCCCCATCGAGCAGATGATGAGCGGGGTGGACAACATGATCTATATGTACTCGGTGAATGCGAACAACGGCCAGATGTCGCTGCGCGTGGATTTCGACATCAATACCAGGCCGAACGACGATCAGATCCTGACGCAGATGCGCTATTCCCAGGCGGAATCCCAGTTGCCGCCAGGATGTCAGGAATTTCGGCGTCACGATTAAAAAATCCACGACCAGTCCGCTTGCCCTGTTTTCGCTCTATTCACCGAACGGCACCTACGACGCGACGTTCCTGGCCAACTATGGCTACGTGAACATCAATGATCCCATGACCCGCGTGCCGGGCATCGGCCAGGTGCAGATCTTCGGGGCGGGCCAATATGCGATGCGCTTCTGGGTGCGTCCGGACCAGCTGGCCAAACTGGGCATCACCGTGACGGAGATTCTCAACGCCATCAAGGCGCAGAATACCGTGAACCCGGCCGGCCAGATCGGCGCTGAGCCGGTTCCGGCCGGACAGGAGTTCACCTACAGCTGTCCGCGCGCAAGGCCGCTTGGAGACGGAAGAAGAATTCGGGAATATCGTGATCCGGGCCAACCAGGACGGGTCCATGGTCCGGTTGAAGGACGTGGCCCGCATCGAGCTGGGCGCGCAGATGTACAACATGATCGGCCGGATGAACGGGAAGCCCGCCGCGCTCATCGCCATCTACCAGCTGCCGGGATCCAATGCGATCCAGACGATGGATGCGGCCAAGAAGTTGATGGATGAGATGAAGGCGCGCTTCCCGGCCGACCTCGACTATGTCACCTCGCTCGATACGACGCAGGCGGTCCGGGAGGGTATCAAGGAGATCGTGCACACCCTCTTCGAAGCGCTGGTCCTCGTGATCATCGTCGTCTATATCTTCCTCCAGGGCTGGCGCGCCACGTTGATTCCGTTGCTGGCCGTGCCGGTTTCGCTGATCGGCACGTTTATGCTCTTTCCGATGCTCGGGTTCTCGATCAACACACTGTCGCTGTTCGGCCTGGTGCTGGCCATCGGTTTGGTCGTGGACGACGCGATTGTGGTGGTCGAGGCGGTCGAGCACCACATCGAGCACGGCCTGTCGCCGAAGGAGGCCAGCCTCAAGGCCATGGAAGAAGTGTCCGGGCCGGTGGTCGCGATTGCGCTGATCCTGGCGGCCGTGTTCATTCCGACGGCCTTCATCCCCGGCATCACCGGGCGGCTTGTATCAGCAGTTCGCCGTGACCATCGCCTTATCCGTGGTGATCTCGGCGTTCAACGCGCTGACCCTCAGTCCCGCGCTCTCGGCCCTGTTGCTACGACCCAAGAAGACCGGCCAGAGGCCCGCTCGGCTTGGTTCTTCGGCTGGTTCAACCGATGGTTCGCGCGTGCGACGGATGGCTATGTGAAGGTCTGCGGCCATTTGATTCGCAAGGCCGGCCGTCTCGATGCTGTTTCTTCGTCGCGGTCACGGTCGTCTCCGGGCTGGCTCGGGACGCAATTGCCGAGCGGCTTCCTCCCGATCGAGGATCAGGGCTATGTGTATTTGAACGTCCAGCTCCCGAACGCCTCCTCTCTGCAGCGCACGGACGAGGTCTGCAGAAAGATCGAGGCCATTCTGAAAGACACGCCGGGCGTGCAATATGCCAGCACCGTCGTCGGCTTCAGCCTGTTGAGCACAGTGAGCACGACCTACAATGCGTTCTTCTTCGTGACGCTCGCTCCCTGGGACGAACGCAAGAAGCCAGAGGAACAACTCCTGCCGATTTTCAAGAACGTCAACGCGCAGACTCGCCGAGTTGCCCGAGGCGCAAAGCCTTTCTCTTTCCGCCGCCCGCCATTCCCGGCGTCGGCACGTCAGGCGGCGTGATCGTTCATTCTGGAAGACCGCGCTGGGGAAGGATATCGAATTCCTGGCGGAGAACACGCAGAAGTTCATGGAGGCGGCCCGCAAGCGTCCGGAGATCTCGACGGATCGATACGACGTTCATTCCCGACGTTCCCCAGGTATTTGCCAGGGTGGATCGCGACAAGGTGCTGAAGCAGGGAGTGAATCTCTCGGACGTCTACCAGACGCTGCAGTCCTTCATGGGCGGCGTGATGGTGAACTTCTTCAACCGGTTCGGGCGCGTCTGGCAGGTCTATGTGGAGGCAGAGGGTGAGTTTCGCACGCAAGCCGGAAAACGTCGGACAATTCTATGTGCGCAACGCCAACGGCGATATGGTCCCGCTGTCCGCGCTGGTGACGATGGAGACCTTCCACGGGCCGGAGTTCACCATGCGCTACAACGAGTACCGTTCCGCGCAGCTGCTTGTCGGAGCGTCACCGGGCTACAGTTCCGGTCAGGCGATGAAGGCGTTGGAGGAGGTGTTCGCAGCCACGATGCCGAGCGGCATGGGGTACGACTACATGGGCATGTCGTTCCAGGAGAAGGCGGCCTCCGAAGGGGTGCCGGCCAGCGTGATCTTCGGGTTCTCTCTGCTGTTTGTCTTTCTGATTCTTGCCGCGCAGTATGAGAGTTGGGCCTTGCCGTTCAGCGTGCTTCTCGTCACGCCGATCGCCGTCTTCGGCGCGTTCGGCGCGTTGTGGCTTTTCAAGCTGGTGGCGCCTCAGGCCAGCGAGAACGACGTCTTTACCCAGATCGGTCTGGTGATGCTGATCGGTCTGTCCGCCAAGAATGCGATCCTCATCGTGGAGTTTGCGAAAGTCGAGTATGAGGAAGGGAAGTCTCTCAGTGATGCCGCTCTGGCAGGGGCCAAAGTGCGGCTCCGTCCCATCCTCATGACGGCCTTCGCGTTTATCCTCGGCGTCGTCCCCCTCGTCCTGGCTACTGGAGCCGGAGCGCATGGGAGAGTCCTTCTCGGTCTCGCCGTCTTCGGCGGGATGCTGGCTGCGAGCCTCATCGCCATCTTCCTCATTCCGGTCTCGCTTCTACGTCGTCGAAAACTTGATGCATCGCGGCGGGCAACACGAGAAGCCAACGCCGAATGGGCCTGCGCCAGGAGATCCCAAGAAGACCGGCGATGGGGAACTCTCCCATCCGGTCCCGCGGCCGGCGCTGATGCCGACCCCTGTACCTGAGGGCGGAAGTTACGGAGGAGGGCACTGAGATGAATCGGGAGCGAGGCGTGCAGGAAGAGCGGGAAAAGCGCGATAGGCGAGATATCGCCCTGCCATGGACCCGTGCTCGCCTCTATATAATGGTAGTGTTCACAAGTGTGGCATTTTTGCTGACCGCCTGTAAGATGGGTCCCGATTACACCCGCCCCGAAACCCCGAAGGCTGATTCCTGGCGAGTGACCGCTTCGACCGCAGAGTCCATCGCGAATCTGCCTTGGTGGGAGCTGCTGAAGGATCCAGAGCTTGCAGCGATTGGTCCGCATCGCATTACAGGAAAACCTGGATTTGCAGATCGCCGCCGCCAACATCGAAGAATTTCAGGCTCAGCTCATGATCGCCAAGTTCGATCTGGTCCCGTCGCTGGATTACTCAGGGACAGCCTTCGGTTTTCGGAACACGAACAACAATGTGTTTCCGATCGGCCCCGGCGCCGTTCCGATTAGGAGGCAAGGACGGGGGATTGAGCCTCTCCTACCTAGGCGCTGATGTCGGTCTCAAATGGGAAGTTGATCTCTGGGGTCGCATCCGGCGGTCGATCGAAGCCGCTCGGGCGCAATTGCTGTCGAAATCGGAGAATCAGCGTGCGGTGATTATCGGATTGGTCAGCAACGTGGCCGAGTCGTACTTCGATCTCCGGGGATTGGATTACGAGGTGGAGATTACCAAGCGCACTCTCAAGTCGTGGGAGGAATCCGGTCAGGCTGTCCGAGCTTCGCTTTAAGCAAGGCACCATCCCGAAGCTCGACCTCGATCGGTTCCAGGCAGAACGGGCAGGAACCGCGGCACAGCTGGCAGATCTCGAGCGTCAAGTCGTCAAAGTAGAGAACCGGCTCAGCATCCTGCTCGGCCGCAGACCGGCTGAGATTGCGAGAGGGCTCCGCCTTACCGAGCAATCGATTCCTCCTGCCGTCCCGCCCGGTCTCCCGTCGGATCTTCTTCAACGGCGTCCGGACATCCTGAAGGTCGAGCAGGATCTGGCAGCGGCGACCGCCACCATCGGCGTGGCCCAGGCGGAACGGTTCCCGCAATTGGCACTGACCGGCGCGGTCGGTGGAGCCGGACTTCAAATCTCAGACGCCACCTTTGGACCTTTCGCCACCTTCAAAGGGGCTGCCTCGTCTGACCGGCCCGCTCTTCAACGCGTCTGCATTGGGCTACCAGGTGAAGGCGACGGAGGCCCAGGCTCAGGCGGCTGTGGCCCAATACAGAAAGACCGTGCTGACCGCGTTTCAGGAAGTGGAGGATGCGCTGATTACCGTGCAGAAGACCGGAGAGCAGCGTACGGCGCTGGAGCAGCAAGTGGCTGCCTTGCAATCCGCTCTGACTCTGGCCGATTCTCGCTACCAAGGAGGGCGCGCCAGTTACCTTGACGTACTGACGGCCCAGCGCAGTCTGTTCGACTCGGAACTTTCGTTGGCCCGCACGCGCCGTGCGCAACTGATGTCCGTCGTTCAGCTCTATAAGGCTCTTGGAGGAGGGTGGTCTCCCGGCGCGGCAGGGCCCGGGCAGGCAACCGAGGGGATGCGCGGGGAAACCGGCCAACCAGTCGAGTCACATACAGCGAAGTCCGTTGACCGGTAGATTATGGTATCTTGCGTCTCTCAGTTCCCAGAGTTGAGACTTCTGTCAAACATTACTCACACACTACAATGATACGCGTGGTCGGTGCATCATCGCCAGGACTGTGAACGGGCGTAGAGGGAGAAGCCATGGCAGAACGGCAATTTGATCTCACCCGCGACACGCTCGCAGTCGTGTTCCTCTTTGCGCTGATCGCCGCCTCGGTCTGGATTTTGTGGCCGTTTCTCGCCGCGGCTGTGTGGGCGACCATGATCGTGGTCGCCACCTGGCCTATGCTCTTGACCCTCCAACGCTGGCTGCTGGGCCGGCGGTGGCTCGCCGTGACGGTGATGACGCTCCTGTTACTGGCGATCCTCGTGCTGCCGTTCTCGCTCGCCATCGGCGCTGTCATGGAGCATTTCAAGGCGATTAGCGCCTGGACGACCTCGCTCGCCAATTTTACGCCGCCGCCGCCGCCTGATTGGCTGGGAAAGATCCCGCTGGTCGGCGCGCGGGCAGCGGCGCGCTGGCAGCAGGTCGCCGAGCTGAGTCGTGAAGACCTGGCCGCGCACCTGACCCCCTACGTGGGCGGCATCGCGCGATGGGTCGCCGAGCAGCTCGGGAGTCTCGGGCTGTTGCTGGGCCAAATCGTCTTGACCGTACTCGTCTCGGCCGTGCTCTACGCCACGGGAGAGTCTGCGGCTTCGATGGCTCTGCGGTTTGGTGCTCGACTGGCCGGGGAACAGGGAGAGCAGGCCATCCGCCTGGCCGGACAAGCGATCTACGGAGTGGCGCTGGGGGTGGTGTTGACGGCCTTTGTGCATGCCGTGCTCGGTGGGATCGGGCTCGCGGTCGCCGGTGTGCCGTTCGCCGTGATGTTGACCGGAGTGATGTTCATTTCAGCGATCGTGCAGATCGGGGTGATCCCCTTCATGTTGTGTGCAGTGGCCTGGCTCTACTGGACGGGCGACACCACGTGGGGGACTGTGCTGCTCGTGTGGACCCTGGTCATCGCCCCGGTGGATAATATTCTCCGCCCCATCCTGATTAAACAAGGGGCGGATCTCCCGCTGCTGCTGATCATTGCGGGGGTGATCGGAGGCTTGCTCGCCTTCGGCATCGTCGGGCTCTTTGTGGGTCCGGTGGTACTTGCGGTGGCCTACACGCTGTTCACAGCATGGATCGGCCAGGACGGGGCCATCAGCCGGAGAGAGAAGACACCCGGTAAGGAATCTGCCTAGCCGATAGAAGAGATCGTGATGATAACCGGCTAGTTAGTTTTCTCGACGCATGTGATATAAGACCTGCGGAGCCGGCCAGGAACCCGGGTTCAATTTCTGGTGATAGGACGATACACTTCTGAAGGAGAGCGCCTCGCTCACAACCCTACTTGCTCATGTGAACAAAGGAGGATTCAGATGAAGACGACAACGATAGCGCTTTGGACACTCTGCGGAATGGCCGGACTTCTAGCCGGCTGCGGCGGCAATTACTACAAAGTGAACGATCCGGCCGGCGAGAGGCAGTACTACACCACGGACATCGATCAATCCAAGGCAGGGTCCATTTCCTTCAAAGATGAAAAGAGCGGCAGCAAGGTGACGCTGCAATCGTCGGAGGTCAAGGAGATTTCCGAGGATGAGTTCAAGTCGGCGGTGAAGCCCGAGGAGAAAACGACCAAATAACCCTGGTCACAACGAGGGATGACGCAGCACACCTCAATTGGCTCGGTGCACCAAGAAGGACTGACAGGGGTGGTAGCGAACCTGTTTTCGGTATCACTACGCTGTCCTGTTCTATTCACTGCTCCTGACCCTAGTCGGACAGCCGATCCTGCACGGTTTCAACCAGACCATTCATGATCCGTGGTGTGTTTGAGGACTCTTAAAGAAAGCGGCAGTTCACTTTGCCCCTTCCTCTGAGGGAGCCTCGCGACAGCCCCGAAGCAGATTCTTCATCGTGTCCGTCAGAGAAGTGACCCCGCCTTTGGCATTGTTCCACGCCGCGGTGTCGGCGCTAAATGTGAGATTTTTCATGGGGCCGTTGACCCGGACAGCAAACGGCAGAGCCGTAAATCCGTCAGACGTTTTAAGTAGCGCCGACATGCAGGGGATCTTGATCTTCTTTCCAAGAGATGGGCCGATTTTCACAAAAATCCGTCCATCGGCTGCATCGTCAGGCGAGACCGAAACGTTGCCCTCCAGTGAGGCGAGAGGTCCAGTGACAACCAAGGAATCGGCATGGATCCACCCACCTTCCAGGCGCACCTTGCCCTGGAAGCCATCAAATCCCATCCGCTCGAGTTCACTAATGTGCGTGTGCTTTGCGAGAAATTGAAGCATCGGAGAGTGGATGAATTGGCCGTCCGCGATGTGGAAATTAAAGATTCCCGATGCATGCGTTCTGAAGGGCCCTGTCGTTCAGAAGACCTGATCCGGAAGTCATAACCGACCCCGTTCCTTTCAGGACGGCTTCCTGGCCTGGTTGCACTGCTTGCATAATGGGTTCGACGCTCAACCCCTGGCCATTGCCGGACCAGGTGAGTTGCGTCTGTTTGTTCTGCCGCACGAGGGTCACTATCGCATCCACCAGGCCATCAGCAATTCCCGTTGGTTCCAGTTTGACCTCCAGTCGCTCGCCGGTTCCTTTCGCGATTACACGACCAGGCCCGATCATCAGTGTGTTGTAGGAGATGGACCCTATCGACAGTTCTGCATCGAGGTTCGTGAGAAGCGCGAGGCTGTTCGACGGTTCCGTTCTACCTTCATGATCCTTTCCCCCAGACTGATTTTCACTGGTTTGAGGTCGTATAGGGTCAGGTCTCGAAAACAACGCCGCATGCCAGGCGGCATCGAGCGAGGCGATCTCCATCCTGAGTTGCGCGCCAGGCTGCCCGGCAATCTTCACAACGCCGCTGGCGTCACGCGATCAGACTGGCCGCCAGGACGATCGGCGGTCACCGTCAGACCTGTTACGCGGATCTCATCATTCTGTCGGCTCAGGTCGTGCTGGATACGAAAGGTGGCCTCTTTGGACCCTTCATCTTCACCTTTATGTGCGACGCGAATCGGTCCGAGTATTTCCTGACCTCGAACGAATAGACTCCCACTGGCGGAATCCCGAGTTATGGCGACATCGCCGCTGACTGGTATAGGGCCTTGCTCCCGACCTGGGAACACTCCGAATACGTCCACGAGTGGTGCAGCATCCAAGTCTTTGGTCACGACGGTGATGGCACCACCCTTTTGGGGCGTCGCAATCGGCCATGTTCCCGCAAGGGTTAGCGTTCCAGCCGGTTTCCCTTGGGACTCCAGGGTCATACCAATCTTGTTCAGTTCGATGTCCGTCCGGGCCGCGTTCAGTTCCGCAGTTCCTTCCGCGAGAAGCGAATACGTGAGGAATTGACCCTGCAACGGTTGGAACCGAAGTTGACGCGCGTGAATCGTTGCCTGTGCTGAAACGGAGTGCTGCTGTCCACGACTTCTCAAGCGTCCTTCAGCCGACACCTTGCCTCCTGTGAACACGGTGCGTTGCCGTTCGTCGAGTAATCCGATCCGGTCGAGGAGTTTGGGCATGTTGTCGGTATTGAAAGCGACCGCAAGATCCGTTGAACCGTCTGCGACATTGGTATTACCACTGAGTCCCGCCTTCGCGATCTGGCTCGCTCCCGCCAGGGCTTCTACGTTCAGAGCTTCCACCCGGATATGTGAAAGCTCCGTGATCGTAGTAGCGATCCTGCTGCGAAGGCCTACGGGGGTGCTGATGTGTATGGCTCCTGCATCGAGACGCAGGTCCTTGACGTCGAGGGTGCCCGAAACAGACAGGGCGCCTGTGCCTCCCTGCACCTGTATGATCCAACGTCCGTCAATGATGCCGGTCTTCACTCCGTTGAAGGTTGAGACTCCCCAGATCGCCAATCTTGGTCTTAGCTGGTCAATTCCAATATGGTGCGCCTGCACGGTGAAAGTGGCGACTTGGCCATCCGGCGATTGAAGAGCCTTCACATCTGCTCCCTTGCCCGGAATGGTAAAGCGAACAGGTTTGTTCAATGCGGCGGTGATGACTGGTCGCGACCGATCGAGTTCTTGCAAAATACCTTTGTCCAGACGAAGGACACCGGCCGTGCGGTCGAAGCTGCCGGATTGTGTCACGACCAGATCAAGGGGAATAGTCGCTTGATGCATATCGGGAAGCCGTAGACTGATTTGATCGCCACGGAGATCGATCTTCCAACTGAAAAGGTCTCCGGTCAGCTTGATCTCAGCCGTCCCGTTGAAGAGGGCTCGGTCGATGCGTGCGTCGCTCCAGAGCGCGAGCAGTGGATTGCACGCTCCACTGGGAAAACTGGTCAGCGTAAGCGATCCCTCCAGCCTCGGGTCTCTCGTGGGCGTCCTCAGGTCTATGGCCCCAGACAACCGTAATGCCCCCACAGATCGGTCGTGTACTGAGGCCGCCATGATCCAGGAATGCAGTCGAAGAAAGGTCAGATTGGTGACTGTTCCCTGGATCTCATGAGCGAACTTCAACGGCGCTCTGTCGGTATCCTTCGCCGCACTGGCCATCCTCACATTCGAGATCATGAGGCGGGTGTTCAAATCTATTGCGTTGCCGTTGTCTCGGCTAGAAAGAGTCATTGTGCCAGCCAATTGTCCTGTGCGGACGCCTCGCAATCCCTTCCAGCCGAAGGCATCACACCATTGGCGCAGTTCCGCCACGCCGATATCGTTGATCGTGAGCAGCCAATCGCCCTGAGAGGCATTCTGGGTGGAGACTCCTTTGTCTTCTGCAGTTTCACTGCCGAGGTTGATCATCAAAGAATGTTTCAGTTCTCCCGCCAGCAGTACGCGCTCGCGTTCTGCAACACGCAGTTCGAATAGATCCAAGGTGAGATGACGAGAGCCAACGTCGAATGGCCCCGCCTGTGCGACGTTGACATCCACTGGTGGAGTCGCACCCTTCCCCGAGACGACCTGCAGTTGCTGCCCTGTGAATGAAGAGCGAACATCGTACCGCTCCCCTACGGCATGAATATTCACGTCACCGCTCATGTGGCCTGTACGAAGACGGAACGCTCCATCGTTGCCGAGCATCAAATTCAGCGCTTCATCAGTCATTTTTTGAAGCTTCATCCCAACGTCCATGACCGTACCGTCGGGTGATTCGGTTCGTATGAACGTCAGAGACACGTCACCGAGGGATGTCTTGCCTTGCCGAAGAGTCAACGATGAGTCGGCGTGCACAGTCGCTTGCGTGAAGTCATAGCGACCTGACATCGTCTGATCGAGGGTGATCGGGCTGGAATCGGCTACGGCTCCCCGCTCGGGCCACTCCCGAACCGTCAGCCTATTTGACACATTCCACTTCAACTGCCGGCCGCCGGGGCTTTCTTCAAGTGTGCCGGTCAAGAGGAATGCACCGGCCCATCGGCTCTGGCTTACAGAGCGACTCAAGGCCACCTCACTTTGCAGGTCGATGGTCCCGGTTCGATCAGCCCCGACATTATCGATGGAAAGTTTCAGGTCCCGCATCGTGAACTCATCATCGCCTGTTTGAATCGAAAGCGTGATGTGATCCAGACGCGCGCGTTGAACGACAAAGGGGATCATCACCGCAGCCTTGCCGTCCGCCGCAGTTGCCGTTTCGCCCTCTCGCGGAGATGGTGTCATCTCCGAAGCCATGTGCAGGTTGCCATTCTCAAGATCGAGTTCTTCTACAAAGAGGAGGTGTTCGCGCAGCCATGCCATCACGGAGATCCGACAGAGAAGCTGGTCGATCTGCAGAGACAGTCCCCGCTCCGGTTGTTGGTAGGAGAGTCCTGTCAATTCGAGCGTGGCAGGGAAGGTGAGAGACCCGTTATTCACTCGAAGTTCGCCAGGCACCACTGCAGCCACGAGCGGAAGAATGATGTGTCGAAATGCGTGCTGCGTTTGGAGATACAGTACGAATACGACGAGCAGTAGAATCATCCCGAGGAGGAAGAGACTTAGATTGCGAAGCAGAGGATGACCGTGGCTGGAACCGGTATCTGTCATAGTGCATGTTCGACGAATGGAGGGGCGACTCCACTCCGTTTTCACGAGAGAGTGGGTTCCGTAAAGATCTGGTTCTCCTTGAGTTTCCTCTGCCGCTTGCAGAACATCTCATAGAAAGCTATGAGCGTTTATGTGAGCACAATCCCGAGCACCGTAACATGGCGGGGGGTAGTGTTGCGGAACATAACGTCTTGAAAAATTGGTGCCCCCGATACGAATTGAACGTACGACAAACGGTTTAGGAATGGCAACAAGACGTTTTTAAAAAGACTCGGTGTTTCAGAGGTTTCCCTGTTTTTTTCTATGTATCTGGCACTTAGATGGGTTTACATTGTCTCGATTGATTCCGAGGGGTTCTACCCCGTTTCCACGGACAGGTGAGTTAAGAGTTTTTCCCCCTATCCGAAGGAAACAACATTGCGAGCTCCTCTTGCCCTACTGATGCTGCGCCCCGTCCATCCCAGCGCGTCGCAATGTGCCAGTATCATTGAACTATTCATGCCCACAATATACTACTTGACTCCCATACTCATTGCGCCCAGGGTGATAATGTCCGGTGTGAAGCTCCGCTGACTGTCCTATCTCTTACGCTTCCTGATCCGTCTCGGCGTGACCGATTCCTCAGTCTCCGCCGCTCCGATGCCAGAGTTTCTCTGAACGGCTGCATGCCGTGTGTCATGTTCCGCTGGGGGGCGGGCAGGACGCCAGCCATTCTAGAGGACTCTTCGACTTACGCCCGAATTCCATAGAAAGGAGTGAGCCATGCTCTACTACGCACTCGTGTTTCTGGTGGTCGGCTTGATTGGCGGCACCCTGAATCTCCCCGAGGTGTCCGCGGTCACGGGCCAGATTTCCTGGGCTCTGTTCGTGATCGGGATCGTGTTGGTGGCGATCCATGTCGTCTCAGAACGCACCTCTCGGGTTGCAATACTGTACACAGGAGGAGGATCCGATGAACGCTAATCAATTCAACGAGAGATGGATGGAGTTCAAAAGTGAACTGAAACAGCAGTGGGGTAAGTTTACCGATGATGACATGCAACAAATCGAAGGCTTTCTCGACAGATTTATCGTCAAAGTCCAGGAACGGTATGGGTATGGCACTGAAAAGAGAGAGCTGATGAAGTGGGCGGACGCGTGGCATCAGAAGTCGGCGCCGGAAGCCTTCGGAGGAAAGCCGCGCTGACGCGAAGTCATCAAGAAGAGAGAGATGGATCACCGAGTAATTTCACATTATCAGTTAAGGAGATGAAGCCATGAACACACTTTTACGTTGGGACCCTATCAGCAGAACTCAATGGAATCCTTTCAAGGATCGGGGTGAATTGGAAAGCCGGTTGGCGACGATGTTGGCCAGTCGGGCGGCGACGGGTGACGGAGGCAAGGAAGCGATGACGGTGGCCGAGTGGTCGCCGCTGGTGGATATTATAGAGGATGAAAAGCAATTCCTCATCAGGGCGGAATTACCGGACATGAAGAAGGAGCAGGTCAAGCTCACGGTGGAGAACGATGTCCTGACGATTTCCGGCGAACGGAAATACGAGAAGGAAACCACCGGGCACAAGCATCATCGGATCGAACGTGCCTACGGGAGCTTCATGCGGAGCTTCTCGCTTCCGGAGAATACGGATGGGAGCAAGCTGTCGGCCGACTACAAGGACGGCATGCTCACCGTGCGTCTCCCGAAATCCGAGAAGGCGAAGTCGAGAGCCATCGAGGTCAAGGTGGCCTAGGGTCCTTGCGTTGATCTGGGGATGGGGAGCGTCAGGGAAGGTGTTCTTACGCCGACGCGATGATGGAGTCTTCCTGACGCTCCGCGCTCGTTGCTTCCACATTATAGGTTCCCACTCGCGCCCGTCTGCTGGACAGACGAGCACAAGAGGACCTGATCGACATACCCTGTCTACATTTTAAGCAGGACACAACACACGAGATTTTCAGTGTCCGTGAGCCTGCCGGGCATGTCATCACGTTTTTATCAAGTCATGTATCGGGCCATCCGGTGACGATCAGGGCTCGCATTCCAAGCCCTAACCTCTCGCCTCGTGCCTATGTCTCCACGCTGAGCAAGAGCAGTTCACCAGCCATGTTTGGATGGATTGAGCAGCGAAACTCAAGCCGTCCGGGTCGCGTCAGGTTGAACCGAATGGAGGCATCCCGTTTGGGATCGAGAAATACTCCGCCCACGCTTCGTCCATAGACGATCACCCCGTCCTTCTCGATCTGAGTGGGAATGCCCTCAAACATGGTCGTACCAAAGTCATGCCGTTCGGCATCCTCATTCCTGACCTTAATTACCGCAGGAGACCCGAGGCGGAGCAGCCCCTGCTTGGTCACAAACTTGAAATCCTTGATCGTGACCTCGACGACTTGATCCGATTGCGAGAACACCGGCCCCGCCGTCTCCCACCAGAACCCGCATGTGATGGCAAGAACAAGAACCCATCCCCACTGCTGCACCTTCAGAGGTCTCATGCGCACCTCCCTTTCAACTATTCACGAGTTATCGATTCGCCGTGGATGACAGCAGAAGGGTGAGAATCGGGCACCCCGCCGTCCGCACCACTGCTTCTGCCGTGCTGCCGAAAAAAATCTTGTCCACGTTACCTGAGCGCCCGTCATAACTTCCCATCATTACCAGTCCACCCGCCCTTCCGACACGATACGCGGCACGGTCTCGCCCCTGAGTCGACTCGGATTTGAGTAAACCCGGACGACCTACTCGCCCCAGCTCGAAAGCGTTACTTCTTGCCGTGATGTTCGAGGTGGGATTTGGTCGCCTCCGCTGAATGATGGGCGACATGCAGATGGTGGGCATGCGCAAGGTGGGCATAGTGCGCAGCTTTCTCGTGTTCGCCGGCCGCATGGTACTTTGCCGCTTCTCTGTGATTCTGCGCGGCGTGCTCGTGATGTTCGGCTGCTTTCTTGTGATGGTCTGCTGCTTGTTTTGACATGGGACTCCTCCTGTGAATTGCCACGTGGAGTGTGCCTAGAAGACCACGTGCGGTCTGGTCATAATTGCTCACCGTTAAAATATTAGCTGGCAGACTGGATCACAGCCAGAGAATCCTCGTGACCCTACATCAAGGAGGCAGACGTATCATGAGCAACCAACCAAAGAAGAATCGAAGCAAGACGTTTTTGGGTTTGTCCAGACCCCCAAACGGTGCCGTGGACTGCCCCCCTAGATAGAGACACGGCGAATTGGCACACTTGGCACAAGGAGGGGGTGGCAGGTGGCTAAGAAACGTGTGGGCAAGTTTCCAAAGGCCGTCGGACTCGACTTCTTCACTTCTCGGAAACCGTGGACTCAGATCCCCATCGGCGTGGGCCAGACTGACCATCCGGGGGAAGTTCGTCGAACTCGTCGAAAATACCGCGGGCAACATCGCGATTATCGTAGGATAGGACTATCCGGTCCCTGATGCCATAGATGTTCGGCAAGGGGTTGCGGCCGAGGCCGAACGCAATCTCCGGCATGCCAAGGAATAGAAGATCCAGAAAGACTATGGCCATAGCATCCGATGGACGCGGCGGAGTCCCCGCGTAGTACTCATAGGTCGCGTAACGCATGCCATCCGATGCCCAACTGCGCACCGGATGCCCCAAGATGGTTTCTGCTTTCGCTCGTGTCACGCCAGGCTGAAGGGTGGTGACGTCTATCCCCTTTTCGCCCTTCGCCAATTTCATGGCATAGCAACCGGTCAGGGAACAGACCAATAGAAGAATAAGCAGGGGCCGAAAAAGATTGCGCAACAGGAGAGACATGCGAGTTTCCCTTACGGATGTGACGACTCGGACTTCTCGGCCATCCATTCCTCTAATTTGGGATATTGGTCGAAAAAAGTGAACGAGGCATCGAGTACCCTGACTCGCCTCACCCGGTTATCAGACGCGAACTCCAGACCCAGGTAATGGGGGCGAGGTAAATCATAATTCGTCTGCGGAAGCATCGAAATGACATACGCGTGTATTCGCTCCCACTGATACACAAAAATACGGTCCTCCTCCAGCCGTTTGGCAGGGTCTCCCAATCTCAGCAAGACGTCGGCGCGTGTCGTCTTGCCCGGCTCAAACGATTCAACGGTCTCTTTTGTGATCACGCCCACCCCTCCGTGCGAAGGGGTGGGGATGATAATGCAGCCGCTGAGTCCGAGTCCCGTGAGGGCCAGCAGGGCCATCCCACAGTGCATGATTATCCGGTTCAATCGCATAGACTTCGTTCGGATCATTCCACGACCACCAGACTATGTCGCTCAACGAGATTGCCCGGTCCGAAGACAAGAATCAGGGTATTCGGACTTGCCGGCCAACAGCGATCCGCTGCGCGACGCGCTTCGCTCTCGGTGTCCATTGGGCGCGCATCGCTGAAACCCTCCCAGCCTTTCTGATCGGTGTTCCCGCACATCTGGTAGGTGAGGATTCGCCCCCCTTCATATCGACGATACGGCTCGCCCAGACGACGGAGAACCTCCTCTTTGGCTGTCTTGCCATCTTGAAGGAACGGAAACCGCTTGCTGACGAGTTGAGGCTCCAACTGCATGACTGTCGAGCAGCCGGTAAGAAAAAGCGCGCACGCGAGGACCAAGTCAATATTCAAGCCGACGGTTCGCATCGTGGTCCTCTTGTATATAGAGCCGCGGACCCTTAAGGCCGCGTTAAAGCCAAAAGAACCGCAACCTCTGTGCCAGAACGGGTGCTACTCGTCAGTACGTTGGTTATCGCAAGGATATTCAGTAGAAATGCAGCCGGCATATCGGGAAGGAGGCTGGGGGACGCGAGGAGCGCGAGGGGCCTAACTATGAACGAGAATTCATGGGATCGGAATGGCTGTTCAGGGCGAGGGAAATTCTCTTACCCTAAGCCCCGGTGGCAAAAACCTTGTAAAATCTCTAGCAGACATCCTTGCGAATTCCCTAAGGATCAAGACCGGAAAAGGCGTCCCACTTCAAATTGGGTTGTATCTGGGCCTTATAAGAAGGCACGACCTGCGCGGTGGGTTTTGCCGCATCCGAGTCTACGACGTTGTTAGGAGGTAGAGGGAACCGACAAGCAGGATCACTCCCCCCCGTTGCTGCCCCCGGCCCCGCCATAATAACAAAACCGGCCATCGCTATGTGTCTTGTGTGAAGCCTCTTTGCTTCCTTGCCTTGAAATTCTATCCGGTCAAATCCATCGCACACAGGTAGTATTAACGGTACTGGCAGCAAGAATACGGGTGTCACACCACACCATAGTTTTCTATTGTATATCCAGGCTTCCTCATTTTCTGAAGTAGAGATGATTTCATCAGGTTCACCCCAATCTTTCAAAAACTCAGCTTTGGTTGTCACTTTTTTGGGTGAGGGCTTTGTCCAAACAAAGATGTCGTGAACACCTGTGAAGGGGATTGCGTTCGTGCACTCTGCAGGGGTGTTTACAATCAGCCCTACACAGCCTGACTGCGTTATAGCCGCAAAAAAGATGCAACAGGGGACGAGTATTCGCCGGCACATTTGTTGGCTCCTAGCTGGGTATTATCTGGTCCCGTATAAGATGCTAATTTCATTCCAACGCAGGATAAGACCCCCTTCAACGGGCTTTACGGACCCAAAACCATAAAAAGTAGGCCAGCGGCAACTTGAGGAACCGGTGTGCGTGGTACGTGACGGCACATTGCACAGGGAAGCGACGGAAGGGACGAACCGAGATGGGCATAGAGGCCTCGCAGGGAGGCGTATTCTAGGAGACAAACGAAGGAAGGCCAAGGGTTTAGACGGGCTGCCCCTCGAGATCATGCCGAGGGCTCGTCGGTTCTGTTCGGCCAGTATGACATTGACATGACGGACCCGGTGCTCGCTCTTCTGGAGGGCGAGCGCCGCACCCGCCTGGCTTTGTGATAGACCCACGGTGGGATAGGAGCAGGATCGGCCCACAAGCCTTCTACCCTCTCGTGCGTGTTTCTCTAGCCCTCCCAGCACCGTATCTCCCGGTGCATACTTTCGGTGCCACCAGCACCAGCCCTGCCTCACGAGTTCCTAATTGAGATTCATTCCATCCGGCAAGATCACGTCTCCAATGGTACGCTCGCTCTACGACGCGAGTTTTTGAGTGTCCCATCTAATCAAATTTGATTCAGCATTGAATCGCTTCCGATTCACGCGGACTACGACCCATCTTCCTAAGAAAGACTGTGCAGGGTTGCAACACTAGGAAACATGATCGAAACCACAGCGGACATACGTACTTCAGATTAGGCACGTCGCTTGCGAGATGTTCTGTGACAGCGCGAGCCGATACTCGTAATCACCAGCCACACAGGTGAGTGTGGACCAGCCTTATGAGGCCGGAGAAAGGGATCAATATGAAAAGCTTAGCGATCGCACTGCTCGTTGGTCTCGCATCTTTGTTCACCTCAGGATGCGGAGTCTATATGGCTTTCACGCAGCCACCTCGCGTCGACACCGAAGCATTAGACGCGGGGGGGATGTCGCGTGATGTAGTAATTGAACGGCTGGGGGCTCCGAAGTCCAGCATAAAGAACGTCGATGGAAGCCGAGAGGACACTTTTGAGTATTATGAGGGGTCCTCATCAGGATGGAAGATAGGACGCGGCATCTTCCACCTTGCCGCGGATTTCTTTACGGCCGCATTGTGGGAAATAGTTGCGACTCCGACGGAATATGGTCTGAGAGGAGAGAAAATTACTGCGCAGGCTAACTTTGACAATACTGATCGGCTCACGTCCTTCAGAGTCCTTGGGGGAGACATAAAACCGCTCGAAAAGAAACTTACGGCGCGACCAAATGCATCATGAGCGGCAAGCCAGAGTAGTCTGGCCCCTTGGAGGGAGAGCCCCGTCGGATTTTAGGGAGATTGAGTGATCGAGATCGCTTCCCAGGACCACCAATTGGTGCCCCCGATACGAATTGAACGTACGACAAACGGTTTAGGAATGGCAACAAGATGTTTTTAAAAAGGCTCGGTGTTTCAACTGGTTTCCCCGTTTTTCTCTTTGTATCGGGCGCTTAGGGGCTTTCATTGTCTCGATTGATTCCAATAAGTCTTGGGCTTTACGGAAAGTTTTAGCACAAATTTAGCACAAGCTCTCTTTAACGATTCGAGTCTTGTCTATTTTTCACCATTCCGTTCAGGGATAGAACTGTCGAGACGATTTTTACTCTTTCCGCCTGTCTGGTCGCTCTACTCGCCGTGTTCAAAAACCTCTTTATCGTCGAGCTCAGAGAAGTCGATTTTTCTAGGGCTTTGACGTATCCTCCCGCCTGTTCCAAAAACAAATCTTTTCGGACTAGTTGCCTCTGAGGCCCTTTTTACCACTATGTTATACGCATTTCTGTTTGGTTTACTAGCTACATCCTCTCTGATATTAGGAGGAATATTAGCTTCCAGGTTCACATTAAGAAAAAGAACCCTGGGGATCATCATGGCTTTTGGCGCAGGAACATTGATCTCGGCCGTTTCTTATGAATTGATTTTTGAAGCGCTAAAACTTGCAAAAGGCACCGGATTTCCGGCTTTCGGCCTTTTCGCCGGAGCCCTTACATTCTATTTCAGTGATCAACTAATAGAAAAACTGGGTGCAAAGAGTCATATGGACATCGAGGCATCCCATGAATCCAGTTTGGTAATACCGATGGTGTTAGGGATAATTCTTGACGGAGTTCCCGAATCCATTGTTATCGGACTGGGTATATTTGAAGGGGGAAAGGTCAGCCTGGCGATGCTGGTGGCCGTTTTTGTCTCCAACCTGCCCGAAGCTATTGCAGGGACCACCGGTATGAAGGCTGGTGGCTGGAAAAATAAGAACATAATCCTGTTATGGTTATTTATTGCAGTGGTTTGTGCATTCTCAACCCTTGCAGGATTCACCTTGTTCAGCAGTGCACCCAAAACTTGGATGGCATTTATTCAGACATTTGCAGGTGGGGCTATCCTGATGGTACTTGCCAACTCTATGATACCTGAATCCTATGAGCACGGAGGGAAACTGACCGGTCTATTCATGGTATTTGGATTCTTTATATCAGTTGCTATGATTATAATTGAATAGAGATATGTATTCCGTAGGAACATGGCTGATGTTCGGAGTACCCAAAATAGTTGTTTTTGAACCCTCATGAGGATCGGGCCCAAACCCTTGAAGAATCGATGTCTAGTAACCTGGAACCGAACAAGGGAATTTGGACCCTTTGAGTTCGTGCAGGATTGACGCAGATCCCGTAGGTTTACAGCCCCGAGTTCTGCCAAATCTCAGTCGCCCATTCACTTCAAGTCACCTGCTCCAAGTCTTCCGCTGGCCTTAGCCGGCTTCTTTGAGACTCCGATCTTTCCTTCGACTAGCTCTTGCATCATCCTACGTACTTTCCTACAATACACCACCTCACGAGACTTTTATGGCCTTCATGATTCATCCCAACCGGCATGTTATCCACGTCGCCGTTCATTTAATTAGCCTAAGAGTTTTTAAGACAGATACAGGTCACGACGGGAACGCCCCGATCACGCGTCTCTGCGTTCGGGAATTGCCTTGCTCCGGAGCGAGCCCACAATCAGAAAGTGTTTGGAGGCCCCGATGCGGGACCGTATTCAAAATTGAGGCGGCTGGTCTACGCCGCCTCTTCATCAAAGGAGGCATGATCATGACCCGACCTTTCCACAACCTGTGTGGTGGTATGCGGCTAGCCGCCGCGCTTATAGCGACACTAGGCCTCTTGAGCGGGTGGCTGTCCGGGCCCGCCTTGGCGGCCTCGGCCAAAGAAATTGACGCTGGTGTGGACGAAGCCATCGTGATGTTCGAGAAAGAAGTGAAAGACGGCAAGAGTTTCCTCCAGAACAGCAAGGGCGTGCTGGTGTTCCCGTCAGTGATCAAGGCAGGCCTTGGAGTCGGGGGAGAGTATGGGGAAGGCGCGCTCCGGATCGCCGGGAAGACAGCGGATTACTACAGTACGGCCGCCGGTTCGGTTGGATTGCAAGCCGGGGGGCAGATGAAAACCATCGTCGTGGTGTTTCTGCAGGCCGACGCGCTGAAGAAGTTTCAAGAAAGCGAAGGATGGAAGGCGGGAGTGGACGGCTCCGTTGCCCTGGTCACCTTGGGAGCCGGGGGCGCCGTCGATACGACGAATCTGAAAGACCCGATCGTCGGATTCATCTTCGGTCAAAAAGGCTTGATGTACAACCTGACGTTCGAAGGATCGAAATTCACGAAGCTGAAGAAGACGTAACGTGGTAGATGGATTTGAATGCGCGAGTAGTTCTTGCAGGGGACTGAACCCCTAGAATAAGAGAAGGGGAATCGGCACGCCTGCGACCATAGGGATGCAGGCGTGTAACAAACGAAATTTCCGATGGCCTCGCGTCAATTGTTCGAACGTCAGGAAACCACCGCGCTAATACAGGCTGTGTCGATAGGAGGGTTCACGGGTTTTCAAATCACGGGGCCTTCCCTATCGTGCTAATTCTGGTGTCTCAACCGAGGGGGTCACCCCACACAACTGTGCTCAGGGCGTGATAGACCGATCCACCTCGGGTCCTTCGAGGCCGTGAGTGAGCCTGCTGCCGTTCGTCGGCACCGGCCGTTATCTCCACTGGAGGTGAAACCCATGCTGCTACATCCACAGCTAGTAAAAATTCAGTCGACGATTGGTTTCACCAGCACCGCACTGATCGTGCTTGCGCTGGTGCAGATTGCCCCGGCGAACCTCCTGCCGGCTTTGGCGCAAGACCTCCCTCCCTCCAAGCAAGGCCCCGCAGCACCCACTGCCGACGACTTACAGGAGCGGGTCCGGTCCCTCGAACGGACCGTGGAGGACATGAAGAAGGAGCGTGAGGCGCAGAAAGAGGGTGACCGCACTGCTTCACCTGAGATAGGCCCCTCACGGCTTACCGCAGGGACAAGTACCACTGTTCCCGAACACGAGAGAGAACGGCGCTTATTGAACGCGAATTCCTATGCCGCGGCCCGATTGGATAACGCGCCATTCGATCCGGAACTCAGAGGCTTCTTTTTGATCCCGGGAACCCAGAGCATGCTCCGGGTGGGAGGATTTGCCAGGACGGACCTGATTCATGACTTCCAGCCGGCCGGCAATAATTCCATGTTCGTGACCTCCTCAATACCGACAGGCCCGAACCCGGGCAACGACAACACCAGTATGAGCATCGTCCCGTCGCGACTCAGCTTCGAGTTCCGCAACAATCCCTCCTTCGGCGGGCCCATGCGAATCTATTATGAAAACGATTTCGCCAATAACCCGAACAACACACCGGCATTCAGGCTCCGTCACTTTTATGGACAATGGAGCAATGTCCTTGTAGGACAAACCTGGAGCGCATTTCAAGACGCTGACGCCTTTCCCGACACGGTGGATTTCAAGGGGCCCAACGCGATGACGTTCCGGTTGCAGCCCCTCATTCGCTATACCCATGCGATCAACAAAGAAAATAACATCGCGCTGTCCGTTGAACAGCCAGGGACGGAGGCGTCGGGAACCGTTAACACCCCGACTGGCCCGATTGCCGTCACGCCGACGACACCGATACCGGACTTTGTCCTGAAGTATCGGTATGAAGAGAGCCGATTTCACATTCAGAATTCGTGGTTGTTTCGATCGTTGGGTGGATTTGCCGGTTCGCAGACAGAGAACCAGGTCTTTGGGTGGGGCGGCATGCTATCGATCGCAGGCACGGTCTACAAGAAAGACAACATCATAGCTCAGGGGACATTCGGTGAAGGGATCGGGCGTTATATCAACGACCTGAACGCTGGATCGGGATCAGACGTGGGGTTCGCCACCCCAGGGGGGTTCAAAGCGCTTCCGACCTACGGGGGGTTCGTCGCCTATCAACACTACTGGGACGAGCGATGGCGTTCGACCGCGACCTACGGCTATCTCCGCGTCAACCAGGCGAATGGTGCCCTCCCCTCTGATTTCAAAGAAACACAGTATGCGGAAGGCAATCTCATGTTCCGTCCGGGAGGGGGGTTTACCATCGGGGCTGCACTTCTGTACGGACAGCATGTTGTGGTAGACGGAAGCCGAGCGGATGTCTTCCGCCTGAACTTTGTGTTCCAATACGATCTCGTCAATATTTGAAACTGACGAGGAGCTGTGCGTGACAGGATGCGGAGCCGGTCACTATTTTACGCAATCTCGAACGTCACTCTGAAAGTTCTTTCTTCTGTCCAGCGTGGGGAGCCGTGGACTGACCCCCTAGATTGAGACACAGCGAATTGGCACACTTGACACACATGACGTTGGCCCCGTTTGGAGACAGTTCTTAACCAGAGCAGACGGCTTCTTCGGCGGTCTGTAGGGCCTGACATTGTCCAACAAACTCGTTCGGTGTCAGGTGGCCGAGCGAGCTGTGTGGGCGGCGTTGATTATAGTCGAGCCGCCAGGCTTCGATGATGTGTTGGGCCTCGGTGAGCGAGTTGAACTGGTGCACGTTCAAACATTCATCCCGCAGTCGGCCGTTAAACGACTCAATGAAGGCGTTCTCCACCGGTTTGCCTGGCCGAATGAAGTCAAGTTGCACGCTCCGCCGATAGGCCCAATCTTCGAGCGCCCGTGATTGGAATTCCGTCCCGTGATCCACCGTAATGGAGCGGGGGCCTGGCGTCCCGTTCAGGGCTCGATCGAGGACCTGGCCGACCATCTCACCCGACATCCGAAATCCCACCTCTAGTCACGGACTATGCCGACTCCAGTTATCGACGACCGTCAAGATCCGAAACGGCCGGCCATCGGCCAGGGTATCATGCACGAAATCCATGCTCCAGCGCTCCGTCGGTCCCACCGGTACTGGAGCCGGTCCTCGGTGCAGCGCGATGTGCTTGCGTCGCCGGACCCGCATGCGCAGTTGCAAACCCTCCAGTCGGTACAGTCGTCGGACGCGCTTTCGATTCACCCGCCAGCCTTCCCGACGCAGCAACACCCAGATCCGCAGAGACCCAAACCGCGGGCGCGCATGGGCCAGATCACGAATGCGCATCCGCAGCGCGGATTGATCCTTCGCGCGACTGCGTCGATACCAGGAGGCTCGACCGAATTGCGCCAACCGACAGGCCCGCAGGCCACGGACCTGAAACGTATCGTGAAACCAGGCGGCCAGTGCTCGGCGGCGTGCGGGCCTTAGACTTTTTTTCGCAAGGCCTCCGACAGCATGTGCTTGTCGAGCGAGAGGTCGGCGACGAGCCGTTTCAACCGGCTGTTTTCTTCTTCCACCTGCCGGAGGCGCCGCAACTCGCTCACGCCGAGGTGCGCGTACTTCTTCTTCCAGGCGTAGAAGGTGGCGTCACTCACCCCAAGCTGCCGGCAGAGGTCGCCGACCGGGGTGCCGCTTTCAGCCTGGCGGATCGCGTAGACAATCTGTTCCTCCGAGAACGTTGACCGCTTCATGGGTCCGCTCCTTTCGCAAGGGACCGCCGAAGCCGGTATCTTACTCCAGTTTCAATCTGCCGTCGTTTTTAGGGGAGACGTCAGGGGTGTAGGGAGAGCGTGTGAACCCCTACACCCCCGGAACCGAGGCACCAATTCGGGGAGTGAAAATTATTTCTTCTGCTTGGTAAATTTCGTGCCTTCGAACGACAGGTTATACATCAACCCTTTCTGCCCCAAGACAAATCCGACGATTGGGTCTTTCAGGGTCTGCGTATCGATGGTACCCCCAGCTCCCAAGGTGACCAGGGAGACGGAGCCGTCCACCCCTGCCTTCCAGCCGTCGCTGTCATGGAACTGTTTTAGGGCGTCCTCATTCATAAACACGATGAAGACGGTTTTGACTTCCCCTCCGAGTTGTAATCCAAATGAACCCTGTAACATGCTGTAGTAATCCGCCGTCTTGCCTGCGATCCGGAGTGCACCTTCTCCGTACTCTCCTCCGAAGCCAGCCCCTCCCTTGATTACTTTCGGGAACACCAGCATGCCTTTGCTCTTGGCGAGGAAACTCTTGCCGTCTTTCACTTCTTTTTCGAACAGCACGATGGCTTCGTCCGCGCCAGTGTCAATTTCTTTCGCCGAGGCGGCCAACGCCGAGTTGGATAGCCATACACTACCCACCATCAGTGTCCCGACCACCGCTGCTGCCAAACCCATCCCCTGCACACACTCAAAGATTCTTCGCGTCATACAATCCCTCCTTTCTGAAAAGAGCCGACGTTGACACGCCGACTCGATGTAAATGTTGCACGCACTTAGCACCTGAGAACCGATGGAAGATCACTCAGGCGCGATCAAGTACCAGCGCAGGTTGTGCCTTTGAACTTATCTTGATAGGTTCGGCAGGCTGCGGCCTAAGTATTTCACCGCCCTCCTAAAATTGCAACTAGTAAATGGTCGTAGTGTCTTGTTTTTGACAAGGCCAAATCATCAAAGCCATTCGATCGAATGAGAGGATTTGAATCTCCAACCTGTGGTTTACGAATCAGTTTCAGGGGGATTGCTGAAGTTCTTGATAGGAGCGGCAATCCCCCTTCTTATTGGCGGTTGTGTCTCTCGGTGATTTGCTTCTCTTTGTCTCTCCTCGTCTCGATCCAGCCTGATTTGTCCAACCCGCTAACACCGTATTGATGCCAGAATATTTTTTCTTTCATCTACCAGCGAAAGACCCCCCGGCATGTTCAGGCAGAGCACCCCTTCAAATGGAGTCCTCTAGCGTGGTGCGGCGACAGAAGACATGACCAGCCATTCATCGACGCCGCGGTGCTGTGGAGAGAGTGGGGGGCTTCAGATGTGAAGCACTCCCATCAGTACGGAGCCACGCCCCCGACACGCGCCGCACACCTGCCACGCTTCCGCCATTCCCACGGCGGCACCGCCGTGTCGGTCATTCTCCAGTAACGATCACGCACTCGCGTCCCACGCCTACAAAAGCGTTCGCGCGATACTCGGCACTTCGTAGTTTAGTAATCCCGCCCGAGTGCATCGCCTGAGTGCCGGTGACATCAGGCACGCCACCAATTCCGAACACGTGAACTCGACAGTCCTGACCTTGCTTTTTATCGGGAATAGTAGGATTTGTGCCCCCCAGCGGCTGCACATAGGACTCGCAGCCCGCGAGGAATGGTAGCAGCATCGCGCTCAGCACAAAGAGGCGTGTGTAGAAGAAGTTCATTTCGTCCCCTCCCGTTTCGTATCTCGTTACTCCACCAACTCAGCTACCGTCACCTTCAGCGCCTTCGCCATCTTTGTCAGCGTGTTCAGCGATAGCATTGTAACGGGGAATTGACGGTAGGGATGAATCGAGACGGGCATAGGGAACCTCGCAGGGAGGCGTATTGTAGGCGGGGTGCGAACGAGGGTGCAAGCGCCGCTTGTTCGGTATATCACGGGACGGTCCCGCCCGCGCCGACCCAAAATAAATCGTCCAGAAGGAATGTTTCCTTGTAGATTTTTCGGTTCCGGTAGAGTAGATTCGACGACGTTCGAGACCTCGAACATACTTGGCTGGTTCACGGCCATTAAGGGGCGGTACCCGCCTCCAGAACTCATAACTTCCTCCCAAGGGGGTAATTTTATGGTTTGGAGGTGGCGATGCCGAAACGTTCTTCTCCTCAACATATTCCATCGATCGACGCTCAGCACGAGTGGCTTACCCTCGACGAGGCGAAGGCCGTTCTGCGAATTGGACGCGTTGCGCTGACCAATCTGCTCAAACGTGGTGAGATCCCGTCTCGCCGCTTTGGGCGGAGGATTCGCATACCCAAAGAGGCCTTGCGGCCGTGAAACGGATACTCAAAGCCGTTCGCCGCAAGGCGTTCAATGGTGTGTTGCTCGATGTGGCGACAGCGGCAAACTGCTCGGCTGTTCTGAACGTTCACTCCAAGCACGCGTCCGGCGGAACCTCGTCCCCTATCGAAAGCTTGATCACCGCGTCGTGTTCCGTCGCGACGAACTCCAGCAATTCATCGAAGATCTGCCGGGCGTCTCCCCAGAAGAAGCCCGTGCAAACACAATTGACCTGCCCGGGCAGGTCACTCAGACGCGCTGGGGTAGATACCGCAACGGCGATGAAAATCGTCGGTCACAGGTCCGAGAAGATGTGGAAGCGGTATAACGTCATCGAGGAGACCGATCTCGTGAATGCCGCGAGCAAGCTCAATACCTACCTTCAAACTAACACGGTATTAACACCTGCCGATTCAGACCAAGTCGCTGGTTCTCTACCCGGTTGAAAAATTGGTGCCCCCGATACGAATTGAACGTACGACAAACGGTTTAGGAAAGCGTTGTCACCACCCTACTCCAGCCCACTCAGGCTCATTCAGGCCAAGTCTAGCCAAGAGTTACGAAAAAATCGACTTTGGCTGGAGTAGGCCTGAGTGAGCTGGAGTGAGTTGGAGTTGAGCACAAAATGAGCACAACTGCAGTGCCCCTAACTTCGGCATCCAGCTGATGAAGCTACCTGTCCACAATTTAGGTAAAGCACAACAATTCACGACGCCAACGGCTTCACGATTCCCGCCTCAAGATCGTCTACACGACTAGTTCCCCTTAATCACTGGCATCTCAGGCCAAAGGCAATGTCCGACCGCCATCTTCATCCATTTTCCAAAACTGAGCAATATTGAACAGACTCGAACGATCGATATTGCGTAAGCTTATTTCCCCCGAATAGGCAAAGCTGACCAACGAAGAAAAACAATTGATGGAGATCCGCGACGCGCTGAAGGCCCGTCATTGAACGCCACCGTTACTACGAGGGTTCCCACGATGCGGGCGAGGGAAAACTCAGACCATAGAGGACCCGCGCGAATCAGAAGGGAGAGATCATCATGCAGGCATTCAAAACCGCCATACTCGTAGCCAGCTTGGCCGCTCTGGCCGGCTGTGCGAGCTGGCAGAAGGATAGTTCCGTTGCGAGCTCTGGCTATGATACGGGCCCCATTTGTCCTAAGACTCACGGATGGCAGCCTTGGCCTGACTCTCGTTGCAATCCCCCCGAAGCGCCGAAGGTTATGGCCACTGATACGGCCGCCGAGCTGGCCGCGGCCAGACAACGGAACGCGGATCTTGAACGACAGGTGGCTGACAGCAATCGGGAGATCGCCACGCTTCAATCCAGTAACAGCGGCCTGAAGGGACAACTCGCAGCATCGACGGCGCTGGCCGCCGGCCTCCAGGCTGGGGCAGGAGACAAAGACAAGCTTGCAGCCGACCTTGCCGCGGCCAAGCAACGGAATGCGGAACTCGAGTCCGAACTGGTTGCCCTGCGCGGCGAGTTCTCTACCGAGATGGCGAAACTGAAAGAAGCGCAGCGTGGATTAGTCCGGGCGCTTCGTCCCGAGATCGAGAAGGGTGACATCACCGTCGATCTCAACAGCGAGCGGTTGATGATTAACCTGGCCTCCAGCTATCTGTTCGGGTCCGGCCAAGCTGAATTGAAACCGGCGGGCGTCGAGGCGCTGAAGCAAGTCGGGGCGGTCTTGAAAGATTTCCCAGAGTACAAGGTAGCCGTGGACGGCCACACCGACAACCGGCCGATCCAAGGCGCACTGAAGAAGAAATTCCCCACGAACAAGGAACTGTCTGAATCTCGTGCGGTCAATGCGGCGAAAGCGCTGACCGAAGGTGGTCTTGGCGCTGCAACGACGCACGGGTATGCAGATGCCAAGCCGGTTGTACCGAACACGACCGATGCGGGCCGGGCAAAGAACCGCCGCGTGGAAGTGCGTGTCACCACGTAAGGTTGTTCCGATGTTCTAAGTAGCGCGCGGACTTCTCCGGTATTGATGGAGATCTGCGACGCGCTGAAGGCCCGTCACTGAACGCCACCGTTACTACGAGGGTTCCCACGATGCGGGCGAGGGAAAACTCACACCATAGAGGACCCGCGTAATCAAGAAAGGAGAGGTCATCATGCAGGCATTCAAAACCACCATTCTCGTAGCCAGCTTGGCCGCTCTGGCTGGCTGGGCGAACGGGGATAAGAGCTCCATTGCAGGCATGGATCAGAGCCCCATTTGTCCTACGACGCACGGATGGCAGCCCTGGCCTGACAGTCGTTGCAATCCCCCCGAAGCACCGAAGGTTATGGCCACTGATACTACGGCCGCCGAACTGGCCGTGGCCAGACAACGGAACGCGGATCTCGAACGCCAGTTGGCGGATTCTGAGGCCCGCGAGGCCGATCTACGACGCCAGCTGGATCAGCCCAAAGGCAACCTCGCAAAAGCTGAAAAGGATCTGCTAAAGGCTCTGCAACCCGAAATTTCCAAGGGTACGGTATTGGTCCACCAATCCGGTGAGACACTCACGATCAATCTGGCCTCTGGCTTGTTGTTTGATTCAGGGCAAGACCAGCTGAAGGCCGGCGGAACCGATGCCTTGAAGCGCGTGGGCAGCGTCCTCAAAGACTTCCCGGAAAAGCAGGTAGATGTGGCAGGATACACCGACAACGTTGCGATCAAGAAGGGTGCGTTGCAAAAGAAGTTTCCGTCCAACAAGGAGCTTTCGGACGCTCGGGCCAATAGTGCCGCTCAGGCACTGCGGGACGGCGGCGTGAGCAGCAATCTCTCGGCCGAAGGTCACGGAGACAGCAACCCGATCTCCGGCAACAACACAGCAGCGGGGCGTGCCAAGAACCGCCGCGTGGAAGTGCGTATCTCCTAGCAAGGCTGTCCCGATGTTCTAAGTAGCGCGGGGGCTTCTCCGGTAAGGAGAAGTGTTGTGCCTCACTTAAAATGTAGACAGGTGGCTTAGTCAGCTGGGTGTATAAAACCCACTGAAATTATTCAAAACCCATCGTAGCGGAAGACAGCTGAGGTTTCCCATCAGAGCTACGTAACGGGTGGGAAGACGTTCGTCAAAAGAAACGGAGGTTTAAACTCAGGGCGACATTCGAAGAAAGGTTTCTTCTGGGCATCCCCTTTATCTCTTTGATACAACTGATAGCGGGGTATTTGGGGGGGGTCCAAAAGGTCTGTGAAATTCCTAGCGGGCAACCTTGTGATTTCCTTCAGGGTCAAGAATGGAAATCATAGGGGTCAAAAACAACTGATTTTGAGCCTGCGATCTGATGCTTTGAGAACTTCGCGATTCGAACTACCGAGATGGCGTTATGATAAGAGCAGGTCTGCAAAGATGAAACCATCCCGCTCGACGATGTCGCCTGAGTGTACCGAAACTGGGCGATGGAACATCGGGCCGTCATAGGCGAAGGTATGGAACTCGCCACGCTCGCCACAGGGATCCACATGCTCTGGTAACTCGCTCAGAAATGCCGCATCGAAGTCGCGTCCGGCGAAGGAAGTCGGTAGCTGCCTCGGGTCCACGCAGGTCACACGGGCCCGCAGCCCCACCTCGACCATTTCCCGCGCCAGATCATCGGTCGGTAGGCCCCAGATCGGAAAGAGAGGCGCCATACCCGTCCCAGCGAGGTGCGCCTCCCTGTATCGGCGCACATCTTCCAGAAAGAGATCGCCGAACGCCATCATGGTGATGCCTGCCACAAGCGCGTTCCTTACCGCTTCGCTCATCGCCTCCTCATAATCCCGATTACTGCAGGGGCTTGGAATCGGGACCTTCCACAGCGGCAGCCCTACCGCTTCGGCTTGCGCTTCGAGAAGTGCCATACGGACGGCGTGCATGGAGACACGGGCGTGAACGGAATTGATCGTGGTCAGCAGCCCGACGACTTCAACCTCCTGGCGCTGCCGCAGCACGTGCAACGTCCACGCGCTGTCTTTGCCGCTGCTCCAGCAGAGCAGCACGCGTGGTGTGTCGCTCATCGCTCCTCTCTGCCTTCTGGACCGAAGGCTCGGCCAAGGGCAGGTCCCCGTCCTGGATTCGACTCTACCCAAATACGTATGTTTTTGGACCAGCTCTAAGATATGTCAAATCTCTTTAGAAATCGACTGGCCTACCGTGGCATTCTAGGCTAGGATTTTGGCACCGAGGAGTCGCGTTTTCACAGAGATGGTCTCTGGAAGGTTCAAGGGTCGTAAAACGGTCGTAAAGCAAAGCGATTTTCCGCTCGTTCTAACGGCTCCTCTTCCGCCACTCCCACGGCGGGACCGGCTTCGGATCAACCCACAATCCTTTCTTGGCATCTCGCGCCTCCTTCTCTAGCTTCTCAAGCTCCGCATCCAGAGGCGCATACTTCCGATACCACCAGCACCAGCCGTCTTTGACCAGTTCGTGGTTGACGTTCATACCAACGGGCAAAAGCACATCGGCAAGGGTCCGCCCATACTTGTCCTTGCCATGCGTCTGGAGCGTGACCTCCTTCCCGAAGACGAGTGCAGACGCGGCTTGCTTCGCCTTCTTGCCGTAGGCTTGGCCCTTCTCAGGGCAGTCGATGCCGCTGAGGCGGGCACGCTCAGGCTGGGTGTTGTGCAGAGCTTCGAGGGTGTCACCGTCGAGGACGGAGACAACGGGGAGACTTCGCAATGCTCCCACTGCTCCTTTGCAATGTTGCCATTGCGCGTATGCAGTTGTTCCATCACGCATTTCTAAAGTATCTTCACCATAGCAAGCTCACCGACCCGCGCCTACGAGGAAATCCCCTAGTTGCTCACAATTGCCGCCGATACTATCTCGTTGCCTGTCAGGACTTGTCATGAACTTCTCCTATTTTGAAGGCTGGGGTTATTCCTCGTTCCACAGGTTCGGGAGATGCCGTACAGTTTAAGAGTGAAAAAGTCCAGCCTGTAACAAGAGAGGGAGACTGCCATGAGCTCCATTCGATATTTAGGAATTGCCTTACTGACCTTAGTGTTCATGGGAGGCTGTGAAAGCACGCCCACAGTGACGAGGACCGGGGATGTCAAGGACATCATCATTGGAGATAAGCTGTCCGCAGCAGAAGTCTCGGTCAACCCAGGCGATGAAGTGCGGTGGATCAACAAACGAACGGCCCCTGTCCGAATCGTCTTTCTTGATCCGGTATTGAAGGACAAGTTGTCATGCAAGAACAATCTTGGTGGCTGGATGGCGCGGGGCGATACCGTTAAACTGGGCACCAACGAAATGGCGAGCGCCTGTTTCCGAGATCCCGGCTATTTCCGGTATACCGTCAGGATGGAATCGACTTTGACGACGGGCGAAATCAATGTGCCAGGAGTTATCCAGGTTGGGGGAAAGATGGGCGATGCCGCTGCGCAAACCCGTGAGCAAAGCAAGGGGCGAACCAGCAATCAGGCAGGTGATCCATTAAACGAAGCGGGAGAGGGCCAGAGCAGTGGTACAATCAGTGCACCTCCAAGTACGACATCGACCACCACGACGACAATCACCACAACGCCCGCAAAGTAACGGAGAGGATTTTCGCCAGCCTTGAAAATATGCTCTACCGGCTTCCTGGTCCTATTGATGGCGGGATCGGGCCGCGCCAAGAGGCTCTGAGCGTCGCCACTGGTTGGTCGTTGTCAGGCCACCAGACGGTCAGTTCCCCGTTGGTCTCGCGAACCTGCACCATGATGTCCCGAGTTGAAGTAGCACATGAGGGATATCAAATTGCCTATCGAACTACCAACTCTTCTCTATGCTGACAGGAATGCAGTGCGTGTAACCTAGGAAATGTCCCAGCAGGGGTAGGGGCTTCGACCCAGGAGTTTCCAACGATGCCCCGAGAGGCGGTGCACTCTTCCAATGGATCGACTAACGCGTCTCTAATGGGGGTAAACCCACTAACAGCTCCGCGATCACCTGGCGGAGGCGCGCTTCCTCGTGGGATTGCAGGCGGAGGAATTTCACCCCGAACTCTTGGCCTGTGGCCCACCGTACTGTGGCGAGTTCGACCCTGATCGGCACGGCCTCCCGTGACCCATAGAAGAGGCATAGCTCTAACTCCGTGCCGGGTCGCAAAGGTGTGTCACTTTCCATCCGACACCCGTAGTGGGAGAGGTCCTGCAGGAACCCTTCTCCCCCCACCATCGTGACACCGGTGGAAAACAAGCCACGGAATTGCACGCGGAGCCGCGTCTGCCCCCGCAAAGCGATGCCGGTGGCACCTGGATGGATCGCGACCAGCAGCTCGATGATCCTCTGGTTTCCGGTAAGTAGGCCGGGTTTGAGATAGCCCTCGATCCGTGTCCAGGCGCCAGGATCGGCGCGGGCTTGCAGTTGATGCAGCGTGTTTTCAACCTGCAACCCCGCTTCGTTCATCACTTGGAGGATATAACGCCGCGTGGTTTCATAATCTTCTAATTCGCTCATACCTTACGACCCTTTCCTCTTCCGCAACATCCCCTTATATCCGCCCCAGCTAGTGCCTGCGTAAGCCCTAAGATGATGGCGCTAGGTTCAGCACAGGGAGGCAAGCGACGATAAGGACGAAGCGTGAACGGCATGGGGGCCTCGCTGGAGGCGTATTATAGAAGGGATGCGAACGAGGGAGCAATTCTCGGTATCCGGTGGTTCTCTTCAAGACCCTTCTATTTTACAGGCGATCTCGACCCTCTCTAGGCGGTCAGCAATATCGATAAGATTGCTCAACACAGCAAGAAACTCATATTTTTCAAACTTCCCACTTTCCTGCACGTCGTGAAAGATTTTGCGAAAGTTTTCAGCGTTTGACATATCAGATTCCCTCCATGTGATGGCTGAGTTTGCATGCAGAAAACAAGTACTGTCAAACACTTGCGGATGGTCGAAAGTTGGATCTTGTTCAACTCTCCGACAAACTGGCGAGCGTAGCAGGTGGGGGAACCGAGAGGGATTGCGAAGGCTGTTCCCTGAGGAGTGTTAGTACTTTCCCCACGAGAAATGCTCCCCCTGAGACTTACCTTTCATCCTACCAGCTACATCGTCCGTGACAAGGCGCTGTTTAGTCCTTTCAGGGGTGTTGCTTTGATCTGAAAGCTGTCGCCATGAAACCTTTAATTTGTATTCTTCGTCTGACGATTTCGTCACGATAAACGTGTACGAGAGTGGAGGAGCTCGCTTTTCGGTAATTCCAAACCCCTTGAATTGGCCGATCAGATATTCTCGAATAACTTCCAGGTTCGCTTCGACCTGGCGATCGTCTTTGTTGCTCATTCTCTCCATATTTTAACAGGGAACGTGAGGGCGGCGCAGGCTGTCACCTCGGAGTTCTCAACTTCTGACTGTGCAGGGACTTGTGGAAATGTTACGCAGCTAGATGCCCTTGAGCCGCAGACTCACCGCAGAGAATGCAGATATAGTTGCCCGTCGAATGGCCGAGGTCATCCCATTCTAATTCCAGGTTCAGATGCTTACATGGTGATTGATCCGAATGCTCTTTCCAGTTCACTCGAATGGCAGCCGCTTGGTTCGTTGTCATGGGATGGCCCTCCTTCATCGGGGAGTCGCTCTCGCAGGGGAGGGAGTCTTGAGAAGGCGCTTCAGAGCGTCTCCCAGGAGATGTAGCGAGGAGCCTTTTGCGATGAACTCGCTCACCCCAAGCGCACGGACCTGCCACTCCGTCTCAGGGTCAGTTTCCCCCGTCAACACGACCACCGGCTGTCTGAGGTCGACACTGCGTATCTGCTTCAAGACCGTGACCCCATCTAGCTCCGGCATTTTTAGATCAAGCACAATGACATCGGGGTGTTCTTGGCGATACAGCTGTAGACCCATCCAACCGTTCTCAGCAAGTATCACATCATAGCCCTGCGGACGGAGTAACAGCTCGAGAAGCGCTCGAACGCTCGGCGCATCATCAATGACCAGAACCTTCGCCATATACGCACCGCTCAGACTAAACCGGCAGTAGCACTCTGCCCGCAGGAAAGTACCATTCTAGGCTGACAGGCGATGCGTTTGGCCTAGACAACACCCTAGCTGGGGCACGGGACGAGCCATACACCAAGATTGTGGAGGAGCTTACGACAATGCGACTTGAGGCGGTGCAGTTAGTGCGGCAAGCTGTCGGCGCAGGTGGTCGTCGTGCGTATGTACTGGTCAACAATCATGCTGAGGGGAATGCACCGTTAACCGTGGAAGGAATTGTGGGAATGTTGAGGGGCTAGCCGAATTTAGGCTTTCTACCCATGAAGAGGTGCGTTAGCGTATCTTCCAGGAGATGCATGGAGGAGCTTTTTAAGACGAACTCATTCACACCAATAGCACGAACTTGCTGCTCCGTCTCGGGGTTACTGTCTGCCGTCAATATAATCACCGGCTGTTTGAGATCGACAGCGCGTATCTTTTTCAAGATCGTGACCCCATCGAGTTCCGGCATGTTCAAATCAAGCAGAATGACATCAGGGTGTTCTTGGTGATAAAGCTGTAGGCCCTTCCAACCGTCGCCAGCAAGTATTACATCATATCCCCGATGGCGTAGATGGATATCAAGCAGAACCCGAGCCTCCGGCTCATCATCAATGACTAGAACTTTCGCCATAGTGTCTCCCACACGATTATCATAGAGGGATACGACACGTTGAGGACCTGGGCAATACCCCAGCAGGGCGCAAGCGAACCATATAAATTAAAAGAGGAGCATTACACTCATAACGGACAACTTGTCCCGGCTTTCTTTCCGTTCATATGTTGGATCGCTTATTTTTCATGGATATAGGGACGGCACGAATTTTGTGTTGCCCATCAGGAAGCAGCACCCTGATTGCAAGGTCAAGTCTCACTTTGGGAATGAGGCGTATGGTGACGCTTCCTAAACCTGAACTTCCCACCACGTCGGTGCTCTTAATCGATGGGAGCAAGAACCATCGTGCGTATTGGGCAGATCAACTGAAGCGTTGCTCCCCTGACTACCAGATTATTGAAGCTGACGATGGCCAATCAGGGCTGGATCTCTACCGGTCTCAGCGGATTGATTGCGTCGTGCTCGAAGTCGCACTCCCTGATGATTCGGGCTTCTCGACATTGGTAAACCTAGTTCCCATCGCCAGCAAGCCGCAGGTGCCAGTGATTGTTCTCACGCAGATCCCATATCCAGGAGTCTGGGAGGTAGCGAAGGAAAACGGTGCGTATGCGTGTTTTCACAAACCGCACGCGTCGGGTGCGGATTTGCATAATGCCATTCAGCGTGCGGTGGCGTTTGTGGGACAGATGCCGAGGGAAGATCGGTACCAAGCTATCTAGCTCTCGTAGTTTCTACTCGCCTCACATCCTCTAGCCTAGTAGCTCTTTCCGCCTATTTATATAGGCTGCGGATCAGTCAATAATGGGCGGTATGGCACTCAATTCTTGGACGTAGTGGGCAACCACCTTGCGCTCCTTCTCCGTCAGTGCCCAATCGTGTTGCTGAGCACTGCTAAGGAGGTTGTCGCAGATACGCTTAAACTCCACTATTTCTGGTCGCATGTTTGGTTCGATGGTCGCATTAGTCGTGAATCATAGATATGAGAACGGCTGTTACTACTTATCATTCCGGCGATCCGTGGCCGCAGGTTCAGAAAGAATCGCTAGCACTTGATTCTGATCGTTCACCTTCGCCTCAATGCGCTCGCCCGGCTCGATGTTTCTCGCCTTCAGGGTGGTTAGGTCGATATGCAACCGCACCTCTTTGCCGTCCTGCCCCTTGATGAAACAGTCGTTGCCTTCAACGCGCAACACTTCGCCCTTGATCGTCTTGCCGCCTGTTGACTGGCCACTCTCCATTTCGTGCAGTTGCTTTTCACCAGGCTGCTGATAGTCTGGCCTCCGATCAAACATCTCTGTCTGTGCAACCGTGGACAGCCCCAGGCTCAGAAGAAACCCGCCACATACGACTCCGATGGCTTTGTGAAGAGATCCCATGGAAGCCCCCGCGGTTACCGTAGCATTGTAGAAGCTAGTACACCCCCTAGGGTTGAAGGAAAGATTTCCACTTGATGCGGGGCGGCGCTCGTATGTCTTGGTCAACAATTCACCGCTCACCGCAGAAATTGGAGCCACCTGATTCGTTGTCATCGTGTATCCCCTTCTCTGACACTGGATGATTGAACATCACAGAAATCTGCAATTCTACATCTGGAAACCTTCCATGCCTAAGTAGGTCAGACCGTTCAACTCGATGCGGTGTTCTTTGGCAAACGCCTTTGCGTCAGCAAAGCTTCGGAACCTAGCCGCTTTCGATTTCTGTATGGTGGGGAATCCATCCATGGCAATGTAGCAAGCGCCGGATGCGACTGGGTGATAAGGGGCAGTGAATAGCACAAATAGCGACTCTTTGGTCTGCGTCATATTTCCTTCCTTCCCATTGACCCTGCAGGGGGTCAATCTAGAACGAGATGTCGGTGTTTGTTGGTAACCGATTCACCGCAGTCAGTGCAGTAAAAGTCGCCCGTGAAGCTCCCGACACCACTACGCTCCAATTTCAGTGTGAGATGCTCACAGAGTGGTTGACCTCCTCGCTGATTCTCTTCCACTCGTTCCTCAGTCGCTTGAGCGTTCATCATCATGTCCCCCTGTCGTGTAATCCAATCCCAACTGCTCCAGGCATTTCCCGTTCTTTGTACCCTTTGTATAATTCGAGCGGGACTGGGGAGAGCCCTAGTAGTAGAAGGAGGCGCAAGACTAGGCTTACCGTGGGTGAAGTGCCAAGTTTTCGGTTCTTCGTTTTCGTTGGGACCTCATAGCAAACAGGAGCGGACTCATAACCGCTGTTTAGTTTTGACTGATCATGTCTATCGGTCGTTCGCGCTCAGCAATTCCAACTGGGGGATGTTAGACTGAAGACGATCTATTTGTAGGCAGATAGGAGGACACCATGATCTCCCCGTCCAAGCCGCTCACCAGGCATTTAACGCTCTTCATCCTGTGCATCCTCTCCATAATGTTCCCTCTATTGCCGAAGGCCGAGGCCTCAGATCCGAGCGTGCCATGGGAATGCTCCAATTACAGTGAAGACGCCCAAAGCCGGTGCATCCATGGAATGCTTGAAGAGCAGCGCAATCGGATTGGGCAATTAGAAGAGCAACTGCAGACCCAACAGTCCCAATTGAAAGCTCTCCAGGATCAGGCCGCACGGCCACCGCAAGTTACGACACCACCGGCAGCGCCTGCTCCGCCGCCTCCCCCGTATGCCTATGGCTACGGCTCTCCGTATGGGTATCCGTACGGATATGGCTATTATCCGCCCGGGATTGGATTAGGATTCTCTTTTGGAGGCCCCTACGGGTACGGCCATCGGTTTTGGGGACCTGGGTACTATGGCCATGGGGGACACGGGCATCATCGATAAGTTGTGGTAACCTAGGCGTCGCTCTCAGTAACCTTAGAAAGTTCCGCGGCGTAGAAGTCAACCAACTGACGTTCATCTACCGTTAAATTCGCTTTGCCCGGCATCGTTACAGCAGAGATCAGGCGCTCGCACGCCCTGATATAGGAGGAGACTTCATTGTGGATCATGTCTGGAGCTTGGAAGAATTAGCGGGCTTAATAGAAAAGTAATTGGGTGGATACGCGAGGAATGAGAAAGCTGCTTCAGGATGCCTGCTTGCTTATCCCATGCGTATCATGAATGCTGATGATCATGAACGCCATGGTCGCCCTGATGTTCATGATCGTGTCTTTCTAAACTGGCAGCGTGAGCATGCTCGTGAGAATGGGCATGCTCGTGCCCGTGGCTATGGGCAGTCCCAGAGCCGTGGGCATGCGGATGGGTGTGCTGGTGCTGATGTTCGTGGGAGCTGTTCATGGTGCCTCCAGTACTTAGAGTTTCTTGTCGAACCCTCTGACCAAAATATATCACTCTGGTCTGTTATTGTTCAAACTGACCCACTACCCGAGCCCAGCCTCTACCAACTTGCGGCGATGCTGAGGCGGGGGATATGCTTGCGGCGTGTGACGATCTGTAGAACGCGACTCACAGTGTTGGAGCCAAGACACAAAGGAGATGTGATCATGCGCCAGATGCTCATCGGATTTGCTCTAGCCCTCACACAGGATCTTGACTCCAATTCCTCATGTTTGTAGCATACAAGTGGCAGCGCTGCTGATTCCGTGATCAAGTATACTCTTTTCAATGTTGATGGATTTCACCACTCCGTCTTCAACTACCATCGAATAACGCTCTGAACGCCCGCTCAAACCAAATTCTGGCATGTCAAAACTCAGGCCGATCGCACGAGTGAATGCGCCGTCCGCATCCGCCAGCATCAGGACTTTGCCGTCGGCCCCATGCTCTTTGCCCCAAGTCTGCATGACAAAAGGATCGTTGACTGAAATACATGCGATGGCATCGATGCCCTTAGCCTTGAGATCATCGGCTTTGGCGACGAAGCCGGGCAGATGATAGGCTGAACAGACCGGCGTATACGCACCGGGTAGGCCGAAGAGCACGACTTTCTTATCTTTGAGCAGCGTCGCAGTATCGATATTGGCCACGCCGTTGGCGGAAAGTTGTTTGAACGTGGCGGACGGCACCCGGTCACCTGCTTTAATGGGCATCTGATGCTCCTTTCGTTGGTTGCTTTGAAGTTTCGTTCGCGGATTCATTGAACGTTTCTTAACTTATTTGAGATCGATCGGGAGTCTTACCGTCTAGTCTGTGACGCTGATTATCCTATAGAGCTATTTTTGCCTCTGTCAAGAATGCATCTAGGGATCGAGTTCACAGCGTGCGGCACCAGCTCATCCCTTTCTTTGGTGGGAAGCTCTTAACCGAGATCACGCCTCAGGATGTGGAGGGTTCCGTGCACAACGAACGAGGCGAAATGGTATGGTCCCACGCCTACAGACGATCAACAATGACCATACTGTGCTCAAGCATTGTCTGAATGTGGCCATCAGACGAGGCTTGACTGTTATCAATGCTGCGTCCGCTGTCCCCCTCCCCGATCCCCAGAACGAACGAGAGCGGGTCTTGACGGACAGTGAATGGATGAGGTTGTACGAGACGGCGAAGCCCCATCTCAGGCCCGTGCTGCTCGTCGCCTATCACCTAGGGCAACGATTAAGTGAGATCGTATATCTCACATGGGACCGCGTTGATCTTCATCGAGGCTTTATCATCCTGCGGGCGATCGATACCAAGACCAAAAAGCCGCGCCGGGTACCCATGACGCCAGCCGTCAGAGAGGCATTGGCGGATCTGGCAAAGGTGCGCAGTCTGACAACAAACCGCGTGTTCCTTTACAAAGGACAACCGCTGAAGCGCATTTCACGCACCTTCGGGACAGCGAAGCGAGAGGCAGGCATTGCGGACTTCCGTTTTCATGACCTTCGGCACTGCGCCTCAACGAACCTCAGGCGTGCGGGGGTCGATACCGCCACTGCCATGAAGATCGTTGGTCACAAATCCGAAAAGATGTGGAAGCGGTATAACGCGATCGAGGAGAAAGACCTGATGAATGCCGCGAGCAAGCTCAATACTTACCTTCAAACTAACACGGTATTAACACCTGCCTCTTCCGTCCAGGTCGCTGGTTCTGTAACCGCTTGAAAAATTGGTGCCCCCGATACGAATTGAACGTACGACAAACGGTTTAGGAAAGCGTTGTCACCACCCTACTCCAGCCCACTCAGGCTCATTCAGGCCAAGTCCAGCCAAGAGTTACGAAAAAATCGACTTTGGCTGGAGTAGGCCTGAGTGAGCTGGAATGAGGTGGAGTTGAGCACAAAATGAGCACAAACCATGGTCGCTTTCCTGAGCGTCCCAATTAGAACTTCTGGGATCACTCAAACTTGACCGCGATCCCTTTGACAGTTGTACAGGTGAATGAATAGACGTTGTATATTGGGACAAAGCCGTAGAGGCTTGTCTCCACACTCACATTGAGTAAAGCATCCCCGCCTTTTTGTGCCAAAGCCTGATCCACCGCATGAGCAAAATCGCCTTGACCCCAGGGAATGATTGCAAGTACAAAATGACGACAAGCTTGTGCCTCGACAGGGCCAAGCTCTTTGAAGGCCCGCCCTGATCTTAGTAGGGAGGCAGGGTCAGCACTACTCTGTGTCACAATCCCCAGCGTCCCTGATGAGCTGCACCCGGATAGAAACATGACAGCAGCGGCAATAATCCACGGTAATCGACGCATTGGTCCCTCCTTTATTGAAAATATGCCCAATCCCTACGCCTAGGCCCATGAGATCGTGATTTTTCAAAGTTGGTGAGGCAGTATCCCCTTTCAGAGGTGACCATTCACCTGGCGGTTCTGCCAGCATGATGGGGGAACGTCTTCACAAATAGCCGGTTAGTGGAGGTATCGTATACCTGTCCCTGTCACGTGATACACGTGAGTCTCGGCTAGATTCAAGCTTGAACTACGTTCTTGGACGTCGATGACCGCGTCCGCCCCTGACGCGCAGCCTTCCTTTCGTAGCTCAGGCAAGGCATCATTCAGTTGTGATTTAACATAGTAGGTTCGCTCCATGTGGACATCGAGCCGGGCTATTCGTTCAAATCGTTGAGATGGTTGTTCATTTATAAAAATCTCGATGTTACAATTTGCTGGTTTGGGATCGTGTTGTGGGACCAACATCGTGTATCGGCTCTGACTTGAACAGCCAGCGAGAGCGATTGTGAAAAGCGTGACCGCCAGATTCGTGACACTGACTTTTCTTCTCATGCCTCGGTTGTGTAGAGGAACAGTCACTTTCCTTTCCCTAGGCTCTTTTCCATTTCAGCCAGGATCGGTCCAGTCCAATACTGTTGACAAGCCATGCCAAAATGTGACTTTTCACTGCTAATCCAGGCCCGTGTCCGCGAAGGACTTGTTTGCTCCAACCAAATACCCGCTCCTTCTCCACCAGGAGTGCAAAAAAATCCCCAAGTTCTTGGACGATGTCCTTCGATGTAGGTGGGGTCGTTCTGAGTGACCTCAAATCCATGGACAGTCATGGCATCTATGCCAGCCTGTTTTACGATAGTGAGAGGCTTGTCGTATTCGCCTTGATATCCACCGGATTTCACAGGAGTGGCCGTGCATGCCGACACTGAGCATGCTAGGACTATGGCAAAGCCAAGGGTTGAGATTTCCAATGGTTTCTTCATGGGCCATTAACCTCCTCTTAAGGTAATACCCGCATCGCTACCAAGTTTGTCATTAAGTGCGGCCCGAACAGGCCCTTCCTTAAGTGTGCCCGTACTTGTGCCCGCGAGGGGCCTTATACCACCCTCCACCACCCTACGGCAACCAAAGCAAAAATAGAAACCCCTTGTAACCATAGGGGATTATAAGGGGTCTTTTGTAGCGGTTAGGCTTAGGAACCATTCTAATAGAACCATGTGTTTGTTGATTGGCTCCTCGGTCAGGATCAAAGAATGACAAACCACTAGGGTGGTAAGGTCGGCTGGTTCAAGGCGTGTCAAAAACGGCTTGAAAGGCTAGCATCTATCCTTTGGATTCAATTGAAGATCAATGATGGCTGTTGGAGGAGTCACAAGCAACTGTTTCTGATACTACATCGCTTATAGCGTGGAGGTGGAAAATCACTCCTTCGGAGCGAGATCAAGGAGTTCTTTCTCGTTGTTAGGCAAAATGATACTGAAGACGGGGTATCCATGTTTGTATTTGTTTTTGTTGAATTTGTTTCCGTCAATCTGGATTTCGCGGCCGATAGAAAATTGTAATCGAACGGTTTTTATTGTTATCGACCGGCTGATTGTTTTTTTAGAGGATCTTCTTTAAGGTCTTCGGGTAGTTGTGCCTTAAGTTTTTCTGGTAGTTCGAAGTCCGAGGACTCTGACGGCAATAATAAAAGCTGTGACCCGTAGAGATCCTGGATGGATGTTATTTTGCCGTTTGTGTACCATTATTTTTTTCATATTCTGTTGAGCCAGTTATGGTGAATTTGTGTGCAGTTGATCATCGGCGAGTACAAAACCGCTTGATTCAGAGCGAGGTGGCCTATGTCGTTGGAGCAGGACGCTGATTCGCTTCCCTCACGCGAGTTTGGATTGGCCATCGGGCTGATCCTGGGGCGGTTTTTCGTGAAGATGGAGGATCTCCATTATGGGTACTGGACCGACGACCTCACTATTGAAATGGCGAATGTGGCGAAGGCCCAGGCCCAGTACTCGGACTTCCTGATGTCCCATATTCCGGAAGGGGTGAAATCAATTCTGGATGTCGGGTGCGGCGCCGGCAACACGGCTCGAAAACTGCTCGACCGCGGGTATCAGGTCGATTGTGTGTCGCCCAATTCCTTCTTGACGTCCGTTGCCCAGGAAACGCTCGGCAACCGGACCACGTTTTTCAAGTGCCGATTTGAAGATCTCCAGACAGACAGACGTTACGACCTGCTGCTCTTCAGCGAAAGTTTTCTGTTCATGCGGATGGATGAAGCCATTGCCAAAGCGCTGCAACTTTTGCGGCCCGGCGGGTATATTCTCCTGAGCGATGTCTTCAAGATTGTGCCTGATGGGAATACGGCGATCGGCGGCGGGCAGCACTTGGCCCTGTTTCACGACACGTTTGCGCGCGCGCCGTTCACGAAATTGAAAGAGATCGATATGACCCCGCAGATCGCGCCGACCTTTACGCTGATCAACAATGCCTATACCCAGGCCGTGAAGCCGGCCTATGATCTCGTGATGGGTCGATTGCGGGCGAAGCATCCCTGGTTGATGAAAGTAATTCTCTGGAAGTTTCGTGACAAGATTCAGCGAGCCGAGTCGAAACACTTCAGCGGGAAACGAACCGCCGAGACCTTCTCCAAGATCAAGTCCTATCGAATGTTCCTCTTTCAGAAACAGGCAACGGCTCCCCTGTCGGCCTAGCGAGTTCATTCAGCACCATCGTGCGTTCCCGCACACCCAGCCGTGAACGTGGCAGTGGTTTGCCTGGGGAAAGAGCTCGGGGTGGAGGACTGGCTGGCTAATTGGAATAGAATGCGCAAGCAGGGTAACACACCGAATACAATTGAAGCGATTGAGCTCTGCACCAACCAAAAGTACGGGACGTTCTTTACCCACACACCTGCCAAAATATTGCGAACAGGAGTGTATGTAGTCGGAACGGCTGTTCAGGGCGAGGGAGATTCTTTTGCCCCAAGATCCGGCAGCAAAATCATTTGTTTTTGACCCTACTGCCTAAGAATCAGAATATCTTGTTTACTCAGGAGTTTGTTCACGCCTGTTCAATCACGTTTTTGGCATGACTCAGTTAGATCACAATGAGCTGCAATTGCCTCCCCTTCCCCAACTAAAGTCCCTCTCCAAACCTTAAGTTGGGCACAACAGGCGTTCGCATGAAGTAGCCAGTCGTCCACCGGTCCACTTCTACCGCTGGCAAGGCAGAGTTATGGTTTGGTCCGATACGGCCTTGGTGGCCGACCTTGTATAGAGACGTAGACCTCCAGACGAACCTTCTTGAGGACGGCTCTCAGGGCCTCCTGACTTCTCGACAGTTTTCCCTGCTTGCCCTTCACCTCGACAAGAAGGATTTTCCGAATATCTTGCGGTTGCAGTTTGCGAGCGTACCTGAAATCAGCAGCAACATCTCTCCTGAAACTGAGGGAGGGAGAGATCGGACAGGGCCGAATCCCCACACTCAGGGCTGAGAGGACGACCTTTGAGGAATTGGCCGATTTGTTTCTGCAGGACTATCAGATCAATGGCGCGGAAAACCCTTCAGCGTGCCGAAGAATTGATGGCTCGCTTGCGCAAGACATTTGGCAGGTTCCGGGCTTGCCGAATCACTTCTAAACACATTCTCGACTATATCGCTCGCCGTCAGTCGGAGAGACTGGCCAATGGCACGATCAACCGCGAACTAGCAGCGCTCAAACGGATGTTTCGCTTGGCCAGTCAGCAAACGCCTCCACTTAGTTGTCAGTACGCCACATATTCCCCATCTTCAGGAAAACAATGTGCGCCAAGGATTCTTTACCGAGGACGAATACAAAGTGCTACGGGCAGTTCTCCCCGATTATGTGAAGGTCCCACTGATCATGGCCTACTGGACCGGCATGCGGGCGGGGGAAATTCTGAAGCTGCAGTGGGATCAGGTAGACCTGGAGCGAGGTCTACTTCGACTAGAGCCGGGAACGACAAAAAACAATCAAGGCAGGCTTATTCCGTTGGTCAAAGAAGTCACTGAGGCATTGTGGCAGTGGAAGCAGACAACGCTACAACGTTACCCCGCATGTGTCCCTGGGTGTGTCACTATCGAGGAAAACGACTTCTCGCCGTACCTACGAAAAGCTGGAGGAAAGCTTGTCGAGCGTGTTGGACTTAAAGGAAAGCTATTTCATGATCTACGTCGAACAGCGGTTCGGAATATGGTTCGGGCTGGTATCAGTGAGCGAGTTGCGATGGCGATCTCAGGACACAAGACGCGATCAGTGTTTGATCGTTACGACATTGTAAGTGAGACTGATTTGATTGATGCAAGAGGGAAACTGGGCCAACGCCTCGTTCAGAGGGGACTACTTCAGTGCTTTGTGAGCTTCAACGAGCATGACGATATTTGATGCCGCCAAGTGGAGTGCATATGCTGCCAAATGAGAAGGGGTTGCAACTTGATCTTTCCCCTGTCCATGGCCGCCTTGTTTATTCCGAACAGTAGGCAGACCAGATTCCAGTATGGATCGTAATCCTGAGAATTGGCTCGCCAATGACGAAGGGATTAATTCTTTAGAAAAGATAACATCGATCAGCCCCTTCGCAGTAGCGCTGTCCGGGTATTTCCACTTTCGCACATCGCAAATGCCTTTCATCGTACTCTCAAAGGACTTAAGAGCGCCCGCGATGGCCTCTGGATACCGTTTTGCTCGGTAGTGCTCGTGTGCTTGAAGAAATTCTTCTGATGCCCCAGCGAAGCCGATCTCATGCAGAAGAGCAATGGCTGGCTTTACTATCTCGGCATGAATCAATTGAGAATCAACCCGGATAATCTTTCCTTCTTCGAATTGATACCCGAGGCTATGTTCTCGTAACCTATAGTTTAATTCCTTGATCGCTTCCTCACATTCCTCTTGTTGGTTCGCGTAGACTCCCTGTGCTTCAGAATATTTGTTGACCAATACGCAGACCCAACGGAAACCAAGTTCGACAAAATCAAGACACTTCTCGACATTGCTGGATTTCAAAAAAAACGTGATACATTTTTTTTGCGGATTCCTGCCTTCGGCGAGTTCAAATGCCCCGTATTCATGTGCCAGAGTTCGGTGGATGTGATCCCACCGGGGAGCAGCCGCACGATCTGGATAGTCTTCACTGGCGTAATCACCCAGAGTGCTGTTGAGGAGGTTTATCACCTGCACACGCAAAGGTTGTGGAAAAATATCATAGCAGTATGGATCGGGGTCTCCTTGTTTTAAGAGTTCTTTTGTCGCGTGAAAACGTCTCGTTGATAGCCATGGGCTTTTAACTGAGCAATTGTTTCATGAACGCTGCTTGACCCTTAAGACGTTGGACGGCCTTTCTCATTTCAAAGAGTGTCTTCGTCGAGTTCCGGAAAAAATAGGCTGATCTATAATTATCGCCATTATGATCTAACGGAATCAAAGCTGAGCCATTATTGTGGCCACCCGATCATCCGGTGGAAACCACTCTTTAATACGGATGTGCCATGTGCGGCTTTTCATGTGGTGAATTTTTCAGGAAGTGAGCACAATCAGAAGCGGCTAGGCAAGGGTATCAACCGCTCGGTGGCCTCGGAGCTGGCTCAAATCCAGCGGGCCGCGATTCTCAAGGGCGAACGTCGGCATCCGCAAGAGAAAAGATCTGTCCTTTGACGACGCCCGAAAGAAGTTCGAAGCCTGGGCCGAGGCGAATAAGAAACCCCGCACCACCAAATCCTACAAAGAGTGTTTGCGGAGACTCTCAGAATCCTTCAGCGGAAAACGCCTCAGTGACCTCTCTGCGTTCCTCGTCGAGAAACATAAGCAAGGGCGAATTCACGCCGGTGCGCGCGTGCGGGCAAACCGCGAGCTGGCCGTCCTGAAGGCCCTGTTCAATCGCTGCCGAGACTGGACACTGTTCGAGGGTAATAATCCCGTTGCGACGGTGAAGCCGACGAAAGAACCACGGCAACGTCTTGCGCTTCCTCGAAGCCGCAAGAAGAGGCCGCGCTCTTGGCCGTCGCCCCTGAGCCGTTGCGGACGCTAATTCTGGTTGGCATTCATACCGGATTGCGCGTGAGCTCCGAAGCCTTGACGCTCCGATGGCAGGATATCGACCTGATGCGCAAGACCGTCGACCGTCCAGGCAGCGTATGCGAAGAACGGCCACACTCGATCAGTCCCCTTAAACTCAGTCGTACGAATGGCGCTAGAGCGGTTGCCAAAAACCGGCGAGCAGGTCTTTGGAAGAAATCCAATGGTCGGCAGTACTGCTGGCTTCGCGGTTAGAGCCTGCCGAAGGGCGGGGCTAACCGGCGTGACGCCGCATACCCTTCGCCATACCTTTGCGACGCAGACTTGATCGCAAGCGGCGTCGATCTGCGAACGGTCCAGGAACTTGGGGGGTGGTCGAAAATTGAAATGCTCGTCCGATACGGGCACGTCACGACAGCGCGAAAGGCCGAAGCGGTCGAACGACTGGCTGACGATTACACTACGCGATTCACTACGCCCCTAGACGCGACAACCAGGCTAGAGACCGTAAGTGCCTGAAAAATTGGTGCCCCCGATACGAATTGAACGTACGACAAACGGTTTAGGAAACCGCTGCTCTATCCAACTGAGCTACGGGGGCGTGGCTTGAATCTAGCGCACTTACGGGAGGATTGGAAGGGGCGAGTGAGGGTAGTGTGCCCACCCATGAAGCTTCCGGGCCGCCTCTCGCAGGTCGGCATTGCTCGTGATGTTGTACCGATGATGTATCGCCACCAGTACAGCCTTGCTAGTCCTACCTCTTGAGTTCGCCATTGAAAAGTTGTACTCATTCCCATGCTCTTTTCCTCCCCACTTCACAGTCTTGAGCTTCGACAGATCGAACAGTTTTGTCGCAACTGGCCCGAGGGTGTCAGGGTCGAATACAAGCGAGAGCTTGATACCAGGCACATCCCCAAGATTGTGTCGTCGTTTGCGAATACCGTGGGGGGCGTCTGGATTATCGGTGTCGCGGCGGATGTGGAAAACCGCGCGGTGTTTCCGATCCGTGGGATTTCTCGCACGGCTGGTATCGAGGAACGCATTACACAGTCGTGCTACCACAATCTCTATCCCCCGTTGTTACCGGATATCAAAATCATCGATGTTCCTGGGGACGGAGAGCATGTCCTAGTCGTCGTTCAGATATTAGAGAGTGTTGAAGCCCCACACGCCATCGAGAACTCCACGAAGGTCTATATCCGCACGAATAGCCCTGCTGAGATCATCCAGATGGCTGAAATTGACCGAATCGAATACCTATTGAAGCGACGGCAGCAGCCAGAACAAATGCGGGAAGAAATGATCCGCGGTATGGCCACGAGATCTCCGGTCGGCTCTCCATTTCTCAGAGTCGTGGTGAGTCCTCGCTACCCTTCGCGTCCGATCTTCCCTGAAAACGTTCTGAAGGATCGGCTTCAGAGTGTTACCCAAGCTGGGACCTATAGCGGCATTGGTGGACGCTTCCGGCTCGTTCGACAAGGTTTCATGTCGCTCGTTCCCGCTGTGTTATCGCATAGCCCTGACTTCCATTTTGAGATAAATCTGTATGGCCTTCTCTCATGTTATGTTCCCCTTGCGATAGAAGAAGGACAACGCGTCAATCTAGATCAAATTGTGGGTGAAGTAGGGAGAGCGCTGAATCTGGCAAGGTACCTTCTCAAAGACACCAATCTAAATCTCCTGGTTCGAGTGTCTCTTCAGGGGGTTGGCGGTTTTCTTATGGTGGTTCGCGGTGGTCAGGGAGTCTGGACTGCAATTGAGGAATTTATTCAGGGAGAGAACTACCTTCCATCGGAAAGTCTGGATGACGACCTACTATTTGCGGACCAGGTTGCAGAGCTTACTCGCCAACTGGTGTGGTCGTTTAATTGGGCGGACCGAGAGAAAATTATTCAAATCACAAGGGAAATTCTTACGAGACACGGGATTCCGTGATTGTGGTACTGGCACCTCCAGTGAGCCTTTCATTCTCACCGATAATTCCCCGCCGTCGATCGCCTGCTGCTTCCTCCAAGGGGCGGCAGCTCAAGGACTCCCCCAGACTCACCTCATCGACAGTCCGCTAGAACCTGAATGACAGCCCAGCAATTAAATGATGTGTGTTGAAAGTTTCCGTGAGCTGCACCGGCCCCGCAAATTCATGCTGGGCCTGAAAGTGGGTGAAGCGATATTCCAAACAGCCCAAGTAATGATGTGACCTGGTAGGACATCCCGGCTCCGACCTTGACGCCCACCGACATGTCCGTATTGCTCTGATTCGCTGGCGGGGCTAAGTTTGTTGTATCTTTAGCTCTTGTCCAAAACAATGCGGGGCCCGCTGTGACGTACGGTTGGAGACGCCCGTGGGGAAAGTCCTCACCTTGGAGTAAGGGAAGGCGGAGCCGCAGTACGTCGAATCCACCTCCTATGACGGAGACGTTGATCGTCTGAATCGTCGTGGTGCCGTGTCGAGGTAAGAAGGCAAGACGGACAGGCTCTAGCGTGAAGTGGGTATTTTCTCCATTTGGGCAGCCAAGAGTTCCTTCTTTATAGGAATCTGTGTGAGCAGGTCGGCGCGAATCTGGAAAATGCCCGGGATCCGTTGCCCCATGGCATAGGCCAGTCCGTTGGCATGGCTCCCAATAGAAAGTTTCCCTGCAATCTTCCCGTCCCTTCCCGTGGCGATAAATTCCGCTGCCGGGGCCACGAGGCCGTAGGGCGCCAACGGCCCGGCCTGTTTCACTACGCGCTCCTCGGCTGGGACATTGGCGACACGGCTCACAAACAAGTCGGCACCCTGTTGGTCTAACCTCTCGGTCGGCTGATCCTCCAAGACCCATTCGTTCTGTTGGTTGATTAAGACATATTGCTCGGTCGGGGTTTTGACGGAGAGCATGGCGATGTCGGTAAAGTCGATGCCGAGTAGCCGCTTGTCTTGGAACGAAAAGAGTTCCTTGGTCAGATCTCTGATCGCGGTGGGATTGACGCGATAGAGAGGGCCGGTGGGACTCGTTTCCGCAAAGGCTTCGCCGCTGGCTGGGTCCGGTTGGTACAGTTTGACTGTCTGGTCGCCATCGGCCATATGGATAGTGACTTTCACTTTTGGGGCTGTGAGTGTTTGGGCCAGGGCATCGCGTTCAGGTCCTGGGTCGATGATGCCCATCGCTTTTAAGTCTTCAAGCCTGAATAGAAGGGTCCGTACTTCCGTTTGATCGGCTTCGGCTTCAATCGGGTAGCGAAGCTTCCATTTGCTCTTGGGCTTCTCCTGTCCTTGATAGAGCACAATTTCGGTAACCGGGTAGGTGAGACGGATACGATCGACATCGCCTTGCGACAGGCGCAAGAGGTCTTTGCGGCGAAAGGTCATCAACGTCTTGTTCACAAAATCTTTGGGAGCCAGATTGGTGAGCAGCACTTTGCGATCCGATTCACGAAGAACATACAGGGTGGAAGTGAGGGGGCCGCTATCCCCGATGGAGAAGGTCTCCCGTGCGGCGCCGGCGGTGACGGTGATGGTCGTCACCGGGTTGTCGAGTCCAAAGGGAGTCAGGTTAGTCGGGTGGTCTTCGACGGCACGGCTCACGGTGCCGGTGACCAAGGCTCGGATCAGATTTTGTACTTCCCGCTGATCGGCTTCGGTGCTGAGAGGCGCGGTCAACACCCAGCCCCGTTCGGGAGTTCGAGCGAAAACAAGTTCGTACCGGTCGGTTTTGATGGTGAGCCCGGAAAGAGTCTCCTGGTCGAAGAGCAGCACCTTTTTGTCGGCGGTGTCTTGTCGCTCGTGAGATTCTTTCTGCGGAAGTTCGATGGCATAGAGGTACAAGCCGAGTCCAGCCAGTACGAGCGCCAGGACGAGTGTGGGCCAGTATCGCATTGGTCTAAAGGCGCCGGCGTCTGCGCCAAACGATGATGCCGGAAATCACCATCGTGGCCGGCAGAAGGACGACTTGCAGATAGAGCAGGGCTCGTTCTTGTAAGGGGTTGGGGGTAAATGGTCGAAGCGCAGAATCCTTCGAGACGATTGCCAGAATATTCCGCTCTTCAGCCAACCACGCGGCCGAGCGGAGGAAAAAATCGCTGTTGCCCGGAAAATTCACATAGGCATTGGTCGCGAACGTGGAATTGCCAATGACCACGATCGCCGGCCGAGGTTTGCCTTCCTCCGGTGCAAGCTTTGGCGCGAGTGCCGCGGCCATCGGCAGGGGACCCTTGATGTCTTCCTTTTCATCGAGATTGACGACACGGCCCCTCATGTCGGTTTCTGCCCAGCTGTTCGGCGACGTTCTGGCGAGCGGCACGTAGTCCCATGCGCTGCCGACCTGTTCATCGAAGGTGATATGTCGCGCGAGGGGAAACAGCACGGCAGCGGTGAGGTCCTGCGTAATTTCATGTTCTGTGAACGTGCGGACAAGCAGGGACGTCAGATCGCCTTGGGCTAATCGATCTTGCAAATCGACCAGGGCTCCAGGGCCGACGCCCAGGCCCCACCGCTTGAGCAGAGGATTCAGGTCGGCCTGCGTATCCGGATCGAGGAGTAGGAGGAGATGGCCTCCCTTCTCTACATACGCGTGAATCCGTTCTAGTTCCTCGGTGGTCACCGGCCGACGGGGGCCGGCTACGACAAGGATGGCCGTGTGATCCGGCACGGCTTCTTCTTTGAGCAAACTGAGAGTGCCGATGTCGTAGCCCTGCTTGATTAAAATCTCTCTGGCGGCAGACAGCCCGGTTCGCTCTCGATCGTCGAGACTCGGCTCCCCGTGCCCTTCGAGAAAGAGCACGCGTTTCTTGCTGTCTTGAGAGACGCGGATCAGCGCCCCTGTCAGTTCCACTTCCGAGGGAGCGGTGACCCGAACGCTACGCCCTGCGCTTTCGAAAACGGCCGTATCCGTTCTTGTAATGCCGTAGTTTTGGGCGATTTTCGGCTGCCGTTCCGGGTCGACGAACTCCACTGAAATCTTCGAGCTGGCTTGCCGATAACTATCCAGCCGTTCTTTGTAGGATTGATAGCCGGGGTCCTTTTCTCTGGTGAAAACGGTGATGGTCACTTCGCGCGCAAGACTCCGCAACATGCGATGCGTTTGCGGGGAGAGGGAGAAGTTCTGGTTCTCCGACAGATCCCAACGAATGGAGTGACGGGCAGCCAGAAAATTGACGATGGCGAGAATGCCGACGAAGAGGAGAACCATCAACAGACTGTTGGCACCTATGCGCGTAGAGCGGCGGGTGGAGAAAGCTCTCAGGCCGCTGAAATGGACCACAAAGAATATAATGAGGCAGAGGAGAGCCGATCCTTCCAGAAAGGCGACCAGCCAGAATTTCTCCGGGGCAACGCTATAGCCTATCGCTCCGGCCACAGCCAAGGTCAGTCCGATCACACCAAAGGGAATCCTCTTGGGGTTCATTTCCACCTCGCCGAGTCCACCACTCGATGAGATAAAAAGAGCATCAAAACCAGACTGCTGAAAAAATACACGAGGTCTTTCGTGTCGACCAGCCCGCGCACCAAGTGGTCGTAGTGCTCCATGAACGACAGGTACGAGACGGCCTGTCCGACAGCCGTATCCCCGAGTAGTGAGCCCAAGCCGGCGAGGAGCCACAAGACCAGTAATATGCCAATGCTCACAAAGGCCGCGACAATCTGGTTTTCGGTCAGTGCCGAGGCCAACACGCCGACGGAGAGGAAGAGGGCACCGAGTAAGACAAGCCCCAGATAGCCGGTCAGTATGGGATACCAATCGAAATCACTGAAGAGGGCGAGCATGAGCGGCATGAGACCGGTCAGCCCGAGCAAGCCCAGAAAGACAATAAATACGCTCATGAACTTCCCGACCACGATTTCGTTGATGCCCACCGGAGAGGTCAGCAAGAATTCAAAGGTGCGGAGTTTGCGTTCTTCGGCAAATAACCGCATCGTCAGGATCGGCAGGATAATCAGAAGGATAAATCGTGTACTGGCAAACAGATTGCGGAAGACCAGGTCGTTCAGATTGAGTTGGGCGGTTCCCTGCATCTGCATCAGCTGAATCGCCTGGGCTCCGGCAAAGACAACATAGAGATAGCCGAGCAGCCCCACTATCAGGAGAAACACGGATCCCACTGCATACACTACTGGCGACACAAAATAGGAACGCAGCTCTTTTGCGATGATGGCTTGGACTGGTGTCATGTCAGCTGGCCTGCCGGGTCTGCTGAGGCGACCACTGCGTCCGGCGCGAGGCCGTCCTCATGTCTCGTCAGTTGGAGGAATACGTCTTCCAACGTCATGGAAATGGCTTTCAGTTCGAGCAGCCCCCATCCACTGGTGACCACCAACCGAGCCACCTCGTCCCGCACGTCCCGACCAAGTTCGCATTCTAGGAGAAATGTACCGGAGGCGCCGCCCGTAAAGACGTTCTGGACCCCCTGCACCGCCTTCAAGCGGCTCTCAGTGTCCGCGGCGGGAGATTTAAGGGTCAGCGAGATCTTTTCGGACTGGCGCAGGCGCGCAGAGAGTTGTTCGGGTGTGTCCTCGGCCACGATCCGCCCACCGCTGATGATGACGACGCGCTGGCACACAGCGGTCGCTTCGGGAAGAATGTGGGTGCTCAGAATAACGGAATGGGATCCAGCCAGGTTCTTGATCAATTCTCGGATCTCGATGATCTGTTTCGGATCGAGCCCCACGGTCGGTTCATCCAGGATTAAGACCTGAGGATCGTGCAACAACGCTTGGGCTAGCCCGACACGTTGGCGATATCCGCGCGACAGATTCCCAATGAGCCGGTGTTGCACCGTGCCAAGTCCAATACGTTCGGTTTCACGCTGCATAGACGAGGTGAGAGTTTTTCCGCTCAGACCGCGGAGACGGCCCACGAACTGAAGATACTCTGTGACCGTCAATTCCTGATAGACCGGCGGAGTCTCCGGCAAGTAACCGATCCGGCGTTTCACCTCCATCGGCTGGTCCGCACAATCGAACCCCGCCACCCGTGCAGTACCTTCCGTTGCCGGCATAAAGCAGGTCAGGATGCGCATGGTGGTGGTTTTTCCCGCCCCATTCGGGCCCAGGAACGCCAATACCTCGCCCTTGGCGACGGAGAAACTGACGCGATCGAGAGCGGTATGTTGTCCATACCGCTTCGTGATCTGTTGGACTTCAATCATATGTGGTGATGGGATCGATTGAATTGGAGAGTACTGCCGGCGGGTTGGTCGTTGCACCCTCACAGGCAACTGGTCGGCATCTTACTCAGTCGGATTGGGGCAGTCAATATCGTGTTCCGCTGCACGTACAACTTTACACGTTTTCTCCATCCTGCTAGAGTCCGCTCGCGCATAGACAGACCTGCCTTAAAGGGATCGATCGATGACCAGGGTGCGTCAAGCGAACGGGGCGCTACTCGCAATTGCTGCGTTGATGATGCTGCTCTGTATTCCGCCTGCCAGTGAAGCAGCCAGACGGGCGGACCTATCGGGTTCATGGCCAAGTCATGGCGGTGAATGTCTCCCAATCTCCCCATACGATTGTCGTCAAGACACCGTTGAGCAAGCATAACGATATGACTGTGGGGGCCAAGGTAACAGCCCAAACCAAAATTATGCGAAAGGGGAAACGGATCTCGATTCAGCACGTCAGTGTGGGTGAGGTGGTGTGGCTGACCTATGTCAAACAGCGGGATGGCGTATTTGCTCGAGTCATTCAGGTTCAATAACGCTTCTGATTCAAACCGTTACGACCATAAATGGGTGGTGGCTATTCGCTTCGGAGACTATCTTCGAGGGAGGGGACATTATGGCAGTTTCAGACCGCTTCCCGCCACACCGTCCGCGCTAGGGTAGACCCTAGGTTGACTGGCACACGTACTTTCTTCTATATATATATGACCCTGCTAGGTTGCCTAGCCAAGATTGTCGGTTCATTGTCGTACGGTTCGTGATCGGTCTCTCCTTGCACTTCACCCTAAAGTAGGGGTCCAGACTACCCTTTCGGTATTGCAGGACTATCGGTCGGACCGTACTGTGAGGGCACACAGGCCAGGATCCTGTGTGACAGTCGGTTCAACCAGGCACAAGAGGTGGTATTAGATGATCCGTCGAACTCATGAAAGCAGTCGGCAACTGTTATGGGCGATGGTGTCTCAGTCTGGGGATGCTGCTGAGTGCCTGTTCCTGGGTTCCTAAGGGGGCGTCTCAACTGGACGTGGGGATTGAGGATCGTGGGGTGGCCTCCTGGTATGGCGGGTCGTTTCATGGCAAGCAGGCGGCCAACGGCGAACTGTTCGACATGGAGGCATTGACCGCGGCCCATCGGACCCTCCCGCTCGGCAGCGTAGTCCGGGTCGTGAATTTAGCGAACGGGAAATATCTCCACGTTCGGATCACCGACCGGGGTCCCTATGTCAACAATCGGATTCTGGATCTTTCCCGTGGCGCGGCGGCTCGGTTAGGGATGATGGAAGGGGGCCTCTCCCACGTACGGGTTCAGTTGGTTGGAGAACGCCGGCCCGCAGCTCTTCTCTCTTCTGAAGCCATGAAGACGGTATCGGTCGCCCTCATTCTCGGGCCAGAGCAAGCTCCCTCAGGAACCACCCGAGCCCTGCTGCCCCTCTGCTTGGGAAAAGTTGGATCCACTGCTGGCCTATCCCCTTCGACTGCCTCCTGGCGATATCTGGATCCAGCAACGCACGCGACGTTTGACGGGAATGCAGGCGGCAGATCATACCGACCGTACAGAAATCGCGACCGTCGTTTTAACCTAGCCTGCAACGTATACGCCCAGCGGGACGGGTTGATCTGGTTTGTTGATGTTTATCTGGTTGCGTTTCGCTCAACCAACAACCAGAAAAACCAGATAGACCAGACAAACCAAACAACGGCCTTTTCAGACTGGCGGACGCGTTCAGCATCCTGTGCTATACCCAATCAGTGGACTCTCGAGCCGGCCGTTCAGTCACCCGCCCAGCGAGCGCCTCACGAATCGTTCGACTCATCCGATCGATCTCCCCCATCTCCGATGCGGGAACGATCCAGGCATCTGCCGGTTCCAGTTCGATGCGATAGTGATTCTTCCTCGCCGAAAACCATTCGATGTACGGATGAGGAGCGAGGTTCGGATGGGGATCGAACGAAATCAAATTCACATCCCCGATCTGTGGGTTTTCCATGTCACCAAGCACCTGCCCGGCGAGATCCTCGTCCTCAAACCGGCAATTCCGAAACTGAATGACCTGCCCCACGATATCGGTCTTGAAGTTTCCCCGTAAATACACATCGACAGGACCGATCACCGCGAACACGATCCGGCCCACGATCGTTCCGTCAACGCGATTATCCAGAAACCCTTCCTGCACCCAGCGTCCATTGCCAAATTTTTGTGACATCTGACTCCCTTTAATGAGTTAACCCACATTGTTCATGACGGTTCGTCGCGAAATAATGACGTGGCAAGCGCGAGGAGCGAGACTCGCGTGACGTGTAAGCCTTGTCCCCACTGTCGCGCTTCTCCGCCTGTCTTGCCCGTTCGCTTGAGTCGGCATCGGCGATTGCCGCAGTAGACAGCTCATGTCGGACAGGCTCCTACGCCGGCTGGACCGTGCCGACTGCGGGCGATGACGATTGCGGGCCGCCCCCAAACGCGCCCACCACCACTGCCAACAAAATGAGACCACTTCCAATCCACCCTTGAAGATCCAATGTTTCACCGAGAAAGTACCAGGAGAGCCCGGCTGCATAGACCGGTTCTGACGCAAAGATCAATGCCACCTGTTGCGCGGGCACAATGCGCTGCACCCACATTTGAACGGCAAAGGCCCCGGTCGCAAGTCCTCCGGTCACCCCAAGCCCGACAAGCAACAACGCCGTCGGCGCAAACGCCTGAGCCGGCGCCTGTTCAACCAGAAGGGTGGGAAGCAACAGGACGACCATCGCCATCATTTGCCAGGCAAACAAGGACGGCGCATCGACCTCGCGGGTAAACCGTTCCAGGCAGGCGATATGCGCGGCAAACGCAATCGCACAGGCGAGCGTCAAGAGATCGCCAAGATTTCCTGATGCGCTGGGCTTCACCAGCAGCCAGAGCCCCACCATGGCGATTCCGGTGGCCAACCACACACGCCGGCCGAATCGGCGCAGGATTAATGGCACGACGACGACATACAGTGCCGTGATGAAGGCGGAGTTCGATGCGGTGGTATAGTGGAGCCCGACCGTTTGGAGGACATAGCCGAGAAAGAGCCAGCAGGTAGCGATCGCGCTCGCCCGCAAGACTGCCGGCTCGCGGTGTAAGCGAAATCTCCAGAGCAGATACCCGCCCCCGACCAGCAATGCGCCCAAGAGAAATCGGAGAAACAGAAACGCAGAACGGTGGAGTTTGCTCCAACACCGCTTTGGTAGCAGGGAACGTCGCGCCCCAGATGAACGTTGTCAGCAGGAGTGCAAGTCGTGGCATGGAATCAAGTGATGAACGCTCAGTGATGAGTGATGAGTGTTGGCGAAATCGAAGGAACCGAGCTGTCCTCAACTCAGCACTCAAGAACTCAGCACTTCGCCTGTTATGCTTTGCACAGCGGACAACGACGCTGTTCAGTCGTCCCGGCCTGCTCCATCGCCGCTAACGCCCGCGCCTTATCCGGGTAATCGAACCACCCACCTTCCCAAAAATCGCTTGAGGAACCGATCGACGAAGACGGCACCTCGGAACAACGATCCTTGTGGAGCGTGACTCGATCGATCGAACGCGCGATGTGAATCCAGTAGCTCATTGTGGGAACAGTTAGGGGTGAAGTGTCAGGGGTGAGGGGTACGAAAAGCAAAGATTCAGCAACCTTTCACTCCTCACCCTTTACCCCTCACTGGCTTACGGCAGGAGTTGCCACTCATCCTTCTCGATAAAGACCTTGACGCCTGTCTCGAGCTTCTTAATATCGTCCTTCTCAAAGATCCTCATGTATCGATCGATCCGATCCGGATCGTCGATCCGCTCTTCCTGCATCATTCCACTCACACTCTTGTACTTACGAATCAACAGGGACATCGAAATCCTCCTCTTAAACCACTGGAAGTCTTATCAGCAAGATGGGTACAATAAGGCAAAGCTCAACGGCCGGTCAAGAGCGCTTTCTCTCTCTGTCCGGTTTTCATCTGACTTGAAGGATACGAACCATGCCGATCTATGAATATCGTTGCGGACAATGCGAAAAGCACTTCGACGCCACCCAATCCGTCCATGCCAGAGTGGAAGACACCGTATGTCCTCACTGTCAGGCCCAGAGCGCCACACGGTTACTGTCTGCCTGCACGACACAGGTGAAAGGGACACAAAAAGACCGGCTTCGCCGAAATGAAAGCCTACAACATGTTAGACGAGCGGATGGACAAGTTCGCCAAACTCCCGCCACTGATGGGCAAACGCGCAGCGCCCGACACGGCTCCACCTTCCGATCCTTCTACTGGTACCGGCGGCACAACGGAGAACTAACAGGATGCTGAAAAAGTCCGCCAGCGGCGTTCTCGCTTCGCGCAGAGGCTCAACGTATAGAGGCATGCCTCTCGGATATCGGAGTCACTGGAGGGGTTTTTCCGTTCGCCAAGGTCAATTGAAAGGGCGAACGGCCCACACGAAGTGCGGTACGTACCTCCTCGCCTTTCCGTTCCTGCGGCCTTGCCTGGGACAAGGCGCGTCTCGGCGCGCCAGGGTTGGGCGGGTGAGAAGTCTGGCCGTTTTGAGCATCCTGAGGCTATGTTGACATCGGCATCATTATGTAAGATTCCAACGGTGTATTGTGTATAAACTGAGTTCTTCCGCAGCCTGCTAAGTGAGATCGTGGGCTGCAGCTGAACCTACGTCGTTCTCTTCCCAGTATCCACCCAAACTCCAGGGAGATCGCATGATCGCGAGACTCGTGCTCCCGCTAGGCCTCAGCCTTCTGTTCAGCTGGGGAATGGCCCTCGTCGCCCTTGCGGAGGTCGCTGGGAGCCTGACCATCGCCGGCAACGGACCGGAACTGAGGACCATCGATCCCCTCGCTCGCGCCTTTGAAAAAGCCAACCCGCGAGCCTATCTCGATGTCGTGTGGGACGCCAATTCGAAACCGATAGAGATGGTCAAGTCTGGCCAGGCCCACATCGCCGTCACCGGAACTGAAGCCCCAGGCCTTTCGGCGGTGCCCATCGCGTGGGATGGAATCGGCGTTCTCGTGCACCTTTCCAATTTCACGAAAGAGGTCACGAAGCAGCAAGTTGCAGACATTTTCTCCGGCAAGATTACCCTGTGGTCCGACGTCGGAGGCCCCGAGACGAAGATATTGGTCATCGATCGGCCCCGCAACCAAAATATCCGCGAGGCGTTTGAATCCCAGCTCGGCATGACCGGCAAGATTACGTCTGCAGCCAAGGTGATCGGCTCCGATGAACAGGTCGTAATAACCGTCGTAGGTACGCTTCCCCCTCTGTCTGCCGTCGCCTACCTATCCCTAAACCAGGGACTGTCCGTCGTCTCAGCCGGCGTCCCCGTCAGACTCTTGCCTATCGACAAGGTCGAGCCGGAAGGCCCCACCGTCAAAGACGGTCGCTATCCACTCCGACGCCCTGTTCTTCTCTTGTCCAAGAAGGAGCCGCATCCCCTGGCCGAAGCATTCACCCAGTTCGCCCTGTCTCCGGCTGGTCAACAACTCATTGCCGAGATGTATATTCCCATGAAAGAGAAGTAGTCGTGCGTTGGCGTGATTGAAGGAGGCAGCTATGCAAACGTGGCGATCATTGCGATTCATGTTATTGGGACTCATCGTATCCATGGCTTCACCCATGACTGTATCCCACGCGGAGGAGCCAGGGGCGATCGTTGATGGCGCAGGATTTACCCTCTACGATACCGAGTCGATCAAGGGGTCCGATGCCGCAAAAGTCGAACGAGACCCTGTCTGCGATCGGAGCAAGCCCCCACGGATCGCCAAGGTCGAACCGGACGAGGCCAAACCGGGCGACAAAGTCGTCATTACCGGCGAGCATTTCGGCACAAAGGAGTGTTTTCATACTGTGACCTTCAGCGCGGCGTCAAACATGCCCGTCGCCTTTAAGTTCATGAGTGACTCGACGATTGAAGCAATCGTGCCGAATGCAAAAGCGGGGATGTCGTTCATCATCATCGTCGCAGGCGGCGGAAGCGCTCAGTCAAAACCCGTACTCATCAAGGCCAAGTAGGTCCGCTTCGCCCCAGCTCGCATTAATTGTGAGCGAGACAAGCAGGACGTGCGAGACAGGCGCGACTCGCGAAAATGAAACTTCCGACCCGTCCCGCTTCACGAGAAAGGCGCGCCCGGGAGATTTCGTGACGAACCGTCATGAATGACGCGGGCTAGAAGTCGACCGATTCTCTCGGACTTGCTACCCATTCAAGCCGCGCCGATCCGGCCTGTTCTACCCATACTTCCCTCGACACGACTCCTGATCCTATGCTAGCTTACGCGCTCATTTTCTCCTGACAACTCTCGCAGAATCGCGAACGATCCGAGGAGACAGGGACCGGTATGTTCAAGAAAATTCTGGTGGCCAATCGCGGCGAAATCGCCATGCGGATTATCCGCGCCTGCCGTGAATTGAACATCGCTACTGCCGCCATCTACTCCGAAGCCGATTCGACCGGGATTTACGTCAAAAAGGCGGACGAGGCCTATATGGTCGGCCCGGGACCGGTCAAAGGCTTCTTGGACAGCCAGCAGATCGTCAACCTGGCACAACGAATCGGCGCCGATGCCATCCATCCAGGCTATGGATTTCTCTCGGAAAATTCGCATTTTGCGCAGCTGTGCCACACATCCGGCATTACCTTCATCGGCCCATCGCCACAAGCCATCGACTTGATGGGGAGCAAGGTCAAAGCCCGAGATCTGGCCAAACGAGTCGGCATCCCGATCGTCCCTGGAACCGAAGGCGGCGTCACCAATGTGAAGGATGCCCTGTTGTTCGCAAAAGATACCGGATACCCTGTCATCATTAAAGCCAGCGCAGGCGGGGGAGGACGCGGTCTCCGAGTGGTGCGGTCGGATGCCGAACTTCGCGAGAACATGGCGGTTGCGTCACGAGAGGCCCAGGCTGCCTTCGGCGACGGAAGTATATTTCTCGAAAAGTATATCGAGCGGCCGCATCATATCGAATTCCAAATCCTGGCCGACCGGCATGGCAACATCATCCATCTGGGTGAGCGCGATTGCTCGATTCAGCGCCGGCATCAAAAGCTCATCGAGATTGCTCCATCCTTGATTCTCACGCCATCTCTTCGCGCCGAGATGGGTGAAGCGGCCATCGCGATCGCCAAGGCGGTCGATTATGACAATGCCGGCACCGTCGAGTTTCTCCTCGATCAGGACAGCCGCTATTACTTTATGGAAATGAATCCCCGTCTCCAAGTCGAACATACGGTGACCGAGCAGATCACGGCGATCGACATCGTGCGCAATCAGATTGCCATTGCAGCCGGCCTGCCTCTTGAGATCACGCAGCAGGAGGTCACGCTTCAAGGCCATGCCATCCAGTGCCGCATCAACGCGGAAGACCCGAAGAACAACTTCCGGCCTTGCACCGGCACCGTCACGGCCTATCTCTCGCCGGGCGGGATCGGGGTGCGCATCGACGGAGCGGTCTACAAGGACTACACGGTGCCGCCCTACTACGATGCTCTCCTGGCCAAACTCACCGTGCGCGGCCGTACGTGGGAAGAAACCGTCAGCCGTATGAGACGATCGCTCGAAGAGTACGTCTTGCGCGGGGTGAAGACGACGATCCCCTTTATGATGGAGATCATGCAGGATCCGGACTTCATGGCAGGACATTTCGACACCTCCTACCTGGAGACGCATCCTGACCTGTTCAACTACGACGATTTTGAGGAGCCTGAGGATCTGGTGTTGGCACTGTCCGCCGCTATCGCTGCCTACGAAGGACTGTAGCAGGATGCTGAAAAAGTCCGCCAGCATACGAAGATCGTTACGCGTGAGACGTGAAAAGTGAAACGTAGGATTGCCGAAGGCTCTTCCTCTGAAACGTTTCACCTTTCACGAACGCCCCAGGTTGGCGAATTCGTGAAGGTCTGGCATGTTCACATAGGGGTTCCGCAGCCTGCTATTGAACAGCTTCCGGTCAACCCCAGCGACCCGATGACGAGATAACGAACAGATCAAAGCATCATGGCGACACGACGACCCTCACGAACACAGGCCTCCAAGAAGCGGACAGCCGGACCAGCCGTCCGGACGTCAAAGACACGTGCCCGCCAGCGGTTCCGAGCTGACCATTCAACCGGCGGCGGGCAAGCCCATCCTGATCACCGATGTCGCCTTGCGCGACGGCCATCAGTCGCTCTTGGCCACGCGCATGCGGACGGAGGACATGCTGCCCATCGCCCAAAAGCTCGACGCCGTCGGCTATTGGTCGCTCGAAGTCTGGGGTGGCGCCACCTTCGACACCTGTCTGCGCTTTCTCAAAGAGGATCCCTGGGAACGGCTTCGCGCGTTGCGCGCCGCCATGCCCAATACCAAGCTCCAAATGCTGCTCCGCGGGCAGAACCTGGTCGGATATCGGCACTATGCCGACGATGTGCTGGAACGGTTCATCGAACGGTCCGCCGCCAATGGCATCGACGTCTTCCGCATCTTCGACGCACTGAACGATATCCGCAACGTCGAGCGGGCCATGCGAGAAGTGAAAGCGTGCGGCAAACATGTCGAAGCCGCCATCAGCTATACCGTCAGTCCCGTCCACAGCATCGACCGTTTTGTCGATATGGCGAAACAGCTGGAGGATTTGGGAACCGATACACTCTGTATTAAAGACATGGCCGGGCTCTTGGCGCCGCTCGATGCCTACCACCTCATACACCGTATCAAAGCGGCGGTGAAGGTCCCGATCCATTTGCATTCACATTACACCTCGGGGATGGCCTCAATGACCTCCCTCATGGCGATCCTGGGCGGTCTGGACATGCTGGATACGTCCATCTCGCCGTTGGCCGGCGGCACCTCGCATCCGCCGACGGAAACGCTGGTGGCCTCTTTGCGCAACACCCCGTACGACACGGGCTTGGATCTCGCCTCGTTCCTCCCGATCACCGAATACTTCCGCACCGTTCGACGAAAGTATCGGCAGTTCGAAAGCGAGTTCACCGGGGTCGATGCCGAGATCCTCACCTCACAGATTCCCGGCGGCATGCTCTCGAATCTTGCCGCACAACTGACCGAACAGAATGCGCTCGATCGGATCAAAGAGGTCCTGGATGAAGTGCCGCGCGTCCGAAAGGAAATGGGCTATCCCCCGCTCGTCACCCCGACCAGTCAGATCGTGGGCACCCAAGCCACGCTCAACGTCCTGACGGGCGAACGGTACAAAGTCATCACCACGGAAACCAAGAACTACTTCCTCGGATTCTACGGGCGAGCGCCTGGACCCCTCGATCACGACATCATGGCCCGCGCAATCGGGGACGACCAGCCGATCAAGACGCGGCCTGCCGATCGGTTGGAGCCCGAACTCGAGGCCGCCAGAAAAGATCTCCCCGCCTCGGCCGCCACGGTGGAAGATCAGCTTTCGTTTACCCTGTTCCCCACGATCGCGCGGGACTTCTTTGAGGCGCGCGAGAAGGGAGACCTGACGCTGGAACCCCTTGAGAGCTTCATGCCCAGCGGACCGGCTGCGGCCACCGAGCTTCATTTGGCCCCAGCCGAATTCAATGTCACGGTCCACGGCGAGACCTACCATGTACAGGTCTCCGGTTCCGGACGGAAGGTTGACGGCCGCAAACCCTATTACATCCGGGTCAACGACAAACTCGAAGAAGTCTCATTGGAACCGATCCAGGAAATCCTAGCCGGCGTGCCGGAAGCTCCCGACACTGGGACCGGCGCCAAACCCAAACGGCCCAGACCGTCCAAGCCGGGAGACGTAGCCCCCCCGATGCCGGGTCGCGTCGTCAAAGTGCTCGTCGCGATCGATGCCATGGTCAAGGCCGGCGCCCCCCTCCTGATCATTGAAGCCATGAAGATGGAAAGCCAAGTCCCGGCGCCGATCGACGGAAAAGTCACCGCCATCCTGGTTGTCCGAAGGCGATAACGTGAAGACGGATGAAACAGTCATCCAGCTGGAGTAGTCCGATACACCCGCGTGCTCCCGGTCGCGCATGCAGACAGCCGTACGTTGCGCTGCTCGCCTTCACGCTCCTGTGTCACATCATGACCGCCTGCTCGTCTCCCTCGTCGATTCCGACGCAGTTCGACGCCATTGAGCGCATGCCCATTCACACCGTCCTCGTCCACGGCCAGCGGATCGCCTATCTGGATGTGGGCACAGGCCCGCCGGTCATCCTGATCCACGGCTTCGGGGGATCGATGTGGCAATGGGAATATCAGCAGCACGCGCTGTCGCAGCACTTCCGCGTCCTCACGCTCGATTTGCCCGGCGCCGGGCTGTCCGATAAACCTGAGATCGACTACCGGCCGGATCAGATGTTGGACTTCTTTGTCGGATTCATGGACGCCGTGAAGATCCCGCAGGCCACGTTAGTCGGCAACTCCATGGGTGCCGGCTTGGCCATCGGCATGGCGCTGACACACCCCACACGCGTCGCCAAACTCGTCCTTATCGACGGGCTGCCACAACACGTCATGGAGAAACTCACCAGTCCGTCGGTCAGGCGCGCCTTAGAAACCAGTGCGCCGTCCTGGCTCGTCTCATTCGGCAACATGCTGTTCGGCGGACTGATGATCGAGTCCGTCTTACAGAGAAATCGTGCATGACCCGGCACTCCTCACACCGGCCGTCATCGAACGATCCAATCGCAACCGCCAGCGGCCAGGACTCATCAAACCCATTATGACCGTCAGAGAAAACCTCCCGCTATGGGAGTCCGGATTTGCCACGCGCCTCGGTGAGATCACCCACCCGACGCTGGTGCTCTGGGGGGAAGAAGATCGGGTGTTCCCAATCGCCGTAGGCGAAGAACTCCACCAGACCATCAAGGGGTCACGATTCATCCGAATCCCCAACGCAGGACACATCCCGCAGTGGGAACGACCGGATGTGGTCAACCAGGAACTCATCACCTTTATTCGTCCCTAGCAAAAATGTTATTCTGTCGCGCCGCACAGACGGGCCATCGAGGTTCTACGATGCCGGCATAGGGTTTCCGGCGCCTGCAGGCCGCACAAGCACAAACCACTATATTAATTATTCATGATCGAATGGTCAGCATCGCTCCACCAAGGAGGGCAGTATGAGGGCAATATCTCGAACGATCATTGGGGCCACACTCTGCATGACGATCGGGCTCGCCGGATGCGGAAGTATGGGCAGCTCCACTGGCGCCAATTTTTCTCTACAAGAACATGACCGTCGCTGACGGCAGCGTCATCGCTGGTGAGGGCCAAAAAGTCCTCTACAAGGGAAGCCCCCTGGTGCTCTCGGGAACCGGCATTAAAGTCGGCGACCCCCTCAGGGAGGTGCAGCTGACACAGACGGACCTGTCGCCGATCGGCATCACCGACACAAAGGGCAAGGGCAAGGTCCGGATCATCAGCGTCGTGCCGTCGCTCGACACCCCAGTGTGCGAACAGCAGACCCACTATCTGAGCGAGAAAAATAAGGGCCTCGACAAGATGGTCGAATTGGTGACCGTGAGCGTCGACACCCCCTTTGCGCAAAAACGCTTCGCGCAGGAAGCCAATATCGCCAACGTCACCTTCCTCTCGGACTATCGGGACGCTGAATTCGGGAAGACGTACGGACTGTTGCTCAACGGCCCCCACATCCTGGCTCGTACGGTCATGGTCGTTGACGCTCGCAATACCGTGCGGTATCTGCAGGTCACGCCCGAACTGACCCAGTTACCGAACATGGATGAGGCCTTTGCCGTGGCCAAGTCATTGATTACCGCACGCTAGACCAAGAGACCAAGAAAAAGGCTGAGGTCCAGGTTGAGGCTGAGGTTCGAATGGGCCATACCTCCTCTGAGCCTTAGCCTTAACCTCAGCCTTTCTTGGCAAGGAACCGATGGCCCAATACGATCTTCTTGTCATAGGAAGTGGGCCCGCCGGCCAGAAGGCCGCGGTCCAGGCCGCCAAGCTCGGCAAAACCGTCGGCATCATCGAGCGCAAAGCAGTCGTCGGCGGTGTCTCCACCAACACCGGCACCATCCCCAGCAAAGCCCTCCGCGAAGCGGTCCTCTATCTCTCGGGGTTCCGCCAACGCAACCTGTACGGAGCCGGCTATCGTCTAAAGAAGACCGTCACGATCGAAGATCTCGCCTTTCGCGCCAACCACATTATCAAGAACGAAATTGAGATCGTGCAGGACCAGATGGCGCGCAACCGCATCGATCTGATCTTTGGAGAGGCCCGCTTCGTCGATCCTCACCATCTCCTCATTCAACAGGCCGGCACGTCGACCGAACATTATGCCCACGTGATCGTCATCGCAGTAGGGACAGTGCCGACCAGACCGGCCGACATTCCATTCGATGATCACACGATCATCGATACCGACGGCCTCATCACGCTCAAACGCCTTCCGACCTCGATCGTCATTGTCGGCGGCGGCGTGATCGGCACAGAGTACGCATCGATCTTAGCCATGATCGGTGTGCAGGTCATTCTGATCGACAAGCGGCCGCGCTTGCTCGAATTTGTCGACGCTCAGATCATCGACGCCCTGCAACGGCAGATGACAGACATCGGCGTCACGCTCTGCCACGAGGAAGAAGTCGTCGCGATCCGGAAAGAGCCCGATGGGCAGGTCACGGTCTCGCTGACACACCGGCCACCGATCACCACCACGACGCTCATGTATGCCATCGGCCGCATCGGCGCCACGAAACGCCTGAACCTGGAGGCCGTCGGCCTCACGCCGGATGCGCGAGGCCGCGTGATCGTCAACGACCATTTCCAAACAGCCGTTCCCCATATCTACGCCGTAGGCGACGTCATCGGCTTTCCCGCCTTGGCCTCCACATCCATGCAGCAAGGACGCCATGCCGCCTGCCATGCCTTTAACCATCCCGATCACACCGACACGGACCTCCTGCCTTACGGCATCTATGCCATTCCTGAAATCTCCATGGTGGGGCGGAATGAGGAAGATCTGGCCAAGGCAGGGATTCCCTATGCAGTCGGCATCGCCCACTATCGGGAAATCGCCCGCGGACAGCTGACCGGCGATGAAACCGGCATGCTCAAGCTGCTGTTTCATCGCCACACCCACACACTCCTGGGCGTCCATACCATCGGAGAAGGGGCCACGGAGCTTATTCACATAGGCCAGGCCGTCATGGCATACCGGGGAAAGATCGATTACTTCATCGACACGGTCTTCAACTACCCGACTCTGGCGGAATGTTATAAAGTCGCCGCGCTCGACGGCATCAATCGTTTGCCGAGGCCCTGGCCCCAACCGGCGAGAGACGCGAAACGTGAAAGAACCAACACCACCACTTCGAAATAGCGATGTTGGTACAACCGTCACCTCCACTCATCTGAGATCTTGCATCTAACGTTTTACGTTTTGTCTTTCACGTTTTACGCTTAACAGGGAGGAAGCTCATGTCGTTTTCCGACCATCTGCGTAAGCTGGCCCAACCGATTTGGGATGCGCAGCTCACCCATCCGTTCGTCGTGGCGTTGGGCAAGGGAACCTTGCCGGAACGCAAATTCAAGTACTACATCCTGCAAGACGCAAGGTTTCTCGGCGACCTCGCCCGTGTGTTTTCTGCCGGAGCGCTGAGAGCGCCTGATTCAGAATCAGCCCTGCGTCTGACAAAGCTCGCCGAAGAAACCATTGTCGTCGAACGCAGCCTCCACGAAGGCTACGGGTCACGGTGGAAGATGAGCGCCAAACAGATGTCGTCCGTGCCGATGGCGCCGACGAACTACGCCTACACGCGGCACATGCTCACCGTCGCCCATACAGGCTCGGCAGCGGAGATCACCGTCGTCGCCCTCCCCTGCGCCTGGATCTACTGCGTCGTCGGGCAGCATCTCTTGAAGCATGGCCCGCCGAAAAAGAATCATCCGTATCGAGACTGGCTCATGCTCTACGCATCTCCTGAATTCGCCGAGGTGCAGCGCTGGATGCGCAAGAAAGTGGACCAGTGGGCCAAGACGGCGGGCAAAGAAGAAAAGCGACGGATGGAAGAATCGTTCGTCATCAGCTCGCGGTATGAGTGGATGTTTTGGGAGATGGCGTGGAACGAAGAGGAGTGGCCGGTGTGAGGAGAGGGCGGGCCAGGGCTGGGAGGCTCTCTCCGCGTGGAGCCACAGAGCGCCGTTGACCGCTCTGGGCTTCGCCTCCACTTGGCGCCGAAAACTTACCACACCACTTGCTTTGCAAAGGTGTGGCTTCGAACATTCGTCGCCACTGCCTATGGCAGCCGTTGCAGCTCAGCAAGAGCGGTAGCCCAACGGCGCTCTGATTACGCTTCGAGAGCCTCCCAGCCCTGGCCCTAAAATAGGACACCGGCCAAGAGGGAGAGAGAGCGTGAAGAGTGGTCAAGTTCGGAGGGCAGGCAGCAGGGCCGTTCCATTGCTCGCGCAACGCGCGGCCTCAGAAGGCCCTCGTTGGACGCGCGCAGTCTGGCCCAGCCCTGCTGCCTGCCCAAAGAAAACCACCGGCCACCAGAGGGAGAGAGCGGAATAAAGACACTAAAGAATTCGCTAACCGTCAAGACACAACGTGCGAGATTGGGGAGGAGACAAAACCAGGAAAGGTCAGGGGGATGCGGAATGATGAGGAAGAGACTCAGGGGAAATGTGTTGCCAGGGGGAGTCCCCCTCAACAAGATGATGCCTGTCTTAACCGTATTACTTATCTTTCTTACCTCATGATGCTCATGGATTACCGATTTTGTTGTGTCAAATAGATCAAGTGAATCAATCCGCATTTCTTATACGCTCCAAGTTTCTGGAGGAGAATGTCCAAAGCTCCAGCATAAGAAACCTAGTATCGCCCCTGCCGATCAAGTTACATGGCATTGGAAATTTCCTTTTGGATGGCATTGGAGGCCTGATCATTGGGATGACATGCCTTCCGAGCAGTTCCAATACCGAGAAGATTCATGTGAAATTTCCTTGTTTCTTGCTCCAAACACCTCAGTCATCATCGGTCGCTCAGGAACATACACAGGCCCAGATTCTGACAGGCTGCAATACATTGATTTTACGAAACTTTCGATTGAAACAAAGAACGGGCGCATATCCTATGAAGACTATGAGCTCATTCGGAAGTTCCACAGGGTTAGCCAGACTCTCTATGAGTTTGAATACAACTAAGAAGGCCCGACTCCGCTAGATTGGCATCTGATCGCAGAATCCTGAATCAAGTCTATGTTGACCACACGTTAAATCTGGGTAAATCTCGGCGGGCTGAGGGTGTTGGTTGACCTGCTATAACTGGCGTATTGGCTCAATCCTGGGTCACGGACGGGGCTGGGATTACTAGATTCATCCGCTGGACAGGCCTGGGTTGCCGAGTATAATCTGCGCATCTGAGCAACGGTGATTCAGGAGCACTCATGACATTGAAGCAGGTCTTGACGATTGCGGGTTCGGATTCCGGTGGAGGTGCGGGGATTCAGGCCGATATTAAGGCCATGTCGGCCAACGGCGTGTTTGCCATGTCGGCGATTACGGCCATCACTGCGCAAAATACGGAAGAGGTCACCGACGTCTTCGAGTTGCCGATCTCGATCATCGCGGCGCAAATCGATGCGGTGTTCGACGATTTCGACGTTGCTGCGGTGAAGACCGGGATGTTGTCCTCGACGGCTATTGTCGAGGTCGTCGCCAAACTCCTGAAGCCTCAGAATGTGACGAATCTCGTAGTGGATCCGGTCATGATCTCGAAAACCGGCCATGCACTGCTCAAGCCGGAGGCGATCAACGCCATGAAGACACAGCTCTTCCCCCTGGCACTGCTGGTCACGCCGAACATCCACGAGGCCCAGCAACTGTCCGGCATCGAGATCAAGACGCTCGCGGACGCACGCCGCGCGGCCAAAGTCATTCACGGGTTCGGCTGTAAGTACGTGTTGATCAAGGGCGGTCATTTGCTGACAGAGCGAGCCACCGATGTGCTCTATGACGGCCGGTTCTTCAACGTGTTCAAGGGAGAGTTCATCGATACTCCCCATACGCATGGCACCGGCTGCACGTTCGCCTCGGCCATCGCGGCCCATCTCGCACGAGGTAAATCCATGAACGATGCCGTGCAGACGGCCAAGACCTATCTCACCGAGGCTATTCGCCATAGCCTAGCAATCGGGCATGGAACTGGACCGACGAATCATTTCTATTTTCTCCAAACCTAGCAGCAGGATGCTGAAAAAGTCCGCCCTCTTCGTGCGTGGTGTGTCTGGTGCATCTCGTTTCTTTGGTTTATCCGGTTGGTCTGCTTCAACCAAACAAACGAGACAAACCAAACAAACCAAATAACGGTCTTCTTACGCTGGCGGACTTTTTCAGCATCCTGACTGAAAGACCATCTTATGGAAGAAGCCCTGACCTTTCACGATCACCAAGACCACGGTATTGCTGCCATCTTGAGCACGCCTGACGGACCGACTACGCGTCTCGCCGTGCTGTGCCATGGATTTCTCTCCGGCAAGAACAGTACGACCAACAAGACCTTGACCCGCCTCCTCAATGAACGAGGCATCGCGACCTTTCGGTTCGACTTTTTCGGCCAAGGAGACAGTGACGGACCATTTGAAAAACTCACGACAACCCTGGCCGTTCAGCAAACCCAAGCCGCGCTGGATCTGGTGACCGCCAGAGGCTATGACCGAATCGGGCTTGTCGGCTCAAGCTTCGGAGGGCTCGTCGCCATCCTCACGGCAGCCCAGCGTCGCGATATCGCCTGTTTGGCCCTCAAATGTCCTGTGGTCGACTTTGCGGAAGAGCTTCGCTTAACATTCGGGCCAGAAGAGTTGGCACGATGGCAAGCCACGGATACGATTCAGAACATCATGGGAGGACCGGATCGCGTCCGTTTGCGGTATGCCTTTTACGAAGATTGCCTCAGACAGATTGCCTATGGGCCGGCTGAACACATCACCGTACCTACCCTGATTGTCCAGGGTGAGCAGGATGAATGTGTCCCCCTCCATCAAAGCCGGCGATTGCGTGACGCGCTGAGAGGCCCAAAGAGGCTGGATCTCCTACCGGGTGCCGATCACCAATTCTCTCGGGAAGAAGATTTTCACCAGATGACCACATCGATTAGTGATTGGCTCGTTACCCATCTCACCTAGCAGGCTGCTGAAAAAGCCCGCCAGCGTCGTTCTCAGTCGTGCGTCTCCCTGCGACGTACCCCGAGGGTACGCCTCAGTCGCCTCACTCCCTCCGGCCTTGCTGGACGGACTTATTGAGCAGCCTGCCGCCCCCCTCCTCTCATAATTTCGATCAGCTGCGGATTGCTCCCTGAAAAAATCTAAAATTTTCTGGCGCAACAGGCACCTCCGAGACACAATGCAAAGGAGTCACAGACAACTGAATACTATAGGGCATGCCAAAGATGATTCCCGCGACAGAAATCGTGACGCCCCGGTTCCAGCTTGCCGTCCTTGCGGCAATACTTTGCCAGAGCCTGCACTCTGTAGCGATGCCCACGATCATCTCAGCGGCAGAACAAGAGCTGCCATCCCGTCATAGCTTGATTCACCGTTCAGCTGTTGAATCTGCCGCTCTGCCTGCCACGACTCAAGGGACCATCCTCCAGACCTCCCAGCGCTGAGTCCACTCACATCACAAGCCCGATCGAACCACCCAAACCCTCGGTATCGGTATCACCAGCACCTATACCAGCACCGCATCATCGGACATTGACCAAGCGTCCGGCCATTGCCACGATAACCGCTCCTGCGACTTCATCCCAGACACTCCCTGCAGCATCGATATCGGGCATCGCAGCTGGGCAAGCCACACAGACGACAGCCGATACCGCCAAAAGCACAACCCCCACGACAATGGCGCCCATCACGAAGTCGACAGCCGCGCCTCTTCCTGGAGCGACCTCGCACTGGCTCTGCTACGGTCGCTCCGACCGGTTCCTCTCCGTTCGCAGGAGCGGCAGGTGTTCATTCTGCAGCCTCAGCAGGAAGCGGCTCAGCTCCCTCGTCTAGCGGTTCGCGATCGGCGTCGAACTTGCTCCAGAACTCTGCGATCACGAGCTTGTTGCAACCCTCGACTCCTGTTGTCACCACACCTCCGTCACTCCCTCCACCCTCGACTCCGCCCTCGACCCCCATCAACTCCGTCGACTCCTCCTCCCAGCCCACCCAGCCCATCGACAGGGAGCGTGACACTCACATGGACGGCGAATGGGGAACCTGATCTGGCCGGTTACAAAATTTACGTCGGTACGGCTTCCGGCACGTACAGTTTCCCTGGGTCACCCTTCTTGGCAGGAAAAGTCACGAGCTATACCGTCTCCAATCTTCCGAAGGGCCAGACCTATTTCTTCGCCCTCTCCGCTTACGACAGTGCCGGTAACGAAAGTCCACTCTCGGCAGAAGTCAGCAAGAGCCTCTACTAGCGGCTGCTGAAAACGCTCCCCAGCTTCGTTCTCACCTCGTCAACATCCTCAACGTACCCCAGAGGGTACGCCTCCGGTTTTGGTTCACCTCGGGCCTTGTTGGACAACGATTTTGAGCGGTCGCTCTATTCCAACTTGCAAAAGCATTCGACAGAATGCTCAACTAGAAAATCCAACTTCGTTCTCAGTCATGCGTCTCCATGCGACGTACCCACCGGTGAAAGAGCTGTCTTGGCAGCTCGGGGCGGGTGGGTGAGAAACGTACGCCTCAGTCGCCTCACTCCCTGCGGCCTCGCTGGAAGACAGTTTGAGCCGCCGCTCTCATGAGGAACGCTGTAGAACTCATCGTGCTAGAGAGTCCCGGCAGGCTGATCAAAACGATCATCCAACGAGGCCGCAGCCGATGGCAACACCGGAGGCGTAGCCTCTGGGCTACGTTGAGGATGTTGTCGAGGCGAGAACGAAGTTGGGGATCGTTTTCATCATCCTGTTATGATTTGGCGCAGCGGAAGCCCGTATAACTATTCCGCGTTTCCGGAGGCAGCTTGAATCGCCCATACGTCAGTAGATATTTCGGTAGGTCGGACCACGATCCACCGCGGAGCACTTTGAACTGTCCCTGTTCGGGTCCTTGCGGATTTCGTTCCGGCGAGACTTCGTAATAGTTCGCAGCATACCAATCCTGCACCCACTCCCAGACATTCCCGGCCATTTGATAGAGCCCGTATGGACTCTTGCCTTGCTCATAGGACTGCACCGGCATCAAGACCTGGCTATAGCTGAACCGTGCACCCAACGCGAAATTCGCCAGATCCTTGTGTGGAGACCTGATTGCCCCAGGGATACAACCTTCCATCCGTTCCTCTGGCCGACTTCTCCCATTCCGCTTCGGTGGGAAGCCGCTTCCCCTTCCATCGACAATAGGCATCAGCGTCCGACCAGTCCACGCCAATCACCGGCCGATCGCTATGCTGCGATCAGATCGACGGTATTCCATTGCCATGGCGCGAGCTCGGTTTGTGGCAGCGAGGAACGCCGCGTACTGCGCCGTCGTCACTTCGTGGAGATCCATGAAGAAGGCGGGCAGCCACACGTGATGCTTGGGACGCTCATCTTCAAGAGCCTGACTCCCGTCCAAGCCCATCGCAAACAGCCCTTCCGGAATCTCGACCATAGGAGTTTCAGCGGTGGTCGGCTGCTCCAGAGCCTTCGATCTCCTGAGCCGGTCAAGTTGAGCCTCGCTGAAAGTAGCGTATCAGTGCAGAAACAGAAGGATGCTCAAAACGATCATCCAACAAGGCCGCAGGCGAGAGACTATTGAACGCCGAGGCGTACGCGGTCTGGGTACGTTGAGGATTCAAACGACCGAGAACGAAGTCTGGGGATCGCTTTTCACCATCCTTCTCAATGGATGATTCCGCCGACCACCCAATGCCGATCATCCGGCACATCGACGATCAATCGCGTCAGATTCATCCGGGCCAGCTGCGCGCCGATTTCATCTTCCGTGAATGCCGCGAGCAGCGAGTTGTAGAAATCTCTCCTGAGAATGTCCGGAGCCCCGGAAGCATAGCGATCGACGATGGCCTGCGCCTCTTCCGGCGATTCCGGTCTCAAGCAGATCCATCACGAGCACAGGGGAGCCGGGCTTCACGGCCAATCGCAGCTTGTGCCAAAACTGCAAGGGGTTCGGCACATGATGCAGCAAGCTATTGGAAATGGCTGCATCGACGATATTGGTGCCAGCGAGATCCTGAAATCGTTCACAGCGGAAGGTGATACGCCCGGACAAGCCGACCTGTTGCACAGTTTCTTCAGCCAACCGTATCATCGGTTCCGACGCATCGACGCCGGTGATGCGACAAGAGGGAAACGCCCGAGCGAAGCGGACGGGAATATCGCCAGGACCACAACCCAGGTCGAGCATGTGGCCCTCGGAAAAATCCGGAAAGTATTCGCGGAAGCGATCGACGAAGCCCTGATTTTCCTTTTCGAAAAATCCGCCGCAGCATAGGCGAGCGACCTGCTCAGGATCTTCCATCAGTTCAGGTTCAAGTATGCGATCCATGCTTTCCCCTCATAGGCTAAGGCTGAGGTTAAGGTTTAGTTCAATCAAACTTGACCTTGACCTTGCCTGTTTCTATCGTGACCTCATCTCCCGGTCTCACCACGCCCTCACGCAACACCTTCGCGTAGAACCGACTCCATCCCGGGTTCATTTTCTGGGAAACGCGCTTGTAATCTCTGTCCCTGAACCACTGGGCATTCTTATCGCAGGGAGTCGTATAACTCATGATCTCGATCTGGACCTCTGGCCCGATCTGGAGCCGGTCCCCCGGTTTCAGCTTCTCCCACTCAAGCCCGGCGAGCGTCAGATTCTCTCCGGAGGAACCGGCCTCGATCGAATGGCCCTCGTCCTGCAGCCGCTCGATCAGCTCTTGCGAATAGAGACAGACCGCACGATCGGGTCCGCCATGCACTTTGAGATTCCGTTGCCGGTCACCCTCGACTCCGGTTTTGGCGATGACGGCCTCCAGCACCGGACGTTTCGGCACACCTCCGTCAGATACATTAATCTGATACACGTGGGGATAGGGTGGCCGTCCATTCTCGGTCATCAACTTACTCCTTCGCAGGATTCCACCATCAGCAATTCCAACGCCACCCAGCCCTCTTGTTCACGCCGTTGAAACAACATGGCGCCGACCTTGGAAAACGCCTCGACAATCTCTTGCTCTTGCTCGAGCAGAATGCCGGACAGCAAGAGCCGCGCACCGTGGCTCACGTACCGCGCCAATTCATCGCACAGCAGCAACAGCGTCTGACGATCGAGATTGGCAAGCACCAGATCCGGCCGCAGCTCGCCGTGCCGGTCAACCTCCTCCAGCGTTCCACACCGGAATTCGAGATGGTCCCCAAACCCGTTCTCTTCGGCATAGTCTCGTGCGCAATCCACCGCGACAGGATCGCATTCCACTCCCAGGGCCGAGGCTGCCCCAAGCCGCAGCGCGACCATCGCCAGAATGCCGCTCCCCGCCCCCACATCCAGCACGAACTCGCCGCCGTGAACGAGGTCTTCAAGCCATTCCAACAACATCCGTGTCGTCGCGTGATGACCCGTGCCGAATGCCTGCTTCGGATCGAGCACGATCTCAATGTCCCTGTGCCTGCAGCGCCACCGGCTCCCAACTCGGCCTGATCACAATCCGCCGGCCGATCCGAATCGGCCTGACCGACTGAGCCCACTGCCGATTCCAATCCTGATCGGGCAATTCCTCAACACGAATGTCTCTCTCGGCCGAGACGTCCGGATCGAGTCCCTGCAGAATACTATTGAGACGAGCACGTGCCTCCATGCTCCACTGTGGTTTCGGCCAATAGAGATGGACGATCCCCTGTTCCTCCCATCCGCCTTGGATCACGGGATCAGCCAGCATGCCGAGCAACTCTGCCGCATCGACAGTGGTCCGAATCTGGACATCGATCCATCCCTCTGAGCTCATAATAAGCTAGGAACCTGCGGAAAACTCTCTAAGCACGCCGAAGTTTCATTTTTCAACACGCTTGGAATACCGAGGTGCACCACGCAGGATGCTCAAAATGGCCGTCAGCGCGGCCGCAGCGAGCGAAGAGGCGAAGGCGTACGCTTCGGTACGTTGAGCTTCTGAGCGATGCGAGAACGAAGCATGGGAAAAGGCGCGTCTCGGCGCGCTGGGGTTGGGCGGGTGAGAAGAGTGACTTTTCAGCATCCTGCTAGAGTTGACGCACTCTCCCCCATCCAGTAAGGTCGGCGCTATGCTCCAGAAGCAGCCCATGACGCCTATGACGAAAGCCCATGCGCTGACACGCCTGGTGGCGAAACTCGACCGCGTGATCGCCCTGGCCACCGCCGCTAGTTCCACATTCACCCGCTGGCGTCTCATCCTGTTCATCGTCGGAGCGATCTGCACGATAGCCCTCTACAAAATGGGTTGGTATCAAGCCGGCAATGGGGCGCTCATCGTCTTCGTCGGCCTGTTCCTGATTGTGGCCGTCTATCATAACAGGCTCGAAAGTCGCTTGCACCGGCTTCGTCTCTGGAAGCAGATCAAGCTCGTGCACCTGGCACGTCTCCGACTGGATTGGTCTCACATTCCCGCTCGTCCGTCGAGCGCTCCCGAGCAGCATCCGTATGCCAAAGACTTGGACCTGGTCGGCCCCCACTCGCTCCTCCATCTGCTCGACACCACCGTCTCCTCGCACGGACAGGCGCGGCTGGCGTCGTGGCTGCTTGAGCAACCGCCTGAACCGGACCAGTGGCTCATGCGCCGTCGCCTCGTGCAGGAACTCATTCCGCGATCGCTGTTTCGCGATCGGCTGGGGCTCGAGGCACAGCTCATCGGCGAACAGGAAATCAACGGACGACGACTGGAAGCCGTCCTGCAGCATGCAGTCGGATTCCCTCATCTCACGACCGTCTTAGCGATTCAAACTCTGCTTGCCGCCGCCACCATCGGGCTCGGGTTGGGTGCGCTGCTCGACTGGCTTCCGAGTTATTGGATGTGGTCCTTCGCGGCCTATGTCTTGCTCTATTTCTGGACCGATCAGGGCGAAGAGTTATTGGAACATGCGGTGGGCGTGCACTTCGAACTGGAGAAACTGGGAGCCGTGCTTGGGTTTGTCGAACGGCACGCCCGGCCTCGCCACGCGGCGCTCGCCGGTCTGTGGGCGCCGCTGCTCGCACCAGGCGTGAATCCGCCCCAGCTCGTCCGGCAAGCGGCCCGCACCCTGCATGCGATCAGCGTCAAAGCCCATCCGGTCATCCATCTGATCGCCAACGCATTCTGCCCCTGGGACTTGTGGTTCACCTATCGGCTCCAACGGATTCAAGCTCAGGTGGCCGCCCACCTGCCGACCTGGCTGGATCGACTGGCCGAGGTCGAGGCTGCCTCGGCACTCGCCACGTTTGCCGCACTCCATCCTTCGTATCACTGGCCGGACCCACTCACCGCCGATCCCCAGCGTAACGGAGCGCAGGCCAGGCTATCGGCCAAAGACCTCGCCCATCCGCTGATTCCTGAGACGCACCGAGTCTCGAACGATCTTGCCCTCGAAACATTGGGAACCGTACTCTTGGTGACTGGGTCCAACATGTCGGGGAAAAGCACCTTCCTGCGAACTCTGGGCATCAATCTGTGTCTCGCCCAGGCAGGCGCCCCGGTCTGCGCCGGTCTTTTCGAATGGACTTGGGTGCGCCTCGCCACCTGTATCCGCGTGGATGACTCGCTCGAAGCGGGCCTGTCGTTTTTCTATGCCGAGGTGAAACGCCTCAAGAGCCTGCTCGACGAGACGGCGGATCGATCCAGATCACCGGTGCTCTTCCTGATCGACGAGATCTTCAAAGGCACCAACAATCGCGAACGGTTGATCGGGAGCCGTGCCTACATTTCCGCTCTCTCGCAAGGCAATGGCTTCGGCTTGGTGACCACCCACGATCTGGAATTGACCGATCTCGATAAGACGGTACCCGGATTGCGGAACGCCCACTTTCAGGAAACGGTGGCAGCCGGCGCGCTGCAATTCGACTACAAGCTACAGATCCGGTCCCTGCCCCACGACCAACGCATTGCGGATTATGGAATTGGAAGGGTTGCCGGTGCCTCCACCTCAGGCCTGACCGTTGCCACCTTTTTATTCCGTTCCTGCTGTGCTAAGACTCTGCGCACGATTCGGGCGCATTCACCTGCTTGAGGGGCGCCATGACCATCCAACCTTGGATCACCTGCCTGCAAAGCGGAATACTCATCCGCCATCTCGAAGCTCGCTACCCGGAACAGGCATCGAAAGTCGATCTCAAACGGGTTATGGGGGTAGCCGAATCGTTCCAGGAAATTCAGGATGCCCGTGCGTTCCTGACCGATACAAGCAATTGGATTCCCCATTCGGTTTTTCGTGAATTGATCAAGGCCTGTGAACTGGCATCCGGCGAGAAGGACTTCACCTATCAGGCGGCTTTGGCCTACTACGAAACCGTCAAGACGCAGACCCCGACACTTATTGAAACGATTGCGATCCTCCTCAACGACGTAGAATCGGTCTTTCGTTCTGTCGGCAACTGGGCCTCGGCCTATACGAATTATCTCCAACTCCAGTCATTCGTCTGTCCGGATGAAACACAGACCTTGCACATTCTGTCCCGAAACTTGCCGCCGGTCGATCCTGGACTTGGAAACATGCGTCTGGTACAGGGCAATCTCGAAGGCACTGCGAAACTGGATCCTTCCGTCGAAACTGCCACCTGCGAAGAGGCCTACTCACAACTCCGCTTAGAAACCCTGGTCAATGAGTTCGGCGACGCCTACGACATGACCACGAAGAACGATCGGTTCACTGTGGCCCGCCGATCGACGGGTGACGTCGTGATCACGGGACGAACGATTCGCCTCGTTCAGACGCTGATCCCCATCAAAACCGATCGTATACCCGCTCCGCATGGTTCCGACGAACAACTTGTTGCCACACTTGAGGGGCAGGACCATCTCTCGGTCTGGACGGCTGAAGAGCCGGCCCGAAGCTACAAGACACACCTCTCCAAGCAGGACGATCATTGCACCGCTATCCGCATCGAACGTGGCGGTACCCTCTCGACTGGATCACTCAGTACCACGATCAAGGCCGGCTCGATCTACAACGCGCCTTATACACATTATCGCCTGCGTTGGACGAATCGCCCTCCACACACGAATGACGCCGCTACCGCCGGTCGCTCGCAATTCTTGACGGACCGGCGCGCCTTCGCGCATCAGCTCTTTACGCATTTGAAAAACCTACAGACGACGCATCGGCACATGCTCACCATGTTCCTCCGCAATGTGGAACTGACACAGGAGAATATCCAACTGAAGCAGGAGCTGTCTGCGCAGCAAGAAACCGGCGGCATCATCGGCAAGAGCGCTCTACTTCTAGATCTTCTTTCACTGATCAGAACCATCGCTCCCTCGGACACAACCGTATTGGTGACCGGAGAAACAGGGACGGGGAAGGAACTCGCCGCCCGTTTGATCCATCAACTAAGCCGACGCAAGGACCGTCGCTTCGTCGCCGTAAATTGTGGAGCACTGCCAGAAACGCTCTTGGAAAGTGAATTGTTCGGTCACGAGAAAGGATCTTTCACAGGCGCGGTAGCACAGAAGAAAGGGAAATTCGAGCTCGCCGAGGGTGGCACACTGTTCCTCGACGAAATCGGGGATATTTCACCCTCGGTGCAGGTGAGATTGCTCAGGGTTCTTCAAGAGCGAGAGTTTCAGCGCGTCGGAGGAACGAGCGATCTTACAGCCAACATCCGGCTGATCGCCGCCACCAATCGGGACCTCCTGGCGATGATGGAGCAGAACCAGTTTCGGACAAGACCTGTTCTATCGTTTGAATGTCATTCAGCTCTATGTCCCGGCCTTGCGGGAACGTCCGGAGGATATTGCGGAACTCGCCCGGCATTTCGTTCAGCGATTCGCCGAGAAAATTGGAAAATCCATCGCAGGTTTGACGCCAGACGCATTGCAGCTCTGCCTGATCTACAAATGGCCTGGCAACATCCGCGAGTTGGAGAATGTCATGGAGCGCGCCGTGACGTTGGCGCCGGAAGGCAAGAAGTGGATTACTCCTGACCTGCTCCCGAACAATCTACGTTCGACCACGGAATCGGCACCCTCGCTCGATCTCGCCGAACTCATCGACCGTATCGAATGGGGAGCCCTACTCAAGACCCTGGAAAAGAGCGGCTCGCTCACCGAACTCTTGAACCACGTGGAATGGTCTATTACCCGCCGAGCCGTCGTCGAATACGGCGGTAACAAGAGCCGCGCGGCCAAGATCCTGGGCCGCACCTATCGCTGGTTGCGGAAACTCGAGGCGGAGATGACTCATCGAGAGTTTCCACCCTCCAATCCTGGCCCACATTCCTGATTCCCAGATCATCCGGTCAGCACTCGATCCCATTCACAAGGATGAACGACGGTTCCGCCACTGTGAATGCTCGTTCCTAAATTTCTCGCCTCCGAAAACCCAGATCAATCCATTCTCGCCTTCGGTTCACCCTCCTGATCAGTCCACTTCACAAACTCTTTAAGGCTTTACGTCCCGATCGACAAGAAGACGATCTAGAACGGCCATCATTGGCATGTGAAATGCTCACGCAGGTGATCAGGACGAGCCATCATCACCTAAGAACTCAGGACATTGAGCCATGATGACCCCGTGCAGAGCCAGAAATGTGATCAGCCTGATTCTTCTAGCGGGTCTTATTGCGCACCGGGATGCGCGTCCAGTGGAGCCCTCATGCACGCTGTCGGTCAGTCACTGATCCAGCAGCATGACGACAAGTTCACACTACGGACGATTACGATTTCCTCAACCACCCACATAGGAGGTGCGCCATGAAACGGACAACCTTGATGGTTTTGCTTCTCACAGGAGTCTTCGCGCAGGGATGTTCGATTTATAAGGCCGCGACTGCGCCACCGCCCGTCGAGGTAGAGCGAGTGAGGGTGGGGACCGACCGAACCGACGTCATCTCGGTATTCGGAACGCCCAAGCTGACAGAGGTCACCGATGGCCAGCGGACCGACATGTTCGAGTTCACATCTGGGTATAACCAGGCATCGAAGTCGAGAATACTCCTCTACATTGCTGGCGATGTTTTCACCGCCGGGCTATCCGAGTTGGTTTTCTGGCCGCTGGAGCTGGCTGTGCTCGATGGAACAGAAGGCCGAGCCGTCGCCACGTATGGGTCTGACAACAAGGTTCAGATAGTGAAGATCACTAAAAAAGACGGGAAACCTTGGGAACACTAGAAAACGATCGTATGAAGACTAGAACGCGCGATTGAAGGAACGACTGCTGGCACTTGCTTTTCAGTAATGCCGCCGAGTTCTTCCATTTAGCAAGAACGGCGATTCAGCATATCTGAATCGCCGTTCTTAGCTCTGCGGCGCCTTTCATGACCACCCTTCGAACGGCCTGACCCACTGCTGGCTCGCCACAAAACAAACGAAGTGGGCGAGCAAAAAGATTTAGAGTAACGGGGAACTATCTCCGAAACTTTTCATGTAGACTTCTGCCACGTCTATGAACGACAGGACTCTTCCTATGAATCCCGGTTCATAGATTTCCTCTTTCGAGTCAGCCTCTGCGCCACACCCGTGCCGCCACGCTCCTCTTTCCTACTCTCCCCAAACCATCGAAAATAAAACGGTTTGGCACGGCAGATTTCTGCTCATCCTCACACACACTGGATCGGCATAGCGCTTGCCCTTCTGCCTCGATAGACCAGGATCGAACGGCGAAGGGAGGGCTCAATGAAATCGCGATGGATGGCTCTAATTACCTTACTCGTTGGGACCTATGCCATCGTTCCCGCAATCGCAGCAGCCGATCGCGTCGAACGGCATTGCATCGGCCTACTGTGGTGCACCGAACAGTCGGCCAACTCCACTTCGACGGATGGCCTGCTGTTGCTCTATTCGGCTGAAGACCGAGGCACCTATTCTCGGCTGGCTGTGCGGCCGCTGTACTCCATGGAGGAAGATCCAACGCACGAGCTGCTCCGGCGAAGCATTCTCTGGCCACTAGGGACCTATGAGCGCAGCGGAGACCAGACCTGGGCCCATGTCTTCCCCCTCTATTGGCACTCTGATCAGCCGGGCCAGGAGTGGACCTTCACTGTCCCGCTCTATCTGAAGTCGATTCATGGAGACAACGCATGGCACCATCTGTTTCCCTTATTCAGCCGCCATGTCATAGGTGAGTACTATGCGAGAAACTTTGTGCTCGGTCCGCTGTTGGTCACAACGCGCGACGCCCGCACCGACTTGACTCAATGGGATCTGCTCTTTCCTTTCTTTCACTATCGGCAAGATCTGAATTCGTCGAACAGCTGGCTGTTCCCGCTCTATTGGTCAGGCGAAGACCGATCGACGGGAGAAGCCTATCGCTATATCCTGCCGCTCTATGGCTCCTCTGACGACCAATCCCAACACTACCATTTCCTTTTCCCGTTCTATGGCTCTGCCGACAACACCTCGACCCAGGTCAAGCGGATCGCCATACTCGGCTTGCCTCCAGCGAAAGGATTTTCCGCGATACCTTCCTTAGCGCTCTTCGAGCATGTGACGACGGCCGATGAGACGAGTCATCGCATTTTCCCGCTTTACAGCTATGCCTCAGGCGCAGACGACAGCAGCACCTTCGACGCGCTTCTCCTGTACCGTCATCAGACAGCACCCTCCGGCACCATCGACCGATTCTTTCCGTTGTATCGATACGAGGGCACCGCCGCCAGCCAGAGCCGTGAATTCGATCTGTTCGGCTATCGCGACGCGTCTTGGTTTCGCTATGAAGACAACCCCAACCACAGCACGCACCGACTCCTCGGCCTCTACAACTACGATCGCAGCCAGGATGGATCTTCACAACTCTCTGCCGTTGGCTATCGCCGCCTCTCTCTCTATCTCCACCGGAGCCAGGACGATGTGACCGAAGATCGGCTCGTGCCTCTACACGACTACGTCCGTAACGGCGACAACAGCTCTTTCTCGCTTCTCGGCATATCCGAATTCGCCTTGTACCGCCAGGAATCGAGTCCGTCCCTGTTCCGACATCGCCTGTTTCCGCTCTATCGATACCGGCACGACCTGTGTAAAGGATGAGACCGAATTCGACGCGATGTTCTGTACCGTCATCTGACCACACCGGCCCAGACCGCCGATCGACTTCTTCCCGTTCTGGGACTATGTCGGAGCGCCCACCAAGGCAGACTGGCGTCTCAGTCTTCTCGGAATTGAGTCAATGGCGCTCTATCGCCACGACAACAATGAGATTCGAACGTTGGACCACTTGTTCCCCTTCTACGGCTATCGCAGCGAGCACGATGGCGGAACTCGGTTCAGCGCGTTGGGGCTACCACCATTTAGCCGGCTTGCCGCCTGGTCTCTCTACGAGCATGACGAATCTTCATCCCAGGTGAGCGATCGTTTCTTCCCTCTCTACCGTTACCGGAAGGACAAGACTCAGCAGGCGTCCGCATTCGACATGCTGGGACTGGGGTCCGCCTCCCTCATTCACCACGAGGCGACTCCGACCAGCGTGACAAATCGTGTGTTCCCTCTCTATCGATATGCTCACGATGAAGAAACAGGGGAAACCACGATCAATCTGCTTGGAATCGAACCGGTGAGTCTCTTCCGATCACAGATCTAGCCCTGCTCATCGCGCCCATTATGCTCTTTCCGCTCTACAGCTACCAGCAGCTCGGTGAGCCCAGCCGTCTTTCGGCTATCGGCCTACCCGCGATAGGCGGAATCCCGGCGCTGTCCCTCTACGCGCACGAGACAACGCCCTCAGCCGTGCATGATCGGCTGTTTCCGATTTACAGCTATCGTGCAGACGACGCGACCGACACCACCACATTCTCTGCGCTCTGGATGTTCTGGCGCACAACATCACCGACCACGAGCCAGACCAGTCTCTTTCCCATCGGAAGCATGACGAAGAATGAGGCGACGGGCGAAACAAGCTGGTCCTTGATTGGACTCGAACCCGCTATTCCAATGAGTTGGGCTCGCCACACCTGGACACCTGAGGGCAGTAGGGGGCTCTTCTTCCCGCTCTATGACTACCGGCACGAAGGAAATCAGTCCGTCCTGTCGATCGGTGGAGTCTCACACCTGGCGATCTATCGTCAAGAAACGACCCCGACTTACCGCAGCCATCGACTCTTCCCCCTCTACAGCTTCCAACAGGACCTCACGCAAGACGTGACACGAACGAATATTCTATTGGCTTATCAACACGAGCAGTCTCCCGCCGGCTCGAAAGACACGTTCATCCCCTTGTGGCACTACGAACGGCTCGATCAACAACATGAACGTCGGTTCAATGCGCTGGGTCTTGGCAACTTCTCGCTCTACGAACACCGGACAACATCGACTGGGACGACCGACAGTTTTTTCCCTCTCTACGAATTATTCGTCCGACCTTGAAACTGGGAATGCGGAGTTCTCACTCTTGTGGCCTCTGGCTGAATACAAAAGCCGTCATGGCGTCGTCACATCGGCAAGTGTGTTGTGGTGGCTGGCCTCATACGAGCATCCGGATGCAGACCATTCCAACTTCCATTTCCTTGGAGGCTCAAAGATGGCTCTGGTCCGTCGCATCACCTCGCCCAGAGAGTCGGTCTTTGAATTCAACCCGATCATCCCGCTGTACCAGTACCGACATGAGACGGAGAGGGGAACCTCCTGGGATCTCTTCGGAGGGCTGGTGGGAACGTACACGGCCAAGCAACAGACTCGTATCAAGCTGTTCTGGCTGTCTCTGTGAAGACAAGTCGTTGTGCGATTCATACAAACTGCGGGGAAGGAAACATTTGCCTCCGACTCCAAACACTGGCACACTGCAGCCGATACGAGGCCTTTTCTGGTGGACAGTCTTCAGCACAAACCTTCACATATCAGCTCCTCTTCGCATCCTCTCCGCGGACTCCTGATCGCCCAATTCTTCGGCGCGTTTAACGACAACGCCTGGAAGCTCATGGTGGCCTTGCTGGCCATCCGGCAAGCGACCGCGGGGATGGCGCCAGGCCCTGAGCTGGAAACTGCGGCACAGACGCAAACCGCGCTCACCTATATCATCTTCACCTTGCCGCTGGTGTTGCTGTCGTTGGTCGGCGGCACCTTGGCCGATCGCCTGAGCAAGCGCACGGTCATCATCGCGATCAAAGTCGTCGAGGTGCTCCTCATGAGCGCCGGCACCGTTGCGCTCTGGTTGAACCCCACCGGCGGTATTCTGCCGTTGATCGTCCTCTGCGGGATGGGCGCGCACAGCGCGCTCTTCGGCCCGTCGAAATACGGCATTCTCCCCGAGTTGATTCCGCACGAACGTCTCGCCGCCGGCAACGGCCTGTTGGAGATGTGGACCTTTGCCGCCATCCTGGCGGGCACGGCAGCCGGAGGCTTTCTCTTGCAGACCGCCGGTGACCTGCTTTGGGTGGCGCCCCTCACCTTGGCCGCCTTGTCGGTCGCCGGCCTGATTGCGGCCTTTACGGTTCCCTACGTCTCGCCCGCCCGCGCAGACCGGCGGCATAGGCACGACGATCCGTGGCGCCTGGGCTGCCATTCAGACAGAACGCCTGCTGCGCCTTGCCATCCCCGGAGAAATATTTTTCTGGACGATTGCGAGCCTCTTCGCCCAGAACATTCTGGTCTATGCCAAGGCCGTTCTGCATCTCTCGGATGCGATGTCGGGGCTCCCGCTCACGCTGTTGTCCATCGGTATCGGCGTCGGCGCCATACTGGTCGGGCGACTGTCTCAAAACCGGATTGAATACGGACTGGTCCCGCTGGGAGCCATGGGCGCGTCCATCGCACTGTCTTTGCTCGGCGGACTGACTCCACAATTGGTCGGAACGTTTCTGATACTAGGACTCCTCGGAGTCTGCTGCTCCTTCATCTTCGTGCCGTTGAACGCTATTCTCCAATGGAGATCGCCACCCGATCGGCGCGGCGCCGTCATCTCGTTTTCCAACACGTGTGTCTTCACCGGAATTCTCTTGGGATCGCTCGCCGGCGGATCGCTCGCCAATATCGGGTTCTCGACAAGCAGCATTTTTCTCGTCACCGCCGGAGTGACCATAGTCGGCACGATGTGGGCTCTCCGGCTGATGCCCGATGTGTTCCTACGGCTGCTGTTCGTCATCTTTACACACACGCTCTATCGCCTTCGCATCGTCGGCCAGCACCATGTTCCCCAATCCGGCGGGGCGCTTCTTGTCCCGAACCATATGTCGTTCATCGATGGCTTCTTGCTCATGGCCAGCATCGATCGACCCATACGATTCGTCGTGGATGCCGCCTATGCCACGCACCCGCTGTTCAAATGGTTGATGACCGCCATGAAGGTCATTCCGATCGCTTCGGGAGGCGGCCCCCGCATCATCCTTCGGGCGCTACGCAGCGCGGGGCAGGCACTCGACGACGGAGAGATCGTCTGCATCTTCCCCGAAGGACAGATTACCCGCACCGGCACACTGCTGCCGTTCCGCCGCGGCTTCGAACGGATTGTGAAGGGACGACATGTGCCGATCATTCCCGCACACTTGGATCGTGTGTGGGGCAGCATCTTCAGCTTTGAGCGGGGTCGGTTTCTCACAAAATGGCCTGAGCGCATTCCCTATCCATTGACGGTGTCCTTCGGCACACCGCTGCCATCTGACACGCCGGCGCACAAGCTCCGCGACGCGGTTCGCACTCTCGGAGAGGAGGCCTGGCGCCTGCGCAAATCCAGTCGCCGCCCGCTGCACCGTGAATTCATCCATGCCATGAGAAGGCATCCATTCCGCTTCGCCATGGCAGACCACAGCCGCCCACATGTGTCGTCGCTCCAAGCCCTGATCGGGTCTATCGTATTCGCCAGAGTGCTTCGGCCACATTGGGATGACCAGCGTCATGTCGGCATTCTGCTCCCGCCGACTGTCGCCGGCGCATTGGTCAACGTGGCTGCGCCCCTGTGCGGGAAAACCAGCGTGAATCTGAACTACACGGTCGGCAAATCCGGCCTCGAAGCGGCCGTGCGACTCGCCGGCCTTCGCACGATCGTCACCAGCCGAGTCTTTGTCCGAGAAGGCCAAGTTGGAGTTGCCGGACGGGCCGTCGATCGTGTGGCTGGAAGACGTCGCCCGCACCATCGGCACAGGACAGAAACTCATTGCGAGTCTTCTCGCCCTCTGCGCCCCTGCCCGGCTGATCGAACGGGCCTGCGGACAGAACATCCCGCTGACAATGGACGACCTGGCCACCATCATCTTCAGCAGCGGCAGCACGGGGGAGCCGAAAGGCGTGATGCTGTCCCACTTCAACATCGACGCCAATGAGCAGGGAGCCAGCCAAGTCCTCCATCTCTATCAGGCCGAGCGAGTGCTCGGCACTCTTCCGTTCTTCCATTCGTTCGGCTATCTCGTCTTCTGGCTCGTGATGTTCAACAACGCGGGCATTGTCTTTCACCCTTCCCCGCTCGACGTCGCCGCCATCGGCGAACTCGTGCGCCGCTACCGCATCACGTTCCTCGTCACCACGCCGACCTTTCTCCAGCTGTATCAGCGACGTTGTACCCCGGAGCAATTCAGCTCGCTGCGCGTGGTCCTGACCGGCGCTGAGAAACTTCCGGCCCGGCTCGTGCAGGCATTTGAAGATCGGTTCGGTATCGAACCGATCGAGGGCTATGGTGTCACCGAATGTGCTCCCGTCATCGCCGTCAATTGTCCGGACTTCCGAGCCGCCGGGTACTACCAACCGGCCTCACGGCGGGGAACTGTCGGCCAACCGCTGCCCGGCGTGTCTGTGAGAATCGTCGATCCCGACAGCTTTGCCTCATTGCCCCCGGACACTCCTGGCATGTTGCTGGTCGGAGGTCCCAATGTCATGAAGGGATACCTGGGGCGTGAGGATCTGACGGCCAACGCTCTGCGCGATGGCTGGTACATTACGGGCGACATCGCGATGCTGGATGAGGACGGGTTCTTGACGATCACCGATCGGCTCTCGCGCTTCTCCAAGATCGGTGGTGAAATGGTCCCGCATGGCCGCGTGGAAGAGGCGTTGCAGCAAGCCGCCGAAGCCGACTTACAGGTCTTCGCCGTCACCGGCATTCCGGACGAAAAGAAGGGCGAGCAGCTCGCGGTCCTTCACACCTTGGATGAGTCGAAGATTCCCGGCATCGTGAGCAAGCTCACAGCAAACGGCTTGCCGAACCTCTATGTTCCATCACGCGCGAATTTCATCAAAGTCGATGCCCTGCCGATCCTGGGGACTGGGAAAATGGATCTGCGGAGCCTCAAACGAATCGCCATGGAGCATCTTTCAAAAAACGTGAGGGGTGAGGGGTGAGGTGATAGAAGAGAGGTGTCACCGATGACGAGTGGCGCATGATGATCGAAAAAGCCTTGATCGACTGTCACGTACATCTCGCCGCGTTGCCCGACGGCGACAACGGCTGCTACATCTCACCGAAGATGCTGCGAAGCCCGCTCTTTCGCTTCCTCTTGTGGAAACACCAATTATCTCCGTCAAATCCGCGGGACGCGAACCGGAAATACCTCGACGATCTGCTCACCGAATTGCGCGCCTCCCGCCATGTTCAACAAGCCGTACTCCTCGGCATGGATGGAGTCTACGACCAGAACGGCCGGCTCAATCAGGCACACACGGATTTTCTGATCAGCAACGACTATGTGCTGAAGACCGCGAGGGCCTACCCGAATGAATTCCTTGCCGGTGTCTCGATCAATCCGCAGCGACGGGACGCAGTCGAAGAAGTCCATCGTTGCGCCGATGCCGGAGCCGCATTGGTGAAGGTCCTCCCAAACGCGCAGCAGTTCAACCCCGCCGATACGCGACTACAAAACGTTCTACCGAGCGCTCGCGGATCGGAAGCTCCCGTTTCTCAGCCATGTCGGGTATGAGTTTAGCCTGATCGGCAAGGACCAATCGGTCGGTGATCCCGATCGATTGAAGCTGGCACTGGACGAAGGCGCGACGGTCATCGCGGCCCATGCCTGCAGCTACGGTTTGATGCTGTACGAGAAATTCCTTCCGACGTTTCAGGATTTTGCAAAACGTTACCCACATTTCTACGCCGACATTTCCGCTCTGACGCTGCCTAACCGCCTCAAGATGCTGCTCCATCTCCGCCGACACCCCGAACTCTACGACCGGCTCCTGTTCGGCACCGACTACCCCTTGTCTGTCTTCCATCTGGCTGCCTGGGGTCGCGTCGGCTTGGGGGGCTCTTCGCGAGATGATCCGCACCAAGAATCGATTCGACCGACAGGTGGAAGTGTGTCGAGGGTTGGGACTCGGGTTCCGGTCGCTCGGTGAGATCGTCGCGCAACCCAAGTCGTCACATCGGAATTAACCCATGGATCGAGAACCAGATACTCACCAATCTCCGCGAAAGGATTCTCGCCTTCGCGACATTACGAGTATCGAGGGCACAGGCCGAGGATTTGACTCAAGAGGTGCTGGTGGTCCTCCATGAGAAATACCCCCACGTTGCGGAACAGACCGAACTGGTTCCTCTGGCCTTTCAAGTCCTGAGGTTCAAGATGCTGGACGCCCATCGCAAGTCGCTCAGACGAGGCGAGTATAACCAGGAGTCAGTTGACGACCTTCCGCTCGCCGATCCAGGCGACGATCCGGCAACACAACTCGACCAAAAACAGCGAGTAGACCGGTTGCTGGCCGCCATGGCTCAACTCGGCGAACGCTGCCGCGAGCTTTTCAAGTGGAAGTTGGAAGGGAAAAGCTTTCCTGAGATTCAGAAATTGATGAATCAGACCTCAATCAATACGATTTACACCTGGGACCTACGGTGCCGCAAACAATTATTAGCCCTCATGGGCGGATCATGGGATTGACGAGAGAACGGCGAAACTTCCTTCGTTTCACCTTTTACCTTTTACGTTTCACGTTGTCCGTGGAATATGTCTGAACACGATCTCGAAAAACTGCTGGGTGGATTTGCAGCCGATACGCTGACGCCGGAGGAGAAGCAGTCGCTCTATACCGCCGCGCTGCAAGACCAACAGCTGTTCAATGCGCTGGCCGATGAGCAGGCTTTCAAAGAGTTGCTCGCCGATCCAGACGTACGTCGCAGACTCCTCGCTTCATTGGAGCAGAAGAGCACCTCAGACGCCGGTGGTTTTCTGTCATGGCTGGATTGGTTCCGACGTCCAGCAGGCCTCGCCCTCGCCGGCGGCCTTTCGGCAGCTGCCCTGGCAGTGGTGCTGGGCGTCAGAATTTATCAGGACAGTCTGAGACATGCGGCAGAATCGATCGCAACCGAAGAGGTAAAGTCGGTGACGCCTCAAGCCGTTGAGCCCCAGGCGAAAGCGAAAGAGAATCTTGCTCCAGCGATCGACCACCAGAAGAAGGACAGGTTGATCGACAAGCCAGCCAAGCGAGAACGGTCCATGCCGCCTCCTTCAAAGAAGGAGCGAACCTTCCGATGTTGCCCGAGACAGTCTGAAACAGCGAAGCCAGCAAGACGAAGTCCGCAGCCAAGCCGAATGCGCCCGTGGCTGCGCTCAACAAATCTGCGGAGGAATTGACCTCGCCGGCAGATCAGAAACTCGCAGCAAGCTCTGCGCCACCAGTCCACCGCGCCGGAGCCCAAACACATAGAACCGCCGGCCGGTGGACGAGTCGCTGCCACCGCCAGCGCTCGGCACTCAGCGCTCGGACCCTGTTCTACGGAGGAGAACCAGGCCGAGCCGATACGCGCTCGATGGCCAAAGAGCAAGAGCAGGCCATGAAACCCCTGGCCGAGTCGACGACCGCAAGCGAACCGGCTTGAACGAAAACAGGAAGGGCTTTCACAACTGGGCAAAGCAGCGGGCACGGTCGCTCAACTCAGACCCCTAGGACTCCGCTACAGTTTTGTGGTTCGAGGAACAGATGGGCAGGAGCGAGAAGTGGATGTGGCGACGGCATCGAAGAGTACCGAGCCGGTACGTCTCACCGTGGAAGCCAATCAAGACGCTTATCTGCAAGTCTGGGAAACGGCTGGCTCCTCAACACCGCAACTGCTATGGCCCGAGAAAGAAAGCGGTCAGACCTCTCTGAAAATTACCGCTGGGCAGCGGCAATACATTCCTCTGTCGATGGGGAGCGGGCCTGCCACCCTGACGGCTCGTCTCTCCCGAGTCCCGTCCGAGTCAATCACGAGACAAGAAACCGGCATGCTCGACCGACTCTCTCGCAACCAACTCCAAGAATCGATCACCGCAAGCAACCAAACCGGCTCACAAGAACGCGCCACCTACGTCGTCAACCCAGATCCTTCCACAGCCGCTCAGGTCGCCGTCGATATTACCCTCGACCGGTAGACGCAATTGCACAGCCCCAGTTGGGCCTACCTAGCCGGGTAGCTTTGCTGCGAGGACATCAACTTTCTCGATGGACGGCGGTTTGGCGAACAGACTCGGCGGCCTTTGCCATAAGCGCCGCTGCGACTTGGCCAGTCAGATGCGCCTGGCGGCCTGCCTCATTCGGGAAGGCGTCAAAGATACCGAAGGTGGACGGCCCCAAGCGAATTCCGAACCACGCGGTAGTGGCTGGCTCAGCCTGCACGAGTGGAAGGCCGGCCAAGAGAAAATTCTCTACCTCTTTCTCTTTCCCGGGCTTTGCTTCCAGACGAACGAACAACGCGACTTTGACCATGATGAACCTCCTGTTGTTTGATTAGGCTGCCATCGACAGAGGTCAGCGTTACGCTCGACTATACTGACCGGCCTATTGCGCAAATGAAATTTCCGTGGATCGTAGCGTCAAAGTGATTTCAACGATATCCACATAGCCGGATTAGCGTCCTCTACGACCTGCCGAGTTCTGTTATCACTGCGAGAGGTTCGCCACTCTGTCAGAGAATCCCCGGGCTTCGTACACCCTTTCCACCCCAATTCAATACATGCGGGTGTATCATGTTACTCCCCACACGCTTTTACCTTCCGATCCTCTAACGCCGCAAGAGAGTCCTTTCGAATTTTGATCTCCGACGCTTTCTCACCCTCAGGAGCGCGCGAGTCCGTGTCGAGTGCTTCTGCATATAACCGGGCGGCCTCAATACACGCTTTACTAGGAGCCGATTTTGAGTCGCATGCTGCAATAAAGATGGTGCAAGCTAGAGCAGCGATAATAGGTATGACAAAACGTGTGGTCATTATGTACATCCTCCAAAGTTTGACGCCAACCCCTGCGTATGCTGACCGGCATAGTACGCAAAACCGGCCCGCAAATTCCACTGTGATTGTCGTGCCGGTTCAACGGCTTCTCAACGATGTCTGCATAGCCGGATTGGCGTGCTATACGGATCGAAAAAGTTCCATTTTTCTCATTACTACGGAGTGAGTCCCTAGAAACCTGTCCGACATTGCCATTCGTGACGAGGTAAAGGAGGTGCGGCCAGATGCGCGGCCGCAAGCCAGGAAAAACCGGAGGTGTACCAGCTGGAATACATTGAGGATTTTTTCAAGCCGAGCACGACACAGATGGTAGTGGATCGCTCGCCGCAGTAGAACGGTCAACGTCTGACAGGCTCCTAGCCCGCATCATTCATAACGGTTCATCGCGAAATCGCTGAACCGCATTGCGAGACCGATGCGCCGAGCCCAGGGGACTGGCTCCGCAGTCTGCGGCGGTGCCTGTCCCCAACAGTACAGGGAAGGTCCGCTACAAATTGGGGACATTCTGAATGCTCGTCGACAGCCAGAGCCATCACGACCGCTATTCACACAGTGTTATCGATCTTTGAGCCGGCCCACTTTGCTTTCGATCGCCCGTTGTAGTTTGTCTGCAGCTTCGGTCACGGCGATCTCGATAGTCGCTGCCTCATGGCTCACCGCGAACGGCTGGAAACCGGCCAGTCTGGCTTCGAGCAAGCACCGCTTGTCGTCACCTTTCGATTTGTGACTGTTTGTGTCACTGAGATGGGCCTCCACGCGGGTAATCCGATCGCCAAACCGGCCCACAGCCCCCTCGACACTGGAATGGACGAGACGCACGACATCTTCACGTCCTGTAATGTTGTTGTCTGTATTGACCTGAATCTGCATGAATCCACCCTCCTGGCAAGGACCATTCACTCGATAGACCGGACCCTAAACACAAGACTAAGAAATGTCAACCGGATGAATGTACGTGGTCCCAACCACGATGTTTCCTTCCATAGTCATGGCTTTCGCGGCCATGGTTCACATTCCACAACCAGTCGGCTGTCGTCAGTCAAGCCGTCAAGATCGACGGACGGAACGCCGTGACAGGAAACGCACCCCGTGACGTTGCCCAACCTGCCGAGGTACCATACGAAAACTGATGTACTCGGAAGACGCATGGATAAGATTCAATTCACAGGCAAAATTATCAGCGTCAAGGCTCGCATCCGCCTGATCCGGTCGTTCGATGAAATCCCAACCCATCAGTACCAGGGATACACACTGTTTCTTGATGGAGAGATCGACGGTGTCCCCCGTAACCGGTTCAAAGTAGCCACAGGCCCTAAAGCCCACGAGCAACACCAGTTTCGGATTGGCGATGCTATTAGGGGACATGCGACCCCCGTCCTGGACGCTGAAACAGAATGGGCGGAGTTCTACAAGGTCAGTGGACTCCAACTCATTGAACGGACGCACCCTGGCGATTGGCCACCCAGTCCCAACGGCGGTATCGCCCCACCGCTAGAACAGTACCGTGAGCAAGGTCATTTCCGGCTGAAGCGTGAAGTGTGCGAGACAGCTTGTTTTGAATGCCCCTTCGGGCTCACGATGCCGACGCAAATCATCCTCGACCATTGGAATCCATCAATAGTGAAGTGGCGCTTCGAAACACACTGCTACGGCCCGCGAGGCTGTCCGCGTTACAAGGCTGGCCCAGCCTATCGCGTGCCCGGTCGCAGGTCAGGAATGGTGTATGTCGATGATGACGTGGAGCGCTCTAGGCGAGGAGAATGAGTTCCCTTCCTAAATGTGCGACGGCAAGACCCGATCCCAATCTTGTTTTGTTATCTATGTTTCCTCGCCGCCTGCACAACTTTCTCGGAAACACGTCGAGTCCGCTTCCGCAAGGCCAACAACTTCTCGATGGCTTTAGCTCGCCTTTGACGGAGCCTCCGGACTTCCACAGCCTGCCGCATCAACCTAGCCCTCCCAACCTTTTTCTCCCATCGAGTGACTACCCTATCCAAAGTATCTTTACGCCTGATGGGGTACGGGGTAATCAATGGTTCCTGGAACCTTTTTCTGCTCCATGTTGTCGCGAAAACAAAGGTAAGCAATCGCGTGCACATATCCTGGCAAAGAGCAAAGCTTCGCCAGATCGTCAAATATCGTTTGTTCTGACCGCATCTCTGACAGTGCTTTCATAAATTCCGGAAATCAATGGTTTCTGGAACGTTTATCAGAGATATACTCTTATTTATCTCCTGCCTGCCTTTGCTTCTTCTCCTCGAGAACCTTGTTAACCCAGTTCTGCATCTCATATCCGACGCACTCAACATCTCGGCGCGACTGAGGAGAAGTTGGATGAGGACATACAGCGACATGCAGTGTCCCCAATGAAGCAAAGCCGACCCAATAGCGCCCAGCGCGAATCATCCTCCATTCGGGTAGGGACAGCTTGCAGCGAGTTTCGTTCACCAGCTTCCCTGAAGCCACCAATAGGCCTGAAATGCTGAGTCTCGCCATGGTTTTCTGCAACCGCTGGTATGCAAATTCCATCTCGTGCGGTTGTCGCAGTTCAAACGACTGAGATGAATCATAAAACAGGTTCGTTTGTGAAATCGCATGATTGAGCTCGGTCGGCGTGCCATCTGAAAATTTCAGCGGAATACCCCACCATTCAAACCAGACAATGAGGCGACCTGCGAACCTGTCCCTATTTGATTCGTGAGTGAAATACTCCACTGATGTGTTCGTACGGTTGTTCAGGCTCCGGTGTTGCACCTTTAGCTAGACCGTAGTTTGTGCCGCAGATCAGGAGACCCCCATGCCTGGTTGTGGCTTCCTTTGTTGATAGGATCGGTTCGGTAATCATCGTTTCTTGTGGGAGAAGCATTGAGCAGATACCAACAAACTGAAAATCCACGCTTGATTCTTGCCTGTGTTCAATCACTTGTCAACGCTCTCCTTACCGCCGCGTCCGCGTGCCATACAGAAAGGCGTGCTAGGTGATCTCCCACTGGGCCTGTTGGGCAGGGCTTCACTCCTTCCACCTGCAGTCAGCGAGGTGGCTGGTGTGGTCTCCACTGCGCGCATCGAGCGACCACCGCTTTATCATGGGGGCTCTGCGAGCAAAAAGGACGGTCTGGCTGCTCCCCTCCGCACCTTCCATCACATCATCCGCGAGAGCACGCTTTGACTTTTGGGCCGATATTACTATAAGAATTACAAAGCTAATCGCTCATTCACCTCATCACCATGGAGGAGATCATGGGAAGAATTTCAACCATCCTAGGGCATTTCGTGTGGGCTTCGATGCTATGCGTCACCATCTCAGCCTGCAGCGTCACCGAGACCGTCAAAGATATTCTCTCCTCCACGACGCCGGGCGATTGGTTTACCGGCGATGGGCTCCTGAAACCAGATCAGAAGGTGAACGCGTTCGTGGCATTCAATTTCGAGAATCTCAAGCAGGACATGGCGAAAGGCCATGGAGAATACCTCACCTCCTTGAGCACCTTGTTAGGGGTTCCGCAGGATCGCCAAGCCTCGTTCTTCGCCTATGCGCAGTCCCGCTACCCATTCGTGACTGAACATCAGAGTAGTCCCCAGGAGGTCATCGCGCTGCTCGTTGGAAAGGTCGCCGTCAACCACGGCGCTCCGTTGACCGCTGAACTATCTGAGTCGGGATAGAGCGAACCGCGCCAGGTACTACCGATGCTCCCATTTCGACGGATCTTTCATCCGACTGATTTCTCCGTCGCAGACCTGGCAGCGTTCGCTCATGCCGTGAAGCTCACCTGCCTCGTGCAGGGAGAGCTGACGATGATGCACGTCGACCCGGCGATCGGGCACAAAGACTTCGAGGACTTCCCTCGCATCCGGCCACTCCTCGTTCGCTGGGGAATCTTGCAGGAAGGCTGCTCGAAGGATGATGTCGCGAAATTGGGCGTCCAGATCAAACGCGTCCGCGCCGTTGCAGACAATGCCACGGGCGCTATTCTCCAACAGCTGACGGCGCACCCGACAGAGCTGTTAGTGCTGTCTACGCACCAACGCGAAGGCCTTGCTCGGCTCACTCACCACGCAGTCGCCGAACCCTTGGCTCGCGGCACCCACGCCAGAACGCTTTTTATCCCGGCCGGCGTCGCGGGGTTTGTCTCAGCGGAGACCGGCCGCACAAATCTGACCCGAGTGTTGATCCCGATCGCCCATAAACCACATCCGCAGCCGGCTATCGATCTTGCAGCAGAACTGGCAAGCACGCTGGGCAGTGAGGAGGTCTTATTCGAGCTGGTACATATTGGGGAGGAAGCCGATCCCCCGAAATTCACCCATCCCAAGCGCCCCGGCTGGTCGTGGAACACACTCATCGCCAAAGGCGATCCGGTCGAGTGGATCATAGTGGCAGGAAGAGATTTCGGTGCGGATCTCATCGTGATGATGACCGAAGGACATACCAGCCTGTTCGACCTGCTCCGTGGAAGCACCACCGAACGAGTGGTCCGTGGTGCGCACTGCCCCTTGATCGCTATTCCTGCCTAGCATATTCACTCGACTCGATCTGCGCGTACGGTCTGTCCGCAGCATCCCTTCCCAGAACAGCTCGCACCACAACTCCGTCACGAAACACCACGAAATTCGACGGCACTGCGGGCACGCGCGGACCCGGCAAGATGATTCCTGCGAGATTTAACGGATCGCTGGCGGATAGTTTGATGTCGTGAGAGGCCGGACCCGACTCATTCCGTTTTCTCGCTGCCCGCAGCGATTCGACGGCTTCCGGCAATGCGAATTGCTCCCCTGTAAAGCCGCTCACAAACCTCCCGCCACGGATCTCGCCTTGCAGTTCCATCTGGCGGTACTGCACCAGCAAGTCGCGCCAGGATTGAACCAGAGACTCACGTGCCAGCAGATCACGGAAGACGACGCCGTAGCGACGCAACAATTGGCGCGCGACGGGCTCTACCGGGACGTGAAGGGTGAGGCGTGTGGGGTGAGGCGACTAAAGTCGCTGGGTTCAGGGCTGATCGCTGATGGCTGATAGCTGACAGCTTGTCTCAGCAGCGACCAACGACCGGCGGTATGGCGCGGTCGGCGAGACCGTTCACGTCCTTCTGCACGGCGGCGGCGCGGATCCATGAGGGCACGGAGATTGTCGAAGCCGTCAGCCGTGACCAGGCCGGCAGCCACGAGTTCCCAGAGTCCTTCTTCCACTTCCGTCGGGAGATGGTTGGTCATTCGCACAAGGTCGGCAAAGAAGCTCGCACCTCGTTCATGCAAAGCACGACGCAGATCTTGCGCCACGGAACTCAACTGGGCAAACGGATCAGGCCCATGTAATGCGGCATCATCGTGGAAGACATCCCTCAACCACTCGCTCTCTTCGCGTGGGAATATACTAATTGGCGCCACACTCGTCGGAATGATCCGGCGTCGTTCGAGATCGCCGACGTGCGCAAGCCGTGGATGAGGAGACAGCCTGCCCCAGCTGACTGCTCCGCTCAGACAGAGTCCGGTCCAAAATCTCCGGCTCATATTTCGCCAGCCTCATCCGGAGTACATGCGACTCCCAGGCCGAGGCTGCTGCTTCAAAACCGGCCAGCTGCGCGACGATGTCCAGGAGACCAGCCTCTCCATGGAGACGCGATCCAGGGGAGACATGCTGCCATTGAAACAAAAATTGCATAAACTCGGCCGCGGTCACTGGTTCCACTTCTTTTCGCAGCCTGCCGATGGTCAAACGATGAATGCGCGCCAGCAGCCGGCGGTGACACCACTCGGGACTCCGGCGCTGACGTCGTGAGAACTGGTGAAGCGCTGAGTAGGGTCGAAATTGGCCGCGGAGGACTTGCCCGGATGCTTCGAGGCGAATCAATGATTCATCAATCGCTTGGGTCGAGAGATGCAATCGCGTCGCAAGTTCGATCGCCGTCGTTGGCCCGATGCTTTCCATCCAGCCAAGCACCGTGGCATCGGTGGCGTGCTTCATCGCCAGACGCAAACATCGTTTCAACCTGGGCCCGATGTTCCGTTGCCACGTCCACCCCCTCACCCCTCTAACCCCTGACCCCTCACGTTGAGTTCAACTGCTCGCCCCTCTTCGATCAAACGCGGCAGGTGAATCGCCCAGTCCCGTACCTCCTCCACCGGCAGCCAGAGTAGCGTGAGCAACGCGTCGTGCAATTCATCCGGATCGCGCACGACGGGCCAGGACTCCCGCTGTACTTCCTCAATCGCTGCCGGGTCCAACGCCCCGACCTCGCCGGCCAGCTGAGCCGGAAGCGTGCGCCGCATCTCCACCGCCCGCGCCCGCCGCTCTTCCAACGGCGCATCGTCGAGAAACGCATAGGGATTGGCATTCAAGATCTCGTGCGAGAACGGAGAGGGCATCGGCGTATCGACCGCCACACAGCGAATGGCCCCGGCTTCAATCTGCTTAAGAAGCGCGGTCAACCCGTCGAGATCCATCGCTTCGGTGAAACAGTCTCGCAGGGTCTCGTTCACGAGCGGATGATCCGGAATCTGGCGAGTCCGCTCGCCGACGATATTGTCCTGACAGGCCATTGCATCGGGAAAGACGGCGCCCAGAAGATCCTCGGCCTTCATCCGCTGAATCTGCGGAGGAACCTTTTTGCCATGGGAAAAACGCAGCAAGACCAACGAACGGCTGACATTCCAACGCCAGCGCGTCATAAACATCGGAGCCTGGAGCACGGCGGGAAGCAAGACCTCGCGAAGCGTATGGCTGTGCAGAAACCCGAACACCGTCTCGAGCGGGAAACTGTGCTTCTCGCCAAGCGAGATCACGATCCCGTTGTCGGTCGCCGCAGCCTGCAATTCGAAATCGAAGGTCACGCAGAATCGCTTCCGCAAGGCGAGGCCCCAGGCCCGATTGATCCGGCCTCCGAATGGCGTGTGCAATACCAGCTGCATCCCGCCGCTTTCATCGAAAAACCGCTCCGCGACGATCGTCTGCTGCGTCGGTACGGTTCCGAGCACAGCCTTGCCTGCCAGCACATACTCGACAGCCTGCTGTGCCCCACGCTGATCCAGAGCACATTCTTGTTGGAGCCAGCGAAGTGCTGAGTGCTGGGTGCTGAGCGAATCACCGGAAGACAGCAGATCATCGAGATCGCCCCGCAGGCGGGCCACCTCAGCCGAAAGCTCTGCCGTCCGCGACGGGGCTTCGCCACGCCAGAAGGGAATGTTGGGTGGTGCGCCATGCGCGTCTTCCACCCGCACTTTGCCCATCTCCACGCCCTTGATCCGCCAGGACGTGTTGCCCAGCAACATGATGTCGCCGGCCAGACTCTCCACCGCAAAGTCTTCATCGACCGATCCCACGACCGTGCCTTCAGGCTCCGCAACCACGGCGTAGTTCGCTGTGTCCGGGATGGCCCCGCCGGACGTGATCGCCGCAAGTCGCGCCCCCCTTCGGCCTTTGATCCGGCGATTGATCCGATCATGGAACAGATAGGCCAGACCCCGCCCGCGATTGGTCGCAATTCCATCCGCCAACATCCGCAGGACCTGATCGAACTCCGAACGCGCCAATGCCCTGTAGGGATCGGCCCGTCGGCAAAGGTCGAACAACTCGTCTTCCTGCCAGGTCTGCGTCGCCGCTGCTGCGACCATCTGCTGCGCCAAAATATCGAGCGGAGCCGGAGGAACGGCAATGCGATCCAAGACTCCTGCTCGAATCGCCCGCATCAGCGCCGCACATTCAAGCAAGTCATCCCTCGTCATCGCAAAGAGACGGCCCTTGGGAATAGCCTTGATCCAGTGACCGGCCCGGCCAACCCGCTGCAGACAGGTGGCTATCGCGCGGGGTGAACCGATCTGACAGACGAGATCCACCGCGCCGATATCGATGCCGAGTTCCAGCGAGGCCGTGGCGACGACGACGCGCGTCTTGCCGCTCTTGAGCCGTTCTTCAGCCGATAAGCGAATCTGGCGCGAGAGACTGCCATGGTGCGCCGCAACGACGTCGGCTCCTAAGTCCCTCAGCCGTTCTTCCAGGGAGTGCGACACTCGTTCAGCGAGGCGCCTCGTATTGACGAAGACTAAGGTCGAGCGATGCTGCCGTACCAGCTCGGCGACGCGATCATAGATATCGGCCCAAATCGCGTTTGTGGCTACCGCGCTGAGTTCGTCTTTCGGTACTTCCACAGCCAGATCCATCTCACGCTTGTGCCCGACGTCGATGATGGTGCAGGGGGACGTAAGGGGTGAGGGGTGAGGGGTAAGGGGTACCGGCTCGCGGTTTCCGACGAGGAACTGCGCGATGGCTGCGAATCAGCACCAATTCGTGGGACGCGTGCGTAGCCGATCCGATTGGGGTTTAGTGAGCGTCAGCGCCTCCAAGCCGTTCCAGCGACAGAGCGCAAATGCGCGCCGCGCTTGTTCGGCGCATCGGCATGGATTTCATCGACGATGACGGTCCGGACGCTTCGTGCAGCAGTCGGGCTCTTCTCTGCCGTCAGGAGGATGAAGAGCGATTCCGGCGTCGTGACGAGGATGTGCGGCGGCCGCTTGAGCATCTGCTGGCGTTCCGTCATCGGCGTGTCGCCTGCGGACAGGGACACGGAGTTCTGGCATCAACAAACCAACCGGCAACGCGGCGTTGCCAATTTCGACCAGCGGTTGGTGCAGGTTTTTCTGGATGTCATTGCTGAGCGCTTTCAGCGGCGAGACATAGAGCACCTGCGTCTGGTCGTCGAGTTCACACTCAAGGGCGTGTTTGAAAAGCCGATCGATGCAGGAGAGAAAGGCGGCGAAGGTCTTGCCGGAACCGGTCGGCGCGGCGATGAGAGCATCAGGCCCGGACTGGATGGCAGGCCAGGCCTGAACCTGTACGTCGGTGGGGTGCCAACAGCTTGCGAAACCAGTCGGTAATGAGGGGATGGAAACCAGAGAGCGGCATGGCGTGTGATCGTACCACGCCACCAGAGGAAGCTCTACCGGTTAAGGCAGCGCGCGGACATAGATCTGCTGGCCACTCACTCCAGTCACCAGACTTGTTGATTTCGACACGAAGGCCACGAACCCGCCGGCGGCGCTCATAGTGGGTTGACTGCTAGCTCCGTCGCCGGCATTGCCGCCTGCGTCCTGCGACACAAGTGTGGTCGTGTTGGTTTGAGTATCGCGTAAAAAAATCTGAGTGCCACTGCCACCCGGAGTCGGCGCCAGGGTCGTGGCCAACGAGGTCAGCGCGACGAAGCGGCCATCAGCACTGATGGTGGGTTGACTGCTGGCTCCATCACCGACCGCCACAGCCACACCGGTAGCCTGCGAGACCAACGTGGTGATATTCAACTGCGTGTCCCGGAGAAAGATCTGAGTTGGGGCTGAGCTCGAATCCCCCGTTAGAGTACTCGACGCCGAGGTGAAGGCCACGAACTGGGCGTCGCCGCTGATGGTGGGTTGACTGCTGTCTTTGTCACCGACCGCCACGGCCACGCCGGTGGCCTGTGAAACCAACGTGGTGATATTCAACTGTGTGTCCCGAAGAAAGATCTGAGTCGGGGCTGAGTTTTGGATCCGCCGTCAGATTGCTAGATGCCGAGGTGAAGGCCACAAAGCGCCCGTTTGAGCTGATGGTGGGCTGACTGCTGTCTTTGTCACCGACCGCCACAGCCACGCCGGTGGCCTGTGAAACCAACGTGGTGATATTCAACTGTGTGTCCCGAAGAAAGATCTGAGTCGGGGCTGAGTTTGGATCCGCCGTCAGATTGCTAGATGCCGAGGTGAAGGCCACAAAGCGCCCGTTTGAGCTGATGGTGGGCTGACTGCTGGCTCCATCACCGACCGCCACAGCCACACCGGTAGCCTGCGAGACCAACGTGGTGATATTCAACTGCGTGTCCCGGAGAAAGATCTGAGTCGGGGCTGAGCTACAATCCCCCGTTAGAGTACTCGACGCTGAGGTAAAGGCCACAAAGCGCCCGTTTGAGCTGATGGTGGGCTGGCTACTGACTCCGTCGCCGGCATTGCCGCAGTGCTCTGCGACACGAGAAACGTTTGGTTTGTCTGCCAATCATGGACATAAATCTGTGACCCGCCGACGCCGGGGATAAAGGTGGCCGATGAGGCGAACGCCACAAAGCGACCGTCGTTGCTGATTGATGGACTGCTGCTGGCTGCCCCCAGGGACTGGAGGAGTACTATTATCGACGGAAACCAGATCGGTCCTCGGATGGATGGCAAACAGCACTGAGCCGGTCGCGGTCTGACCTGTGCTGTCTGTCACAGTGAAAGTCACATCGAAATTCCCGTCGGGTGCCCCCGGAGTGCCACTCACAACTCCCGTGCCTGAATCGAGAACCAAGCCGGTCGGCAAGGCACCGCCCTGGGCCCATGTGAAGGGAGCCGTTCCTCCTGTGGCCGCGAGAGTCGTTGTGTAAACATTGCCGATCACACCGAAATTGGCTGAGGTCGTCGACACCGCGAAGCCTGAGGTACTGCTGCCACCGCCACCGCCCCCACTGCTGGTGCAGCTTAAGAGCCCGAATCCAAGGGCAATGATCGACAGCACAGACGCAATGAATTTCATATCTGGCATTCTCATTCGAATTCTGCTTGAAGAAAAGCAACAGTTGTACCATTATATGCGACTGTGAAAAGATGCTCCCACCTTACGGAAGAGGGGTATTCGAGCTGACGCAGCAGGTGATTTTTCATCACAAGTGCTTGTGTTGGGATCTGGATACACCCAGGTCATGCATTGCACCAGAATGGGCAACCTCGCTAGGGACGGACGGTCCATCCGGCCACCAGCAGAAATCCCTTACACAACCTTGTGCCAGACATTCCCTCGAATTTACTCCTCCTGAGATTCGATTTGGAACAGCCCTCGACCTGGCTTAATCTTCCTGCGCAGGCCGATCTCATCTGGTGTTTTCCGGCCACACCGCTTGAACAGGTGCAGGCCTTCGCACACACACTCGACGCGCCGCCTCGGCGCATTGTCGTCTTAGGGAGCACGTCCGCCTACGAGGTGTCCGATCATTCCGTCGAATATCCTCCATCCTGGATTGACGAATCCGC
>CAWGSC010000003.1:0-228897 GCA_963825145.1 uncultured Nitrospiraceae bacterium
GCGTGGGTGCAAGGCATGATTACCGCGAGGGGAAGAACAAGGTGGAGCATCATCCTCTTCGCGCGTCTACCCGCCATGGTGCTCACTGCGTGTACCTCTTCGAGCGAGGCATGACTCGCTCGTTGAGCGGATGGTCGAGGGGCTATCCGGTATGCGCCGACGCAAGAAGCGTGGCGTTCAGCTCATAGTACCACTTCGCCGGGGTTATGGACTGCAGCAGCTTGATCGATCGTGAACATAGCGAGAGGGTCAGGAACTTCAAGCCAGCCGGCACCGAACTTCCCCTCTCTAACCAGGATAGGGAACCGCCAGATTATTCTTCGTTGCATGTACCTCAAGACTGTATCTTCGACCCCCTTCTGCCACGATCCCGTACTTCTCATAGCCGGTTGGCCTGCTCGGTCTCCCACTGCGCGCAACTTTCCCACCCTCCCTACCCTCCGACTGCTTCGCAATCGATTTCCCTGGACGTGCCAGTAGCCCAGGCGAGAGCCTTCCGATTTTTCCCACTTTGCCCTAAGGGGAACAGCCAGACTGTCCTTCACTGCGCGCATCGAGGGAGCACCTTCTTAGCGTGCGGCCTCTGCGAGCATAGAGACCATCCAGGCAACCTGGCTCCCTCCCCTTCCTTGACAAGAAAAAGAAGCGGAGACTATAGTCAAAATTGGATTGAAATCGCCACATTCATGCGGATCTGATAGGAAAGAGGGCGTTATGACAATCGCGCAGATGGATCCCGCCGTAGCGTTGGCAGACCTGCAGGCGTCCAAGCCTGACAAGGTGACGATTGTGCTGCTGAGCGGCGACATGGACCGAGCGATGGCGGCATTCATTATTGCCACCGGGGCCGCCGCCATGGGGATGCAGGTCACCGTCTTTTTCACCTTCTGGGGCCTCAACGCCATTCGCCGGAAAGGCGCGAGCAGCTCTGCCAAGGACTGGCTTCGTCAGATGTTCGGCCTGCTGAATAAAGGTGGCGCAGACAGTCTTCCTCTCTCGCGGTTCCATTTCTGGGGGCTGGGCACGAAGATGATGCAAAAGGTCATGAAGCAAAACCGGATGCCAGGTGTGCCGGAACTCATGGAGACGGCGCTGGATCTCGGTGTGCACTTTATTGCCTGCACGACCACCATGGGGCTGATGGGGATCACCAAAGATACGCTTATCGAGGGCATCGACCAGTTCGCCGGAGTGACCACCTATCTTGCAGAAGCCAAGCAGGGCAGCGTGAATCTCTTTATCTGAAGAGCGAGACAGGCGAGACCATCAAAAACACGTCACGCAAGTCGCGCGTTTCACGCGCTTTTTTTGTGGAGTGAAGAAATGATTCAAGCCGATGTGAAGCTCGATACGCTCGGGTACTTTTGCCCGATGCCGATTATCATGACCTTGAAGAAGATCAAGGAACTCACGTTGGGCCAGGTTCTTGAAGTCGTCTCAGACGACGAAGGCATCAAGAAGGACATGCCGGCCTGGTGCGACACGACCGGCCATCTGATGGTCGGTCTCGAAGAAGAACAGACAAAGTCGGGAACGATCTATAAAGCGTTTGTAAAAAAGACGAAGTAACTGCACAGACAGTGACTCACTGGAGCGAGAAGCCGGAGGGATGATGATCAGACCTCCGGCTTCGTTGTTTCGATTCTTGATGGAGCATGGACGTGGATCGAATCGTCGAGTGCGTGCCGAATTTCAGTGAGGGGCGAAACCAGACGACGGTGCGTGCTCTGGTGAATGCGGTGGAGTCCGTGCCGGGAGTTTGGCTGTTGGACCACACGATGGATCGGGACCACCATCGCTCCGTCTTGAGCTTTGCCGGGGAACCGGACGCCGTTGTTGAAGCCGCCTTTCGCACAATCCGCGTGGCGACCGATCTCATCGATCTTCGGAAGCACAAGGGCGTCCACCCGCGGGTGGGGGCGACGGACGTCGTGCCCTTCGTGCCGTTGCGCGGCACGACGATGCAGGATTGTATCCATCTGGCGAAGCGATTGGGACAATGGGTAGGAACAGAGCTGGAGATTCCGGTATTCCTTTACGAACAGGCGGCCCTGCACCCCGATCATGCTCCGCTTGAATCAGTTCGTCGAGGAGGGCTTCAAGGCCTTGCCTTCCGCATGGCTTCCGATCCGGACTGGACACCGGACTTTGGTCCCGTTCGCCTTCACAAGACGGCCGGCGCCCTGGTGATCGGTGCGCGACCTCCCTTGATCGCCTTTAATGTGAATCTCCGCTCGACGGATCTGTCACTGGCTCGATCCATTGCGAAAGACATTCGCCAATCGAACGGAGGGCTGCCCCATCTCAAAGCGATCGGCGTGGAGTTAGCCAGCCGACAGATGGTTCAGGTCGCCATGAATCTCACCGATTACATCATCACACCTCTCCATGTTGCGTTTGAAGCAGTCCGAACCCGCGCGGCCGAGCAAGGCGTCGCGGTAGTGGGGAGCGAAGTGATTGGGCTTGTGCCTCAAGCTGCCCTGGTTCAGGCCGCCGGGCATAGCCTCGCGCTCGAACAGTTCGATTCAACGCAGGTACTGGAAATGAGATTGGAGACCCGGCTATTAGGTGAGCCGGTGCGACCGGCCCCATCTCGCGAACAGGAGTCGGTTGATTGGCACGCGCAATCGATCGAGGACTTTTTGAACACTGTGGCTGCAGCGACTCCGATTCCAGCCGGCGGCACGGTTGCGGCTTTAGTAGGCGCCCTCGCGGCCTCGCTGGGAATTATGGGCGCGCGCCTCAGCCGGCAACGAGGAGTGGAACATCGGCTGAGTGAAATTAGCCTGCGGCTTCGCGATCTCATGCAAGCGGATGGCGATGCCTATCAGCGATTTATCCAGGCAACGAGGCTTGAGAAGACTGACCGGACTCGTCCCGCCGTCTTGTCGTCTGCGCTCCATCTGGCGACGGAGATCCCGCTCGAAATCGCCGAACTGGCGACAAAGGCCGGGGCCCTGCTTCATGCCTGCTCGGCAGAGGTGAAGCCACGCGTTCGTTCTGATCTCACCGTTGGACTGGTGCTGGCGATCGCCGCAGCCGATGCGGGACGTCATACGGTCGAAGAAAATATAAAAATCCAGCACAATCAACGGTTTAGGTCATCAATTCTCGATCGGATTCAGCAAATGACAAACCGTCTTGAGGAACTCAGGGGGTCATGTTACACTGCCTTCCCTGGCCAAGATCAGGCTGGCATGAAAAAAAAACCTCTACAGGCATCGCCTGGGAAAGTACACAGCCGAAAAGAATGGAAATCAAAGTCTTCAATAATAACGTCGAGAAAGCCCTCAAAGTTGCCAAGAAAAAACTCGCGGGGGAAGGACTCTTCCGCGAACTGAAGCGTCGGCGATTTTACGAAAAGCCGAGTGTCAGGAAGAAAGCCAAGCAGCGCGAGGCGCAACGGCGGCGTCAAAAGTGGTTGTCGAAGCGTAAGCCAGAGTAAGCATCCTCCCACGGACTTACCCAATCGGTTGATCGCATTTCTCCCAAGGCATTCTAAGCCCTCCTCGTCCATGCGCCAGGACCAAATCACTGCAGCGCTTCGAATCGTGAAGCGCGAGATCCGGCAGTGGGAAGAGCCGGTTGTCGGCGTGGTGGCGCGCGAGTCGAACCGAGACCCCTTTCGCATTCTTATATCCTGTCTCCTCAGCCTCCGAACGAAAGATAAGACGACACGTGAAGCCAGTGCCCGGCTGTTTTCGTTGGCGCATCAGCCGGACACGATGCTGACCCTCCCGCTCCAGAAGGTCGAACGCGCCATCTACCCCGTCGGGTTCTATCGAACGAAAGCCAAATCCATTCATGCCATTTGTCGTCGTCTGCTGGACGTTTATGGAGGCATAGTCCCCGACTCCATCGAGGAGTTGGTCACGCTGTCGGGGGTCGGCCGGAAAACGGCGAACTTGGTGGTGACAGTCGGCTATGGCAAGCCCGGCATCTGCGTGGATATCCACGTGCATCGGATCAGCAATCGCTGGGGTTACGTGAGGACGAAGACGCCGGAGGAAACTGAGCAGGCGCTACGCCGGAAATTGCCATCGACGCATTGGATCATCTTCAACGATTTGCTTGTCCCCTACGGACAGAACCTCTGCCAACCAGTCTCGCCCTTCTGCAGCAAGTGCAAACTCAGGGATTTTTGTGATCGAGCAGGGGTGAAACAGTCGCGCTAGGAGAAGAAGTGGAAACCAGCGGGGATTTATGAGCTGCCGACAAAGAAACACGCAGGCATTTGTGGCCATGGGTCTTTTTGGAGTGCTGCTTTCGATTCACGAAGAGGGGTACGCAATTTATCGCTGCTATGACAAGGAAGGCCGCCAAGTGCTCACAGACCAGCCGGCGCAGCTTGAACAATGCACCCTTCTCGGCGTGGCGGCACCACCGAAGTCGAATTCGAGCAAGCTTCCAGTTGCACCAATTCCTGCCGTGCCCGGTCCAATAGAAGGCCGCAAAGTGATGCCTGAAGCTCAGAGCACAAGCCCGGCGAATCACATCGTGGAAGTGCCGCTTCAACAAGTCGGCCACCTGTTCGTGGTAACGGTGAAGCTCAATGGAGAGCAGGATGCCCGATTGATCGTGGATACGGGCGCTTCCCACAGTGTCGTGTCCCATAGGCTTGCCATCGAACTTGGATTGTACTCAGACTTAGCCATGGGGACAGTTACGATGAATACTGTGGGGGGATCGGTTCAGGCCCCCTTGGCGCGAATCAAGTCGATTCGCTTGGCGGAGGCTGAAGTCAGAGACAGTGTCGTGGTCATTCACGATCTTCCTGACTCTCCGGGAGGTGTGGAAGGGTTGCTGGGACTCAGCGCTTTGCGGGAATTTCAGGTAACGCTGGATCCCACCAAGAAGGTGTTATCTCTCCAGCCGACAGCGAAATAGGCCGCGTCGGTCATTGCAGATTACCCTGCTCAAATATTCAAGGTCATGAGGGCGGTGATGAGCTGATGGAGAGAGGAAGAACAACCAATCAGATGAACAGCTTCGTTTCCGCGTCAGAGGTAAGTGCAATAATTGCGGGTAGTCCCATGACTTCGTCAACGTTCTTTTCGACGACGGCACCGTCCACGCCCATGTACTCCAGCCCGGCACTGCAGGCGATCAGGCGAAACCTCCCGACGTGTTTTGCATCTTGAAACATTTCAGAAATCTTCGGGACCTTCTTTTCTTTCAAGAGCCGCGTCACTTCTTCGGCTGAAGCGGCATACTCAGGGGGAAAGTCCACCTGATCGATCTTTCCCTCGGCCAGCTTCTTGATCGTCCAGAACAATAAGATCACGATCACGTCCTTTCCCATCGCCGCGGCAGTGAGACCAAGGGTCGCGACCTGGTGCAGCGTATCGTAGGTGGCGTGATGGGCGAAGATGACAAACTTGGGTTGAGCCGGCATGGTCGGTGGCTACTCCTTCGTGGCGCGTGTCTTCACGCTGTTCACATAATCGGTAATGGCCGCATCGACTTCGCTCGTGGTCATGGGACGGTCATGCGTTTCACTTTCGTCCACGAGGTAACGATCGTGCTCTTTTTCCTGCCGCAGAACCACGGAATTCTCTTGCGTCACCTCGATCAGCATGAACCACTCGCGTGGTCCCTTCGTGATGACGACCTCCTTGCCCAGGCCTTTCTTCGTAATCTCGATATGAAAATCATCGGCCGCGCCGACCTGGAAGGGGCAGGTCAGGAGCCCTATGCCCAGGCCTGCCACCCCTAGCAAGGTGCTGATCCGAAGCGTGATGGGCGAACGAGGCGACATGGCAGAAAGATTATAGCCCGTGAGAAACGTGCCGTAAACACTCGTCAAGGCTTGGTTTGTCGGCTTGAGTGCCCCTAAGTCGCATGCTAGGATACGGAGCGCATGGAAGACTTATATGCAACAGTACAGCAATGGGTTCCTGTCGATGTGCTTATCGGTCTCACCGTGGCCTCGGTCATCGGATTTATCGGTTCTCTGATTGCCATCCCGCTGATTCTGGTCCGCCTGCCCGCCGACTATTTTGACACGCGTACTCCCCGCCATTGGATGAAAGACCATCATCCAGCGCTGCGCCTGTTTGGCTTGGTCGTCAAGAACGTTGTCGGTGTCGTGTTCCTCTTGGCTGGCTTTGCCATGCTTTTCTTGCCCGGACAGGGCCTCCTGACGATGCTGATCGGAATCTCACTCATGGATTTCCCCAAAAAGCGTGAGCTGGAGGCGAAAATGGTCGGGCAGCCGACCCTGCTGAGTGTCATCAATGGCATGCGTCGACAGTTTGATAAACCACCGCTGACGCTGGCTCCCGGCCCTTAGCCCGCATTGTCCATGAACACTTCTGCTGCAATCGCCGATCCGCTGCTACGACGAGCCTTCGGCCGGTGGGCTCGCCCCTCGGACCCTCAACGAGTACTCGAAATTGGGAATCACAGGCGGGCTTCTTTGTTGCGCCAAGTCCTCGTTTCAAGAGCGAGCGGGACAGGCAGCGCGGCAGACCTCGTCGGGGCTCAGGGCTCCGCGCGCCGGTCTCGCGACGCGGCTTAGCGGTCTCGCGACGAACCGTCATGAATAATGCGGGCTAGTCCTATGCCGAGCACAGAGTCCAGCCGTAAGACGCTCTACCTGATTGATGGGAGCGCTTATATCTATCGCGCGTTCTTCGCCCTGCCGGCTCTGAACAACTCCCAAGGCCTCCAGACCAACGCCATCCTCGGGTTCACAACCATGTTGCTGAAGATTATTCGTGAACGGAAGCCGGATGGCCTCGTCGTGGCGTTTGACGAAAAGGGCCCGACCTTGCGCCACACGGAGTTCAAGGCCTACAAGGCACAGCGGCCGCCGATGCCGGAGGGCATGAGCGCCCAGATTCCCTACATCCATCGCGTCGTGGATGCCCTCAACATTCCCGCCGTCCGGCAAGCTGGCTACGAGGCGGACGATTTGATCGGCACGCTGGCGCACCAGGCCGAACAGGCCGGCTTCGACGTCGTCATCGTCACCGGCGACAAGGACATGTTCCAACTCCTGACACCTCACGTGCGTATGTACGATCCGGTGAAAGACAAGTGGCTTGGCGAAGCGGAGTGCCTCGAACGCTTCGGCGTGGAGCCGGCGCGCGTCGTGGAGATCATGGGGCTCATGGGTGACGCGACGGACAATATTCCCGGGGTGAAGGGCATCGGCGAGAAGACGGCGATGAAGTTGATCGCCCAGTTCGGCACGATAGAGGAACTCTTACGCCGAGTGGAAGAGGTCACGCCGCCTCGAATCAAAGCCCTGCTGATCGATCAGGCGGACAATGCCCGCCTCAGCCGGCGGCTGGCGACCATTGAAGTGGATAGTCCCGTGGCATTCGATGCCGGGACCTATCATCTGAAGCCTCCGCATCAGGACCAGCTCACCGATCTGTTGCGCGAGCTGGGGTTCACCACACTCCTCAAATCATTTCAGCCGTCGTTCACGCAGGCTGAGGCGAATGTGGTTGAGACCGAGATCGTTCAGGATGAACCGTCCGCACAGCGATTTGTGGAGGGATTACCGAAGAGCGGCGCCCTCGGCCTGCAATGTCTGCTCTCTTCTGGGCCAGGTGTGCAGGCGGATGTGCAGGGAATCGCGCTTTCGATTGGAGAGAAGACCGCATTCATTCCACTCGACGTCCGAACCTACATGCGGCCTATCATTGCGTTGCTGCATGATTCCACCAGAACCAAGGTGGTCCATGACCTGAAGGCGACCTTACTGGCCTTTCACCGCATTGGAGTGACCCTCGCCGGTCCCTACCTGGATACCATGGTGGCGGACTATCTCCTCAATCCCAATCGCCGCGATCACCAGCTTGAAACCATCGCGTGGGAAGTGTTGAGCCATCGGCTTGGGACCGGACAAACAACCACCGCCGCACCGCAATCCCTTTTCGACGAAGACACCGGATCGCGAGAGGAGGCAGCGGAAGCCGCATCAGTGCTGGCCAAGCTTGCCCAGCCGATGACAGAACGACTGTCGGAGCAGGGAAGCCTCAGGCTCTTTACCGACGTGGAAATGCCGCTGGTGCCGGTGTTGGCTGAGATCGAGCGGAACGGATTCTTATTGGACGTCGAAGGCCTGCGCGCGCTCAGCAAAGAATTGGAACGGGACCTCGACCAGATGATCAAGGCGATTGAGGGATTGGCCGGCGGTGAGTTCAACATCAATTCGCCGAAGCAGCTCGCCACGGTGCTCTTCGAAAAATTGGGGCTCAAACCGATCAGGAAAACCAAGACCGGGTACTCGACCGACGAAGACACGCTGACGCAGCTCGCCACTCAGCACGAATTGCCCGCGCAGATCGTGAACTATCGGAGCCTGAGTAAACTCAAGTCCACCTATGTGGATGCGCTGCCGGAGTTGGTGAATCCGGAGACCAAGCGGCTCCATACGTCGCTCAATCAGACCGTCGCGGCGACCGGGCGGCTCTCCTCTACCGAGCCGAATCTGCAAAATATTCCGGTGAAGGGCGAGTACGGATTACGAATCAGAGAAGCGTTTATCGCGCCGGCAGGCCACACCTTGCTTTGCGCAGACTATAGCCAGATCGAGCCTCGTATCCTTGCGCACTTGTCGCAAGATCCGCGCTTGCTCGCCGTGTTTGCCAAGGGAGAGGACATCCACATGGCGACGGCCATGGAGATTTTCGGTCTGCCCTCCAGTCAGATCACGAGAGACATGCGGCGCGTGGCCAAGACAGTCGTCTTCGGCATTGTGTATGGGATCAGTCCGTTCGGCCTGGCCTCGAATATCGGCGTGCCGCAGGCGGACGCAAAGAAGTACATCGAGACGTTCTTCGAGAAGTTTTCGGCGGTGCGTGCGTTGATGGACCGGAATATCGAGGAAGGAAAAACGAAAGGTTACACGACCACGATCCTCGGCCGGCGGCGTCCGATTCCCGAGTTACAGAGCGGCGATCCGGTGCAGCGTGGGTTCGGCGAACGCATGGCCGTGAACAGTCCGATCCAGGGCTCAGCCGCGGATCTCATCAAAGTGGCGATGATCGATGTGAACCGTCGGCTGTGCCATGAGCTGCCGCATACGAAAATGATTCTACAAGTGCACGACGAATTGATCTTCGAAGTGCCGGAGAAGGAATTGGAAGAGGCCAAGCAACTTGTGAAGACAGAAATGGAAGCGACGGGGAAGAAGCTGGGATTGGCGGTGCCCTTGAAGGTCGATCTAGGGACAGGCCACAATTGGCGGGTGGCGCATCCATAACACATAACAACGCGGGGTGAGATATGCAGAACGTACGTCTTTCGGGGGCGTGGGTGATCGCAGGTGTCAGTCTTTGCGCGTTGGCGTTCCTGCTGTTCATGGGGCAGCCGTTTGCGGCGAAGGCGCAAGAGCCGAAACGGTTCCAGTACAAAATCGTCGAGGTCCTTCCTGACACCCAAAATATGCAAACCATGCTGAACGAGTTCGGAGCGAGCGGGTGGGAATTGGTGGCGGTCTCGATGGGGAATATGACGGAGCCGAGGTTGATCTTTAAGAAGTAGAGAAGTGCGGGTCAGTGAGGAGATTCCTTTGCTCCCGGAACCCCCACTTCGGAAAGTGGTCGTTCGACGGCCGCAGTCGGAATCACCTCACTGACCCGCACGAGATGGGAGTAGGGGAGAGAAGGTGCTCGCTCGATGCGCGCAGCGGGATCATCCCAGCCACCCCCAAGTGGAACGGTGGGGAGAGAAGCGTATTGACTCTCTGAGTCTGGATCGACTGCATCGCACTCCATGATAAAGGAGGCCTAACATGGCGAGAGAAGCAACATTGTTTGAGAGTGCAGACGGAAGCGTCTTGAAGGGCTATCGGCTTCTTCAACGAGGCGGAGCGAACATTCCGCCGATGTGGATACAACGGGCTTCTGAGTCGCGTTGCCGGTTGCACAAGGACGTGGCGCAGGCGCTTCGTCGAAAGAGCAAGGCGGGGCAGAGCATTCTCAAGGAGTGGGAAACGCGGTACAACAAGGAATGTTTCTATTACGGGTTGCGGGTGCTCCTCGAATTGGCAAGAAAGGGCAAGACGAGAATGACCAAGGCCCCTCGTTCCTAGGTCTTATAGAACGCCTGCACGATTTCCCTTCCTAATCGACGCTCCTATCTATAGGCATTTGGCGCCAGATTACCCTCTTGACAGCCCCTGCTACGGTATGTAACATTTTGTGACATGACGGCTAAACAGTTCAGACAGGCGCGGGTTCGAATGGGGTACACGCAGGCGAAGCTGGCGGAGGTGCTGGAACTGAGCCGGATGACGATCAGCCGCTATGAGGCCGGTACGTGGGAGGTACCCTTGTCGGTCGAGATGGCGTTGGACCAATTAGGGTCGGCACAGATTCCTATGTTGGGGATGGTGGCGGCAGGGGCGCCGATCGAACCGATCACGCAAGCTGAATTGGTGGCGGTGCTGCCGCCGTTGTTGCGCGGGGGAGAGACCTTCGCACTACGGGTGAAAGGCGAGTCGATGAAGGACGACGGCATTTTCCCCGGCGATTTGGTGGTGGTGCGGAAGCAGGGTACTGCGCGGAACGGGCAGACGGTGGTGGCGCTGGTCAACAACGAAGCGACGGTCAAGAAGTACTACCGCAAGGACGGTCGGATTGAACTGCATCCGGCGAATGCAGCGATGAAACCGATCATCGTGTCGTCGGAGGATGAGTTTAGCATTCAGGGAATTGTCGCAGGGGTGATCCGGCACTTCAACGAATCGTGAGGTGTTCTATGGCTCAGGTACAGCAACAGGCGATTGAGTTTCCGTTTCGCACAGAGGATGGCGACGAAATCATCGATGTGCCTCGCCATCTGTTGGCGGCGTTGCGGCGGAGTGCGGTGTCGAGCGATCAGCCGAAGGGGTTGGTGCTGTTGTCTGGGCCGCCGTCGGTCTATCGACTGGGTCTCTGTGCCGCGGTCGATCGCGCGCTGGCCGGCGAGCCGGTGTTGTATCTGGCCGGCGCCAATGTCTTCGATCCGTTCTTAGTGGGGCGGCTGGCTCGGGCAAGTCGGGTGGCGCCGGCTCACGTGCTGCAACAGATTCACGTCTCACGGGCCTTCACCTGTCATCAGATGGTCCGGTTGGTCACGGATTGTCTCCCGTCGGCGTTGCGCACCTATGATGCGCGGTTTGTCATTCTCGCCGGTCCGCTCGATACGTTGTACGATCAGTCGGTGCCGGAGGCGGAAGCGATACGCCTCTTTCGTGCCATGACAGAGGCGCTTCGAGATATGGCTGGCCATGGCGTGCAGGTGTTATGCGTGACCCCGCTTGCGCCGCCTGAGTCCGGCGGACGCAGCCGATTTGTGGAGACACTCCGTGCGCAGGCGCGCCGGGCGATCGATCTGCGCGAGGCCGAGGATGGGCTGTGGCTCCAGGAAGAGGGAGGGCTTGAGCCCAAACGCTGGATGATTCCGCGTCTGCTCTGGAATCGGTTATAGACATGGGGCGCACGCTTGCCACGTTCACGCAATTGGTCCAGCAGGAAATCGACTTGTGGAGCCGCTACCGGCGTGCATTGCGGCGTGAGGATCAGCAGGCGCTCGATGTGTTGTTCGCCGCCGCCCGTCACCACGCGTCGGCCGGCGCCTATCTCGCGCGTGAGACCCCGTTCGAGGTGATGTTGTTGTCCATGTTGATCGAACAACAGAAACACGTCGTCACGTTGCAACAGAAAGTGATGATTCTTGAAACCCGCATGTCCCACGACTCGACTCAAGGGATGGCTTCTTGATGTCTACCCGGCACAAGAGGGTATGGTCGTCTGGCTCCTCGGCGAAGACGGTCGCCGCATCAGGGCTGTCGATCCCTTCGTGCCGACCTGTTATCTGGCAGCTCCGCCGTCCATCCGCGAGCAGGTGTTCCCGCTACTCCGTCGTGCTCCCTGTCGTATCAGCACCAGAGAGGTGGAGCGATACGAACTCGGTGCGCTTCACCCAACCCCGGTGCTGGAAGTCTCGGTTCACGCTCCCGCGCAGTTCTCGTCCCTCACACAACAGCTGATCCACGCCTGCCCCGACGCGCAGTTCTTTCACGTGGATGTGTCGCTGCCGCAGCGCTACTTTTACGACCGGGAACTCTTTCCTCTCGTCCATTGCGAGGTTGACCTCACAGTCGAAGGCCGGATTCAGTCGATTCAGGCGCTGGAGTCGCCCTGGGACACGGACTATGGTTTCCCTCCACTCACGATCATGGAGCTGTCGCCGGACAGTCCGTCGCCCAATCCGAATCATGGCGGGCGCAGCTCGCTCGTGGTGCGGATGGACGGGGAGGAACGTGTGTTGGAAGGCGATGATGCCGACGTGGTCCAGCGCCTCAACCAGCTACTCGTGCGACAGGACCCCGACATTCTATTGACGGACTGGGGCGATTCCTATCTTCTGCCGCGTCTCATGGTCATGGCGGATCGGCTGCGCATGCCGCTCGCGCTCAATCGCGATCCTCATCGATCCATCGGCGCCAGGAAAGCCCCATTCGTATTTTTCGTACGGCCGCATCCTCTCCCATGCCGGTGCCCGCACGTTGTCGGGACGATTGCACCTCGATCGGCACAATTCGTTTGCGCTGGCGGAGATGGGCCTGGCCGGACTCATCGAGCAGGCCCGTGTCGCGAAGGTCGATTTGCAACAGATGGCCCGCACGACGACAGGGACGGGGATCACCTCGATGCAGCTCGAAACGGCTTGTCGCGACGGCCTGCTGATTCCCTACCGGAAGCAGGAGCCGGAAGCCTTCAAATCCGCGCTCGAGTTGCTGCAGACCGATCAGGGCGGATTGGTGTTCGCGCCGATCGTCGGCTATCACGAACAGGTCGGTGAACTGGATTTCTCGTCGATGTATCCCTCCATCATGGTGCGCTTCAACATCTCGCCCGAGACGGTCAATTGCCGGTGCTGCCGCAATGAGCCGACCGCGCGGGTGCCGGAGATCGGCCATCACACCTGCCTCCATCACGAGGGATTGGTGCCTCGCACGCTGGCTCCGTTGCTCGACAAGCGCGCGAAGTACAAACGGCTCATGGCCGTGGCGACACAGCCGGCGGCGAGGGCCGTGCTCGATCAACGGCAAACGGCGCTCAAGTGGCTGCTCGTCGTCTCGTTCGGTTATTTGGGATACAAGAATGCCCGGTTCGGGCGGATCGAAGCACACGAATCGGTCACTGCCTACAGTCGCGATATTTTGCTGCAGGCGAAAGAGATTGCAGAACGTCATGGCTATCGCATGCTGCATGCGATTGTGGATTCACTCTGGCTCGTCAAACCCGGCGCGGTCAGGGCAGACTACGACAGACTTGCCCAGGCGATCACCGAGCGGACGGAGCTTTCGATCGGCGTGGAAGGGCTCTATCACTGGATTGGGTTTCTTCCGTCACGGGTCAATCCGCTCATGCCGGTGCCGAATCAGTTCGTGGGCCTGTTTGACCATGGCGCCATGAAAATCCGCGGCATCGAAATCCGTCGCAGCGATGCCCCGTTCCTCGTCAAGCGGGCACAGGCGGAGGTGTTGCGTTGTCTGAGTGAGGTGCGAACGTTGGCCGAGTTGCGTGGACAGATTCCGCAGGCATTGGAGATCGTCCGTACCTATCGGCGCTATCTCCTCGATGGGCACGCCACCGTTGAGGAGCTGGCCATTACCAAATCCCTCTCGAAAGAGCCACAGGCCTATCGCCACCAGACCTTGTCGATGATTGCGGCGCAGGAGCTGCTCGCGCGCGGCGTGTCGCTCCAAGCCGGCGACACGATTCACTACATCATTACGGATGCCGACGCGGCCTATCCGCCTGACCGGGCGCGCGCGGTGGCCGGACTCGATGGGACCTGGAGCTACGATGTCTCGGCCTATGACAGCCTGCTTCTGAAGGCGGCTCTCGTGCTGTTGACGCCTTTGGGCGTGACGGCGACCTCGCTGAACGAATCCACAGCAGGATGCTGAAAAAGTCCGCCAGCGGCGTTCTCGCCTCGAAAGCATCCTCAACGTAGCCAAGAGGCTACGCCTCCGGTGCTTTCATCGTCTGCGGCCTTGCTGGACGAACTTTTTGAGCATCCTGCCGGTATCCTCCCGTTGCCCCAGATAGGTGAATGTCTATCGTGTCAAAATAGTTTCTCCACAGCCTGCTAGCAGGCTGCGTTCAAACCTGTCCTCACAGTCGGTCCTTGCCTTCGGTTTACCCTTATCCAGAGCCAATTTGCGCGCGGTTAGGGGGGCACCCATCTTGCTGACCTCTCGTTGGTTTCCATGTACGGCGTAGAGGGCGTTACATGAACATGAAGAGGAGGATCCGATGGCACCAGTGTTGGAACTCGATCGGCAGACAGCCTCGTTTGTGCGGCAACTCGAAGAACAACGGAAACTCGAAAAGACTCTTTTGGTCGAACGGGTCCGCGGAACGAAAGAAGGGCTGGAGTCGGTCTTCAGCGACATCAAGAGCCGTGTGGAGGTGCTGGAGAAGCTGAATGGGTCGGCGAGTGCCAGCTGCATTGCGCCGATCGGCTGGAGCAAGCTGATCTTTACCGGAGCGGATAGTGTCTCGGCGCCGAACACCATCGGATTCGGCGATCGGGATGAAACCCTGTGCAAGCTCGATCAGATCAAATACCTTGAAGACACGCACTATCTCCGTCTTGCTGCGAATCCCCACTACGTGGAGCATGTGCTGCCGAATAAATCGCTCCAGGCGCGCGTCGGAGCGAATCCTTCGCTCTGGGATACGCTCGGGTATGTCCACGCGGGCTACACGACCCTGCTGCAGATTCCCGCCTCGTTGGAACCGACGACGGTGTCGATCATGTCACGGGTCAACACCCTGTTTAATTGGGTTGAATCGAACGCGGTCGGAGACGAGTGGTACGCCCATGTGTCGGCCGCCGCACGCCTGTGGGTGACCTACGATGGCGAGTTTCGTCAGGCGCCGCCCGCCCAGTTCGTGAATCTTCTCGCCTTGCCAAAACAACTGCGGACGCATCACGACATTGCCTCACCGGCCCCAAGCGCCGCACTCACCATGCAAGTCTCCGCCTCAGCCGGCAGCGGCACGACGATCAGTGTGTACGAATCCATCGAACTCGTTGCCACCACGCCGAACGGCCATGCCTACCTTGACGGCATATTTTCCTGGGAACCTTTAGCGGTGCAGTTGCGCGAAGGGTAGCAGGATGCTGAAAAAGTCCGCCGGCGTCGTTCTCGCATCGTTCAGATCCTCAACGTACCTCGCAGAGGGTACGCCTCCGGTCTTCACTCGCTGCGGCCTTGCTGGACAGCCTTTTTGAGCATCCTGCGATTATTTTGACATCGGTGCCCATGGAAGATTCCATCGACGATTTGTGTATAGAATGAGTCTCTCCGAAGCCTGCCAGCTCTTTTGAACATCCTTTGGGATTAGTGGTTGAGTATGGCTCGTCATGAATAGAGAGATTGCACGATTTCTGTCGTGTTGAACAGCATCGCGTTGAGGCGAGTATAGGCCGCGTGGCCGAAGTAGTGGTCGCGCACGTTGGTTGACCCGGTGGAATCTTTGTAGTCGGCGAGAATCCCCAGTCCCTCACTGGGGATTCGGACGGCACGGCGGGCACATTCCAGCCATCGTTCGAATCCATCAAACGGCTCCACGAGTTCCCACAGGGCTTTATTGGCCGCCTTGGCTGCCTCGGTCGTCGGCACGGCATCGCTGCCGGCCACTGCCAATTCTTGTACGTAATCTCCGCCCCAGGCGATCGGCATCTCCATCGTGATCTGAGGCAACTCCATCTTCGAAAGCCAGGTCTTTCCATCGGTCCGCATGCTTCGGTGGTTGACGATGTGCAGCAGTTTTCCCAATCCGGATGGATCCCACCCGTAGCGTACCGGCATGCCGAACGTGACGACGTCCAGCGTCGCTCCATTGAGGATGGCGCCATTCGACAGCAGCGGAGCGACACGTTGGATCGTCGAGGTGATGTCTGGTCGATTGACCTGCGAGGCAAAAGCCGACAAGAGGTCGAGCAGCCGCGTCCGGCTGCTGTTCGAGGCCACACATAAGAGGTTCGAGACGAGGGCGAGGACTAACCCGGCCTGCCCATGTGCCTGCACGAGGATCCGATCTCCTTGGCTCAACTTGTGCGTCTCGCCCCAGTCGTGAAGGCGTTCGAGCATCGAGACAGCCGCCATGGCACGGCCCAGGTGATGGTGTTCACAGGACCAGAGCTCGCGGACGCAATGGATCGGACGATCCAGGCCTCGGTTGAGCGATTGTCTCATCAGTTCCAGATAGGTGTTTGTGAAATTTCCGGCATCCCCGATCTGCTCATCGAGCAGCCTCTTGGTGGCGTCATCATTCGCGAGCGGTGGCTTCAGCCCGCCGGGCAGCGGTGACATGCCATTACTGCTTTCCCGCATCAGGGCCAATAAGGCATCAAGGCCCGCCACGCCGCGCGAGTAGCCACGCTTGAGGCCGCCCAGCTCATCCAACCGTTGCACCCCAAAGACGTCGGTTCCCATGATGGAGCCGTGCAGCAAGACGATCATGCGGACACCAGCGTGCGAGAGGCGCTTGCCGAGGGCTGCCATCGCGTCCTGCGCGGGAGGCGATTCGGGCAGGGCAGTTGGGGCGACCTCACGAACGGTGAGGCGCTCGCCGGGATTCTTTCGCGACATCTCGTCGTGTTGAAAGCTGTTTTCGATCGGCATGGGGGAGTTACATATCCGATGTTGGTGGACGGACTGCAACGAACGATCACAGGGGGATGCTTATCGAATGACTGTCGAGGTGGGACTCGAGGCGGTTGGGCGCTGGATTGGGCTGGATCTGGCTTTTGGGCATGACGGCAGTCGCGCTACAAGTTTTGCTGTCTTCGTCTATCCGGCGATCCACGATCTTCACGCCCTGGAGATATTCCTGGACGATTTCTTCACGCGTGAGTTCGATGTCCTGTTCCGCCTCTCGGCCTGTCCGCTCGCGAACTCGGTCGACCATGTGTTCTTTCACCAGAATACGAATCTGTTTGGCCAAATCGGTACGGGCAGACAGTTCCGATACCCGTTGGCAGACGATCTGTCCTTTCGTCATGTCGCCCTGACCGTTGCCGACGAGGTACTGGTCCGATGAATAGCTGTTGCGATCTTCAATCTTGTGGCGCGATCCGGACGGCGCTTTCGAGGAGTCTTGTTGTCCTGTGTGCTGCTTGAGTTGATCAAAGGATTGCTCCGCATGGGTTCGAACATCGCCTGAATCCGCAGCAAACGAATGCAGCGGCAGCAAGACTGAACAGCCCGTGGCGATCAACGCAACAATCACAACTGACTCCTTCTGTTCTTCACACGCTACCTCCCTCGTCCTCCGCCCCCACCATGACCGCCGCCCCCACCATGATGCCCTCCGCCACCAAACCCCCTAGGTGCAATCTGATGGGGCAGGTGTGGCGTCTGCTGGAGGGCCGGCGGATGGATCTGATGCATCGTCGGAGGGAATTGTCTTGTCGCAGGTGGTGCGCCCGCCGCTCCCTGCTGCGGCTGTAAAAACTGCTGAAGCGCGCGAGCTGACCGTGAGCCGGGAATCGGAGTCTGTTGCGAGATGGGTGGAGCAGCGCTCGATGGCGGCAAGAAGGGATTCAACTGGCGGACATCGGTCAACGTTCTCGATCCCGTCGAGGGCGGTATCTGATGGATGACGCCGGGTTGATTGCCGATGTGCGGTGGCGCTGTCGGTGTGTTGTACGTGATTTCGTTCAATGTTCGCGGAACAGTCTGCGATCCCGGCGCCGGCGTGATCTGATGGCGTGGCATGGTCGGCTGTCTCGTTCCCGGTGCAGGGGGAACGGGCGGTGTGGCGGCGCCGGCGGCTGTCTCGTGGTAATCACTTGTTGCGCCACTTGGACATGCGGGCTTGTGGGATATAAGCCCTGTGCGACGTTCAGGAGAGCTGAGGATCTGGGCCGACCCCACCCCCTGAGAGGAATAGACAGCCGGCGAGACGAGCATCCAATCCGTCCAGGCTTGCGAGACCATGGCGTTCGATTGCACCCGATTCAAGATGTCTTGGCGTTGCTGGGTCGCCTGCTGTGTCTGCTCTGTGGTCGAGGCTTGTGCCAAGGCCTGATTCGCCGCATCGAGGTCCTGTTGTAGTTGGTCATTTTCCTGTTGCAGCGCGACGAGTTGATGCCGGGCGTCCTCGTTCTCCCGCAAGGCCGCGATGGCCTGTCGCACTTCTTCCGTATCGATCTGGGCTACCAGATCCGTGCTGACAACGATGGTGTCTCCATCGAGCGTTGTGTTGGTCTGTTGCTCCAGGACAAGGACCAACCCAGCGGTATAGGTTCGAATTTCGTCTTTCGTGACATCTAGACCGTCCACGATTGTGATGCTTTCGAGGTAGACGGCGACCTGTTCCAGGGCATTTCGTTTGGCCGCTTCGGTGGCCAGACGGATGGCGTCTTCTCTGGTGTCACGGTCTCCCATCCGGTGTTCACCCTGAGCGGTCACGACTCGGATTTCTGCCAGTGTCACTGTGGGCCAAACAGACAGGATGACGAACAGTGCAAAGAGGCTCAGGCTCGGCGATGGGATGCGCGGGAATGCCAGTTGAGCGATCGTATGCGGAGGAGAGATCTGTGGCATCGCCCTCACCTTCTGGATAGGACTGACGCGCCAGGGGCCGATTCGTTGACTCCCACGAGGTTACGAATAAGCATAGCACCGCCATCGACCGTTGTGCCAGGAGCCATCCCACCCGCATGAAACCCTGATGGATCGTGCGGGCGAGGTCTTGCCTCGCTTGCCTTGGCGGAAAACGCCATGATAGCGTAGAAGTTCCCTTGGAATAGAATAGAAAGAACTGATCTGTGCACACGCCAATCAGCCTTGATCGCGGATGGTCGATTCGGATACTGGCCGTATCCCTTTTCTTCCTTGCGCTGGTCCTTCCGAGAGACGCGGCGGTTGCCACTGTATCGACGCAGGCACCTGCCTCAATGGCTCCGACCGAGTACGTGATTCTCTTTGTCCTCGAAGGATTCGGCCAGGACTCTCTGAAAGGCGGCACGATGCCGACCCTCAGCCGGTTGATCAAGGAAGGGGCTGTCACCTGGTCTGCCACGGCAGTGAAACCTGCGTTACGGCTGCCGACGATGGCGTCATTGATTACGGGAATGCCGGTCGAGAAACACGGCATTACCTGGAACACCTTCGAATTCAGCCGCGGCTACCCACGCGCTCCGAGCGTGTTCGACTATCTCGATCTCAGCGGGGGGCGCGACAGCGCGATTTTCCTCATGGACGAGTCGCTCTATCAGTTGGCGCGACCTGAGCCCTACACGGATTACCAGATGTGCGGGCCTCTGAAGCCCGAGTGCAGCACGGATCGAATCGTGTCCTACATCCGTCAATACTTCAAGAAAGCGACCAGCGGCCATGGTTACGGGCATGCCATCCTTTCGCTGCCGCATTTCCTGGTCGTGCATCTTCCTGAGGCGGGTCGAGTGGGCGCGTCCCGAGGCTGGACCTCGAAGGAGTACCGTGACGCGCTTCGCACGGTGGATAAGGCCATGCAGTCCGTGTTGGATATCTATCAAGAGCAGGGGCTGACCAAGCGGACGACCGTGTTTGTGACGTCGCTCAGCGCCGAAGGCAGGGATGCGAACCAGGAACAGGCTGACGCGGCCGTTCCGATGGTTCCGTGGATTGCGTCGGGGGTGGGGATTAAACCTGGTCACGCGATTCACCAGCCGGTCTCCATTTTAGATACCGGTGCGACGGTGATGCGGACGTTGGGGTTACAGACACATACCGAATGGGAGAGTCATGCCGTGGAAGAAATCTTTCAGGCTGCCTTTGCCGCGGCCCCACAGGGATCCAGCCATGCAATAGGTCGCATGATGCAGAGTGTTAAATGGTACATGATCTGTTGTCTGGTCGGATGGGTTGCTCGGCTCTGCTACGATCGTTCAGCCGGCCGCGGCCGGTCAGCCGGCTGCCTACACCCAGGAACATGTCGATCACCATCGACGCCACTACCATTAATCCTCAGTCCTGGTGGCAAGTGCCCGGCATCACCCCGTCCATCTATGCGTCGGACCCTGATTCTATGGATGCCTACAAGACGACCGAGTCTCGTGCCCTCAAACTGAAGCCGGGAAAATATAAATTTGGGAGCTTCACGTTCGATTTTCCGTTCGCGGTGAACTTAGAGGGGAAGCTGGAGTTTGCCCAGTCGCTCGACCAATGTGTGGAGGGACGAGGGACCCAGACCTTAACTGTCCGCTGCAGCCGGACCTATCCGTATAGCGGCCAGCGCGATTACCAGTATCAGTAGAGGAGCGGTACCCATGGCCCAGGCGCTTGACGATCTGTTAGACGCACTTGAGGATGTCGACGATGCGACCCGCGAGGAGGCGTCCAAGGCTCTTGCCGAACTCGCCGATCCCACCACGTTGGACGCGCTTGTCGGTGCCTGTGGAGACGAATATTGGACTGTGCGGGCCCATGCGGGCTGGGGCGTGGCCAGGATCGGCGGGGCGAAAGCGGTGGAAGCGCTCATCGTCCTGTTTAACGATTCCATCATGGATGTGCGGAACGATGCCGTGGCGGCCATGGCCTCGATGGGAGCCGCAGTCGTCGATCGCCTGATCACCGCATTGAAGGATGAGCGGTGGCGTGTCCGCGAACATGCGGCGAAAACTTGTGGTGAAATAAAGGATCGGAAAGCCGTCGAGGCCCTCATGCTCGTCTGTCGAGATCGCGATGGCGCCGTGAAGAGTGCAGCGGCAGAGGCACTGGGCAAGATCGGCGATCCGAGAGCGATTCCGGTCCTGGTCAAACTCTTCCGTGATCCGTCGAAAACGGTGCGAGAAACAGCCGGAACCGCACTCATCTCTATCGGCCAGCCTTCCGTCGATCCGCTGATTGAGTGTCTGAAGGATAAGGATTTTGTGGTCCGATGCCACGCTGCCCGCGCACTCGGTGGGATGACCACCGACTATCAAATCGGCCGAACCTGGGTGCGGGACGCTAAAGTCGTCGACGTCCTGATTGCCGCGCTGAAAGATCCGGATCGGGCCGTTCGCGAAGATGCCACGATCGCCCTGGGCCAGATCGGCGATCCACGGGCCATCGATGCCTTGATCGAGGCGATGAAGGATGGCGTGGTGAAGCGGCATGCCATTGCGTCGCTCGGCATGATCGGCGATCCTCGCGCCTTGCCTCCGGTGCTGGACGCGTTGAAGGGCAAGGGCATTCGACAGGATGGGACCCCGACTCCAGGCTGTATCGTCAGCGAAGACGCCTTTATCAAGGAAGCGGCGGCGACGGCGCTCGGCCAGTTCCGCGATCCGCGCGTCATTCCCGACTTGATCATGCTGTTGAAGGACGGCGTGTTGCGCGAGAAGGCCAGTGCCGCCCTGGCCACCATCGGCGATACGGCGATCGAGCCGTTGATCGCCTTTCTCTATGACCCGAAAGCGTCCGAAGTCGTCGCAGAAGGGGAGCGGGTGCTCTCCTATGCGTCGGTCCGACTCACGGCGAAAGATGCCTTGCGGCAATTGGCGCTTGAAACGCTCGAAAAATTGGGTTGGATGCCTGCGCCGGAAGACATCACCGTCAATTCAAGTGTGGCCGACAATGCCAGGGTGGACATGCCTCTTGGCGACACAGGCCGATTTGGTCCTTCGGGAGATTTCGCCCAAAGAGGCTAGCAGGCTGCGGAGAAACTAGGCACAAGAGCCGAGGTCAAGGCTGAGCAAGGCCGAGCTCGCGGACTGAGCCTCTGAGCGCTGAATCTCGCGCGCTTCCAGACCGCGCTGGCGGACTTTTTCAGCATCCTGTTAGGATCGAGGTCGGGCATGGCAGACGCGGTAGCCGAACAGATTGCTGCGCTCAAAGACGAGGATTGGGCGATTCGCGAAGAGGCCGCCACGATGCTCGGCACGCTTCGGGATCCGAGGGCTGTGGCGCCGTTGGTCTCCGTGCTTCGTGACGACGATCGCGCGGTTCGCGATGCGGCGATCGGCGCCCTCTTGGCCATCGGAGAGCCGGCTGTGACGACGCTGGGCGCCTGTCTCTCCGATCCGGTGCTCACGGTTCAGGAATTGGCCTCGTCGGTGTTGGCCACCATTGCCGATGCGCGAGTGCTCGCGCCGCTCGTCAAGGCGCTCGCGAGCCCCGATTGGATTGTGCGGATGCATGCCGCCAAGGCATTGGGTCGGATTCAAGACCCTGGAGCGGTGGCGCCGCTGGTGCCGCTGCTACAGGATAAGGTGAAGGCCGTGCGCGAGGAGACATCGACAGCCCTCGCGGCTATTGGGGAGGCGTCGTTGTCGTCGCTGCTCGCTGCGCTGACCCATGCTGAATGGCTGGTGCGGCTGCATGCGGTAGAGGCCTTGGGGAAAACGCGGTCGCCTGAGGCGGTGGATCCGCTCTTGTCGGTGCTCTTCAACGATCGGGACAGGGCGGTTCGCGAGGATGCAGTCCGCGCGCTCGGTCAGATTGGTGATGCGCGCGCGGTGGAGTTTCTCGTGACGGCGATGAAAGAGCCGGGGCTGCGGCCGCTGGCGGTTGAGGCTCTGGGCCGGATCGGCGATCGTCGTGCCGTACCGGTGCTGATCGACGTGCTCGAGGGCAGTGGAGCGACCGGAGGTCTCGCGGCCGATCGACGGCTGCGGCGATCGTTGGGATGAAGAAATGCTGACGTTGGGTGCGGCCGCCAAAGCATTGGGTGCGATCCGAGACGAGGCGGCCATCCCGTCACTCATGAAGGCACTCCGCTATACGGTGACGCGAGCGGACGCTGCCGACGCGCTGACTCGATTCGGGGGCACCGTGATTGCGCCGTTGCTGGCTCTGCTGGCACGCGAGTCGGACGACAATATCCGGTACCATGTCAAAGAGACGTTGGCTAAGGTGGGCTGGCGGGCAGGCCGCATCTAGCAGGATGCTGAAAAAGTCCGCACAGAAGAAGACCGTTATTTGGTTTATCTCGTTTGTTTGGTTAAACCCGACAGACCAGATGAACTAGATAAACAAAACACACCAGTTTGAGCATCCTGCGCGTGGACCAATGCTCAATGTTAAATGGCAAATGTTAAATTTGAATTTATAACTCAGCACTGATTACGCACCAGGTTGTAGCCCATGCCAAAAGAAACGATTGAAACGCTGGTCTCTGAACTCGTCCACGAAGAGGACTGGCGACGGATGCGGGCGACGGCAGCCTGCCTATCGAGCGGGCCGCGTGCGGTGCAGGCGCTCATTCACGCGCTGGAGACCGGCTCGCCGGCGTTGAAAGCCGAGGCCGCGGCCATGCTGGCACGCGTGAACGATCCCCAGGCCGGCGTGCCCTTGGTCGGCTTACTCCGCGACGAGGATGAGGCCGTCCGCAAGGCCGGCGCATCAGCCTTGGAACACATGGCGGGGGTGCTTGATGAGACGACCGCCGCGGCGCTGGCTTCATTGCTCTATGCGTCGAAGGATGAGGGAATTCGAGTGGCGGCCTCGCAGTTGTTGGGGGTCATCCCGAATGCGATCGCACCGCTCTGCGAGATGTTGACCCATCAGGACCCAGAAGCGCAGATCATGGCCGCGACGATGCTGGAACATCTGCTCGATCCCCGTTCGGCGGACGCGTTCATCAGTGCGATGGGGCAGCCGGCCGTTCGCGATATCGCGGTGCGGACGCTCAAGAAGTTGAGCGCAATTCGTGAACGCATCGACGAGGTGTTTGACGAGCTTCGCGCGATCGAGGAATTGAGCGAACGGGAAGAGGCTCGGATGAGCACTGTGATCAATCTTCTGGCCATCGGGCGTCCGAGCGTGGAGATTTTGATCGAGTATCTGGAAGATGATGATTGGCTGGTGCGTGAAGCCGCCGCAGACTTGCTGGGGAAGATCGGCGATGTTCGCGCGGTCGAGCCCTTGATGCAGCGGTTGCGGGTCGATAAGGATACGGGTGTGAAGGAACTGGCGGTGAAATCATTGGGCTTGATCGGCGATGCCAGGCCTGCCCAACTCTATATCGAGGCCATTCCCATTCGACCCCTGCGGGTCCATGCCATGGAAGCCTTGGCTAAAGTGAAAGATGTGGATGTGTTGCGGCCCTACAAGGAGCTGTTCGACCGGTTAAGGACGGACCGAGACGGCCTGGTCGCCTACAACTCAGGGTTGATCGCCGACAAACTGGAAGCGCTCGACGGGACGCCTGTCGGGAGCCAGGGAGGGCAGGACGACGATGAGTGATGATGTGCAGGCTGGACGGATCGAACAATTAATCGAAGCCCTTCGGGACGACAATGAAGCGCTCCGCGATCATGCGATTGCCAGTTTGGGTCAAGTAGGCGAGGACGCGGTGGGGCCGTTGATCGGGCTGATGGCGGACGAAGATGTTCTGATTCGGGAAGCGGCGACCAGCGCCATCGTGCGGATCGGTCCATCCGTCGTCGGTCCGTTGATCGAGGCGTTGGAGGACGATGAATGGGCGATTCGCGAGCAGGCTGCGTCGGGATTGGGAAAGCTGAAGGACCCTCGGGGCGTCGATCCCCTCGTGAAGGCACTCAAGGACAAAGATGGCGCAGTGCGAACTGCCGCCGTGTGGGCGCTGGAGCGTGTCGGCGATGCGCGCGCGGTGCCCGGATTGGTTGAGGCGCTGACCGATCACACGGTGCGTGAGGACGTGGCGCGTGTACTGAAAAAGATCGGCGATGCGCGGGCCGTGGACGCCTTGATCGACGGGTTGCTGGGCAGTAACTGGATGGTGCGGCGCCATGCGGCCGAAGCTTTGGGCAAGATCGGCGATTCCCGCGGAGTCGGCCCGTTGATCGAATCGCTCAAGGATGAAGACTGGCTTGTGCGGCGGAACGCCGCGGAGTCGCTCGCACGCCTCGGGGCAAAGCAGGCCATCGACCCCTTGCTTCCGTTGCTTGAAGATGAGAATACGATGGTGCAGGAAACGGTCGAAGGTGTGCTGGCGAGTCTCGGATGGAACACGAAGTCGTAATATTTCTTTCGATGGAAAAGGATATATCTCATGGCAGATGAAGTTTCTCCAAAGCTTATTCAGATCGGTCCGAAGGGCGGGGCGAAGAAGGACGGGTTCAATCTCGTCACGGAACGAGTGGTTGCGGTGAACCCTGAGGGGAAACAACTCGAAGTCGAACTGCTGGCCTACGATGGGAAGACGGTCGTACTCGACGTAGATGATGAGGCGCTTGAAGAGCTGAAACGGCTCAAGGTGGGGGATGGCGCCACGATTCGCGTCGTTGAAGAAGGCGGGAAACGGATCGCCAAGAGTTTTCGGATTCGTGCGAAGGATCCCAATGCGGCGCGGGCCGACGCGATGCTCTTGGACCTCAAGGACAGCCACTGGCTCAATCGAAAGTATGCGGCTGAAGTGCTGGGTGAGTTGAAAGACATTCGCGCCGTGCGACCGTTGGTTGATGCGTTGACGGATGAAGTCGGTGATGTCCGGCAGCGTGCGTATGATTCTTTGATCAAGATCGGCGGGCCGGCGGTGTCGCTGCTCGTGCCCTTGCTGGTGTCAGAGGAAGATGATCTCAGGCAATCCGTGACGGAAATCATCCGTAAAATTGGAAAGCCTGCCGTCGAGCCGTTGGCCATGGCGCTTGCCGAGGCTGACGACCGTCTGAAGACACGGGTGATGAAGGTATTGGACCGGATGGGCTATAAGCCGAAAGTCAAAGACGAGGCCAAGGCCGTTGACGCGCCACGACTCACGTAACGCCGGTGTTATGTGGCTGGGGAGGGAGCCTTGCTGGGCCTCCCGACCGAAATGTGACGGAAGCCAAAGGCTGCGACCCGTTCCGGTTCATAGACATTGCGCAAATCGAAGAAGATGGGCTGGCGCAATGCGGTTTTCAGTCTGTCGAAATCGAGGGTTCGGAACTGGTTCCATTCGGTCATGAGGATTAACGCGTCTGCTCCCTGTGCCGCCTCATAGGCGTCTTTGCAGGGAACGAGGCCCGAAACGGTCTGACAGGCTTCTTCGAGCGCGGCGGGATCGTACGCGCGAACCGTGGCGCCCTGTTTCATGAGTTCTTGCGCGATGGCCAGGGCCGGCGCATCCCGCAGGTCGTTCGTATTGGGCTTGAAGGACAGGCCCAACATCGCGAATGTCTTTCCCTTGAGTCCCCCAACCTCTTTCGTGATTTTTTCAATCATCCGGCCCCGTTGCTGTTCGTTAATGAGGGCGGCGGCGCTTGCGATTTGCATGGGATAGCCGACTCGTTCTCCCGTCTGTACGAGGGCTGCCAGATCTTTCGGAAAGCACGATCCACCGAACCCCGGTCCTGCGTGGAGAAACTTCGATCCAATTCGGTTGTCGAGCCCCATCCCTTTCGCCACCATCTGTACGTTGGCGCCCACCCGTTCGCAGACTGTCGCGATTTCGTTGATGAACGAAATTTTGGTGGCGAGGAAGGCGTTGGAGGCGTATTTGATCATCTCGGCAGTTGGGATGTCGGTCACGACGAACGGAGTTTCGATCAGATACAGCGGCCGATAAAGATCTTTCATGATCGCAATCGCCTGCTCGCTGTCTGCGCCGATGACGACCCGGTTCGGTCGCAAGAAATCTTCGATGGCGGACCCTTCACGAAGAAACTCCGGGTTGGAGACGATGTCGAATCGGAATTTGCCTGATTGATTGGCGTTGATCACTTCGCGCAACTTTTCTCCGGTTCCCACTGGGACAGTCGACTTGGTCACGATGACCTTGTATCCGGTCATGGTTTTGGCGATGCCGCGGCCGACTTCTTCTACGTATGAGAGATCGGCTGACCCGTCTGGTCGCGGTGGGGTTCCAACCGCGATGAAGATGACGAGAGCCTTGTCGACGGCTTTGGCGATGTCGGTGGTAAAGCTGATCCGGTTCTCCCGGATTCCTTTGGCGACGAGCTCCGTGATCCCCGGTTCGTAGAATGGCACATCGCCCTTCTCAAGCCTGGCGATCCGTTTGGCGTCTGTATCCATGCAGGTCACGTTGACGCCGAACTCCGAAAAGCAGGCTCCTGTTACCAACCCGACATAGCCGGTTCCAATCACACTGATATGCATGGGACTCTCTCCTCCTATGGCCAAGAACGACTTGGCCGAGTATAGCAACGGTACCGGGGGTGAGCAACGAAGTTATGGAAAGCCATATTGCAGGGAGGAGTTGTCTGGGCCGCTCGTTGACAGGCATACAACGGCTGGGTACTATTTGCTCCCTCCATCGGACGGATCCTGTCGTATGGCGATTCAGAGCAGACCTCTTCAGCGACCTCTCGCCGTGATGATGCGCCGGACCTTGCGCACGATCAGTCCAGACACAACGCTGTTGGCGGCGGCCAAGCTGATGCGTGACGCGAAGGTCGGCGCATTGTTGGTGCATGAGGCCGGTCACTACAGTGGTATCGTCAGCGAATCGGACTTGGTTCGTAAGGGGATGGCCGAATCCTGTCCGACACAAGAGACGTTGGTCCGTACCGTCATGAGCAGCCCGCTGCTGTCGATTGAGATTACGAGCTCGGCTCACGAGGCGAGTGAGAAGATGGCAGAACATGGGATTCGGCATCTGGCGATCTCCGAGGACGGACAGATCGTCGGGATCATTTCCGTCCGCGATCTCTTACACTACTTCAAAAACTGGGGCGGTCTGTGATCATGCGGGCTCGCGAGGCAAGCACCGGGTCGTTTCCCCATCCTGTATCATGTTTCTGCATGAACGTTGTGAACCGGCCGCCTCATACCCCTCAATGGTTTCTTCTGATCACGGCGCCGACGACCGGTGCTGTGGTTATGGCGCTCGAGATTTTGGGAAGCCGGCTTTTAGCTCCCGTCTTCGGAAACTCACTGTTTGTCTGGGGCGCATTGATCGGAGTGATTCTTGCTGCCATGAGCAGCGGGTATGCCTTTGGCGGCTGGGTCTCGGACCGGTATCCCTGCGCACAGGTGTTGGCCGGTCTGCTGCTGTTCTCCGGAGCCTGGACCTTTCTTATCGCGTGGCTTGGCCAGCTGGTGCTCTTTAAGGTGGCGGGAGTCGTTGAGGACCCTCGGTGGGGTCCCTGCGTCGCCGCGGCGCTGCTCCTGGGCCCACCGGCCTTCGGGTTGAGCGGCGTGCTGCCGGCCTTGTTACGATTGGCTGTGTCGGACCTTGAATATTTCGGGCGGCATACCGGTCGGATGATCGCGCTCTCGACCGTGGGAAGCTTGGCGGGAACGTGGGGGACGGCGTTTTTCTTTCTGTCCTGGATCGGCAGCCAGGCGCTTGTCGCGTGGCTCGGCGCCATTCAAGTGGGGCTTGGTCTCTGGTGGTTGATCAGCAGGACGACCGTGCGGCCGTTGATGATCGGCGTACTCTTCCTATGCGTTGGAGGCTTGGGCGCCGGTGCCTTGTATCCGATCCAGATGTTGAAGGCGCCGGTCTATCAGGAAGACAGCCCGTACCAACAAGTACGAATTCGCGATGACGATCTTTTTCGCTACCTTGTCTTGGACCGGACTTTTCACGCGGTTATGTGGAAGGCGGATCCTATCGCCTTGTTTCTCCCCTATAGTCAACTGATGGTCGCGTCGCTGGCTTTGGTGCCCGAACCGAAACGGGGTTTGATCCTTGGTCACGGAGGTGGATCGCTGGCAAAGTGGCTCGCCCATCGATGGCCTGAACTCGAACTGGACGTGGTTGAATTCGATCCTGTGGTCGTCCGCATGGCCGAAGAATATTTTTCGTATCAGCCGCCCTCCCAGCATCATGTGCACGTTCGGGATGCCCGGGTCTTTTTGAATTCCACGGAGCGGATATACGACCTCATTTGGGTCGATGCGTTTGCCCGACACATGATTCCGTTTCACCTGACCACAGTGGAGTTCTTCGCAGAGTTGCGCGCCCATCTTGCGCCGAAAGGTATCCTGGCAGTGAATTTGGCCTCGTCGGGCGAGGGTGGAGATCTGTTGCGGGCCAATGCGGTCGCGCAGACGATGGGACGGTCGTTTCCCAACGTCGAGTCTTTTGCGGTCAAGGGGCCCTGGAATTCTCCTCAGACGCGATCGGAAAATCTGATTTTTTTTGCCGGTGCGCCGCTCGAACGGCACACGCTCACGACCATTGTGGCGAATGTGAACAGATTGGTTGAGCAGCAGCGTCTTCCATTCGAAGCGATTGCCTTGCTGGGCGCCCATCGTACACAACCTTGGGAGGCAGGTGTTGTGTTAACTGACAACTATGCGCCATATGATCTCTTGATCGGGTCCACGGTTCAAGAAGTGCAGCCTGAGACGGATAAACTATTGAAATAATTATGGCTGGTTTGTTGGTGCCTCGTCTGCATTGAAGGTGGTCCCGGAAAAGATCTGTATAAACGTTCTTGCTTCCGATTTCGTCGCAGTGCTATTTATATGGTCGCTCTCGAAGAGCATACATACTGTTAGGGTATTATGATGGGCAGACGCAGGGAAGTAATGGTTGGCAAGGTCAGAGTTAAGTGGGCTTGGCGGAGGTATTCACCAACCTAATCACATCTCTTCTTTCTATAAGGAGGTAGGTCATGGGCAAGACAGTGTTGGGGGTCTTCTTCGGCCTCGTGCTGGTCATGGCTGGGGCGTCTGCAGCATTTGCGCTCCAGGCAGGAGGAGTCGAAATCGGGGATTTGGAGACTGGTTCCGTTGTGGGTCAGTCGTTCAAGGAGCTGGATGTCGATGCCCAGCTGTTCGCGGTCGAAATTGGCGAGATAAAGACGTGGTATCCGCCTGTCACAATCATCGATTTCAAAGTTCGACCTGGACGTCCCGTCCTGCTTAAGGTCACGAACAAAGCCACTGCTGACCATGGCTTCCAGATGACCGATGCCGCGAACGCTGGTTCACCGATTTGTGATGAAGGCCGAAGTGGTGTTGAAGCCTGGCGAAACCAAGTATATCGGTATTCCGACCAGTGATATGTTTTATGCCACACAAGGGAATACGCTGATCTATCGCTGTCACCTGCATCCGGGACATGTCGGCGGCAAGATTCTTATGCTCAAATAATCGTTCTTGGCTGAGGTGAGTGACCATCGCCCTCTTTGCGACATCGCGGAGAGGGCGATGGTTTTTAGCATCCTGCTAGAGGCAGGAAGGCCCTGCTTCTCATGTGAGAAGCAGGGCCTTCCTGGTTGAACGAGGAGCGACTGATTAATTGCGCACGCCGCTCCAGACTTTCGCCGCATCGATGGCCTTATCTGGATTGAGTGTCTTTGCCCTCTCGAGCAGGACCTCCGTTGTTTCCGGATACAGCGGGTCAGAAATACAACAATTATCGACCGGGCAGACGGCGGCGCACTGCGGCTCGTCGAAGTGTCCGACGCACTCGGTGCAACGGTCGTGTGCGATCACATAAATACTATCGCCGACTCCCTGGCCATCGCCCACATGATTGCCCTTCGTTTCCGCATCGCTGCGAGTTTCAAAAATCGCCTCGTTCGGACATTCCGGCAGGCAGGCTCCACAGGAGATACATTCATCGGTAATCAGCAATGCCATGACCCTCGCCTCCTTCTCACTACAACAATAGAGACACGCACGGTTGACAAGTCCGTCTCGTCACGACCATTATGGATGCCGCTATGGATGCCGCGACGTGACCGCCATTCTAGTCTGCCGCTCTTTTCCAAGTCAACAGAACGGCATTTGTTCAGAAGGCCTAGATTCCCTGTATTAATGGGCCGTTGGGCCCAGGGATTCGTGACGAGTCGTGGCGGGAAATGTCTATGGCCTCTCTACCGGCAAGCGATTGGGGTCAGAAAAAGAAGCGTATTGTCACGCTCGCCCTCATGGCGATTTTCTTGATGAGCGCTTCGTATTTTCTCATCGATCGAAAAGAGGAGACCATCATCGTCGTCTCCTTTCCAAATGGCCGTGAACTCGAGGCGGAAGTGGCCGATACACCGGAGAAATTGCTTGTCGGTCTCGCCTTTCGAGAGGCGTTGCCGCCAAATGGCGGATTGCTGTATATCTTTGAGTCGACCGGTCAGAATCACCTCTGGACGAAAGCATACCGGTTTCCGGTGGACATGATGTGGGTTGATGAAAGCCATCATATTGTGGGGCTGAAGGAAAATGTCGCTCCCTGCCAGGAAGATGATTGCCCTAAGTATAGTTCCTCTCCCGAAGCGGTCCGCTATGCGATTCAAACAGAGGCTGGTTTCATCAAACGGGAAGGGGTCACCATAGGGCAGGAGTTGAAATATACGCTTCGGATGTAACGCGTGCGGGAGACTTGGTGGAACGCACGAGGAGAGGAGTCGGTGCAGCATGCTAGAAGGGTTTCAATCCGTTGCCCTGGTCGCCGAGTTGCCGCCTGGGCAATCTAAAGCTGTCATGGTGAATAATCGGGAGATTGCGCTTTTCAACATTGATGGGACGTATTTTGCGATCCACAATATTTGTCCTCATGAAGGCGGTCCTTTGTGTGAAGGGCGTGTGAAGGGCTTTGTCGTGTCCTGTCCATGGCACGATTTGGCATTTGACGTTCGAAACGGACGAGGGACGGACGGCGGTGGATATTGTGTGGGGAGTTATGACGTACAGGTGGAAGGCGCAGAGATATTTGTTGGGCCTAGGAAAAAACCATAGCACGAAGCGTCGGAGAAGGAGCGGGTTATTGCGTCAATGACGATGGGTACGACAGCGGGCCACGACCATGATGGCGCCACACACTCGGATGGAGCCAAGATCATTGAGACCACCCTTGAGCATCCCATCCAGATTCACCTCTGGGAAGACAGGACACGAGGGGAGCTCTGGGTCCCGACCTTTGATCCTACGGGGCTCGAGTTGCTGGCCGACGACTATCTTCGCATCGCCGGGAATAATGCGGTCGATAATGGGCAGCGCACATTCGAGTTTAAAGCGATCAAGCCAGGAACCCATCGGGTACTGTTTGAGAAACGCATGGGGTGGAAATTCACCGCCGAAGATCGGCGCGTCTTTGACGTGACGGCCTCTGATCCCTCGCATCGGAGGAGTGGGTAATCGTGCCGAATGTGGCCTTCATCAATGGAGCGTTCGTGCCGCTGGCCGAAGCAAAAGTCTCAATCGAAGATCGAGGCTTTCAGTTTGGCGATGGCATCTACGAAGTCATCCGCACATACAATGGGCGTCCGTTCTCACTCGAGGCCCATCTGGCGCGACTCGATCGCAGTGCCGCGGCGCTTAATCTGACGCAGCCCTATTCCCGCGCTGACTGGACTCATCATATCCTGGAAGGGATTAAGCGGGCCGCCTATCCTGAAGCAAAAATCTATCTTCAAATCACTAGGGGCGTCGCTCCCCGTGATCATGCCTACTCAGATGACGCGACGCCTACAGTTGTCATGACGGTACGTGAATTCCACCCGCTCGACAGGTCGATACAAGCGACCGGTGTGGACGCGATGACAACCGAGGATATTCGATGGGGGCGCTGTGACATTAAGAGCGTGAATCTTCTGGCCAACGTGCTTGCACGTCAACAAGTAAAGCAGACCCAGGTCTTCGAAGCCATTTTAGTCAACGCAGGACTGGTGACTGAAGGAGCAGTCAGCAACGTGATGGTGGTCCAGGGGGGAACGGTAGTAACGGCTCCCGAAGGGCCTCGTATTCTGTCCGGGGTCACGAGGGCCGTCGTGTTGGATCTGGCTATGAGTGAACGTCTGCCAGTTCAGGAACGCTTTGTCTCTCAGGCAGACCTCTATGCGGCTGACGAAGTGTTTCTCACAGGGACCACGGTCGAGGTGTTGGCCGTCGTCCGTATAGATGGAAAAGTCATTGGAGATGGACGGCCTGGCCCGATCACTCAACGACTCGCCGCGAGCTTTACAAGTCGGGTCGGCTAGCCCCCTTGCTTTGGCATAGGTGGCGTGCTATGGTCCCGGATTGGAAGTGGGCCCCGGCCCACTTTTTTGTTTGATCTCTTGAAATGGGCCGTCCAAAGATACGGGGCTAGGAGTGTCGGTGAAGGAGTCCCGACCTGTTGTCGATCGCATCAGCGAAGTGGTATCGCCCATCCTCTGGGCATTGGGCTTAGAATTGGTCGACGTCGTATGTGTAGGGCAAGGTGCGCTGTCAGTCGTTCGTGTGTATATCGATAAACCAGGCGGTGTCACGGTAGAAGATTGCGGGCGTGCACACCTCGCGATTGGTCCAGCCTTGGATGTGGCTGATCCGTTCCCTCATGCCTATACGCTGGAAGTCTCCTCTCCAGGTCTGGATCGGGCCTTCAAGCGGACCCAGGATTATCGCCGGGCATTGGGGAAGCAGGTGAGCGTGAAGCTCAGGCAGCCGATCGACGGGCAGTGGCGTGTGGCCGGAGTGTTGACGGAAGTGAATGAACAGGGAGTGACAATGGTGGTGAACGATCCGCATTCTGAGCGAACGCTCATCCTTGAATTCGCCTCAATTGCTGAGGCACGGCGCGTCGTCACGTTTTAGGCCGTGCAGGAATCGATCACCGTGGTGATGCGCATACCGATGCATTGGAGTGTGGCTGCAGAGGTAGTCGATGGAGAGTGAGCTATGAATCGAGAATTGATTTCAGTCATCGATGAACTTGGCCGGCAAAAAGGCATCGACAAGAGCCGGGTGATCGGGGCGATCGAAGCCGCTCTTCAAATGGCTGCCAAGAAACGTTTCGGGCAGGCCGAAAATATTCAAGTCGAGATCGACTCCAAAACCGGTGAGATCTCCGTCGTGTCGAAGAAGACCATCGTCGATGCGGTTGCCAATCCAAAAACCGAGGTCTCGCTTCAGGAAGCTCGCCAGTTCGACAGCGAGGCAGAGGTCGGCGACGAAATCGGGTCGGTCATCGAGATGAGCGATTTGGGTCGGATCGCTGCGCAAACCGCGAAGCAAGTGATTTTCCAGAAGGTCCGGGAGGCCGAATGGGAGGCGGTTCAAAAAGAATACTCCACGAGGCAGGGAGATCTGGTCAACGGCATCATTCTCGGGGTGGAGCGCCGGAACTATCTGGTGGATTTGGGCAAGACGGAGGCAGTACTGCCGATTCAGGAACAGATTCCGCGTGAATCCTATCGCTGTGGCGACCGGGTGAAGGCCATGCTCTTGGAGGTGCGCAGGACTCCGAAGGATGTCCAAGTCATCTTGACGCGGAGCCATCCGCAGTTTGTGGCGAAACTCTTTGAGTTGGAAGTGCCCGAGGTGCTGGAAAAAATCGTGGAGATCAAGTCCATCGTGCGGGAGCCTGGTGACCGGACGAAGATCGCCGTGACGTCTCGCGAGAAGGCGGTCGATCCGGTCGGGGCCTGTGTGGGAATCAAGGGATCGCGGGTTCAAGCGGTGGTCCGCGAACTGCGCGGAGAGAAAATCGACATCATTACCTGGACCTCCGACCCGCGTGTCTTTATCGCCGAGGCGTTGAACCCTGCGAGTATTGAGAAGGTCGGCGTCGATGAGGAAAAGAAGTCGGCGTTGGTCGTCGTGGCGGATTCACAGCTGTCGTTAGCGATCGGAAAGAATGGCCAGAATGTGCGGCTGGCGGCTCGTCTGACCGGTTGGAAGATCGATATCATCAGCGCGACGGAATACGAAAAGGAAAAGGCCGAACGGGATAAAGAAATCAAAGCGGCATTGGCGGAAGAAGCCGAAGCGCTGCATCAGCAAGAAGAAGCTCGAGAGCAGGAATTAAAAGCCCGGGCAGAATCAGAGTCGGATGCTGGATAACCCGGACACAGAGGAGTAGGTGTCAATTTCTCATGCGTGTGTATGCATTGGCTAAGCAACTCGGGATGGAAAACCGTGATCTCATCCCGGAATTGAAGCGGATGGGGATCACCGTCGCGTCGCACAGTAGCGTGCTGGATGACGATGTGGTGCAGAAGGTCTTGGAGAAACTCGGTCCGAAATTCAAAGCGACGGGCAGAGGGGCCGATGCCGATGCAGGTCGGGGTGACCGGAGTAGGGCTGGCATGGCGTCCGACCATGCAGCGGGAGTAAAGGCCGGCTCGGCCCAGGCTGCTCTGGCGGAGGAGTCTTCCAAGTCCGACAAGCGCCGCATTCTGATCAAGCGCAAGAGAGCCGATGACGTGCCAGCTGAAGAGGCCGCGTCCCTTCCCACAGTTGAATCGGTGGGTACAGGCGGAGTGCTCCTCGATACCCTCGTGGTGAGCCAGCCGGCAACGGCGCACCCGCACGCTGAGGCTCCAGTCGCTGCCCATGTTGACCCGCTGGCGCTGCCCGACCAGCCACATGCTATAGGAACCATAACCCATCCGGCTCCCACCGCTGCCGTCAAGCCCGCTGTTGTGCCAAGCCTCGATGTGATCGCAGGAAAAAAGAAAGCCCTCTCGTTGGAAGAGATGCAGGCCGAGGGCCTGAAGGAGAAGGCGAAGAAGATTCGTAAGCCCGGCCGTACGCGGGAAGAAGAAGAGCTTCGGCTTCGTGAAGATGCGGCTCGCTGGCAAGATCTTCGTGCCATTCCGGTGCAACAGCGCCGAGACGACCGCAGCAAGCACGTGCATCACAGCACGCCGGGGGAAGTGACCAAGCCGCGGAGAAAGAGCTTCAAGCTTACGCCTGGCATGACGGTGAAGGAATTTGCCGAACTGATTGGGCAGCGCCCAGCCGACATCATGCGCAAGCTGATGGATATGGGCCAGATGCTCACATTCAATCAGACGATGAATGTTGATGCAGCGGTGATCATTGCGGAGGAGAACGGGATCAAGATTGATGTGTCGATGGAGAAGGCCGGAGAAGAGTTGCTGGATTCGGTTGTGCAGACGGAGGAGGATCTCCAGCTTGAGCCACGGCCAGCGGTCGTGACCATCATGGGCCATGTCGATCACGGCAAAACCTCGCTGCTTGATGCCATCAGGCAAACGAAGGTAGCGGAAGGCGAGGCCGGCGGGATTACGCAGCATATCGGCGCATACACGGTTGCGGTCGGTGGGAAGCAGGTGACATTCCTGGACACGCCGGGCCACGAAGCCTTCACCGCTATGCGAGGCCGTGGCGCCAAGATTACCGATATCGTCATCCTGGTCGTTGCGGCAGACGATGGAGTGATGCCGCAAACGATTGAAGCGATTAATCACGCCAAAGCCGCGTCCGTTCCGATTATTGTGGCCATCAACAAGATCGACAAGCCCGGAGCCAATTCCGATCGTGTGAAGAACGCGTTGTCTGAACATGGACTCATCTCCGAGTCGTGGGGTGGTGACACGATCATGGTGGAGGTCTCGGCCAAAGAGAAGATCGGCCTGGATACCTTGTTGGAAATGATTCTCTTGCAATCCGAAGTGCTTGAGCTCAAGGCCGATCCGCATCGGTTGGCGAAAGGCGTTGTGGTGGAAGCCAAGTTGGAGCGAGGGAGGGGTCCGGTGGCGACGGTGCTGGTTCAGAGCGGGACGCTTCGCGTCGGCGACGTGTTTGTCGTCGGGATTGTGAGCGGGAAAGTTCGCGCGCTGATTACACATACGGGAGCGAAGGTGCAAGAGGCCGGTCCTTCTATTCCGGTAGAGGTGGCTGGGCTCCCAGGTGTGCCGTCTGCCGGTGATGTATTTCAGGTCGTCAATGACGAACGGGTCGCGCGAGAGATAGCGGAAGATCGAGCCCGCAAGCAGCGAACGGCCGATTTGTCCGGGTCAGCGAAGGTGACGCTCGACGATTTGTTTGCCAAGATTAAGGAAGGGTCGGTCAAGGAGCTGGCACTGGTCATCAAGTCCGACGTTCAGGGGTCGGCTGAAGCGCTGACGGCTGGTGTCGAAAAGCTTGCAACCGCCGCAGTCAAGTTGCGTGTCATTCACAGCGGTGTCGGCGGGATCACGGAATCCGATGTGTTGCTGGCTGCCGCGTCGAACGCCATTGTTGTCGGGTTCAATGTCAGGCCGGAGCCAAAGGCTGCCGCCCTGGCTGAACAGCAAGGCGTCGACATCCGTCTGTACACCATTATTTACGACGCGATGGCTGAGATTAAAGCCGCGATGGAAGGGTTGCTCGAACCGACGCTCAAGGAGCGGACGTTGGGGCGGGCCGAGGTGCGACAGGTCTTTACGGTGTCCAAGGCCGGCGTCATTGCGGGATCGTATGTGGTGGATGGCACGATCACCCGTGCGGCAGTCGGAGTACGAGTGATTCGTGACAACGTGGTGGTCTATGAAGGGAAGCTCGGGTCGTTACGTCGTTTCAAGGACGACGTCCGTGAGGTGCAGCAGGGCTATGAATGCGGAATCAGCGTCGAGAATTTCAACGATATCAAGGCTGGGGACATCATCGAGGCCTATGCGATCGACAAGATTGCCGCAAAGCTCTGAGGTGTGAGTCTGCCCTGTGGGTATCATCGTCGGACTCTGCACGGTCGAACTGTTCATCCCCGAGAGTCAGTCGTTAAAGGACAAGCGACAGGTGCTGTTGAGTCTTAAAGATCGATTGCGTGAGAAGTTCAATCTCTCCGTCGCCGAGGTCGATGGACAGGATCTGTGGCAGAAGGCTGTATTGGGGCTTGCCTGTGTGGCCAACGAAGGACGGTATGTCAACCAAGTGTGTGACCAGGCGCTGAACCTGATTCGGAGCGTCCCTGCGGTGGAAATCGTCCAGTCTCGAGTGGAATTGTTGTGACGGCAGTATGCCTAGGTGGAGCGCGCGGTGGCCAAGACGGGATATCATCGGGCCGATCGAGTGGCCGATCAGATCCGCATGGAAGTGGCGGATATCCTCATGCGGAAGATCAAAGACCCGCGCGTGCAGTCCGTGACCGTGACCGATGTGAAATTGACCGCCGATCTGCGGATTGCGCGTGTGTTCGTGACGACCATGGGTACGGAAGAAGAAGAGCGGAATGTCTTCGCCGGGCTCGGCACAAGCCAACGGATTTGTGCGTGGTGAACTGGGCCGTCGGCTCTCGCTTCGGTATCTGCCGGAGATTGTCTTTGCCAAGGATGTCAGCGGGCCGAGAGGCGATCGGGTCTTGAAGTTGCTGGACGAACTTCACGCGAAGACGGAGGCCGAAGGCGGCTCGTCCGAAGAGAAGACGAGTTCGTAGTATTCGGGGATGTGATGATGGATGTCGCACAGAGCTGTGCCGTCGTCGACGGTGTGCTGATAATCAAGAAGGAAACAGGCTGGACCTCCCATGATGTCGTGGCGAAAGTGCGGCATCTTCTTGGCGGAGTCAAGGTCGGTCACGCCGGAACCCTCGATCCTGCTGCAACGGGAGTCTTGCCTGTGCTGATCGGGCGGGGAACCCGCATTGCTGAATATCTTGTTGAGTGGGATAAAGAATATCGTGCAGTGCTTCGCCTCGGCGAAAGCACCGATACGCAGGATGCGACGGGAACAGTCCTGGCGCGCCACACGACGGATTCTGTGACGTCGGAGGCGATTCATGAGGTGGTCGGTCGATTTCACGGGCCGATAGAGCAAGTTCCTCCGATGTATTCGGCGGTGAAAGTCGGGGGCGTGCCTCTGTATAAGTCCGCTCGGGCGGGCAAAACGATTGCGCGTGACGCGCGAACGATCGTCATCCATACCCTTGAGGTGGAGGCGATTCAGGAGCGAGATGTGACGTTGCGCATCGTGTGTTCGAAGGGGACCTATGTGCGGACGCTCTGTGCCGACATTGGAGAAGCGTTGGGTGTCGGCGGCCATATGTTGGCGCTGGAGCGAAGGCGGGTGGGTCCCTTGATGATCGATCAAGCGCTGACGATCGATGAGGTGGTCACCCGTCATGCACTCGGTTGCTTAGGAGATGATCTGTTGTCGCTGGATCGTGCGTTGGACCATCTGGGGATTGCGGTGGTGAATGAGCAGACCGCCGACCATGTGCGACATGGGGCTCCGGTGCCTGCGGCCAAGATTCTTCGTTGGGAGGGAGCGGCCGCTGCCGAGTGCAGGTCACACAGGTCCGGTTCGTATCCACGATACCAACGGATGTCTGGTGGCGATCGGGAAGTGTCCGGACAATTCGGGAGATGCACTCAAGGTTGAGAAGGTGTTGATCGATCAGGATGTATGAGACTTCGTTGTGGATGAGGGAAAGGAACAGGAAGGAAAGAGCCCATGGCATTACTCAGAGAAGCAAAGACCGAGTTGATCAAGCAGTACCGGCAGCATGAGACGGATTCCGGCTCGCCGGAAGTCCAGATCGCGGTCTTGACCAACCGGATCACGTATTTGACCGAACATTTCAAGCTCCACAAGAAAGATCATCATTCGCGGCGCGGCCTGCTTCTTTTGGTCGGACGTCGCCGCCGTTTACTCGATTATCTTCGTGGCGTGAGCGACACGCGCTATCGTGCGGTGATCGAGCGATTGGGTATCAGAAAGTAGCATCCCGTCTCGTTGTTGCGCAGGAGGCGTAACAACGGGCAGTAGTCAGTCGCACAGGTGAACACTGACAGAGGCTGGAGTGTCCCACATCGCTCGAGTCTCTCTCTGTGGGCATCTGTGGGGCATAACCAGAGGAGACCCAGATGGTACACACAGTTGAAATAGAGGTTGCCGGGCGCACCCTGCGACTCGAGACCGGTCGTGTGGCACGACAAGCAGACGGCTCGATTTGGGCCTCGTACGGCGACACTGTCGTGTTGGCGACGGCCGTCGCGTCACAGGTCGCCAAGCCGGGCATCGATTTTCTTCCTCTCACGGTCGATTATCAGGAAAAATCCTTCGCAGCCGGGAAGATTCCCGGCGGGTATTTCAAGCGGGAAGCACGTCCATCGGAAAAAGCTGTGCTGACCAGCCGGCTGATCGATCGTCCGCTCCGTCCGCTCTTTCCCGAGGGCTATTACTTCGAGACTCAGGTCATCGCCTCAGTGCTCTCGGCCGATCAGACCGGGTCGTCCGACATCCTCGCCATTATCGCGTCCTCTGCTGCCCTGACCATCTCGAACATTCCGTTCGACAATCCCATCGCAGGCGTGAGAATCGGTCGGCTGAACGGCAAGTTCGTCGTCAACCCGGACCTTGAGACGGTGGCGAAGAGCGAGCTGCAACTCGTTGTGGCGGGGACGGCTGATGCAGTCATGATGGTCGAAGCAGGGGCGAACGAACTGTCCGAAGCCGTCATGCTCGAGGCGATCGAACTTGCCCATGCCGAGATCAAGAAGATTGTGGCCAAGATTCGTGAATTGCAAGCCGTCGCCGGCAAGCCTAAGCGGAAGGTGGCGAAGGAGCAGATCGACTCCGCGCTCGCCGCTCAAGTGAAGGCCTTGGTGGCGCAAGGGATTCGCGAGGCCATCATGATTCCGAACAAAGCGGCCAGGCAGGAGCGGTTGGACGAAGTCAAGGACGGCGCAGTTCAAAAACTCAAGAGCGCGGATGATCCGAATCGGGAGCGGCACGTCAAGTTGGTGTTCCATGAGTTGGAATATACGGAAGTTCGAAACATGATCCTCGAGAAAGGATCGCGGGCGGATGGACGTGGTCCGGCTGACATTCGTCCGATCACGTGTGAAGTGAGCGCGCTGCCACGGACACACGGCTCCGCGATCTTTACCAGGGGCGAAACTCAAAGTTTGGCCGTGGTCACGTTGGGGACCACGGACGACGAGCAGCGGATCGATGCGTTGGAAGGGGAGTACATGAGAACGTTCATGCTCCATTACAATTTTCCGCCGTTCAGCGTCGGCGAGGCGCGGCCGCTTCGCTCACCGGGACGCCGGGAAGTCGGCCATGGTGCACTGGCGGAACGGGCGTTGGCCCCGGTGGTCCCCAGCAAGGAAGCCTTCCCCTACACGCTCCGTATCGTGTCCGATATCCTCGAATCCAACGGATCCTCTTCAATGGCGACTGTCTGTGGTGGGAGCCTTGCCATGATGGACGCCGGTGTCCCGATCAGAGAAGCCGTGGCCGGGATCGCGATGGGATTAATCAAAGAAGGAGATCGGGTCATGATCCTCTCCGATATTCTCGGGCTGGAGGATCACCTGGGTGACATGGACTTTAAGGTCTGCGGTACCAAGCAGGGCGTGACGGCGTTGCAAATGGATATCAAGATCGGCGGCATTACGTCGGCCTTGATGCAGAAGGCTTTGGAACAGGCTAAAGCCGGACGTTTGCACATTTTGAGTTGTATGGAGCAGGCACTCCAAGCGCCAAGAACCACTCTGTCGGCCTACGCGCCACGAATCTTCACGATGAAGGTGAAGCAGGACAAGATCCGCGAGATCATCGGTCCGGGCGGCAAAACGATCCGCGGCATCATTGCGGATTGCGGGGTCAAGATCAATGTCGACGACAGCGGAACCGTGACGATCGCGTCGGTCGACGGAGCCTCGGCCGAGAAGGCCAAAGAAATGATCAGCCGGATTACCGAAGAGGTCGAGATTGGGAAGATCTACATGGGCACGGTTCGGAAGATCATGGACTTCGGGGCGTTTGTCGAGGTCTTGCCGGGAACCGACGGATTGGTGCACATTTCGCAGCTGGCGCACCATCGAGTCCAAGCGGTATCCGACGAGGTGAAGGAAGGTGATCAAATCCTGGTAAAGGTCTTGGAAGTGGATCGGCAAGGAAAGATCCGCCTCAGTCGCAAGGAAGCCATGCCGGCTCCGGCCGGGGCTGGTTCACCGGATCCGTCTGCCAGGTAACTGTCTTGTATCGCAAGCTCGTCCTGGACAACGGGGTGCGGGTGGTCACCGAACGGATGCCGACGCTGAAGTCGGTCACCGTCGGCGTGTGGGTCAACATCGGGTCGCGGGACGAGCAACCTTCCCAAGCAGGCTATTCCCATTTCATCGAACACATGCTTTTCAAGGGAACGCGCAAGCGCTCCTCCGCCGAAATTTCGTGCGAAATCGATGCGCTTGGCGGAGAGATGAATGCCTTCACTTCACGTGAGACCACGACCTATTACGTGAAGGTGTTGGATCAGCAGCTGGAGCGAGCGCTCGAACTCCTCTCTGACCTGTTCCACCATTCCTCTTTCGCACCCAAAGAAATCGAAAAAGAAAAACAGGTGGTCCTGGAAGAAATCCGCATGGTCCAGGACGATCCGGAAGATCTCGTGCAAGAGCTCCATATGGGCCAAGTTCTGAGACGTCACCCGCTCGGACGATCTATTCTAGGCGGAGAGAAGACGCATCAGAGGGCTGCGACGCCAGGATCTGCTGAACTATGTGAAGACCCACTACGATCCTGGGCAGACAGTGGTTTCGATTGCCGGGAACTTCGAACAGGCCAAGCTTGATCGGCTGGTCGCGCGGTATTTCGGCAAGGGCCAGATTGCAAAGGCGGCCCACACCAACGGACGTCGCCCTCCTGACATGCATGGCGGTGTCTTGCTGAAGAAGAAACGGTTGGAACAGGTGCATCTCTGTCTCGGGCTTAAAGGCGTTGCCGCAGGACATCAGGATCGGTATGCGTTATATGCGCTCAACAGCGTGTTGGGCGGCAGTGTGAGTTCACGATTATTCCAGGAAGTCCGAGAGAAGCGGGGTCTCGTCTATTCGATCTACTCCTTCTTGTCCGGTTATTCGGATAGCGGCATGATCACTGTATATGCGGCGACGAGACCGAAAGAGGTGGATCGCGTTGTGGATCTTGTCTGCCGAGAGATTCGACAGATCGGCATCAAAGGCGTCGAACGGAAAGAGCTTGAGCGGGCGAAGACTCAGATGAAGGGCAGCTTGATGCTGAGCTTGGAGAGTTCGCACAGCCGCATGAGCAAATTGGCGAAGGACGAGCTCACATACGGAAGGCATGCGTCGCTGGACGACATGCTGGCTCATATCGATCGCGTGAATGTGGAGCAGGTTTCCAATGTGGGCCGCCAATTTTTCTTGCTGGACTCCCTCGCGATCACCGGACTCGGGCCTCTCGCTCCGCGCAGTGTGCAGGCCTACAGATGAGATCTCTCTAATAGAAACTCATCACGCGTTCAAAAATTGATAAAAAACTATTGATGAGATTGTCCGCAATATATTGATTATTAAATATATTTCGCACCATATTCGAAGCTGTCCACAGGGCAAACAAATTCTTGACACAGTTTCATGGTTTCAGTACCATGAGCAAAAATTTTTGACAATGATTTTCGATCGAAGGGACGGACCACGAAGAAAAACAAAGAGATGTAGCCGAAGTATGATCACTCGTGGCTGCGTGATCCCTGAAGACTGTTTTATAGCGTTCGTTGTCCTTAGAAGTAAGTATTCATCGGTTATTGTGGTTGTTATTTTTATGAAGGAGGGACTAGGTATGCCAAAGGTCATACTTATAGCCGCCGTTATCGCGTTTTCTTTGCTCGTCATGCTGCCGGCCAAGTTTGCCGTTGCTGCCGATGCGCCTGGTGCGGCTGGTCCAACTGACAACATTGTCGGTGGAAAGCCCATGAAGGGTGAAGTCACCAAGACTCTCAAGGGTCGGGTATGGTCACAATGGGCCGACAATCCAGATGGAGAGTTGCTCTTCGGAATTCAATATTGGAATGCCGGTGAGCCGGGCTCAGGGACTCCGAATGGTCGTTCGTCTTCCGATCTCGATGTGAAACCGCCGGATCCATTGTTCAGCTGCTGCGGCTGGGGCTTTGTGGGTGGAACGGATAAGAACAGCCCCTATTCCGGGTGGTACCATGCCGCCACGACCGTCCGGTTGGCGGTAAAGGACAAGGCTCTTATGGACCAGATCATCAAGGCCTCCCAGGAACTCATCGCGATGGAAGTGAGTTTGGATGGTCGGACGATCACCGGCTTTAAGGTTATTAAGGAATAGACCTTAACCAGTTTTAATTCTTTCATGTCCTGTTAAGGAGGACGCGAACATGAAGTTTCATACGAAAGGCTGGGCCGTTACGGCCGCCGTGGCGTTGGTGGTCTCTGCGGCCTCCACCGCACTGGCGATCGAATCATTCCAAGAGCGTTTTGAGTGGGGCGATATGAGCAAGCCGACGACATTGCAGGGTCGCGTGATCGTGCTCGATCCCTATGATGAAGCAGTCTGGATTAACGTGGCTGTGTTCGGCGGGAATGCCGAGAGTGGTCTCTTCTGGCAGAAGATTCACCCGGGCAAGAATCTAAAGTTTTATGCCGACAAGGGAGCATGGGAAGAACTGAAGAAGATGGCGCGTCCTCATGCGGGACCGGCTGCCGCGAAGGAAGTACCGCCTTCCAGCACGACAGACTTGATCGAGTTTACCGTGACAGAACCAGAGCAGAATCATCGTGTCATTTCCTCGGTCAAGAAGCTTCCTGAAGTGGCCGGTTCCATGGGGAAGCCTCTGAGCATCTCCGGTCTGCGCTTGAAGGAGTGCGCGGGGAAGAGCGAAATTGAGGCAGGCTGTGCAGCAGCGAAGCAAGGCCTCAATACCTCACCGAAGTCTCCCGATGGGGGCGCTGTACCCATGCAGTACGATGTGTTGCTCCCAGGTGGAAAGCCCATCGCTGGCTTGATTCCCTGGACCGCGAAGTACAACCTTGGGTCCGGCAGCCACTGACCTGAAATAGGTACTGACTTCAAAGGCGGCATCTCCGCAAGGGGATGCCGCCTTTTTATTTTCCGCGATCGTCTTGGCCGGTTGGACCGATCCGGCGCTGTAGGTCAGCGAGGCGGTTGAGCGCATCGAGCGGAGTCATGGAGAAGAGGTCGATCTGTTTCATCTCTTCGATGATCGGATGTGGTTGGGGGAGCGAGGCACGCGATGGTTCTTTCTCTGAAGATATTGACATGTCGTCGATGGTGGTATCCGGTTGTTCCAACTGGGCCAGAACTTGTTGCGCTCGGGCAATCACAGTAGGAGGGAGTCCCGCTAGTTTGGCGACATGAATACCGTAACTGCGATCTGCGCCTCCCGGCACAATTTTACGCAAGAAGACCACGTCTCCATCCCGTTCCTGGACCGCCACGCAATAGTTTCTGATCCCCTCGCGTAACCCCTCCAGTTGCGTCATCTCGTGATAGTGCGTGGCGAACAGTGTCCTGGCTCCCAAGTGTCGGCGGTCTTGGATATGCTCCGCAATAGCCCAGGCGATGCTCAGTCCATCGTAGGTGCTGGTTCCTCGGCCGATCTCATCCAGGAGAATCAAGCTACGGGAGGTTGCACTGTTCAAGATGTGAGCCGATTCGATCATCTCCACCATGAAGGTGCTCTGTCCAGCGGCCAAGTTATCCGAGGCCCCTACGCGCGTGAAAATCCGATCGACGAGTCCAATGCGGGCTTCGGTCGCCGGCACAAAACTTCCGATCTGCGCCAACAGGACGATCAGCGCGACCTGACGGAGATAGGTGCTCTTTCCCGCCATATTGGGCCCGGTGAGGATCACAAGCCGGTTGCCCTCACAGTCGAGGGCTGTGTCGTTGGGTACGAAGATCAGATCGCTGCTGAGTTGCTCCACGACAGGGTGTCGGCCTTCTCGAATGAGGATTGTGCTGCTCTCATCGACGAGGGGTTTCACATAGCGATGTAATGCGGCGGTCTCGGCCAGACCGGCGAGGACGTCGAGCAGCGCGACAGCCTGGGCCATCGCGTGAAGACGAGGCACCTCGTTTGCCAGGCGCACGCGCAATTGTTCGAACAGTTCCTGCTCAAGCGCCAGCAGTTTCATTTCAGCGCCTGTGACACGTTCTTCCAGCTCTTTCAGCTCCGGTGTCATGAATCGTTCGGCATTGACCAGCGTCTGCTTGCGAATGTAATCGGGCGGGATGCGGGACAGGTGTGTCTTGGTAATTTCGATGTAGTAGCCGAACACCTGATTGTAGCGAACCTTCAAAGAGTCGATCCCCGTTCTTTCACGTTCTTTGGCTTCCAACGAGGCGATCCAGCCCTTGCCTTCCGTGCTCGCCTTGCGCAGCTCATCGACCCCGGCATGGTACCCTTCCCGAATCATGCCGCCGTCACGGAGCGACAACGGGGCATCCGGCTTGAGGGCCTGATCGATCGCGTCATGCACGTCGCGGCAGTCGTCCCACGACTCGCGGACACCGGCCAGCATCGAGGCGTCGAACGGCTGAAGGTGAGACCGTAACTCCGGCAGGGCGCTCACCGATTGTTTCAGTGCGAGTAGTTCGCGAGGTCCTACGACGCCGAGCGTCACCCGGCTGCCCAAACGGGCGATATCTTGCACATGACGGAGTGTGGCCCGGAGCGACACGCGTTGTTGAATCCGGTCTTTCAACTCCCCGACAGCTTCGAGCCGAGCGTGAATGGCGCCGACGATCGAGGAGCGGTCTGACGAGCCAGTCTCGCAACAAGCGACTGCCCATAGCTGTCGCGGTGCGGTCCAGCACCGACAAGACCGTGGTCTGATCCTGCCCCGAACGCTGCTCGCCGGCTCCCAATGGCCGCACGAGTTCGAGATTGCGAATCGTGGCGCTATCCAGATGCATGGCGTCGCCGCTCCAGCGCGTGTGTATGCGGCGAAGGTGTGCGAGGGAGGCGGTTGGCTGGGTCTCACGAAAATATCTCAGGACCGCTCCGGCGGCTCCAATCCCGGCGGTCAGGCCGCGACAGCCGAATCCGTCGAGCGAGTGCACTGCAAACTGCGTCTGGAGCAATTGTGCAGCCTCTTTGGGATTAAAGGCGGCCGCGGGTTGTGCACAGAGACGTGGCCCATGCAGACGCGTCAGACACGATCCGGTATTCGCATGAGAATCCGGGTGGAGCACTTCCCGTGGTTCTAGCCGAGCCAATTCATCCATGAGCTGGACCTCTGCCTGTGCCCCTTGGAACTCTGTCATCCAAAACTCCCCGGTGGAGACGTCCAGACAGGCCAGCCCAATGACGGATTGCGCCTTGGCCGATGGGATCGTGGCGTCGGAGAAGGCGACAGCCGCCAGGAAATGACGACTCTCCCGGTGAAAGGAATTCGGTATCGATCAGTGTACCCGGTGTATACAACCGAACGACTTCACGGCGCACGAGACCCTTCGCGAGTTTCGGGTCTTCCACCTGTTCGCAGAGTGCGACGGTCCGCCCAGCCTTGAGAAGCTTTGCGATATAGCCTTGCGCCGCATGGTAGGGCACTCCGCAGAGCGGAACCGGGTTGGTGCTGGATTTGTCGCGAGAGGTGAGGGCAATAGAGAGCAGCTTGGAAGCGATCTGTGCATCCTCGTAAAACATTTCGTAGAAGTCGCCGACGCGGAATAACAGAATGGCGTCGGGATAGCCGCGCTTGATCTCGCGGTATTGCCGCATCAACGGTGAGGCGTCTGTGTCACTCATCACGTCGGTCTCGATGTGTTTCGCCGGTGAGATTGGGTGATACACGTCCGGTGGCTGTATCGAGCGAGAGGCGTAGCCGCTCTAAGTCCCCTTCGGCTTCTTGCAGCGCTTTGGTTTTTCGGCGGAGTTCAATACGGCTTCGCACCCACGGAGGAAAGAGAAGAATGCCGGAGACCAGCAATCCCACCGCGAATCCTGCCAGGATAGGTTTATAGATCGGTGTCGAGGCTTCAAGGAGCCCGAAGAAGTACCGGAGCGTGACTTCCTGTTCCTGGTTCTGAAGGAAAAAAGCCAGGGAGAGGAGTAGAAGCACCCCGACCAGAGTCAGCCTGATCATAACCTCGTTGTTGCCTCCCTCTTCAAGGCCCGGCGTGGTGACACTCGATGTATCCTGCCGGTTTTGCTGTACTGTACGCGCAAGCGGGCGAGGAGCTCGTCAGACTTCGGCCCCGTCGCGCGTACCTGAATCGATCGGCTCCGCGCGGTCACGATGGTTCAGCGTAATGTCGATCCGGTCCTGCGGCAGCACGGCACGGCCTTTGTCGGCCCATTCTATTGCCGTCACGGTCTGGCCGGAGAAATACTCGATCAGTCCTGTCGATTCGAGCTCGTGGGGTGTACGAATACGATACAGATCCACGTGGGCAAGCGGCAGGCGTCCTTGGTCATATTCGTGAATCACGACGAATGTCGGGCTGGTTACTGTCATTGGCGATGCGCCCAGACCCTGCGCGATTCCGCGAACGAGCGCGGTCTTGCCTGATCCGAGCGGTCCGTAGAGCGCGATCGTTTCTCCCCCGCGAAGCACGCGACCGATCACTTGGCCTAGCCGATCAGTATGTTGGTGTGATGTGGACACCAGTTTCCATGACAGGTTCGACGTAGCGCTCCGGAGAGCGGCGGGCTGTTTCGCCTTGGCTGGCCGGGTGGCGTTAGGTCGTTTTCGTCGGTTGGAGCGCATAAGGAATCTGAGCGATGAGGTCACTGGCGAGCATCCCGGGTTGCCCGCAGTGTTGGGAGGCCAAGTCGCCGGCTGATCCATGAAAGTAGGTCGCGGCACAGGCGGCTTCCCATGGTGGGACTCTTTGCGCCAGTAAGCCGACGATCATGCCGGTCAATACGTCGCCGGTTCCTGCCGTGGCCATGCCGGGATTGCCGGTTGGGCAAATGGCGACAAGCCCATCGGGGCGAGCGATGACGGTTCGAGCACCTTTTAGGACGACGAAGACGCCGCGTTCTCGGGCAAACCGTCTGGCCGTGCCGATTCGGTCTGCGTTGACACTCTGCGTGGTGGCATCGACTTCGAGCCGGGCCATTTCACCGGGGTGAGGTGTGAGAATAGGAGGAGTTTTACATTCGGTCAGCAACGAAGCCCGGCCGACCAAGGCGTTGAGTGCATCGGCATCGAGGACGGAGGGCCGATCCAGATGCTTCATGAGCGACTGCACGAGTTCGACGGTTTCGTGATGTGTCGAGAGACCAGGACCGATGGCGATCGCTGTGCGTGCCTGGATAAATGCTAAGACGCGATCGAGCCCCGAGCGGGCCAGTGTACGCGCCTTCGTTTCCGGGAGAGGCATCGTCATCGCTTCCAGTAACTTGGCTTCCAGCACATCGTTGACGCTGCTCGGGGTGGCCACGGTCACCAGGCCGGCTCCAACGCGGAGAGCCGCCCGGGCCGCCAACGCCGCCGCACCGGTTTTCCCGACGGACCCTGCAATAATCCCTGCATGGCCAAACGTTCCCTTATGGGAGGAGGGTAGGCGTTCCGGTAGAGATTGAAATGCGCTGTCGCTTGTCAGGAGCAGGGTCCGGCTCTCGATGGCATCCACATAGGCTGGTGGAATGCCGATATCGACGACGCGGATTGCGCCGGCCTGGTCTATCCCCGCACCGACATAGAGGCCGAGTTTCGGGAGACCACATGTGATGGTCAATGTGGCGCGGATCGCTCGCCCTAGGATGGCGCCGGTATCGGCATGGAGACCGGACGGGATATCAATCGCGATGACTGGTTTCCCTGCATTGTTGATGAGTTCGATGGCCTCACGATAGGCTCCGGTCACTACGGAGGACAATCCAGTACCAAGGAGGGCATCGACGAGGATGTCGCTGGAGGCGAGGAGGGGCCGCGCCTGGTCGGCAGACCGGAATCGAACGATCGCTGCTCGCCCCGCGACCCGAACGAGTCGACGATACATGACTGCGGAATCGCGACTCAGGTCGGTGATCGGTGTGAGGAGCACCACGTGAATCCGAGCACGTCGGCGGTGCAGCAGCCGAGCCACAACCAATCCGTCTCCTCCATTGTTCCCTTTTCCGCAGAGGATGGTAATGGTCTTGCCTCGTACTGGTCCACAGTGCTCCTCCAGATGCCTGACAATTCCTTCGCCGGCCCGCTCCATCAAGACAGTACTGGGGATATGCGCTTCGGTGATGGTGCGGCGATCGAGTGTCTGCATCTCGGTTCCGGTCACGATCTTCATCGGTGGCCTTGCGTGTGGGATCGATACCGCATGAGGAGTCGGGTGAGCGTGGCGGGGAAAGAGATCTGTTGCCTACGGTGCAATGTCATGACAAGGGCGAATCGCGTTGTCCATGGAGGAACGCAGGGTGCCGCACCGGCGCGATGGTTCAACTCAGCAACGCTTTCATCTCCCTCACGGCCTGGTCGAGGCCCACCAGAACTGCTCGGGCAATGATGCTGTGGCCGATATTGTATTCGACGATTTCCGGAATGTGTGTCAACCGCATCACGTTGCGATAGTCCAATCCGTGCCCGGCATTGACGCCCATTCCAAGTTTGTAGGAGAGCTTCGCGGCCTGCGTAATGGCCTCTACTTCCGCGTCGGCTTCTTTCGAGCGCCGGGCATTCGCATACCGACCGGTATGGAGTTCGACGAAATCGGCTGAGACTCTGTGCGAGGCTTTGACCTGGGCCAAATCCGGTTCGATGAAGAGGCTGACAGGAATGCCGCCATCCTGGAGCAGGGTCACGATCTGCTGGATACGATCTCTGTGGCCGGCCACGTCCAGGCCGCCTTCAGTCGTGAGTTCCTGACGCTTTTCCGGGACGAGCGTGACCATGTCCGGCTTTATGGTCAGGGCAATTTTGGCCATCGTTTCATCGGCGGCCATCTCCAGATCGAGCTTGGTGCGGATGAGTTCCCGCAAGAGGCGAAGATCGCGGTCTTGAATATGGCGCCGATCTTCTCTGAGGTGGACGACAATACCGTCGGCCCCGGCCAATTCGACCAACACGGCGGCGGCAAGGGGGTCCGGGTCGGTTCCACCACGGGCCTGCCGCAACGTGGCCACATGGTCGATGTTCACCCCAAGTCGTGGCACGGACCCTCCGTTCTGCTATGTGGAGCAAGGAGAAACTAAGTTGAGTGATGAGAGCGAAAGGCGTTGCAGTTGTAACAGAAATCAACAGGGCGGGGCAAGGACCGGGAGGCGGAATTGGAGGCTGTTGTCCTAGCCAATCCAAAGGGTCGGGATACCGAACCCCACAGAATCACGACATAATTTGACTCGATATGCTCCGCGCCATTAGAATAGGCCCCCTGATGCAGCGGACGCGCGATCACTCGATGCTTCCGCGCGTGTGAGGATGACGGACAGGGGACCTCATGGGATTAGGCGACGGATTTTATCGCATCAAACGACTACCGCCTTATGTGTTTGCCCAGGTGCAGAGTCTCAAGCTCGAGGCTCGTCAGCAGGGCGAAGACATTATCGATTTCGGAATGGGAAATCCTGACCAACCGACGCCGAGCCATATCGTCGAGAAGATGATCGAGGCGGCGCGGAAGGGGAAAAATCATCGTTACTCGGCCTCGCGCGGGATTACGAAACTGCGGCATGCGATCGCGGGTTGGTACAAGCGGAATTACGATGTCGATCTGGATCCTGAGACCGAGACCATCGTCACGATCGGCTCCAAAGAAGGGTTGGCACATCTGGCGCTGGCCTTGATCGGGCCCGGTGACGTCGTGCTGACGCCGACGCCGACCTATCCCATTCATATGTACAGTTTCATTATTGCGGGGGGAGAAGTCCGCGGGATCGAGCTGCGTCCGGACAGTGACTTCTTCGACGATTTACAGCGGGTCTATCGCCAGACCTTCCCGAGACCCAAGATCTTGGTCATCAATTTTCCGCATAATCCCACCACCGCCGTGGTGGATCTCGGGTTTTTTAAGAAGATCGTCGCCTTTGCCAAAGAACATAACGTGATTGTCATTCACGACCTGGCCTACGCCGACTTGGTGTTCGACGGATATAAGGCGCCGAGCTTTCTGCAGGTTCCCGGGGCCAAGGATGTCGGCGTCGAGTTCTATACCCTCTCCAAGGCCTACAACATGCCCGGTTGGCGCGTGGGCTTTTGTTGCGGTAATCGCGAGATTGTTGGGGCGTTGGCCAAGATCAAGAGTTACCTCGATTACGGAATTTTCCAGCCTCTGCAGATTGCCAGCGTCATTGCCCTCAATGGACCGCAAGATTGTGTCAAGGAGACGGTGCTGCGCTACCAGAAGCGTCGTGATGTGTTGGTGAGCGGACTGAATCGCATCGGGTGGCAGGTGAACAAGCCCGTGGCCACCATGTTCGTCTGGGCCAGGATTCCGCTGCCCTATCGGTCTCTGGGGTCGTTGGAGTTTTCGAAGCTCCTGCTCCGCGAGGCGAAAGTGGCCGTGTCTCCCGGGATCGGGTTCGGTGAAGGCGGGGACGAATATGTGCGGTTCGGCCTTGTCGAAAACGAACATCGCACGAGGCAAGCCGTGCGAGGTATCCGCAAGGCCCTGAAGCTTGAGGGGTCGGAAGCATGATTTCGCGCGTGGGCGTCGGCATCATTGGGTTCGGAACGGTCGGGACGGGCGTCGCAAAGATTCTCTTGGAGAATGCCGCCTTGATCAGCCGCCGGGTCGGTGTGCCGATCGAGATCGTTCGGATTGCGGATCTCGATGTGACACGCGACCGAGGTCTTACCTTGCCGCCCGGCCTCCTCACGACCGATGCGAAACAGATTCTCACCGATCCGTCGATCGACATCGTCGTGGAGTTGATCGGAGGCTGCGATGTTGCCAAACGCATCATTCTGGAGGCCATTGCGGCAGGCAAACATGTCGTCACCGCCAATAAGGCCTTGCTCGCGTTACACGGAGAAGAAATATTTGCCGCGGCTTCCCGCACAGGCGTCGACCTAGGTTTCGAAGCGAGCGTGGGCGGAGGGATTCCCGTCATCCAGGCATTGAGGGAAGGGCTGGCGGCCAACACCATCCAATCCATTTATGGGATCATCAACGGGACGGCCAATTACATTCTCTCGCGCATGACCCATGAGGGCCAGAGTTTTGAGACGGTACTCGACGAAGCGAAGCAGGCCGGTTATGCCGAAGCGGATCCGACATTCGATGTGGCGGGTATTGATTCGGCGCACAAGCTGGCGATCCTGGTGGCGCTGGCCTATGGAACACCGGTCAATGTCAAAGATGTGTATACCGAGGGGATCACCCACATTACGCCGCTCGATATCGCGTACGCCAAAGAGTTCGGTTGTACGATCAAGCTGCTGGGCATTGCCAAGCTGGTCGGCAACGAAGTCGAAGCCCGAGTGCATCCCACGATGCTGCCGTCCTCATCTCCGATCGCCCAAGTCGAAGGAGTCTACAACGCGATTCAACTTGTCGGCGATGCCGTGGGCGACGTGGTGCTCTATGGCCGGGGCGCGGGGTCCATGCCGACCGGCAGTGCGGTGGTCGGCGATCTCATCGCCATCGCGCGCAATCTGTTGAAAGGAGCGGTTGGGCGAGTGCCGCCCGCCTCGTTCCAGCAGGACCAGCGTCGTCCGCTTCGGATGCGGACGATGGAAGAAATCAGCTCGCTCTATTACCTCCGCTTTATGGTGTTGGACCGCCCCGGCGTCTTGTCGCAGATCGCAGGGGAACTGGGCCGGTGCGGTATCAGTATCTCATCCGTCCTCCAACAGGGACGGCGCGAAGGACAGACGGTTCCGGTCGTGATCAAGACCCATACCGCCACGGAGCGCGATGTCCAAACGGCATTGCGAGCGATCGATCGCATGGCCTTCATCTCCGAGCCCACCACCTTGATCAGGGTCGAGGGCAAGGACGAGTGAATGCGATGAATCGCTGGCGTGGTGTGATCGAAGAATATCGGAAGTTTCTGCCGGTGACCGACCGTACCCCCGTGGTGACGCTCGGCGAAGGCAACACTCCGCTCATCAGGGCGACGCGGTTGGCCAAGCAGATCGCTCCCGGCGTCGATCTCTATCTCAAATTCGAAGGCATGAATCCGACAGGATCATTCAAGGATCGCGGCATGACGATGGCCATCTCAAAGGCCGTTGAGTCCGGCGCCAAGGCGGTGATCTGTGCCTCCACGGGGAATACCTCTGCCTCCGCTGCAGCCTATGGTGCGCGGGCTGGACTGGCGGTCTATGTGTTGATTCCTGCCGGGAAGATTGCGATGGGTAAACTGTCCCAGGCCATGATGCATCAAGCCACAGTGATCCAGATTGAAGGAAACTTCGACCAGGCCTTGACCATCGTCAAAGAATTGTCGGCGACCTACCACATCGAGCTGGTCAACTCGATCAACCCCTATCGGATCGAGGGACAGAAGACCGCCGCGATGGAGGTCTGCGATCAGCTCGGCGATGCTCCGACTGTTCATGCGTTGCCGGTCGGGAATGCCGGCAACATTACCGCCTATTGGAAGGGGTATCAGGAATACCGTGCGGCCAATCAATCCACGAGGCTGCCTCGCATGGTCGGGTTTCAGGCGGCCGGCGCCGCGCCCATCGTGCTTGGCCGCATCGTGGAGAATCCGCAGACGGTGGCCTCGGCGATTCGGATCGGCAATCCGGCCAGCTGGGAAGCGGCCTTGAATGCCGTGAAGGAATCCGCGGGAGCGATCGATTCGGTGACGGATGAAGAGATTCTGCAGGCGTATAGGGCGGTGGCGGCGACGGAAGGAGTCTTCTGTGAGCCGGCGTCCGCCGCATCGGTTGCCGGCGTCATGAAGTTGAGCAAGCAAGGCGGATTGCGTGAAGGCGAGATTGTGGTCTGCACCTTGACCGGCCATGGATTGAAAGATGCCGACACAGCCATCAGCGTATCGGCCCAACCGAAAACCGTTAGAGCGACGCGGGAGGATGTCGCTCGTCTGTTAAGGGTGTAGACACTATGCGAGCAGGGCTTCGATGAAACATGTGATTCTCCATGCCGATGGGATGGCAGACCATCCCCGGAAGGAATTGGGCGGACGGACTCCTCTTCAAGCGGCTTCGACTCCTCACCTGGATCGCCTTGCGCAAGGTGGGGAGCTTGGGCTCCTGGCCGCGGCGCCTGAGAATGTGCGACAGGGGAGCGGTCTGATGGGAACCGCCATCCTCGGATACGACCCCAAGAAATACTACCAGGGTCCCGGTCCGCTCGAAGCGGCCAGTCTGGGGGTCGCCGTCGGCGAGCATGATGTGGTCTATCGCTGTACGATGGTCACGTTGCGGGCAGACGCCCAGTCCGGGAGTAAAGGCGGATTGAACGAGATCAAGAAGCTCGGACCGCACGTGGTGATGGATGATGCGACCGCTGGCCTGATTTCGACGGAAGAGGCCCGCGAATTGATCGAGGCGATCAATGAACAGCTCGGGTCGGAGATGATTCAGTTCTATCCCGGGTTAGGCCACCGTCATCTCATGGTGTGGGTCAATGGGAAGTCGCGAGCGATCTGTACGGATCCACAATTACTGGTCGGTCGACCGATCGCCGATGCGTTGCCGACGGGAGACGGATCCGACATTCTTTGGAAACTCATGGACGCCTCGTTTCAGATCTTGCGCGATCATTCCCTCAACGATGAACGTCAGGAGGCGGGGCAGAAACCGGCCAATTGTCTCTGGCTCTGGGGCCAAGGCCGGGCCATTCTCTGGCCAAGCCTCTCTGAGCGATTGAAGATGTCCGGGGTGGTGATCTCACAGAGCGATGTCCATCGCGGACTCGGCATCATGGCCGGGCTCGAAGCCGTGGACGGCGCGAGATTGGCCGGCGCGGATCTTCGCACCCAAGCGGCGGTGACATTGGAGGAACTGAAGAAAAAGGATTTTGCATACGTGCATGTGGAGTTACCGGACGAGGTCGTCTACGGATCGGATGTCCCGGCCAAGGTGAAGGGTATCGAAGCGGTCGATCGCGAACTGGTAGGGCCGCTTCTCGAAGGACTGGCCAAATTGGGCGCCCATCGCATCGCGGCCTTCTGCGATTTGGGCAACGTGCATCATGGCCAGGCGGCGGAAGGCTCCCGGGTTCTTCGCCTATCGTGATAGTGCGGCAGCACTCGCTGCCGGGGCTGGACGGAGATTTACCGAGGCTGACGCTCGAGCCTCGACCGTGCCTCCTCGTGATGCGACGAAGTTCGTCGTGCGGCTGTTCGCAAAAGGATCCTGACGATCGTGGCGCTGATTGTCCAGAAATATGGGGGAACGTCCGTGGGCACGATCGAGCGGATCCACCGTGTGGCGCGACCGCGTCGAGAAGGCTCACAAGGATGGCCATCGCGTCGTGGTTGTCCTGTCCGCGATGAGCGGAGAAACGGATCGCTTGCTTCGGTTGGCACATGAAATCACGCCGCTGCCGGACGATCGCGAACTCGATATGCTCCTGTCGACCGGAGAGCGGGTGACCATCGCCTTGTTGGCGATGGCCTTGCGGGCTCGGGGACTCGATGCCCAATCCTTTACGGGGCGCCAAGTCGGGATCATGACCGACAGTGCCCATACGAACGCGCGTATTACCCGGGTGAGCGCCGAGCGAATCCGCGAGGCGCTGCTCAAAGGGGTCATTCCAGTGGTCGCCGGTTTTCAAGGGATCAACGAGCAGTCGGATGTCACGACGTTGGGGCGCGGAGGGTCCGATCTCACAGCTGTCGCGCTGGCGGCGGCGCTGAAGGCCGATCGGTGCATCATTTTTACCGACGTCGACGGCGTCTACACGTCGGACCCCAACATTGTGCCGGCGGCTCGACGAATCGATAAGATCTCCTATGAGGAAATGTTGGAAATGGCCAGTCTGGGCGCCAAAGTGTTGCAGAGCCGCTCCGTCGAATTTGCTGCGAAGTTCAATGTGCCGGTGGAAGTGAACTCCAGCTTCAAAGAAGGAAAGGGGACGCTTGTGACGCGTGAAGATGAGGATATGGAAGCGGTCGCGGTGTCGGGAGTCACCGGCGATCGGAATCAGGCCAAGATCACGATCGTGGGCGTGCCGGACAAACCAGGTATTGCATCCAAACTCTTTGGGCCGGTGGCCAAGGCCAACATCAATGTCGATATGATCATCCAGAATATGAGTCAGTCGGGCATGACGGATATTTCCTTCACGATTCCACGGGCAGACATCAAGAAAGCCCTGCCGCTGATTCAGGACGTGGCGAAAGGTATCGACGGCCAAGTCGGTTGCCGTGACCGAGGCGATCGCGAAGGTCTCGCTGGTCGGTGTCGGGATGCGTTCCCATTCAGGAGTCGCCGCCAAGATGTTCGAAGTCTTGTCGCAGGAAGGCGTGAATATTCTCATGATCAGCACGTCGGAGATCAAGATCTCCTGTGTCATCGACGAAAAGTATGTCGAACTCGCGATGCGTTCGCTCCATACTGCATTCGGGTTGGATCAGTCGCCGGCAGGAGACCGAAGCTCGAAGTAGAAGATTTCGGCGAGGTGAGTCTCGACAGGCTCGTCCTGCTCCTGGTATCGTTTCCCCTATGGCTCGAAAATCTTCACAACCACGATCCTCGCACGGCAAGCCAATCGGCTCTGCGTCGTCCGGCGGACCTCCGCCTGCCGCGCGTCCAGTCGACGCTGGAAATCTATGACACGACCTTACGGGACGGAGCCCAGGCCGAGGATGTCACCTTTTCGGCGGAAGACAAGGTTCGGGTCGCCCAACAGTTGGATGGGCTGGGTGTGCAGTTCATTGAAGGTGGATGGCCCGGGGCGAATCCCAAAGACATCGAGTTCTTTCGGATGATCAAGATCGTTCCGTTGCAGACGGCGACGGTGGTGGCGTTCGGGTCGACGAGAAAATCAAGCAACACGGTGCAGAAGGATCCGAATATCCTGGCGTTGTTGGAGGCAGAGACCACGATCATCACGCTCTTCGGAAAAAGCTGGTCACTGCACGTCACCGATGCGCTCGGCATTTCCCTTGTGAAGAATCTCGAACTCATCAGCGATTCCGTGGCCCATCTCCGCTCGAAAGGCCGGAGGGTGTTCTACGATGCGGAGCATTTCTTTGACGGATACAAGACCAATCCGGACTACGCGCTGGAGACCATTCGTCACGCCGTTGCGGCCGGGGCCGAGCGGGTGATTCTCTGCGACACCAACGGCGGGTCGATGCCCTGGGAAATCAAAGATATCTGCCAGGTCGTTCGGCGGGAGTGCGCGGTGCCCTTGGGAATTCACGCCCACAACGATTGCGAAATGGCCGTCGCGAATTCGCTGGTGGCGATCGAAACCGGCGTGGTGCAAGTGCAGGGGACGATTAACGGGATCGGTGAGCGGTGCGGCAATGCCAATCTCTGTTCGATTATTCCCAATCTTGAACTGAAGATGAAACGTCCGGTGTTGAGAGACCGTTTGAGCCATCTCAAACAGGTGTCCGGGTTTGTCACCGAGATCGCGAATCTCATGCCCAATACGCATCAGCCCTATGTGGGAGATTCAGCGTTTGCCCATAAGGGGGGGGTCCATATCCATGCGGTGCTGAAGAATCCCGTGACCTATGAACATGTGATGCCCAGCTTGGTCGGCAATCGTCAGCGTATGTTGGTATCGGATGCGGCAGGTCGGAGTGGGTTGCTGGAGAAGGTCGAGGCCTACGGAATCAAATTAGACAAGGGCGATGCCAAGGTGCGGGAACTGATCGATACGTTGAAGGAGCGTGAAAGTGAGGGCTACCAATTTGAGGCAGCGGAAGGCTCCTTCGAGCTGCTCATGAGAAAAGCGATGGGGACGCATAGGCCATCCTTCCAGCTCCTGGGATTTCGGGTGATTGTCGAGAAAAAACAAGACCATGGCGCTTCGTCGTCTGAAGCCACGGTGATGGTAAAGGTCGGCGAGGTGGTGGAGCATGCGGCCGCAGTCGGAGCAGGCCCGGTCAATGCGCTTGACCATGCGTTGCGGAAAGCGTTGGAAAAGTTCTATCCCCAGCTACGAGAAGTCAAACTGCTCGACTACAAAGTGCGAGTGCTGTCGGCCAACCGTGGGACGGAGTCCAAGGTCCGGGTGTTGATCGAATCAGGCGATCATAAGGATAAATGGGGTACCGTCGGCGTGTCTGAGAACATCATGGAAGCCAGCTGGCAGGCGCTGGCGGACAGTATCGAATACAAGCTGCTTGCCAAAGACGAATGAGTATGGCATGCGATTCGGCATCTTTCTTCTTGACAGGTCTTATAACCTCACGTAACTTATGGCGAAACTGCTAATCGTTCGTAGAAAGTTCACGGGCGATCATTCAAGAAGTTTGCACGGGTGTCGGAGGGGAAAGCATGCGAAAGGCAGATATCGCGAACGAAATTTATAAGCAGGTCGGCATTTCGAAAAATGAAGCCGCAGATATCGTCGAACTCGTGCTGAATATGTTGAAAGATGTGTTGCATAAGGGAGAGTCGGTCAAGATTGCCGGATTCGGAAATTTTGTGGTGCGCAGTAAAGGGGCACGGAAGGGCCGGAACCCTCGAACCGGAGAAGAAATAGGAATCACGCCTCGTCGTGTGGTGACCTTTCGTCCCAGTCAAGTGTTTAAGAAATACGTCAACAGGTAGTCAAGACCCAGCAAACCAGCTTCCAGAGCCTCTTCGCAGCCTTTCACCGGAACAACTTCAGACGTGAGCCGGTGTGCTAAACTCCCTCGTAGTGAAGAACAAACTCCAGCAAATAGCCTCTCGTAGCACTACATTAGAACGGTCTTCCTCCTCCGATGATGAGGCAACCAGGAAGGCCCGCACCTATGCCCGTGCGGATGCCGCTCGCCCACGGAACGGCCAACGCTGGCCCTTCGCCCAGGGGCTGTCCATTGGAGAATGCCTGGAAGCGTATCACGCTGAACGAAGTTGAAGATCAAGAGACCAGCTGTCACGCTCCACAGTGTACGACATACTGTAGCCGTGAAGCTGGAACGTGCGGAGGTTCACTACTCCCGTATGCGACGACTCTTAGGGCATAGCATTGGCAAGAGTGTTGAAGATCGGGTGTACCTAGGGAGTCTGAAGTACTCTGTGAAGGAGTTGAGTGAGGCCCTGGAGAAGATCCAACTGCCTTGTCTATAACGTGAGAGGAGGCCTGGGTCATGGCACGAATCGAGCCCCAGAAACCAGACCAGACGTTTAATCGGAGCCGTGAGTTTCAAAGAGAAGTATTGGCATATCTAAAAGAACATGGTCCACAACCGTACGATGTACTCTACGTTCACTTCGACCCCAACCGTACTGCGGAAATACAAGCCGTCTTACATGAGTTGATCCAATGGAAATTCATTGATAGGGGCACGGATTCGGACATGACGGTTTCGATTACTGCTTCCGGCATCGCCCGGCTTGGACTCAAAGAGATCTGAAACGCCACGCCATCACCCTGCGGTTCTTGAATCCGTAAAGTTCCAATCGTGTGATACTGAACTATCAAGGAAGGACGACCTTATGAGCAACGAAGACGAAGCCCACATCGAAGCGAACCTGGAAGCTATTCGAGTATATCTCATCGGCCAATTCAAAGGGTTTGAACTGACCGACACGCCAGATCGTCCGCGCTCGCATACGTTCACCGCGACGAAATCATCAGAAGAACGATACCAAGTAAAGGTTTCATGGTCACAGTTATCAGATACAAGCAACACCCCTAAAAGGACTAACCAGCGCCTTGTCACGGACGATGTAGCTGGTAGGATGAAAGGTAAGTCTCAGGGGGAGTATTTCTCGTGGGGAAAGTACTAACACTCTGAAGGGAACAGCCTTCGCAATCCTCCTCAATTCTCCCCAGCTGCTCCGCCCACTTCGCTCCCTGACAAATTACACCGTAACGATGTCCAGCGACGGACTTACGCGCCAGAGGTCTTGCGCCTTCGTTCGTGCCCCTCTTACAATGTGCCACTCATAGGGAGCCGCAGAACACGATTCAGATATGCAGAAGCACTATCCACCAAAGCACCATGAGAAGAAGTTTTATTGCATCCACTGCGGGGTCTACGCTGCACAGTATTGGAACCACTTCTTCGTCAAGGATAAAGTCCGTGTTCAGAACGTCATTCATCTAGATATTCTTGATTACTGTGTATGCAGCCACTGCGAAAAATGGTGTTTCTGGTACCAGGGTCGCATGATAATTCCTCCCGAATCCTCAGTCCCTCCTGCACATCCGGAGATGCCTCCGATATGCTTGTCCGAATACAAAGAAGCTCGAACCATAGTGGCTGCCTCACCATGAGCCGCATGCGAGCTTCTCAGGCTGTCCCTACAGAAACTCATGGTGGAGCTTGGCGAGAAGGGCAAGAACATTAACGATGATATCGGGAGCTTGGTTGCCAAGGGTCTGCCCGTACAGGTTCAGCAAGCACTTGATTTCTGCCGAGTGGTTGGAAACAACGCGGTTCACCCAGGTGAGATTGAAATCAACGACACGCCTGATATCGCATACAACCTCTTCGAGATGATGAATTTCATTATAGAGGATCGCATTGCACGGCCTAAGCAAATTCAAGCGCTATACGGAAAGCTTCCCGAAGGTGCTCGAAATGCAATCGAATCGCGTGACAAAGCCAAGGCCTAACTTTGGGAGAAGCGACCTTTGGAGGGCGTAGAAATGGAACAATCGGAAGAGGAGGAAAAACTTAATACGATTGCCTCGTACCTTGTCGAGCAGATTCCTGAATCCCATGCCGAGATTCAACCATTCCAGATCGCATCCCCCGCTTATGTCTTGACCGTCAAGACTCCTAAGCAACAGCACCGCTTGGAAGTTTGTCGTCCCTTGATTGAAGACCGGACTCATTCCGTAAGCGAGGTGAAATCGCTTCTGGTTCGTGACGATCTTGCGCAGAAAATCCAGCAATTCAATCGTGAAAAGTATTACTGGAATCCGGTCTAGCTGTCCGCTCCGCCGGAAGCCGCCAACGTGCGGCGGAAGAAACTGTCTCCTCCGCCTAACGATTAACGACTATCCTTGGTTCTGTCATAGGGAAACCACAAAATCAGAGCCGCCCCCGCTGCGAAGATGGCGACGAAGAGTCCTGGGATAAGTGCTATTTCCATGATAGCCTCCTGGATTGATGGTGGATTCGACCGCAGGGATTGATGTTAGTCCCATTAGAACCAAGAGTCTATAGTAATCTAGGGCTTGAAATCGGATGAAAGAACATGATCTACTCCTTTCAGTTTTTAGGTGTGAAGCACTACACAGTAAAGAGACACTTTGTTAGTTAAACCTCATAACCTACGGAGAACACGGCTATGTTAACGTCTACGTCAATTCATAGCCGCGTTCACTCACCGTAACTCATCCCGCCACGAGGACCGGTCATGGGAAACGAGCCCAGGCTGGGCAGCAAGGTTTTTTATAAAATCGGCGAAGTCAGCCAGATTGCCAAGCTACCGGCTTACGTGTTGCGATTCTGGGAATCGGAGTTCCCGTTTCTCAAGCCCAAGAAAAGTCGTGGGAATCAGCGGCTCTATGTCAAACGAGAAGTCGAAACGGTGTTGGAGATCAAGCGGATGCTCTATGAAGAGGGACATACGCTCGCGGGCGTCAAACGATATTGGGCCAGGCGAGGCCGGGTGGCCAGCCAACGGGTGCGCCCCAAAGAACTTGCGCAGAAACTACGAGGGAATCTCCAGGCGATTCTCAAAATTATGGAGTCGCATTCCGACTGACGACGGTCCGTCTCGTCTCTTTCTAGCCGGTTGCATTCCAGCAGCCTCCGGTGGACAATGCAGCAGACGGTAGAATTAAATAGAGCCCGTCGGGGCGTGGCGCAGCCCGGTAGCGTACTCGCTTGGGGTGCGAGTGGTCGGCCGTTCAAATCGGCTCGCCCCGACCAAAATATAATATATATCGTGCTGAGCGATGAGTGTTGAGGACTGAGACGAATAGGATAGTCGGGTACTCGATTCTCAACACTCAGCACTGAAACAGAGAGCTGCCGCGGGCAGCTTTTTTTTTCCAGACGAACCTATGCGCATTCTGGTCACCAACGATGATGGGATTCACTCGCCTGGATTGACGGCGCTCGCCAAGGCCTTGTCGCGAGTGGGAGACGTGTGGGTCGTCGCGCCGGATCGCGAGCGGACTGCGGTGGCGCATGCCGTGACACTTCATAAACCGCTGCGAGTGCATCAGGTTGGAACACAGATCTATGCGGTTAACGGAACGCCGGTCGATTGTGTGAATCTTGCCGTGCTGAAGCTTCTGCCTGCGCCGCCCGATCTCCTCGTGTCAGGAATCAATAAAGGCGTGAATCTCGGCGACGATGTGTTGTATTCCGGAACGGTCTCGGCAGCGATGGAAGGGACGATCCTCGGTGTCCCCTCTATGGCTGTGTCACAAGAGGGGCAGAAACATTTTTATTTCGACGCCGGGGCTCGGTATGCCGTTCGTATCGCTCGCTTGATTCTGAAAGAGGGTTTGCCGGACGAAACGCTCGTGAATTTGAATATTCCGAACCGGCCGTTCGGGTCGATCACCGGAGTTCGAGTCACCTGTCTCAGCCGCAGGCGTTTCGACAATCCGATCATTGAAAAGGTCGATCCGCATGGCCGGACCTACTATTGGATTGCCGGGACCCGCATATCGTGGAGCCGAAGCAAGGATGCCGACCATGAAGCGCTTGAGGAAGGGGCGGTTTCGCTCACTCCCATTCACCTCGATACGACGAATCATGGGGCATTAGATCGTTTCCGGAAATGGGAAACGGTACGTCGACCCAATGCACGTCGGGCGGCTGCGTCGTCGAAACCAAAGGGCAAACAGCGGAGTTAGCGTGCTGTGGGAAATCTGATCGAAGCGATTATTACAGAGCTTAGCCGATTTGTTGTGTCGACGATCTCGACATTCGGCTACACCGGTATTTTTATCACCATGGCCATTGAGAGCGCCTGCATTCCCATTACCCAGCGAAATCATCATGCCCTTTTCCGGGTATCTTGTGACGACGGGACAGTTCACGATGCTGGGTGTGACATTGGCCGGCGCTCTCGGGAACGTCGCTGGGTCGGTTGTGGCCTACTACGCCGGCGTGTGGGGAGGCCGGCCTTTCGTCGAGCGATACGGACCCTATGTGCTGGTGTCGAGAAAAGACATCGAGATGGCGGATCGATGGTTCGCGAAATATGGCGATGCAGCGGTATTTTTCAGCCGGATGCTTCCGGTCGTCCGGACCTTCATCTCGTTGCCGGCCGGCATCGCCAGAGTGAATATTTATCGGTTCATGCTCTACACATTTCTCGGTGCATTGCCCTGGTGTTATCTTCTGGCCTACATCGGCGTGAAAATGGGAGAGCAGTGGGAGCATCTGAGAGACTATTTCCATCAGTTCGATATCGTGATCGGCGTCTGCCTGGCGCTTGCCGTGGGGTATTTTCTCTGGTCCCATTGGCCGAGGCGCCGCATCACTCCGGAGTTATAACCCGCCCATGCTCTCGATCTACAACACGCTCACAGGGAAAAAGGAGCCGTTTCACTCGCTCCAGCCGAAGACCGTTCGGATGTATGTCTGCGGCGTGACCGTCTACGACTACTGCCATATCGGCCATGCGCGCAGTGCGCTCGTGTTCGATGTGATCCGACGCTATCTGGAATTCAGCGACTATAAGGTTGAATTCGTCAAGAACTTCACCGACGTGGATGACAAGATCATCAAGCGGGCCAATGAGCAGGGCGTCAGCTGCGACACGATCACCGCGAAATATATCCAAGCCTACTACGAAGATATGGGGAGACTGGGCATTCGCCAAGCCTCCATCGAGCCCAAGGCCACAGAACACATGACCGACATCATTCGTTTGACCGAGACCTTGGTGAAGAAGGGATTGGCCTATCAAGTCGATGGAGACGTGTATTTTGAAGTGGCCAAGTATTCTGCGTATGGCCGTCTCTCAAAGCGGCGATTGGACGACATGCAGGCAGGCGCACGCGTGGACGTGGATGAACGAAAGCGCCATCCGATGGATTTTGCTCTTTGGAAGAGCAGCAAACCAGGCGAGCCATCATGGGAGAGTCCCTGGGGTGCCAGGGCGTCCCGGCTGGCACATCGAATGCTCGGCTATGTCCATGAAACATCTCGGTGAAACGTTCGACATTCATGGCGGAGGGATGGACCTGATTTTCCCGCACCACGAGAATGAAATCGCGCAGTCATGTGGGGCGACGGGAAAAGAGTTTGCGCGCTACTGGATTCACAACGGTTTCGTGCAGATCAATCAGGAGAAGATGTCCAAGTCGCTGGGCAATTTCTTTACGATTCGAGAGATCTTTGAAAAGTCGGAATGGTCTCAGGAGATACCGGGGAGATACTTGCGCTATTTTCTGCTGGCGACTCATTATCGCAGCCCGTTGGATTTTTCCGATCAAGGCTTGAAGGAAGCCAAGAATGCACTGGATGGATTCTATGATCTGTTCAACCGGCTGAAGGGAAGTCTGAACGGTGGAAGATTCGGTGACTGACAAGAGCTTACAACTGCCATCGAGCGAACGCCAGATCTGCTTTTGAGCAAGCGATGGACGATGACTTCAATACGCCTGTGGCAGTTGCGGAATTGCAGGGATTTCGCAGCGAAGTGAACAAGTTATTGAAGCCGGGTCTCTCGACGAAGGCCGAAAGAGCAGGCTCGCGCAGGAATTTCGTTTGTCTTGGTACTGTTACTGGGCTTGTTTCAATTGGAGAATTGGCGATTCAATCGTTGATCTCTCCGATATTGAGTGTCAATTGGTCTGGGCGAGTAAGGAGATTCCGAGGAGAGATTGAGTAAGATTGCGGAGCGCAATGAAGCCAGAAAACAGAAAGACTTCAAGAAGGCCGACGAGATTCGTCAGTTCCTCGCGTCCCACGGCATCGTCATCGAGGACAAGCCCGATGGCACCAGCCGGTGGAAGCGATAGTCCGCCGGAACTGATTTACGGGCTGCATGCCGTGCGCGAAGCCTTGCGCGCCGGCTCGCGTCCGCTTGCAGCGGCTGCTCTTACTGCGGACCGATCGGCAATTTGCCGATCTCGCGCAGCTGGCGAAGGCGCAGCGAGTCCCTGTTCATATCGAACCTCCGCCTGCCTTCGATCGATTGGTGCCTGGCGGAAATCACCAGGGCGTGATCGCCCTCATCGCCGCGAAATCCTACGACACGACGGAGCAGATTCTCGAGCGGGCGAAGACACGAGGTGAGAAGCCATTTCTCGTGCTTCTAGACGGGGTCGAAGATCCGCACAACTTAGGCGCGGTCTTGCGGACGGCCGAAGCGGCTGGTGTTCATGGGGTGTTCATCCCGGAACGCCGCGCAGTCGGTCTGACATCGGTGGTGGCGAAAGTATCAGCCGGAGCGCTCGATCACATCTCCGTCGGGCGCGTGGGCAATCTGATTCGTCTGATTCAGGATCTCAAAGAGGCCGGCCTGTGGGTCTACGGCGTGGACCCACAGGCGGCGAAGCTCCATACCGACATCGACATGACCGGGCCGATTGCGCTGGTGCTTGGAGGGGAAGGAGAAGGCCTTCGCCCTGGTGTGTTGGGGGAGTGCGACGACCGCATCAGGATTCCGATGCAGGGCCGCATACAGTCGCTGAATGTCTCAGCTGCAGCAGCCGTCACGCTGTTCGAAGTAGTCCGCCAGCGTCGCAAGGGCTGTCGTGCCGGCGGCGAAGCCTACCGAATCTTGATCGTCCCGTCTTGGATCGCGGTTTTGAGCAGCTGAGCAGTGTTCGACACGCGCATCTTTTTCATCATGTTGGCCCGATGCGCCTCGACGGTCTTGACGCTGATCTTGAGTCGTTGACCGATTTCCTTGTTTTTGAACCCGGCCCAAATCAGTTCAAGAATCTCTTTCTCCCGACTGGTGAGCGATTCAGGTCGCTTCTTGCGGGGTGGCGGGGTCAGATTGGCCAGGGAAGGTTTGGTTTTCGTCTTTGCAGTCCGTGCCATTATTTGGTTCTCCTTTAACGAATAAAGTAGTACGGTATAATTTACCTTGATGGAGTATTGCCAAGAACAAACCCTCGCCCAGCAGGCAGTGATTATAAGAACTCTCTGGTCATAAGTAAACTGTGGAAGATCGGCTCCAGTGAAGCTACCTAATTTATTTCATTTGGCATACAGACTGACCAGGGTGTACCGAGCCGGAGTCGGATTCCGAGTCGATTATGCATGAATGGTCTCTTTATCTTGTTGTCGGGATCCTCGGCGCGCTGATCGGCAGCTTTCTCAATGTCTGCATCTTCAGACTGCCCCGAGGCGAATCGATTGTCTGGCCCGGCTCCCATTGCCCCTCGTGCGCTCACCCTATCGGGTTCTACGACAATATTCCTCTGCTGAGCTATCTGTGGCTTGGTGGACGCTGCCGGGCTTGCCGCGTGCCAATTTCGATACGTTACCCCCTCGTCGAAGCCACCAATGCCCTCGGCTATCTCACCATTCTATGGTACTTCGGTCCAACCTGGACGGCTGCCCTCTATGCCCTGTTGTTTTCGGCGTTGGTCGTGGTGACGGGAACGGATCTCACCCATAAGATGATCCCCAATGTCATTACTCTGCCAGGAATGGTGGTCGGACTTCTTGGCGCAGTGACTGTTTTGCCGGTGGGTGTGATCAATTCTGTGGTCGGCCTCACTGTGGGAGGCGGCATCCTCTGGCTCCTGGCCTGGCTGAGCCCCTATCTCTTCGGTAAGGAGGGAATGGGAGGTGGCGATATCAAATTGCTGGCGATGATCGGTGCGTTTCTTGGCTGGAAGCCAGCGCTCCTCACCATCATGATCGGTTCGCTCACTGGTTCTATCATCGGCATCAGCTTGATCGCCCTGCACATCATCAAGCGTGATGACTATATCCCCTTTGGCCCCTTCCTTGTGTTGGGAGCCCTTCTCTCCCTGTTTTTCGCCCAGCCGCTCCTCGATTGGTATCAAGGTCTTCTTGACCCTGCATTCTAACGCTCTCCTTGTATCTCTTCGGGCGAATCCCTGTATCTAAATAGTGAGTGTGCTCTTCTGGTTTTCTTCCTCTTTTTCGGCCAGTGCACAGGCCGACTCCATTTCCATGTTTTCTTGTGACAAAGCGAAACCATGTGAACTTGCGAAGTATTCCGCTCCCGCTCCTCACAAAACATTCAGTCATCTTGGCTGTGGACCAACGTGGGCACGGGTCTTGGACACCACGTTCATCCTCGTAGGGGGAATTCCTCTGCGAGAGAGGGCCATGCAGAGAGAGTCACAGAGACAGGAACAAGGCTGGAGTCTGACAGAGCTCCTCATCGTACTGACGATTATGGGCATCATGTGTGTATTGGCCTGGGCCGAGTTATCAGACATTGGCCGCAAGGGTGCAGGCGCGTAGCGTCACCATAGAGATTGCTTCGGAGCTCCGGCTCGCCAGACAACTGGCGATGGCCAGGCGAGAGCGCCTGCGGGTCATATTCGATCGAGAGGGCCGTACGATCACGCTTCGACGTGCGGATGCCGAGGGCATCCTGCACGTCTATCAGTATGCGGACAAGGGGGTGGTCGTGGAGGAGCCAACCGCTGGACCTGAACTTCTGTTTCATCCCAGCGGTCGATCGGTGACTCCCACAACCATTCGCGTGCGAGACAGTCAAGGTACGGGAAACCACGTTCACGGTGAGCATCACAGGAAGAGTGTCCATCTCATGACGCGGGATCGATTATTTTATGCAGAGGGCGGAGTCAGCTTTGCCGAAGTGCTTGTGGCTATGGCGCTGACTTTGATCGGGTTGGTTGGTGCGATGGGGGCGTTTCAGGCAGCAGAACGGAGTGTTCGAACGGGGACATTGGCGACGCGTGCTCTGGCGATGGCGGAATCACGGATTGAAGCGAAACGAGCTGCGCGATGGGATCGTCTCTTGCTGGACGATCTGAATCATGATGGTGTCCCGGACCTTGTCATGCGTGACGATGGAGCAGGCGGCGATGTGCTGGCCGGTGATGGGGTGTACTCCGGTAGTTGGGACCAGGATGGCGTCCAACTGATCTGGACGGTGACGCCGAGCCGTTCCGGTTCGCTGTCGGCCTCAGGGCATGTCCTGATTGAGGCTCGCGCAGTCTACGCAGCCGGCGAGAACCAGCGTGAAGTACGAGTCGGCACCCTGCGAGCCAATCCAGTGTTTGTTGGGAGCCAGTAAGGTGTCGCCATTCGGAGCAGACAGGATGCGGACAGGGCGGCATACAAGAGGCCCGCAACCATAGAGTATGGACGGAGGCAGGAACCAGCCTGACCGAGCTGATGTTTGCCATGGCGGCTGGGTTGGTCGTCTTAGGTGCCACGCTTCAAGCTCTGTCCTATTTCCAGCAACAGTTTATGAGGCAACAACGTGAGGTCGCGCAACAGCAAGATCTTCGTCTTGGGTTAGAAGTTCTTGAGCAGGAGTTGCGGCTTGCGGGGTCCGATTCTCTTACCACGGCGGCTTCGGACTCGGTGGCGTTTTCGGCGAATCTGCAAGGCCTCTCGACGACGGTCACAGCAGCGGCGGCGGTCGGCCAAACGGCTCTGTCGGTCGAAGACGGGCGAGGGTGGGAGGATCGGAAAACGATTGTGGTCTGTTGGGCCGAGCGTTGCGAGACGCTTGCCCTGGCTCGTGATGGACAACGGCGCTTGCTCACGGTGACGCAGCCGCTGACAAGAGCGATTCCATCCGGAGCCTTTGTCTCCCTCCTGAATCATGTTCGCTACTACAGTCGTCGCGATGACCAGGGTGTTCTGAGGTTGCTGCGACAGGTCGATGGCGGCGCGAGTGTCCTGGTCGGAGATATCAGGGAGGCGCGGTTTTCCTACTGGGATGAAAACGGGCAGGCTGCGACAGAACCGGCGCAGGTCAGGCTGGTCGTCGTTGAGGTCACGATGTCCGATCGAGGGATTCGCGCAGTTCGAGAAATGAGCCTCAGGACATAACGGTGGCTCCTCTAAGAAACATGTGGAGTAAGGACAGGAAGATGAAAGAACGACGCGCATCAGAATTTATGAATCTGTGCGACAAGGGTCACGTGCTTCTCGTGGCGCTCATGCTGATTTTTCTGCTTGGGGTCGCCGGTATGACGTCTCTTTATCTGGCCGGTCAGGATGGATTGGGCGTCAGCGCCATGAAAGAGGACAACGTCGCGCAACAGTTGGCCGACGGTGCGGCGGATGTCGTGATGAGTTGGTTTCACGATCCGAGTGTCACGCCGACATCCGTTGCTGGATTGCTTCGTGAAGCGCCAGGGAGATCCATGCGAGTGGGCCGTCGTTCTTCGACGTAGCCGGGCGCTCGCAGTTTGTCGGGACCGCTGACCGTCCCGACATCCTCCTTGATGCAGCGAACCAGGCGGACAATCAGATGCTCAACGATTCTCCCAGCGGCTTCTCCAGTGCCCTGGGAGGACTTGGGCGAATTCTTAAGTTGAAAGTGTATGGTCCTCTGCAGCCAGGCTTGCTGAGCACGGTTGAGGTAACGGCCACGACGGTCGATCACCGGCCGGTTACACGAACGGTTCAGCTCCAACTTGGAGCTGTGTCGATCCCCGCGGTTCGCGCGGCGGTGCAAGTCGGACAGACTCTCGGAGCCATGCAGCCAGGGGGTGAATCTCCCGTCATGGTCCATTGGGGCGATCAACGGGTATTGGGCGATCTCACGGTGCAGCGAGTCGAAGATCTGGTCCTCAAGAGCGCTGCGGCCTCAATCACCGGTCAGTCGTATGACCAGATGTTGTATGCGCAGGATCGCTGGACGGAGTATTGGATTGGAGGGACCGTCTCAGTCATCTCTCCTCCACCAGGCCAAGGTGCGAATCCTTCGCTTCCTGAAAATGTGCATCTGCACCAATATCCGACGCCTGGGGTGAGGCTCGATCAGTGGGACTACGACTCGCTCAAGAAGATCGCGCTGCGCTGGGGGACCTATTATCGACTCGATCGTATCGGGCAGCTTCATCCGCAGGGAGCATCGGACTCGGATCAGGGAATCAGGCCTGCAGATGCGCTGGAATCTCACGCCATCGGAGACCATCGTGGATTGGTCTTCATCGACACAGTCGATGGGCAACCGCCGCGTGTCGATAATATGGGAACGCTGGTGCTGGATACGGACTATTTTGAAGGGCTTCTGGTCGTGCAAGGTCATATGGTGCTGAGTCCTCGCGCAGCGGGAAATCTGTTCCGGTCCTCAGCCCATCTTCGCCGGGGACACAGTCGCTAGGGGCAAGGGTGCCGGTGCAATTGTCCGGCATCCACGTCAACGGCCTGCTGTATGCGGCTGGTGCGATCAGGATTGAACGATCCGCTCGCCTGTACGGGGCGATGATGGCAGGACAGAGCGTAACGTCGATCGGAACCGGTACCATTATCGAGGTCTGGTACAACGCCGATATGGCGCAGGGACTCTTTCGGGGGCTTCCGGTTGTGTATCGAGCGCCGGGAACCTGGTTGGCGAAGTACTAGCGGGCTGTTGGAAAAGTCCGCCATCGTTAATAGAAGGTGCAAGGTTCAGGCTAAGGCGGAGATTCAGCAAGTCGAAACTTCGGTCTACCTTGAACCTTAGCCTGTTTCGCTTGTTGCGGGGGTTTGTTCGGAGCCTCCGGGATGTGGGCCTATACTTCCAGGATGCAAGGATAGTGCTTCAGCACCCTGCTAGCGGGAAGGCGAGAGCGAGAGGCATTGCGTATGACGCTTGAGACGGACGTGGTGGCTGGTGGACCCAGGGGAAAGAAGGGCAGCCACGCGTCGAAACCCTCTCGTTGCGCGATCGAACAAAACGTGCTTGATAGCTTGGTCTATCGCGGCATTATCAGTCTTTCCGACGTGCTGGCGGCGGTCGACGATTCGAAAGACGGCAGCTTCGATCTCGAAACGGTGCTCCTCGACCGCTATCGTGTTCCGAAGGACGCGTTGGGGTCCGCCCTGAGCGACTTTTATCAATGTCCTTACCTGCCGTATGACGAACGAACGGTCATCGATGCCGACCTGCTCAAATCGCTCAACCTCGACTATCTCAAAAAGAACCTCTGGCTGCCGATCACGCGTCGAGGCTCACTCATCGACGTGCTCACCAGCGATCCGCACGATCTCGACAAGGGTTGGGACGTGCGGCGCACATTTCCTGGGATGACCATTCGCTATGCCGTAGGCCTGCGTCGGGACATTGAGCAATTTCTCCATCTGGCCAGAGGGCCAGGGAACCAGCGGGTCTATCGGCGCCATTCTCGGTGAGTTGGTCAATGAAATCCATCTTGAGCCTGCGATCGACCCCGTATCAGGCGGGATCGATGAGAACGACTCAGCCATTGTGCGGCTGACGAATCAAGTGATCGCCGAAGCCGACCGCCTCGGCGCATCGGACATTCACATCGAACCATACGCGGATCGTAAAGACATGGCTGTGCGCCTGCGCATCGACGGTACTTGCTCGACGTTCATGAAGATTCCAGCGACCTATCGGCGTGCTGTCGTGTCACGCATCAAGGTCATGGCCAATCTTGACATCGCGGAACGCCGCAAACCTCAAGACGGCAAGATCCGGTACCGGTTGGCGAAGGATCGAGAGGTCGAATTGCGTGTCGCGACCCTGCCGACCTCAGGACAGGACGAAGATGTCGTGCTGCGTCTCCTGACGGCCAAGCAACCGATGCCGCTCGACGCGATGGAATTTGCCCCCGCCACTTTGCAGGCCATTCAAGCCATCGCAGAGAAACCGCACGGGATCATCTTGTGTGTCGGACCGACTGGGTCCGGCAAAACGACGACCCTGCACGCGATTCTCAAGCACATCAATACCGACGAACGAAAGATTTGGACGGCCGAAGATCCCATTGAAATAACCCAGGACGGTCTCCGCCAAGTCCAGGTCCATCCGAAGATCGGTCTCACCTTCGCGACTGCGATGCGGGCGTTTCTGCGTGCCGACCCCGACGTCATCATGATCGGCGAGATGCGGGACAAAGAAACGGCCGACATCGCCATTGAAGCCTCGCTCACCGGCCACTTGGTGCTCAGCACCCTCCATACGAACAGTGCGGTTGAAACGGTGATCCGTTTGTTGGATCTCGGGTGCGACTCGTTCAACTTTGCCGACGCCATGTTGGGAGTGCTCGCCCAGCGCCTGTGCAAACGGATCTGCATCCAGTGCAAGGAGGCCTATCATCCGAGTCGACAGGAGTACGACGAACTGGTGCAGGGGTACGGCGCGCAGGACTGGCCCACACTCGGCATCGAGTACACAGCCGATTGGAGTCTGTACCGTGGACGAGGCTGCGAGGCCTGCAACCGAACCGGCTTCAAGGGACGGATTCCGTTCCACGAACTGTTAAGTGGCTCGGAAGAGATGAAGCGGCTCATCCAATCCAGAGCCCGGACCGCCGAGATGCTCAGCCTTGGCGATGAAAGAAGGGATGTCGACCCTGGTACAAGACGGGATACGAAAAGTCCTACGCGGAGAGACCACCTATCGCCAAGTCAGAGCTGTGGCGATGAAGTGAGGGGAGGTTTCAACATGTGACCAAAACCAGACGGTCCAAATTTTCACAGCACAGATCTCAATCGACGCCTTCATAACCGGATCGGTTCCGCGCTCCTCGGAATGTACGCCTCGCAATGGCCACAATTTAACCCATGATCGGACAGCACAAAATGTGCCCCCGCTGTGACGCAAATTGTCGGTCCCCAGCCAAAATCTGCCTAATTCTACCCCCCCAACAGGCCGTGAAATATATTCAAAATCAATGAGTTGAGCTTCTAAGACCAAGCGAAATGGTCGGCATGCCAATTGCTCATTTGGCGGCCAGCTATGGGTGTATCTAATCAAACAAGACGCGCTGGAGCCCTGTCACAACAGGCAGGGTTTACGTTGGTCGAGCTCATGATTGCCGTGGCAATTATCGGGGTTGCCATGGCGATAGGCATACCGAATTTCACGCGGATGTACATAGACTATCAAGCAAGAGTCACGGCCTCTGAAATCACTCGCCATCTTGTGCTTGTCCGTACACGAGCGATGACGACAAATCAGACTCTGAACGTCCAAATCGTACTTGTGAATGGGGGGGTCCAGATGACCACCACCAATCTCGCCGGTGCTCCGGCTCTTCAAGGCCTGAATAGGATTGAGGCAGTACAGATGACGACATTAGCCTTCAACAACGGTGGCCTACTCCCAAACGGTGGGGTCGTCCAGTTTAATTCCTATGGGCTCAGGACGAGTGTGCCTGGCACAGGGGTACAGACAATCACGGTCGGAGGGACGCTCGGAGGGGCTCCCACTACGCAATATTTGATTAACGTTGCACCGAGTGGAACCAGCGGGCTTGTGAGGTTGTGAGGCGTGCCTGTGATGTATAAGAACATGCACGATAGCACCATGATAGCTAAGCGGATTCGACAAGCGCACGGCTTCACGCTCATCGAGGTCATGCTGTCGTCAGCCATTCTTGCCATTGGGTTGCTCGGATTGGCAGGGGTGACAACACTGTCGTTTACTCGCAACAGCGACGGCAATGAAATAACAATCGCCACGAACCTTGCGGCAGAGCTCGTCGAACGGATGCAATTCAATCGACGGAACCTCGTGAACGGCTATAACGGAATCAATTTGACCTCAGCGAATCCCGCGCTCTGCACCCAGAATGCGCTGACACAACCGGTGGCGCGAGGAGATTGTCTGCAATGGCAAGCTCGCCTGTTTGCGTCAGGATTGCAAGGGGTCCAAGCGCAGGTGGCAGTGGCGGCTGTGGGGCCGGTGGGGCTTAACCAAAACAACATTGGCGTGACGGTTACATGGACCGGAGCAAGTCGGAATACCATTGCCGGAGGGACGGCAGCCTGGACACCAGGGGCCAAAGCAGTCCTGTTGAACACGATGATTGCACCGGAGTAAGAAGCCAGCAGGGAAAGGGGCGACGCACGAGTATGAGATTGCAGAACAAGCAGGATGAGCAGGGGTTCACACTGGTCGAGATCATGGTGGCGACCGCGATAACGTCCGTGATCGTGATGGCCGGCCTGGCTGCGTTGACGATCACCGGTAGGGCCGTGCGAGCCAATGAGCAAGTTTCCGATGCCCAACAGAACGCGCGTATGGCCATGGAGATGATTGCACACGACATCAAGATGGCGGGCTTTGGGCCGCCCATCGACCCTTCAAAGAATCCGCCCCCTGTCGGGAATTGTGGAATTGGCGCGACTCCAGTGCCGATTCTCCCGGGAGATAACAATCCGACCATCGGGGTCGCTGATACAGGGCCGGATCAGATCTCGCTCGTGGTGCCCCTCACGGTTTATGCCGCACCGGGTGTTGTGGCGTGGCAGACGACCGCTCCACTTGGCTTCGCTGGAGGGGGCTTTGCAACTGTGCCGATCAATGCAGCCATCCTTCCTGCTATGACTGCAGCAGGGTTCGGCGTCAATTCCTTTATTTCGCTCGGCGGGACCGTTGAAGCTCAGGTGCAGAACGCGAATGCTCCAATCCCATTGACCCCATCGACGGTGGTTCCTGGGCCAACGAAGCTTCCGACAGGAACCCAAATATATATCCTTCAGTGCATCACCTATCAAGTCATTCCTCAGCTGCCCGGTGGGAACCCCGGTGCAGATCTCAATAACATCTGTGGGGGTAATGCTCCCTGCTTGGTCCGCGGGATAGCCAATGCTACGGTCGCCTCCTTTGGTCGCGTCCTGCCGAACTGCAACGTCGCGGCGAGCCCCTGCTTGCCGATCGTCAACGGGATCGAGGATATCCAGTTCTCCTATGCCTGCGACGGCTGTCTGTTGCCGGGCGCTGGTCTCAGCGAGCCAGATGGCCGGATTGACGATGTGGACCTGAGCTTAAATTTCAACCAACCGGATTACATCTCGGACCGGATCTGGAACACTCCGCCGATGATCCCCTCGGCGATCAAAATGGTTCAAATTTCGATCGTCGCCCGGCAACAATTGGTGGATCAAGGGCTAGGAGAAGGGAATACACAGACAGGGGCAGGAACTTTATCCAACACCTTTCTCACGGTCGCTGACCATCTCCATGCCGGCGGTGTCTTCGTGGCCGGCGATGCGGGGGTCCAGATTCCTCCCTATGCATCGGTACGCCGGCGTGTGCTGACCAGGACCGTGGAGACGAGAAATGCGAGACCCTGGTCCTGAACCGGGAAGAAAGGCGATGATGCGTGAGCGGCCTGATTGGTCACGGGTAAAGGATGAACGGGGGATCAGTCTCATCACCGTCATGATGGTGATCCTTATCATGACCCTGATGGGAATCTCGATCCTCGCCGTCACGGGATTTGAGCGGCAGATTTCCAGTTCCGTCAGTGCCAGTGAATCCTCGACGGACGCGGCGGAGTCTTGTGTGAGCACCGGCGCAAATGTACTTCAACAGAGTCTTCAGGCCCATGTCGTGCCTCCAGCAGTGCTCTCCAACGCGGTTCCGCCCGGGCCGGTGCCGCTCACGAATCTCGCTGTGTTGAACGGTGAAATCATCACTGATGGTGGCAACCCGGACTTCCCGATAGGAGCGGGTTCTGTGCCAAACCTGACCATGACAGTAGGTAACTTCCAGGTGTTCGGCGACATTGATCGATTGTATGTGCAATGCGCCTCCGGGAGCGATTGTTCGCCTGGCAGCGAGACCCTGCGGCTCGATATCATTTATCAAATCACCTGTGCGGCGCAAAACCTGGCTACGGGGATCACCAGTCAAGTCGATGCGGTGTACGCCTGCAACAATACCGGCGCGTTTTGTCAGCCGAGGCCCTACTAGACCTGTGACTGCCCTTAATGAGGAGGATCACCATGATGGACGACGCTCGTACAGAGGGAAAAAGGAAGGGCCTCAGCTCAGGCAACCAGACGGGGGGACATCGTCGGTTGTTCGTGCGCGCCGGGATAATGGTGTTGGCAGTGGCAATCCTCTTCGTCATGAATGTCGGCGTCGCGCCGGCCGACGATCAGCCCATTGCTTCAATGACGATCGGCTATCAAGACGGCACGATTACGGCTATCCACGAGAAAACGCTCGACATCAATGGGCGGACCTATGGCTTGATGCCGGAAGTCGTTATCCTAACCGATCGTGGAAGAATACTGAGTCCCAGTGACCTTGTGCTGACCGCTGAGGTGAAGTTTCATGTCACGAAAGAGGACAGCAAGAAGATCGACAAGATGATCGTGACTCTTCCCAGGTAATAAGGAAGCACTGGACACGATGTTTCATGCAACAAGATACGGAGGGTGCCATGAAGAGCCGGAGTATCGCCACTCGTGGAGCCGTCATGCTGGCGTTGGTGGGTTGTCTTTTGGGGCCTGGTGCGGTGCATGCTCAAACGATGGATCAGTACTATGCCGTGCCGCCTTTCGTCAACGACCAAGTCGCGCCCAATATCCTCTTGTTGCTCGACAACTCCGGCAGTATGGCTGATCGGGCCTGCGATCCGACCTGGTGCGGTGTTTTGGCGGGTGGCGGCACTACGCCGGTCAATGAGAACTTTGTTGCGACCAGTTCCTACAGCGGCTTCTTCGATACTCTGTCCTGCTATACGTATGATGCGGTCAATACGCGCTTCGACTTCGCCGCGGCGAAGGCTACGCTGAATGCCGCCTGCTTGGCCACTCAATGGGACGGGAATTTCCTCAATTGGGCCGGCTTCCGACGGTTCGATGCCCTCAAGAAAGCCATGTCGGGAGGGGACTGTGCGGTCACGCGTGCTGCGGATGGGACCTGTCCTCCCAGCGGGGTGCCGGCGAAAATTACGAACACATCACAGGAGCTTTTTTTGAACTCGGGTGACGGACATGATACGACAAATTCGGTTCCGAGCGGCGTAGGAAATGGGTACAGCGGACGGGTTCCGACGGCTGCGACTCCAGGGTCGCCGAACCCCATTTGGATTCATTTGCGGGGCGGGATTGACGGAATGGGCGGTTCAATCTGTGTCGACAATGACAGCACTGCCCCACTAAGTAACGCGACATCCTGTTCTGATGCGGATGTGTTCGTCGAGTCGAACTACAAACTCCGTTTCACATCCGCTGTTGACCAGACAGGGGTCGTGCAGCAAATTGGTGCTCAGGCTCGCTTCGGGCTCTTTGAGTTCAAAGGGGCGGGGGATGGAGCGCGCATGCTCGTCGGACTGGGGGCGCGTCAATCCATCGACTTTGGCGGCTCGACGGTAGAGACCTTCAATACCAATGTCGCGGCAATTCTGGATGCGCTAAAGGAATCGTCTCCTTCGACCTGGACGCCTCTCTCCGAGTCTCTGTATGAAACTGCCCGCTATATTGCCCAGCTCAATTCTACGTTTCTGAACAATGCCTATGTCTATCCCATTGCCTTTGCCGGAGGTGCTTCCAATGGTGTCGCCTTTGGGGCGACGGGGGTGGGCTCAATAGGCGCGTCTGAAATTACCGCGCTGACCGGCAGTGAAACCTGCACGGCCGGGGCCGGCTATATCACCAACGCCTGCGGCCGGGATCCGTACTTTTTTGGAAGCAACCACACGCCCCCTTGGGCAACGACTTCGACGCAGGTCCGCTGCTGTAAAACGTTCGTCATCATCGTGACGGACGGAGAACCGACGCAGGATACGAACATTCCGGCCGGGATCCAAGATTATGCGCACGGACACCACGGGGTTCACTGTACGGGAACGGATGTGAGCAGTGCGACGGCTCCCATCAATACGACATGTAACGCTCACCCGGCTACGACCGCTCCCTACCTGATCGGCACAAACCCTAACGCCACTGCGACCTCAGGCGAGCACAAGACGGACTATGCGAGCAGCGGGAACCACTATCTGGATGACGTGGCCTATTGGGCCCATACGAATGACCTTCGGCCCTGTACCGCCGCTGGGGGTGATGGGACGATAGCGGTCACCAACGAAACAGGCCATTGTCTGCAGGGGCTCCAGAACATAACGGTCTACACGTTCTTTGCCTTCGGCAACATCGCCGGCAGAGAACTTTTGATGCACACTGCCCAACTGGGTGGATTCGAGGACAGCAACAATAATAACGTTCCGGACCTCGTGACTGAGTGGGACAAGGTCATCAATGCGACCGGCGCGCCTGGCACTGACGGAATTCCGGATAACTACTTCGAATCCTCCAACGTGGACGACTTACAAGATAGATTGATGGCCACCATTACGGCGATCTTGCGGAAGAGTTCGTCCGGAACAGCCATTTCCGTGTTAGCCACCTCTGCCAGCGGTGAAGGGAGCGTCTATCAAGCCTACTTCTACACCAGCACCGTCGGGCAGTTTGGAACCAATGTGAGATGGACTGGCTATGCGCAGTCGCTGTTCATCGACCATCTGGGGAATCTGCGAGAAGATACGGATCAGGATGGAAAATTAGTCTATCAAAACGATTACATCGTGAAGACCCGGTACGATAACAATACACTCAGTCTCACCTATGGGACAGTGCTGGTCGACAAGTACGTGGATGCCAATGCCGACGGGACCCAAGACAGTACGACGCCGGCAGTGTCGGGCCTGGCGCTGAACAGTATTCGTCCCGTCTGGGAAGGCGGCAAACAGCTGGCTAACTCCGCTTCCACGGCGAGAAACCTGCTCACGTGGGTGGACTCCGACAACAATGGACTCGTGGGTGCGGGCGAGCAGATGCAATTCAGCACCACGAATTCGGGAACGTTGGGCCCATACCTCAGAGCCGGAGCCACTCCCTATACGGCGGACAACATCATCAACTTCATCCGCGGGGACGAAATCCCGGGCCTTCGCACGCGCATGGTGGAAGTGCCGCTGGGCAGCGGCACCTACAAAGTGTGGAAATTGGGCGACCCCATCAACTCGACGCCCACCATTGTGGCCGCGCCGCGCTCGAACTACGATCTCATTTATGGTGACGCCACCTATACGGATTTCTATACCCGTTGGCAGAATCGGCGTGAGGTCATCTACGTCGGCGCGAACGACGGGATGTTGCACGCCTTCAACGGTGGGTATTATAACAAGAGCGACGATCCTTGCACGACTACTGTCACAGAGCATGGCTACTTCACGAAAATGTACTTTGCACCAACTGCACCGTGCCCAAAAGTCGATTCGGGGAGGGCGTTGGGCGACGAGCTCTGGGGGTTCATCCCCTACCAACTCCTGCCGCAGTTGCAGTGGTTGACAAGGGCCGATTACACCCATGTCTATTACGTGGATCTCAAGCCCACTGTGACGGATGTGCGGATCTTTACTCCGGACGCAGACCATCCGAACGGCTGGGGCACGGTACTGATCGGGGGATTTCGCATGGGAGGGAGCTGTGCAAACTGTGCGTTGGGCACGGGCGCCCCTCCAATGACGGTCAATATCGGCGGGACGAACCGCAACTTTTACAGTGCGTACTTTGTGCTCGATATCACCAATCCGGAGGTCGATCCTAAACTCCTCTGGAGCTTCAGCGATGACGGGTTGGGACTTACGACGAGTCTTCCGGCGGTGGTGCGGGTGAGTCCCACAGCGGATGCGAAGACGGATAACACCAACGCGAAGTGGATGGTCTTATTCGGTTCGGGACCGAACGGCTATTCGGCAGACTTGCCGCCCGCCCCGGTGCAAACAGCCACGCTGTATGCCGTGGACTTGAAGGTCGGGCCTGGAGCAGGGAATTCGCAGGTGACCGAGATGCCGGTCGGCACCTGGCAGTCGTTTGTCGGTAACATTGTCGCGCTGGATCGGGATTTCGACTACCGCCACGACGTCGCCTATTTCGGGCGCACGATCAATGACGGGGCTCCGCCCTCGAGGGGCAAGATGTATCGGTTGACTACCGGAGGTTGTACGAACGCCCCTTGCAGTACCTCAACCTGGGGGGTGAACAACGGGAGCAACCGGGCACCGACGGAAATAATCGATACCTTCAGAGACTATACAGCGTCGACTAGTGCGACAGTAGAAGTGGGGCCGATAACGACCGGGCCATCGGTGACGGTCGACGATGCCAATAAGGTCTGGGTCTTCTTCGGAACGGGCCGCTACTTGAGTAATTCCGACAAGACCAACACTGAGCAACAGTACCTGTTCGGAATTAAAGACAATGTGATGAACTCGGGGTGTAACGAGGCAAGTACCACCAATTGCAATAACGTCGATCTGGTAAATACCACGAATGCGGTGGTCTGTATTGTCTGCTCGTCCGGGACGAACCAAGTGACCGATCCGAACAATCCTGCACTGACTAGTGTCACCACGGGACCCACCTCGATGACGGGGTTGGTTCAGAGCAAGGATGGATGGTACGTCAAGCTGGCCGATACGGCCGGCCTGGCGGCAGAGCGGTCGGTGTCCAGCTCCGTTGTGCTTGCTGGGGCGGTGTTCTTTCCGACGCTCGTGCCCACGAATGATTTCTGCGCTTCGACTGGGACGAGCTATCTGTACGCGTTGTATTACAAGACCGGGTCGGCCTATTCGTCTCCGATCATCGGGACCAGCGCCGCCGGTGCGAATACGATCAGCAATACGAGGATGACTCTTGGCGACGGAGTGGCCTCGCAAGTCGCTATCCATATCGACGGAACTGGTAACCTTCCCGGAGGACCCCCAGGTGGGCCGCCGATCAAGTTCTGCAGTCAGATGAGCACAGGGAGCACCACTTGTGCAGATGCAAATGCCCCGAATCCTCCTTGGAGTCGGTACATGTCTTGGGAGCATCAACGAAGGTGAGTGAAGGTTCAAGAGACTTGGGAGGGACCAGCCTCTTGGTTCCTCCCGGCTTGACCACAGGGGCAAGTAGCGTTCAGCAACGAACGAGATGGTCGCGTAAATATAAGTGGTGTACATAAGACCGTTTTCATTACTATGCCTTGTTCTTCCCCTCCTGTTTATCGGGTGTAATTCGAGTTCTGCCCCGGACAACGGATCCTCTTTCCCAAGCAATGCCTCTCCGCAGCGGCTCGCAACCATCCGTTTAGCCACAATTACGCCGGACCCCATTACGCTGAACGAGACGGTCAAGGTCATGATCGAGACCGATGATGATCATTCCGATACGGCTAGATTTCAGTACCAGTGGATGGTCAACGGTACCCCCCTCCGAGATCAGACGGGGCCAACGCTGACGCCGAGTATGTTAAAGCGTGGTGATCGTGTGACGGTCGACCTTGTACCAACAAGCGGCGTGGTTCAAGGAACTCGTTACCAGGCTGGCCCCGTGGTGGTCGGCAATAGTCCCCCCGTCGTCGCGCATCTCTCCATCGAGCGGCCGGCTGAGCCGCATGCTCCGGTCTTTGTCAAGATGGAGGCCGTCGATGCAGATCAAGACGAGATACAACTCGACTTTCGTTGGTGGCGCAATAACAAAGTCGTGAAACAGGGGCCGGAGCAGACGTTGGATACCACAGGATTTCAGACCAAAGACACGCTTGAGGTAGAAGTGACCCCGCGGGATGACTTGTCGGTGGGAAAGCCGGTTCGTTCTGAAGCGGTCTATGTCGGCAATAGTCCTCCGAAGATCGTCTCTGCCCCTGCGGCGCTCGTCGGCCGCGAACGGTACGAGTATATGGTAAAAGCAGTCGATGGGGACGGCGACCCAGTCAGCTTTCTCCTGGAAACGGCACCACCGGGGATGGTGATTGACAAAGAAACAGGGCATCTCGTTTGGCAGATTCCCCCTGGCCAACTTGGCAACCATCAAGTTCGCATCGTCGCTGAAGATGGGCAAGGGGGAAAAGCTTTTCAGGAATTCCACTTCACCCTCCCTGCTCCTGTTGCACCCGCTAAAAAATCCGGGGGCGCGTGAGGGTATTCCCTCGACGCAATTAATTCTTCTGCTTGTCACACCTTCCCTCGGTTTGTTAGAATCACTCCACTATCACTGCAGGGAGGGAGCACGCCTTAGCGCTTGTGCGTAAACTTAAACTTCGAGAAGGCACCAATACCGCCGTTCTGTTCGGTCACCACGACCGGCACCTCAAGCTGATCGAAGAAGACCTCGGTGTGCGCCTCTCGGCGCGCGGCGAAGAACTCACCCTCGACGGTACGCCAGACGCCACTCGCCACGCGGAACGTGTCCTCACGGAACTCGCCACCCTTGCCAACGACGGGATGGTGCTCCAGCCGGACGACATTACCCACGCCTTGACCGCGCTCCGGCAGAGTCCCGAGACTCCGATCAAAGAACTGCTCTCCAACGCGGCGACGATCGTCACCAAGAAACGATTCGTCGCGCCGAAGACGCCGACGCAAAAAGCCTATATCGAAGCCATCGAGACGCACGACATCGTGATCGGCATCGGCCCTGCCGGCACAGGCAAGACCTATCTGGCGATGGCGATGGCGGTGAGCGCGTTGCTGAAGAAGGAAGTGAGCCGCATCATTCTGGCGCGGCCGGCTGTTGAAGCGGGCGAGAAGCTCGGATTCCTGCCGGGCGATATGTATGCCAAAGTGAATCCCTATCTCCGCCCTCTGTACGATGCGCTGTTCGACATGATGGATATGGAACGGGCTGCGCGCGCGATCGAACGGGGCGACATCGAAATTGCGCCGCTCGGGTTTATGCGAGGCCGCACGTTGAACGATTCGTTCGTCATTCTCGACGAAGCGCAGAACGCCACGGCGGAGCAAATGAAGATGTTTCTCACGCGGCTTGGCTTCCATTCCAAGGTGGTCGTCACCGGCGATATCACTCAGGTGGATCTGCCGCCCGAACGGGTCTCCGGCCTGATCGAGGTGCGGGAGATTCTGCGCGACGTCGAGGGCATCGAATTCGTCTACTTCGACGAGCGGGACGTGGTCCGTCACAAGTTGGTGCAGGACATTATCAAAGCCTACGATCAGCATCAGAACCCCGCTCAGTCTTCCGGCCCCTCATCCGGCGCGACGGGACGTCGACCGTCGCCGGCGTCGCATAATAAGCAGCCGAAGCCTGCCACCCCTTCCTCACCGTTCACGGACCCTTGGGGCCAGTCGCATTAATGCCGATCCATATGCAGAGTCAGGTTCGACGTATTACGTTTGATCAGGCGCGCCTGGAACGATCGGCACGAGCGATTCTTTCCGATGTCGGGGAAACGTCGGCGGAGCTGGGCATCCTGTTCGTGGGCGATCAGCGGATGAGGGGTCTCAATTGTCGGTATCGGGGCAAGGATCGCACGACCGACGTGCTGGCCTTTGCCATGCGGGAAGCCCGCACGCCTCACACCTCACGCCTCATGCCGGATATGCTGGGCGATGTGGTGATCTCGGTGCCCACGGCGTGGCGACAGGCGAATAGAGGCCGGACGGTCCTTGGACGAGGAACTCGCCTGGTTGCTGGTCCATGGCATTCTGCATCTCTGCGGCTACGATCATGAGCGGAGTGAGAAAGAAGCGCGCCGGATGCATCGTCGTGAACGGATGATACAGCGGTCGATCGCGCGGTTGCCGTAATGAGCATCCGGTCAGTGAATCGAACGCATCACGAGTAGATCTATGGGATGGCTGCAGCGACTGAGTGACGGGCTCACCAAAACCCGCGATGTCGTTCGCGGGTCCTTGGATCGGCTGCTTGGCCGTGCGGCGGATCCTGCCCTCTTGGAGGAATTCGAAGCGGCCCTCATTGCCTCCGATCTCGGTGCCCGCGTCGTGGATCGCGTGATGGAGCGCCTCAAGAAACAGCTTCAAGGGACCGATGCCTCACAGCCCGGTCGGGTGCATACGGTATTGCGGGACACCCTGCTCGATGTGCTGACGCCTGTGCAAGGGCTGTCGTTGGACGTCCCTGCTCGCGAAAGGTCCCAAGCCCTTCGTCATCCTGGCGGTGGGGGTGAACGGTGTGGGTAAGACGACCACGATCGCCAAAATCGCGCAACGGCTCGTGCAGGCAGGGAAAGTTCCGTTGTTGGTGGCTTGCGATACCTTTCGCGCAGCGGCAATCGATCAGCTGCAAGTCTGGGCCGACCGAGTCGGCGTCGACGTGATCCGTCACCGCCATGGAGCCGATCCAGCCGCCGTCGCGTTCGATGGGATTGCCGCCGCGAAAGCACGGCAGGTGGACGTGGTCTTGATCGATACGGCCGGCCGGCTGCACACGAAATCGAATCTCATGGACGAACTCCGCAAGATCACCCGAGTCATCGCGCAGGAATGTCCTGGTGCACCGCACGAAGTGCTCCTCGTGCTGGACGCCACGGTCGGGCAGAACGCGCTGTCCCAAGCTCGTCAATTTCATCAAGCGGTCGGTGTCACCGGCTTGGTCCTGACGAAGCTCGACGGCACCGCTCGCGGAGGGATCGTCGTTGCGATTGCCGAGGAACTCAAGTTGCCCGTGAGACTCATCGGAGTCGGGGAGTCGGTCGAGGATCTGCAGGATTTTCAGAGCGATGCGTTCGTGGACGCGCTTCTCGGGACGGCAGCGGTGCCCTCTGCGTAGTCCCGGGTGAGATCCCGTCATTTTCTTCTCCGTCCGCATCGTCTGTGTTAGGCTGAGTTTCCTAAGTAACCAGCATCCTGCCTAGCGCGCGCCGTGCGTTCCTGTCCACGAGGCTGAGATATGATCAAGATTCTGGTTATCGACGACGATCGCATGAACTGCGAGCTGATCCAGTCCGTCTTTACCCGACATGGGTATCAGGTGCTGTCGGCGACGAGCGGGATCGAAGGCCTGACCCTCTTCCGCCAGCAGGCCCCGCGCGTCACCATTCTTGATCTTCGCATGCCTGAAATGGATGGGCTGACCGTCCTCAAAGAAATCCGTGCGTACGATCCCCATGCGCCGGTGATCATCCTGGGCGGCGGAGCGACCGAGGAGCAGGAAAATCAAGCGCGGGGATTGCGCGTCACCGACTTTATCCGAAAGGGCCTGTCGCTCGATGTGCTGGTCGAATGCGTCAACCGAGTGGTACAGCTTCCGGCTAAATCCGTTCCTGCTCTGCCGGTGGCGGGCAGCGCAGCCGTGGCCGATACGGGGGAAACGATCCTCGTCGTCGATGATGAGCCGTTGGTCCGCGACCTGCTCGTTCAGTTTCTCAGTCTCCGCGGCTATCGGGCACTCGGCGTGAAAGACGGCTCCGAGGCCCTCTCGATGGTGGAACAAGCGCCTCCCGACCTGATCCTTCTCGATCTGTTCATGCCCGGGATGGACGGCGTCGAGGTGCTCCGGCAACTCCGTCAACGCGAATACACCGGCGGGGTGATCATCATCACCGGGAGTCACGACGAAGAACGCCTCGATGAAGCCTGGGCCGTGGGGCCGCAGGAAGTCATCGGGAAGCCGATCGACTTGGAGCAATTGCTGACATCCATCCAGCTTGTGCTCGTCTGTCGCGAATGCTAAAACTCTTCCGATGCCAATCGGAAGCAGGAATGATCTCTTTCCCCTATCTCTTTCTCGTCGCGCTCCTCAGCCAGGGGGCTCTCGATATTGCCTGCGCAGCCGACCCAGTCCCGCCACGAGTCGTCATTCGGCATCACGATTTATTCGTACAGATCGTCCCCGAGCAACATGCGCTCATCGCAAAGGACCGGCTGACCCTTGAGGTGCCGCAGCAGAAGACTCCGATTCGTTTCTCTCTCGCCCCCACGCTCCAGATCGACCACATTGCACTCGTGCAAGAATCGGCCGGGACGGAATCCCTGATTCACGATGTGCCGTTTGAACTCGAGCATGGTTCTGCGCCGGAGTCGGTGCAACAGATCATTATCCCCTCGCAGGTCGTGGCTGCCGGATTGGTGACGCTGGATGTGCACTACCATGGCGTCATCAACGATCCGCCGCGAGATCCGCGCCATCTTCGATTTGTGACGCCCAGTGAGACTGCCGGACATATCGGGCCGGAAGGCGTCTATATCAGCAGCGAAAGCTCCTGGTATCCCGATGTCCCGGAATCACTCAGCACCTATGCGCTGCTGGTCGCCGTGCCGGCGGGGTGGACCGTCGTGACACAAGGGAAGGCCGGTGAATCGCGCGCGTGTCCCGCCGGGCTCTGCCGCAGACGATAACATGGTGATGACGGAATGGGCCGTGACGCAGCCGAGCGAGGCCCTCACGCTCGTGGCGAATACATTTGTCACATCGTCTCGCGACTGGACGGCCAAGACCGGTCAGAGGATTCGGCTCTCGACCTATCTCTTTCCCGATGATGCGCATCTGGCCGAGGAATATCTCGATGCCACCGCGCGCTACCTGGACGCCTACATCCCTCTGCTGGGCCCCTATCCGTTCGAGAAGTTCGCCGTGGTGGAGAATTTCTTTGCGAGCGGGCTCGGCATGCCCTCGTTCACCCTGCTGGGTAGCGGCATCATCAAGCGGCATTATGTGCAACCCTACGCGCTCGGTCACGAGATCGTGCATTCGTGGATCGGCAATGCTGTCTTCAATCGCGCCGAACGCGGGAATTGGGTGGAAGGTCTGACGACGTACCTGGCCAATTATTACTGGCACGAACTGATGGGAGATCGTGCGCAGGCGCGGGACCAACGCCGTCTGATGGTGCAGAGCTACAATCTCCACGTGCCCCCGGAGCGGGACTATCCGGTCGCGCAATTCACGCAGAAACTGGATGAGCATGATAATGCCATCGGCTATCAAAAGGCCGCCATGCTGTTTCACCTCCTGCGCCAGGAAGTGGGAGAGGAGACGTTCTGGCGGGCACTCATGAGTCTGGTGGCGCAATATCGTGGCAGGCATGCGGAATGGCGCGATCTTGAGCGAGTCTTTGCAGAAGAGAGTCGCCGGATCTCCGATGGTTTTTCGCGCAATGGGTGGAACAGGATGGGGCGCCGGTGCTGTCGTTGCCGGAGGCCGTTGCCCGTCCGGTGGCGGGCGGAGCCGGCGCAGACCTTTCAGCTGGAGGCCACGATCGTCCAATCGAACAAGCCCTTTCGTCTTCCCCTTCAGTTGCTGATTCACATGGAGGGTGACCGCGAGCACATTCTGACTGTGCCGCTGCGTTCGCTGCGCGAGACGATCTCCGTGACCTTGCCTGCGCGACCGATCTCGATTGATCTCGATCCCGAGTTCATGACCTTCCGTCGGATCGCCCGGCAATCGTTGTCGCCGGTGCTTAATCACTATGTCACCGATCGGCGGCGATCGGTACTGACGGCGTTTACGGATGAGCCAGGTCATCCCTCGCCGTTTCGGGACGTGGTCACGCGCATCGAAACTCAGGAGCAGCAGAAACCGGTCGGCGAACGAACGGTGATTGCCTCAATGGCCCAGGATGGGCTGTTGCCTCAGGAAGGTTCGGTGTTAGTATTGGGCGGCCCGGAATCCCGTTCAGGGATTCAATCGATCCTGGCCAATCACTGCGGTGAGCGCGCGACCCTGAACGACAGGGGTGTCACCGTGATGGGGACGGCATACGAAGGACCTGGGCTGGCCCTGCTGGTCAGTTGCCACCGGGTCGATCGTCCAGGCAGCGTCGTGACGGTGTTGTACGCGGCCACGCCGCAGGCCGTGGCGAAGGTGGCGCGGTTGCTCTTTTTTTACGGGTGGAATAGTTTCGTGTTGTTCAAGGATGGAACGGTGGTCACTCGCGGAGAGTGGCCACTCGCGAGCGATCGTACGGAGGTGCATCTCGATGCCAGCAATCCCATTCGGTAAGTGGTGCATGATCGGACTCGTCTGTCTGTTGCTGTGTGAGCAGACGGGACAGGCAGAGGGCCCTGCGTCGAAGGCTCGGGTGATTCCCGCTCACCAGGCTGAGCGGCATCTGAAGAATATTCGCCAGCTGACAGTGGGCCGGCAGAATGCCGAAGCCTACTTTTCCTTCAGCGGGACAAATTGATTTTCCAATCCACGAACAATTGGATGAAGGATACATACGCGGCCACGCTCAAACCGGCCGACGCCGGGCTGGGTTGTTATCAGATGTACGTGATGGATCTGGACAGCGACACCGTTCGATTGGTGAGCACCGGCACCGGCGCCACGACGTGCGGATATTTTTTCCCGGGCGATCGCCGCGTGCTCTACTCGTCGACCCATGCGTCGGGACCGAACTGTCCGCCGAAGCCGAAGCGGGACGGGGCCTACCGCTGGGCCTTGGACGACTACGATATCTATGCCGTAGGCATCGATGGTCAGGAGATGCAGCGGCTGACCTCCACGCCGGGCTACGATGCGGAAGCGACCGTGTCGCCGGACGGCAAGACGATCGTCTGGACATCCGTGAAAGATGGGGACTTGGATCTCTATGCCATGAATCTCGATGGCTCGAAGCCCCGGCGGCTGACGAACGAGATCGGCTACGATGGCGGGGCGTTCTTTTCGCCGGACAGCAAGCGCATCGTCTATCGGGCGTCGCATCCCACCGATCAGGCGGAGATCGATAAGTACAAGGACTTGCTCAAGCAGGGGCTGGTGGAACCGGGGCAACTTGAAATTTTCGTGATGAATGCCGATGGAAGCGGTCAGCGACTGGTCACGTCGAACGGCGCCTCGAATTTTTCGCCGTTCTATTTTCCTGACGGCAAGAGGATCATTTTCTCATCGAATATTGAAACGAAGGGCGAAGGAGGCCGGCCAAGTTTTCATCTCTACGTGATCGGTGAGGACGGGCAAGGCCTCGAGCGGCTCACATTCGACGGGCAATTCAACAGTTTCCCCATGTTCTCGCCGGATGGTACCAGCCTGGTCTGGGTATCGGATCGCCAGGCCAAGACGCCTGGAGAGTTCAATGTCTTTCTCGCCGACTGGGTTCCCTAAAGCCGTTCATCGTTGAACGTGAGTCGCTAAACGTGTAGACCGATTCTCATGGCGTTCCCACGATTCACGATTCACAGTTCACGATTCACGCCTGTTGCAGCCGTCCTCCTCTCCGTCTGTGCGCTCATCACTCACGTTCGTGGGGTTGTTCGAGTGGGATGTGCCGCTGACCCGGTTCATCCGTTCCCTCAACGATGTTCACATGGACCACCTCGCCAATCCCTGGCTGGCTCAGCTCAGCGATATCGGTGATCGCCTGGGCAAGGGGGAGTCTCTAGTGATCTTGAGTCTCGTGCTGCTGGCGGTCGGGTATGGATTGAAACATCCGCAGTGGAAAGACGCCGGCTGGCAGAGTCTCATCGCTCACGGTCTTGCCGCAGTTGAGCGCCAATATTTTGAAACATGTCATTGGCCGTCCCCGCCCCAAGTTCATGCATGCCGGCAACCTGGAGTTTTCTCCAGCCGGCGGGAGCGGATGGGATTCGTTCCCGTCCGGGCATGCGGCGGCATCGTTCGCGGTCGCAACCGTGCTGGCCATAAAGTTCCCGCGAGCGAGATGGCCCATTCTCGCTGTGGCAGTGGCCATTGCCGCCAGTCGGATTTTCCGCGGGTCTCACTATCTGACCGACGTGGCCGGAGGAGCAGCTCTCGGCTGTGTCATGGGAGTGATTGCAGCCCATCCCTGGCGCGAATGGCGCTCATCGGCTGGAATGGCTGTCTGTCGGATGACGCCATTTTTTGTGGCGACGCTCGCGCTTGTCTGGACGATCGTGCATCTCCCGTCGGAGGCTTGGCCGTTCCAACAGCTCTTGTGGGGCGGACTGTTGCTCACCCTGGCGGGACTCGTGGGCCATGTCTTGTGGACGGTGCAGTCGTCATGGCGTCCGGTCTGGCTGTCCGGACCGCTGGCTCGCGGTCTCGTGGGACTGGGGTTAGGGATGACGACCGGCTCTCTGTTTGTCACGACCATTGTGCTGCTCGTCTGTGCTGCACATTGGTTGGACGGTCTCCCTGGTCAGATCGAGTCCATGGCGGAGGGTCATGTGGGGTTATGGGCGGCCATGGCGGAGGGTCTGTTCGTCGCGGCCATGCTGTTGGTGCTGGGGGCAAGCTATGCCCTGAAAGGCATCGTGCCGATGTAGTCTTGTTTGTTCGGTCTATCTTGTCTGTCTTGTTTATTTGGTTGAACCAAACCAGCCAAATGAACCAGATGAACCAAACAAACCAGATCAACCGTTCAATGGCCGAGAATGGTGGGCGGCGGAGGTGGGGTTGCACCTTCTGGAATCGTCACCATCGGCTGGTTGGCCAGCAGCACGTAGCCGTAGCGTTTGAGAATGGGGACCAGCCCATTTGCTTCCGCCGGCAACTTCGATTGTGCGCTTTCCGGCAATAGGATCATCACTCTCTTTGGCTCTTTCAGGGCCGCTCGTATCTTGTCCTCTTCCCCAATGGGCACGAAGAGCGTCTTGCGTTTCGCGTAAAATACGGACGACGGTCTCACGGTGCCATACGCAATGAATTGATCCTGGCGATCCAGATTCAAGTCCCGCGGCATAGGCGAGTTCCTGCGGGGGTGCGACCACATATCGATTGATGTGCGGAATCGCGATCACGATGACGATCAGAACGAGACCAGCTAAGGTCCCCCCCGCCGCCCAAAACGCTCCTCCGCGCCGTTCGTCGTTCAATCCAAAATATCCCACTAACGTCATTCCGAGTAACAACAGGGTTGCAACCAGATAGGGACCGCTGCCGAGATCCACCTGTCCGGCCAAGGGGAACTCCCGCACCATCTTGGAGGCGTAGGTTGTGTAGAGCGTGGGAAGGCAAGCAAAGCCGATCGCCAAGAGATAGCCCACTCCCATCATGAGATGTATGGATCCCCGAATCCCTTTCGTCGTCGGATCCTGCAGGCACCGGGACCAGTACGAGGCTGTCAACAGGGCGGCGGCAGGAAACAATGGACCGATATAGTGGGGCAGGCGGGTTGCAGAGGCCGTGAAGAATACGAAGACGCCCACGAGCCAAAGGGCGGCAAAGAGGTCGAGTTCGGATGTTCCTGTCGTGGGTCTGGGTGAGCACGCGCCCGACGTATGAGGTACCAATCTTTGAACGTGCGATAGAGCGGGACAGGAAGGAGTGCGCTCCAAGGGAAAGAAACCTAAGAGTAGGACCGGGAGATAGAAGAAGATGGTGCCCTGGTGTCCTTCCATCGGACTGAGGAATCGGCCGATCGTATGGGCCTTCGCGCCTGTGGCATAGGCGTCGCCATGCACGAGGAACATGGCCGCATACCAGGGGGCGGCGAGCAGAATGAATAGCAGCATGCCCGCAAGGGGAACCCCCTTCTGCCAATAGTCCTGCCACCGGCGCGTCCAGGTGAGGTAGAGTGCCGCCGACGATGAGGGGCACGGCGAACCCGACCGGTCCCTTCGTCAGCGTGGCGAGGCCATTCCGATATAGAACGCCCAGATCCATCGGCGTACGCCGCCTGTTCCATGCAGTCCCAGCCAGAATCCGTACAGCGATGCCGTGGTGAAAAAAATCAAGACACTATCGGTCAGCGCCATGCGTCCGAGTCCGAGGATTTCCAGGTTGAGCAAGAGCATCAAGCCGCCGAAGAGCGCGACGGTTCGATCGCGCTGGTGCACGAGAAACAGGTAGTGGATGAGGATCAAGCCCACGCCGAAGAGGGCTGAGGGGAATCGTGCGGCGAACTCATTGACACCGAACAGGCGATACGACTGCTCCATCAACCAATAGAGAAAGACCGGTTTCGCGACGCGCAGCTCACCGTTGAACGTCGGCGTCAGGCGATCCCCCGACTCGAACATTTCGCGCCCGGCTTCGGCGTTCCGTCCCTCGTCACGGTCGGTCAAGCCCATGTCGCCGAGCCCCAAGAAGAACAACAGTCCCGACAGGAGGAGGAGGGCCAGGAGGAGCAGTGCGTGGTGAGAACGGTCGGTCGTGGTCATAGAATCGTTCGGATCGTGTGATGACTGCATGCGTTGAGCGGGTTAGATCTCAAGGAATTATGTTCGTGGAGAAGAGGGGCTGACCGGCGGGTTCGCCTGACTCGCGCGAGAAATCAGCATCAGGTTGCGAATATAGACGATCGATCCGATGCTCTGTCCTGCGATGAAGACCGGATCTTCCCGATAGATCGCATAGGCGAGCGTGATGAGCCCGCCGATCAGACTCATGTACCAAAACGAGATCGGAACCTGGCTCTCCGCCTTCTTTTCAGAGGCAATCCATTGGACGACCCAGCGGCCGAAAAACAGCCCTTGGCCGAGAAATCCGATGGCGAGCCAGATAGTTTCGATGCTCATGCTCATAATGGAGCCGTCATGCGCGATGGGCGAGATGCGCGTGAAGCGCGGAATGCGCACGGTAGCCGATTCTCACGGTCCATGGAGTCTTGCTTATCGCGCATCTCTCGCTCTTCTCGTCCTGTCCGCTCGTCACTTGTCGCGGAATGTATATCGCAGCACTCTGGTTTGCATCCATCGCACGGCAATCAAATCGTAGAGAGATTTGAATAATCGGTTGCCCATGCCGTACTTGGAGACGCCGTGAATGCGCGGGTAATGCCGGACCGGCACCTCTGTGACCGTGAACCCATGCATGAGCGCGAGCGCGGGAAAGAATCGGTGCATGCCTTCGAAGAGGCGCAGTCGCTCCAGCACGGGCCGCCGGAATATCTTGAGCGGGCATCCTGTGTCGTGGACGCCGTCGTGGGTAAAGAAGTTTCGCACGCGGTTGGCGATTCGGGACGACATTTTTTTCACCAGGCCATCTTGCCGCTCTTGCCTCCATCCGCACACGAGATCGTGGGTATCAGTATAGGGAAGGAGTTTCAAGATGTCTTGGCTGTCCTGCTGAAGATCGCCGTCGATTTGGATGATGATTTCTCCGGAAGACTGACTGAAGCCCGCTTCGAGCGCACAGGTTTTGCCGTAATTTCGGTCGAAGTGGAACACCCGAATCTGGGAGTGCTGCGCCGCCAGACGATCCAGTGCGTCGCTACTGCCGTCGCTGCTGCCATCGTCCACGAAGATGATTTCGAACGGCCGAGTCTGCGAGGTCGCGTGTGAACTCATGACGGTCAGCAGCCCCTCGATCAGTGGAACGAGATTGTCTCGTTCATCCTTGATGGGGACGATGACGGAAGCCCATGGATGGGATGGCACGGCCATGCGGGGTAGATATTCCTGACGCAGAAGGGAGCCAACACGCTCACGTAGGCATTCTACAGAATGCCGGAGGGAGCGTCAAACCACGCGACGTCGATCCACGCGAGTGGGCGCGAATAGCGAGAGTCGCAGGGATTCATCGAGTCTTGTCAGTCTCGCTTTCCTCGCCTCTCGCGCTGTCTCGCTATTCTGCTGCGCTCCGATGATCGTGAAGCGCATCGTGCCCATCAGACTCATCTCGTTGATCTGTTCTCCCACGTGGATTTCCACTTTGTATCGGCCGGGTTTCCATGCGTCCTGTGGAGGGGAGAGCGTGAGATAGCCGCTGTCGTCTTCGAGCGCAATGTGCATCGCATCTTGTCCGATCACCACGGTGGGATCGAGGCCGGCTACCGCTTCAGGGAAGCAGCGTCCGAACACCTGGAATCCCTGATAATGCTGGTGAAGGTGGAACACAATGAAGACGGCCGGGGTATCGGGACGGAACCGGTCGGTCGGTTTCACCGGCACGATCTCGTGCGTACGGTGAAAGCCCAGTTCCTCGTCGAATCCTTCCGCCGTCGTAATGGTGCGGAACAGGCCTTGCGGCGGAGCGTCGAAGTCGTAGGGGACGACGTCTTGGGTGCGGTTCTGAAAATCAGGGATGGGGGAATTCTTGGTGATCGGCAGCTCCGCTGCCTGGAGTGTCGGCAGCGCCGACAGAGCGATGACGATGACCGCTGCGATCGCCCCTCGCCCTGTTCGTTTCGCGCCTCTCGCCATGTCTTCTTGGTACACCGGTCGATGGGAGCTGTCAAGGATATGGGAATCCATCAGCGTCAGCCTTCAGCAGTCAGTCAAGGCACAGGAGACCTGAGAGCAGTCCACTCCAGCTCAGAAGCTGCGCTGACAGCTGCCCGTGAGCCCGTTGCGGCTGTTTCCCGCCATCTGCTAAAATTCCCGCTCCTTAAGCTGGAAGCAAGAAGCGCGGGACGCGCGCGACTCAGGAAGCGAACGAGCTCGCCTCGCTCGCTCGTATCTCTCGGGCCAACCAGGATTTTTATGTTGCAGGACGCAGACGCCTTACCCCAGCTCATCGGCGACTATAAGCCGGTCGATCAGTGGCAAGTTCACATCAATACGCTCTTCTACCGCTTCCGGGGCGATCAGGTCCGCAGCTTCTACCAAACGTTTGCCTCAGCCGACTATCGGCTCGCCCATGCGCTCGCGGCGGACTATTTCGAAAAAGTGCGTGAAAAGCGTCGACGCCAGGCGCGTGCGTCAGAAGATCGTCAGCACTCACGCACTCACGCACTGAGTCCCTGACCGTGATGGAACTCGGCCCGGCAACGGCAATCTCGCCGCCTGTTTCTTGAGCCATCTCAAGGTCCTCGATAAAGATGGAGTGATGTATCCCCGCATTCGATATGTGCTGGTCGATTGGGAACAAGCCGTACTCGATGCAGCCCTGGCTCATCCGGAGCTCGCGTCCCACCGCAACCGGGTCGAGACGCATCGGGGGACCGTGGATCGGCTCGATGGTGTTGCGGATGGCAGCGTGGATCGCATCATCTGTAACGAACTGTGGAACGATCTCTCGACGAAATTGATGTCGCGCCAGGCGAACGACATTGAAGAAGAGTTCCTGCGACCGAACGTGAACGAAGCCTTGCATGCGAAAATTTCTGACTGGGCGACCTTTGTCCGGGCGTTCGACGCCATGGATATGGAGGCGCTCAAGGGATTTCCTCCGTTCCTCGACGACCTGGTGTGGGAGCGTGAATATCGGGCGGTCGAATGGAAAGAGGTCCCCTACCGGAAGACGATCACGGACTTTCTCAAACGTATCGATGAGCACGTGCTGGTTCCCGTCAATCTGGGGGCCTATGCCACGATCAAGGAAGCCAAGCGCCTGTTGGCTCCCGAGGCGATCGGGTTCAGCAGTTTCGACGCAGGTACAGCGGATATGCACGTGCTGAACGATCCGGAGAAGCCCTGCTATGGCCAATTTGGCGGGCAACAGAGTTTCATGGTCAACTTTGCGTTGGCCGAAGCGGTCGCCAAGCAGTTGGAGGCCGGCACGATGACCATAGAAAGCCAGCGTGAGTTCGTGGGGCGTAGCTTGGGGACCAACGTCTTGACCCTCATGGATCTCATCGCCACCCATCCTTCCGCCGGTACGAGAATGGCGCCGTGGGAACAGGACCGTTTGATGCTCAAGACCCTCCGCGCATTGAACGAGACCTATCGGAGCCCCTATGCGCGCCATCTGGACTTCCCCATTCCGTTGGAGATGCCGCCGGAGGAGCGTGAGTCGCTCCAGGCCCTCGTGCGCTCGCTCACGCCGACAGGCATTCCGGACACCGTCGCCTATCTCACAGAGGAAGAGCTGACCATGGCCTCGAAGGACCTCGAAGACATCGGCTACGATCCTCAGTCGTTCATGATTGCCTTGACCGCACCACCGAGCCCTGTGGATTACTTTCACTGCTTGGTCCGACCTCGCTGATTTTTCTAGGCCAAACGGCCTGATGGCTGAATTTCTCTGCTTGACTCAGTTCTTGTTCTTCTATAGCCTTTATGACCTTCTCCTCGTATGAGGAAGGCTCCCCCGTTTGACTGGTTCAACGCCGCAGGGCGAGTGGGCCTGGGTGGGGCAAGAAGAGAAAGCGAGTGATTGATGTTTGGATCGTTCGGATGGATGGAATTGATGCTGATTCTGATCATTGTCTTGATCATTTTCGGCGCCGGCAAGATTCCGCAGTTGGGTGAAGGGCTCGGGAAGGCCATTAAAGGATTTAAGAAGAGCGTCAACGAGGCCGATGCCATCGACGTGACGCCTCCTCCGTCCGAGGCGCCTGAAGCGCCGCCGTCGCAGGTCGCGCAAGCGCAGGTCGCCCCGCCGGCTACGGCGCCGGTTCAATCAGGGAAGCAGGGCAAGCAAGGGTAAGGAGACGTGAAGCGTGAGGCGTCAGGCGTGACAGCGCCAAGAGGAATCAGACGCTTCCTTTTTTGCGTGTCGCCTGACGCGTGATGTTTTGCGTATGACGAACCATGTTCGGATTGGGCATCGGCGAAATTCTCATTATTTTGGTGATCGCATTCTTGCTGTTCGGCCCCAAGCAGCTGCCTGAAGTCGCTCGCCAGGTCGGGAAAGCGGTCAAGGGGTTCAAGGAAACAGCGGAAGATCTTGCGGAAGTCGGTGGAGCCGGAGCTCAACATGATCCAGCAGGAAGTGAAGATGGTCGAGCAGGACTTTCAGGCCTCGCTCAAAGACGCAGAAGAGCAGATCAATGCGGCGACGACGCCGGCAGAGAAACAGGCTGATTCAAAGGGATCAGCCAATCAGGCCTAAAGGTGAAGAATCCGGACAGGCGGCGTAGGAACGCAGCTAGGACGGACAACCATTGTGTCTGGAGATACTTTCCAGAATTGTAGTTAGAATACTCCCGCCCCTTCACTGATCCAGTTGCAATCTCTCCCGCACACAATTATATTGCGCCACAAAAATCTTCCCATCGATTTCATGTGCTTTAGATGGGTTAATCGCTCAATCAGCATGTGAGGCTGAACGTATTGAGTTAGAACCGGCGCTGAAGCCGCAACATACAACCCCCGCCGCAGTCGTCTTTTATGTCATCCGCATGAAGGATTGGGCTATCTACCAAGGTGGCCGAGGAGCTCACTCGCGCGCGTCGGCAAATTCCTAAAGGCCAGACATTAGTCGAACCGGTCCGGGGGCAGGCAATAACAGACGAACGAGAACCCTCATGAGCATCATCAGACAAACTAGGTGGGCTGGCCTGTCCGCCTGTTTTAGTGCGGCCGTGATGGCAGCGGGGATGTCATTCGTGACGGCCCCGGCGCACGCTGCGTTTGAATTGCCGGAGGGTGAAAAAATCACCCATACCCCAGTCGTTGCTCGAGCGATTCCGGACAAAGAGGCTTACGAAATCTACGATCCAAAGATCGGGAAAAACTTCGACATCAATAAATTCTGGATGCGCGCCGACCTTCGCGTGCGGTATGAAGCGCGGAACGGGATCTGCTTCGGCAGCGCCATGGCTGGGAATACTTTTGGGGCCTGCAATTCGTTCAACGGCCAAACCTCTGCGAACGGTACTCCTGGTAAGGCAAACGACAGCTACGCTCATGCAGAAGACGCGCTTGGGGTTCGGCTATGACCTCTCACCGGACGTGAATTTCTACTTGGAACTCCAATACGCATCCGTGTGGGGCGCTAATGGGCAACAGGGTACCCCGGTCCAAGACAACCAGAGGACCCAGAACGGCCAGAACTGCGCGAACTCGACTTGTTTCGGGAACGGCGGCGTCTTGGGCGTCCGAGCCGGCTATATGTTGATCCGGAACTTCGCCGGGGCCCAAGGCTTGAGCGTGAAGGCTGGTCGGCAATATGTCGTGTTCGGCAGCCAATCTATATTCGGCGCCTTCGACTGGTCCAACACAGGATTTTCCTTTGACGGTATCATGTTGCAGTACAGCACCAAGGCCTGGGATAGTTGGGCGGGGTGGTTCCGCACTTCTGAGTCCGATCTCGGGCAAGGAGAGCCGCTCGGCGCTCTCCATCCGAACCTTCCTGTCAATGGTAGCAGCAACCCCACATTGAATAACGGCAGCGCGAACATCGATTCCGACGTGTTTCTCTTCTACAACCAGATCAAGTCGGTGCCGGGATTCATCATCGAGCCCTACTACATCCTCTATTCCAACCGGTACAACTCAGGGGACAACCGGAACCAGGGTCTCGGTACACCGAAGCATTCGAATCAGACTCGCCACATGGTCGGAGACCGGATCGAGATGCGCAAAGGCAACTTTGACGCGATGGAACGAGACGATCTACCAGTTCGGCGAAATGGGCGACACCGGTGGGCCCAATGGCGCAGGCTATGGAAACCAAAAGTATCTCCACATCAATGCCTGGGCGACTCAGAAACTGGATCGGCTACACACATTACGAGTGGGAATGGAAGCCTCGGTTGGCCTTCAACTTCGACTATGCCTCGGGCGATGGCCGGGCGAACTGTACGATCGGTGGTGACACAGGTTGTAAGACTGCCAACACCTTTGAGAACTTGTGGGGGACCAACCATATCCACATGGGCTACATGGATACCATAGGCTGGAAGAACATGATGAAACCCTCGATTAACTTGCAGTTTCGCCCAACCAAGGACGACCACATTGAAATCTGGGCCACCAGTTTGAACCTGGCCAATACGAAGGACAACTGGTATCGCGCCACACAGACTGTCTATGTCTATTCGAAGACGAACAACACCACGAGGCACATAGGCAACGAATTGGATATCATTTGGACGCGCTTCTTCATGGATGGCAAGTTATCCTTCCAGGCCGGCTATGGGCACCTCTTCGCCGGCGAATATATCCAGGAGAACCTGGGCACCAACACCGATCAGGATTGGGCCTATGCCCAGCTCTGGGTGAACTTCTAGCAGGATGTTGAAGAAGTCCGCCAGCATTCGATCAGACTCGTCGACATCCTGCGATGTGAAACGTGAAGGGTCGCCGATGGTAGCGACATGCCTGAAGGCCTTGCTGACGGGCTTCTGAACATCCTGTTACGTGTAACGCTGTCAACCGGATGACCTGGATCAACCTTTTTGAGCATCCTGATCGAGGATGTGCCCTTGTTGCTCCGAACGTGCTGATAGCTAGAGCCCGAGGACTCCGGCTTGCTCGCAGTGAGTCAGTCGTCTATACTCTGTTCGCTTTCACGCTTCACAACCATCCTTCTTTCTGATTAACCTCACCGTGGATGATCTGACTCGACAGCTCAGCGAACAGTTCGGGTTTGCGAAGTTTCGGCCTGGCCAGGAGGAGGTCATTCGCGCCGTGTTGGCCGGGCGCGATGCGATGACGGTCATGCCGACCGGGCAGGGCAAGTCGCTCTGCTATCAATTGCCTGCGACTCTCTTGCCCGGGTTGACCCTGGTCATTTCTCCGCTCATCGCACTCATGCAAGATCAGGTGGCCGGCATGAAGCAGCGGAAGATCGCGGCGGCGGCGTTTCACTCCGGCCTCACCGGGTTTGAAAAGAACCGCGTGATTCAGGATCTCAATCAGAAGCGGCTTCAGTTGCTCTATCTGGCGCCGGAACGGATGCAGCATGAGGGGTTTCTCCAACTCTTACGCTCCCTCTGGGTTTCGTTACTGGTGGTCGACGAAGCGCACTGCATTTCCCAGTGGGGCCACGATTTCAGGCCCGACTATCTCAAAATCGGCCGCCTTCGCCAGGAACTCACGAATCCTCCCTGCCTGGCTCTGACTGCCACGGCCACGGCCCGTGTGCAAACGGATCTGTGCAAACGGTTGTCGCTCCGCGATCCGTTCCGATTGGTCGCGGGTTTCCGTCGGGCCAATCTTGCCTTGTCTGTTCGTCTCTGCCAGTCCCGCCAGGAGAAACTGGCGACGCTGGAGCGTCTGGTTCGCGAGACGGAGAAAGGCACGATCCTGGTCTATTGCGCCACGCGCCGGGCGGTGGAGGAGGTCGCGGAATGTCTGGGACAGTCTCACCAGTCGGTCGGCTACTACCATGCCGGTCTCTCGGATGAGGAGCGGCGACTTGTGCATGATGACTTTCGCCGGGGAACTGTGAGGATTCTGGCTGCGACGAATGCCTTCGGCATGGGTATCGATAAGTCGGATGTCCGGCTGGTCGTCCATTTCGACATTCCGGGAAGTGTGGAGGCCTATTATCAAGAGGTCGGGCGGGCCGGTCGCGACGGACGACCCGCTGCCTGCGTGTTGCTGTTTCATGAGCGGGATCTGGCCACGCAGGAATACTTCATTCAGCAGGCGTCACAAGATCCAGAAGGCGCAGATCGCGCCGAGCGGATGAAGACGCTACTTCAAGACATGCTGGGATACGTGTCGGTATCGACCTGCCGGCAGCTCGCGATTCTTGAGTACTTCAGCGATGAAGACGAGCGGGCCTTGGGCCCCTGCGGCCTCTGCGATCGCTGCGTCGCACCGGTGCGGCAGCCGAGTAGGGAGGTCTCCCACGATGATGCCGCTTCCGCAAAGGCCATCTTGGAGACCGTGTCCTGGTGCATGGGTCGGTTCGGCGTGAGTCGAATTGTCGAGATTCTTCGCGGAAGCCGTTCGAAAGCGATGCTGGCCTATGGCGCGGAAGACTGTCCGACATACGGAACCTGTCGCGCACGCTCGAAGTTGTCCATGACCGGTCTGGTGAGGGATCTGATCGACTCAGCGTATCTTCAGGTCGAAGGCACGGAGTATCCCACTCTCGATGTGACGCGCAAGGGACGGGAGATCCTGCAAGGGATCAGCGCAGTGGTGTTGAAGCAGGCGGAAGAGCAGCCTCACCCCGATTCACCGGTGACAAAGCCATCCCGCGAAAGGGCCGCGTCTGTGGTTGTCCCACGAGCATCGCCGGCGGACCCGCAGCTCTTTGAACGGCTCCGGCAACTTCGCACGGAGCTTGCCGAGGAAGAGGGTGTCGCGGCCTTTGTGATTTTTCACGACAAGACGTTGAAGGCCATTGCCGGCCACAAGCCCGTGACGCCCGCTGCTCTATTGGAAATTCCCGGCATCGGCGCTCTGAAGGCAGAACGGTATGGCCGACGCGTGCTGGAAGTGGTGAATGGGGAATAAATAGCAGTCAGCCATCAGCTTTCAGCATCTTCACCCCGTCTTCGTAAGGGGGGGCGAGGGGAGGTCGATCCTGACGACAACCTGTCGGCTAAATCTTCCAGAGCCCTGTCCAGATTCTTCAAGATATCGTCGTTGATGTATCGAACCACACGAAGGCCGAGGGATTGAAAATATCTGTCACGCAGCTGATCCTTCAGAATCTGATCAGCATCGGCATGACTGTCGCCGTCTACTTCAATGACAAGAAACTGCTCCGGGCAATAGAAGTCCACAATGTATGGTCCGATGCCATGTTGCCGACGAAACTTGAGCCCTTGGAGTTGCCGTGCCCGATGTCTTGACCACAGCCGCGTTTCCGGGCCGGTCATGTCAGAACGAAGCCGGCGTTTAAGATCGAGATGGCCAGGCTTGTCCTCGTGTGGCTCTAGGCATGAGCCTCTACCCCTCCTACCCTCCCCTTACAAAGGGGAGGAAGTTTATTGAGGGGCTGAAGACTGAAAGCTATCTGCTATTTGAAATTTCCTGCCTGTGCGAAGCGCGCTTGCAGCTCCCCGTAGGTCTTCGTCACCGGAAACTGCGGGAACTCCTTGGGAAGGTGATCCGGAGGACAGAAAAAGAACCCCGCGTGGGCTTCTCCCAACATGGCGGTGTCGTTGTAGGCATCGCCGGCGGCGAGGACGTGAAAGTTGAGCGATTTGAACGCGGCCACCGAGTGTTTCTTCTGATTCTGCATCCGCATGTGGTAATTGACGATGCGGCCGGTTTGATCGATCTCCAGCTGGTTGCAAAAGAGCGTCGGGAATCCCAGTTGGCGCATCAGCGGTTGGGCGAACTGATAGAACGTATCGGACAAGATGATCACTTGGCATCGCTCGCGGAGCCAGGCCACAAAGTCGATGGCGCCTTCCAGCGGGCCCATTGTGTCGATGACGCGTTGGATATCGTGAATGGTGAGCTTGTGCTGATCCAGGATGGCCAGGCGCCGTTTCATCAAGGCATCGTAATCCGGCATCTCGCGGGTGGTAATTTTCAGTTCGTCGATGCCGGTCTTGAGCGCGACGTTGATCCAGATCTCCGGCACCAACACTCCTTCCAGGTCTAAACAGACAATGACGGGTTTTTGCATGCAGTCTCTCCTCTTAAGCTCACAGTAGTAGCAAGTGCTAGCGATGATGAGCTGTCAGCTGTCAGCTATCTCGTGCTCGTTTCTGAAACGCCTGGCTTAGAAACCGCCACATGTTGTCGAGGACTTGGTCCAAGAGGGATGAGCCGGGCCAGGTCCGTCGGGATTCCTCTTCGTGCCGCTCGGCCCACTCTAAGGCCATCGGGAGCGGGATGAGTCGAGGCGGAGAGTTGGTCAATGTTCCCCAGACCAGTCCCAGGATGGAACTCATTCGCATCGAGACCGGCAGGGGTGTGACCGGATTCTGCACCAGATCCTGACACAGTTCCGCCGGCGAGGTCACGAGGAGTTCCCGGCAGGCGGCCGGTCGTGCCTCGTAAATCGAACACATCTCATTTTCCAAATAGGGACAGGGGATTCTCAGTGCATAGTAGGCCCGGTTGATCGGGTCGAGTTCTTCATCCGGCACCGGCCTCGCGGCCTCTGCCACGTCGTTGAGCCGATCCCACAGACCCCTCGCGCTTCAGGCGATCCTTCGTGTCGCTGAGGCGGTTCAGCAGATGGGTTCGTCGATCCGTCGGCAGCTGCCCCACATACTCTCGCAGCGCGAACGCTTCCGGCGCGGAGAGCGGAACCAGCATGCGGCAACAGGCGGCGCAGCCCATCCGGCAGGAAATGGTCTGGCCTGCTTCGATGGCGTGCCGGACTTCCAGTTGTGCAGCTTCATCCCCCAGGCGGCGCGTGACTGGGACAATCGCCGTGATGGGGATGAATCCCGTCGGCACGTCGATGGCCGTGGTCAGCCGTCCGGCCGGGGTGTTCAGCGCCACCTCAAATCGTTCGACCATCACAACCCTTTGCCTCGTGCTACCTGTCTTGTCGGCATCATAGAGAACCGTTCGACGGCTGGTCAACCGCACAACCCAGCAGGCTGTTGAAAAAGTCCGCCAGCTTCGTTCTCGGCTCATCGAAATCCTCAACGTACCCGTAAGGGTACGCCTCCGGGTTCGACTCGCCTGCGGCCTTACTGGACGAACTTTCTGAACAGCCTGCAGTCTGCGGAGACATCTGTAACCTCTCCAGCTTTTTATTTCTCGGATCCGCAAGGGTTTTCCACGCTCTACTAGTTCAGCATGCGCGCCGGTTCTTGTTCCCTCGCTGATATAGCCGCATAATGTGGGCAAAGGAGAATGGCATGGCGTTGTCCGGTCATGTGGTGGGCTTGCTCAAAGAGTACATGCGGGATCTGGTCGAGCAGGCGAAGCAGGAGACGGCGGCCCATGCCTCCTTTGGCTTTTCTGCTACGCCCTATCGGGCGGATCAGGCCCTGTCCGATTTGTTGGCCATTCTGGACGATCGTATCGAATCCGAAGGGGTGCAAGTCGGATTGCCGGACGGGTTTCTCCACCAGATGTGGGGGCTTTGTAACGACGCCCGTGCCCAGGTGACGGAACGCGTGTGGTTGGATATAAACAGCAGCGACCAGCCGTCGTCGAAGGCCAGGGTTCGAGAGCTGACTTATCGCGCGCTGCTGGCTGTTATCGAGGCTTCCAGCTAAGAGGAGCGATCAATGAAATGTTCAAGTATGTCCAGTGGCCTCGGGGCGCTGCTTCTCTATCTTTTCCTGTGTTGGCCTGCGGGAGCGGCTGAAACGGGCGGTCGCGTTACGGAGCCGAAAGTCGACCTCGTACCGGTAGTTGGTAAAGGTCTTCAGTCGCCGCTTTATCTGACCCATGCAGGCGATGGATCAGGGAAACTTTTTATCGTCGAGCAGCCTGGCACGATTCGGGTCATCGTACAGGGCATCCTTCAGGATAAGCCGTTTCTCGACATCACGAGTCGAGTATTGTCGGGAGGGGAGCGTGGGTTGCTCGGTCTGGCTTTTCACCCGAAGCACCGGCAGAACGGCCGATTTTTCGTGAACTATACCAGGCGCGATGATGGCGCCACGGTCCTCGCCGAGTATCGTCGGCAGGGATCGGGCCTACAGGCTTCGACTGAGGAACGGACGCTGATGGTGGTGCCGCAGCCCTATGCAAATCACAATGGGGGGATGGTGGCGTTTGGACCGGACGGGCTTCTGTACATTGGTCTAGGCGATGGCGGCTCTGGAGGCGACCCCCAGAATCGTGCACAGAATCCAGTGGAGCTGCTGGGGAAAATTCTCCGCATCGATGTGGACGGCGCGGAGCCTTATGCCATCCCATCGGACAATCCATTTGCGCGCGCGGGTGGCCGTCCTGAAATTTTTGCCACTGGGGTCCGGAATCCCTGGCGATTCTCCTTCGATCATGAAACGGGAGCGCTCTGGCTTGCCGACGTCGGACAGAATAAATGGGAAGAGATCGACCTTGTCACGCGAGGGCGCAACTATGGCTGGCGTATCATGGAGGGAAAACATTGTTTCCTTCCGGAGAAGGACTGTCATATTGAGGGGCTGACCATGCCGGTCTTCGAGTATGGCCATGACCAAGGCCGATGCTCGATTACGGGAGGCTATGTTTATCGAGGACGGAATCTTCCTGCACTCCAGGGGAGGTACCTATTCGGGGACTACTGCAGCGGGGAGATCTTTGTTGTTTCTATCGGGAGCGGCGTGGCTGGCAGTGAGCCCCACCTGCTTCGAAAGAGCGGAATGCGGATTTCTTCATTCGGCGAAGACGAATCCGGCGAAATCTATGTGGTTGATCACAAGGGTGGTCTATACCGTCTTGGTCCTTCTTCTTCAATGCCTGATCGTTAGGAGGATGCTCCAAACAGTTTCTCTGAGTTTGTGGTGTGTCTGGTCGACCAAATACACAAAACAAACCAAACAAGCCGCAGCGACCAACCGGTTTATCCTCCTAGAGTTTCCCTGCCAGCCAATAAATCACAATACCTGCCACTTCCACCACTGCTTCCCTGGTGTGTTGCAACGCGTTATCGTTCGGCATGAAATCAAACGGTCGAATGTCGTCCCAGCTCTCTCGCGGTAGGTTCTGCGAGACATAGTCGCAGGGGGCCGGCGTGACGCGGAAGCCCTGTTTGGTGAACACCGGGACGGCACGTGGCAGATGGCTGGCTGAACTCACGAGGAGAATCGAGGCGGGGCCGAGCAGCCGTTTGGTCCCAGTCGCGTTCTCATAGGTGTTTCGGGCTTCTGTATCGATCATTGTAGCGGACTCGGGAACGCCGAGGCGAACCGCCCATCGTTTCATTTCGACCGCTTCTTGGGGGCCTGTGCCGAAGATTCCGGCATCTCCTCCCGTCAGCACCAATGTGGGGGCATAGCCCTGCTGGTAGAGGTCCACACCACACGTGGTTCGATTTCTGGAATAGGAAGACGGCTCGGTGGTTGGTCGAAGCGAGCCTTTCTCGTCGACGCCTCCACCCAATACGACGATTGCATCAAAGCGATCGGACGGCGTCAGCTGTGGCGGGTGGTACCAGGATTCGAGCGAGCCGATCAGCGGGGTGGCGATCAACGGACTGGATAGCGTCACGAGGAGGAGGAGGGAGGATATGATGAGAAGGCGCACCCACCGCAGGCGTTTGGGCGAGAACGGGAAGAGGGCCAAGACCGCCGCCGCGCCGAGGAGCAGCACCACCCATGTCAGCGGGATAGAGACCGTACTTGACGAACTTATACAGACCGAAGAAGAATGGAGTCAGTTCCATCGGCAGACCTCAATCGAACACGAGGCATCGCCGACAGCATACACGGAGTGAGTCGAATGACCAAGCAGGAGGAGGTATAAGCGATGACACAAGGGCGCCGCTATTGGCTGATGAAATCAGAACCACGCGCCTTTTCAATCGAGGATCTTGCGCAATCTCCCAAGCAGACGACCTGTTGGGATGGGGTGCGGAACTATCAGGCGCGCAATTTCATGCGCGCGATGGCCGTCGGCGACCAAGTGCTTTTTTACCATAGCAATGCCGAGCCGCCGGTTGTGGTGGGGATTGCGGAAGTCGTGCGGACAGCCTATCCCGATGAGACGCAGTTCGACAAGACCAGCCATCACTACGACCCAGCCAGTGTTCCCTCTGCTCCACGGTGGGATATGGTGGACATCCGGCATCGTCAGACATTCAAGACCGGTCTGTCGCTCGACCGACTGAGGCAGGAACCTAAGCTGAAGAGTATGGTCTTGTTGCGAAAAGGTTCCCGCCTCTCGGTCCAGCCGGTGACAGAAGCAGAATGGACTGTGGTACTCAAGCTTGCCGGGGCCAAGACCAGTTAGCGGAGCAACGAGCAAGATACGGAACAAGCTGTCTGGGGTTCGAGCATTTCCTTGGCCTCGCACCTTTGGGACAGGAGGAGAATATCTTGCAGGATGCTCAAAAAGGTCGTCCAGCAAGGCCGCAGCGAGTGAAAGCACCGGAGGCGTAGCCTCTGGGCTACGTTGAGGATGCTTTCGAGGGCGAGAACGCAGCTGGCGGACTTTTTCAGCATCCTGCTAGGTTTTGGCTTTGCCGTTATCCAGATGCCGATGCTGCCAGTCGAGCCAGGCATGGCCCAGTTCGTGGGCGAGAATGTAGCGCCGTCTGGTCACGGGCAAGCGCTTGCGAAGGTAAATGGTCTTCGTGGCGTCGTCCCAGATGCCGTCGGCATTCGGGTCCCGACGGTCCATGTCGGTATCGGAAAGTTGACGCACGGAGATCCGATAGCCGAAGGGAAACACGACTCGAGAAGGCAAGCGTAACATAACCGTTGCTCCTGATAGTGAATTAGAATATCACAAAGTCCGTGCCTGCTTCACGGTTGTTATGTGCCACAAAATCAACAAATTAGATCGTTTTTCACCTAAGAATTTGGCGCCTTCACCGGTCTGCCCTTGTCGGAACGTCTTTTCAGATTGTAAGGAGGACCTTTGTCAACTGTCGGTGTGTGCAATCCGAAGTTCGAAGTTCGGTGTTCAGGGTTCCGAAAACCTCGAGCTTCAGACCTCGGACCGTTACCCGTCTCGTGCTGCTATCCTGCCGGAGTGTTTTTTGTTGTGCTACACGTACGGACCATCGAAGTCCTGGTATGCAAAAAAGTTTTCCAGAGCCTGCTAGGGCGGGAGTATACTGATGATAAGTGAGGCCTGCTATGCATCGTGTGCTCGTTCTGGGTGCTGGGAAAGATCGGATCCCTGGTTGCCTGCCTCTTGTCAGAAAGCGGGGACTATGAGGTTGCTCTCGGTGACATCAGCCTCGACGCCTCTAAGCGGTTAGTCGAAGACCTCGGTCTCTCGCGAGTGACGCCTCTGCATTCTCGACGTCCGACATCCCGACGCCATTAGCGCCTACTTGACGATGCATCGATGCGATGCGGTCCTGTCGAGCCTCCCGTATTTCTGCAACCCAGTTGTAGCTGGATTGGCTCGGGAACACCGGCTTCACTATTTTGACCTGACGGAGGACGTCGAGGTGACCAATCAGGTCAAGGTCCTGAGCATCGATTCGCCGCAAGCCTTTGTGCCGCAATGCGGTCTGGCCCCCGGCTTCATCAGCATCGCGGCGCACGACTTGATCACCCATTTCGATACGGTGGATACGGTCAAGATGCGGGTCGGAGCCTTACCGGTTCATCCCAGTAATGCTCTCAAGTATTCACTGACGTGGTCCACCGATGGGTTGATCAACGAGTACGGCAACATCTGTTACGGAATTGAAGGAGGGGAAAAGGTGCCGCTCCTGCCTCTCGAAGGGTATGAGACGATCGAGGTGGACGGACTTCTGTACGAAGCGTTCAACACGTCCGGAGGATTGGGAACGTTGGCCGATACCTATGCAGGGAAAGTCCGGACCATGAACTACAAGACGCTGCGGTATCCGGGCCATTGCGAGAAAATTCACCTCTTGATGAACGATCTCAAGCTGAATGAGGACCGTGAGACGCTCAAACGAATCCTCGAACGGGCCGTTCCCCAGACACTGCAAGATGTCGTGCTGATCTATACCTCCGTGATGGGGATGAGGGAGGGCGCCTTGTTCGAGGAGAATTATGTGAAGAAAATCTATCCCCAATGTATTAAAGGAAAACTGTGGTCCGCTATTCAAGTGACGACCGCCTCGAGCCTCTGTGCCGTAGCCGATCTCGTCCTTGCGGCGCCCAAACAGTACAAGGGATTTGTGACCCAGGAATCGTTTCCGTTACAAGACGTGCTCAATAATCGGTTTGGAGCCTGCTACCGATGATGTCCATCGTGGAAATCCTGAAGGGACTGGGCTTGAGTGCCATCAACGCCGGTGGCAGTACCGGGGTCCATTGGTGGGCCTCCGGCGAGAACACATCGCTGCTGGAATCCGTGAATCCGGCGACCGGCGAGCCGATTGCGAAAATTCGTACCTGTTCAGCCGATGACTATGAGCACATCGTGCGGGAGTCCATTGCGGCATTTCAGCAATGGCGGCTTATCCCGGCTCCCAAAGCGGGGAGAACTTGTCCGGTTGATCGGCGCCGCGTTGCGGGAGCACAAGGACCTGCTTGGCTCGCTGGTGTCTCTCGAAGTCGGCAAGATCAAAGCGGAGGGGGACGGTGAAGTTCAGGAAATGATCGATATGGCAGACTTTGCCGTGGGCCAGTCGCGCATGTTGTATGGCATGACGATGCATTCCGAACGGGCGCAGCATCGGATGTCGGAGCAATGGCATCCGCTCGGACCGATCGGCGTCATTACCGCCTTCAATTTTCCAGTGGCGGTCTGGGCCTGGAACGCATTTCTGGCTGCGATTGCCGGAGATACGGTTGTGTGGAAGCCTTCGCCGAAAGCGCCGCTCTGCGCGATCGCGGTGCAACACCTCTGCAACCGCGTGATGGAGCAACAGGGCTATCGAGGGATCTTCTCACTGATCGTGACGGCTGAGAAGACCATCGCGGAGACGTTAGTCCAGGATCGCCGATTACCGTTGATCTCGTTCACAGGGTCCGTACCGGTCGGTCGAGCTGTGGCCACGACTGTCGCGCAACGGCTGGGGCGGACGCTGTTGGAACTGAGCGGGAACAACGCGATCATCGTGGATCAGACGGCGGACCTCTCCTTGGCGATTCGCGCCATCGTGTTTGGGGCGGTCGGCACCGCCGGCCAACGTTGCACGACGACCAGACGGCTGTTCGTCCATGAGTCTCGTTACGATGAAGTGGTCACGAAGCTTATCTCGGCATACAGACAGATACGCATCGGCAATCCATTGGAGTCAGGTGTGCTCATGGGGCCGTTGATCGATCGAGCTGCGGTCGAGGCCTATCGGAAGACTATCGAAGAGGTGAAGCAGGCGGGAGGGAAAGTCCTCTACGGGGGGCAGGTACTGGGTCAGCCGGGCTATTTCGTGGAACCGACCATCGTGAAAGCGGAGAATCATTGGCCCATCGTCCAGCGCGAGACCTTTGCGCCGATTCTCTATGTCATGCCCTTCACGGCGCTAGACGACGCCATCGCGTTACAGAATGCGGTACCTCAAGGCTTGTCGTCTGCGATTTTTACGTCCGACGTGCGGAGCAGCGAGCGGTTCACATCCACTGCCGGCAGCGACTGCGGGATCGCCAATGTGAACATCGGTACGTCAGGGGCGGAAATCGGCGGCGCCTTTGGAGGCGAAAAGGAAACCGGCGGAGGGCGCGAGGCCGGCTCGGATGCCTGGAAAGCCTATATGCGGCGGCAGACGAACACGACCAACTGGGGTCACGATTTGCCGTTGGCCCAGGGCATTCAGTTCGGCTCATAATGTCCGTGCCTGACCAACAAGGAGCGTGGGTCATGGAACCAGGCGTCGAGTTAGATGCGCTGATCGCCAGGATGATTCAGGACTATGTGTCGCGCAATCAGGCAGCCAAGGTGTTGCGGGACTCCCTGGACGAGGCGGGAGTCGGCTTCTACCCGGTCGCAGACCATCTGACGCTGCGGACGCTGAATATCGATCGGCGTGCGGAGGAATTCACGAAGCTCGGGTATGGGTACAGCGAAACGATCGAGTATGAAGACTGGTATGCGAAGGTCTATCGAAAAATTGGATACCCCGCGCTCTTCGTGGATCAAGCCTATCCCGATGATCGTGGCCGCACCAGCATCATCCCTGGTTGGGTCAAGACTTTCGGCGATCACGTATTTCATCATGTGGCAGTGCGCGTGGAAGACATCGAGCAGGCGATTGAACGGTTGAAGGCAAAAGGGGTGGTCTTTACGCGGTCAGATCGTCGGCGCCCGTGGTGGCCAGCTACGGCAAATCTTCACGGTGCCGGAAATGGTGGACGGTCAGCCTTTCTCCGTACTCGAACTCACCGAGCGCCACCGAGGATATCAAGGGTTCTCGCCTCCTCAAGCAGACAGTCTGATGAAATCGACCGTCAATCGAATCTGACACCTTTCCCCTCCGAATTCCGTCGGCGGCCCGCCCCAGGGACATAGACATTTTTATCCCCAAGCTTTCTCGCCTCGCTTTAAGAGCCCACGCAAGAGCCGCTGCATATTTTCCCCGGCCCTCTCTCGACGCTGGCGTTGGCGTTCGACCATGCGTCCGGCGACAAATGCGGCCCGCGCGCTGGTCGATTGCTTGAGGAACGCCCGGATATGCGCTTCAGCTTGAATGGCGTCTTGGTGCATGCCTAAGACGTCCTGCACGACGCGGGCTTTGTTGATGAAGCGTGTGGCCGGCTTGCCGACCGTCGGTTCAGCGAGTTCGGCGGCATAGCGGGCCCGTTTGGTTCTGATCCTGGTCGAGTGGATTTTGGCATTGTTGGGTGCGTCACCAGCTTGACGAATCGCGTTTCGCAACTTTGTGAACTCCTGCTTGGCAAGGTCGCGCAACGTCACGGTGGATTCGACGACGGTCGGATCGGGCGGCGCTTGCTGGAGCCGCCTGATAAGATCAAGATACCGCTCGCTCTTCAGCTCGTTCAGCAGGACCTCCTGGACATTGTTCCGCTGGGCTTCCAGGTGGGCAATGAACTGTGTCAGAGGCCGGCGATCTCGTGCATCCAGCGCGGTAGATTCTTCACGGAAATAGGCGAGTTGTACGTCGAGGTCGCGGGCCGGCCCCAGCAGTCGACCGAGCCAGCGCAACTCATCCCGCAACGAATCTGCCCATTCAGGAACGAGCAGGGGCCGGGTGGAGCGCAGGACGGCGCGCAACTGCCTCGTGGCCACGCGCATTTGGTGCAGGCTTTCAGGTTCCCTTCCGAGCCTGGTGCCGGGATCATGCGCAATCAACCATCGGACATGACGTGCGAGGACCCACTTCACATGATCCACCACCGGCGCATCCGATGCCGGCTGGGGCTCAGGACTGGGAGCCACCAAGGAAAGCGCTCGAACTAGCTTGGGGCGTCCGTCATGATCTTCGGCTCCCGCTCGACGGAGCTGCCGTTCGAGGTCGGACAGTGCGCTGTCCTTCCCATTCACCTGTTCGATTTCGAGTTCGCGAAAGCGCTGAAGGACCGCTCCGTCCTTCATGACAGATACGTGGTCGAGCGTGACGTCTGCGACAGGGACATTGTCCATTCGCACGCGGACGCCCGCCCGCCAGACTCGCAAGGTCGCCACAGGCATGAGTTGCCGCTGTCCGAGATGGAGAAAGAGCAGATCGCGGAACAGTGTCGGTGGAACAGGCTGACGACCAACCAGCTCAATTTCCTGCCGGTCCTTCATCAGAGCGAGTTTCAGTTGCCAGGCCTGTTTCCCGCGCTCGATTCGATGGCGCAGGGTGATCCCAGCGTGGGCCAGGTCGTACTGGGAGGTGTCGTAGTAGGTCGAGGTCAGCAGGCGTCGTGGAAGTGGGATGCCGGGGAGCGCGGGCAGGCGGAAATGATCATCGATCGCCAGTTTGATTTCACGCTCGACCGTTGATTGTACAGCCGGGATGACAGTAACTGGATCTGGCGGTTTCGAGGGAGGCTTGTTGGCACGAGCCATCTCAGTCTCCTTGCAGATCCTCTAATGTCGCAGATGGAAGGAGGAGGGAAGCAATTCCTCTAGGTTGAGACAGTTTGGAAAGCTTAAACGGGCGGGAGAAGGTCGAGAAACTGGAGGGTTGACTTTTGAAAACATGTCGAGTAGTCTGGACATATGGATATTAAAAAAGCCCTTGCCGCCTTTGATGCGCTGTCGCAGGAAACCCGCTTGCGGGTGTTCCGTTTGCTCGTGGAACATGGTCCCTCTGGGGTACCAGCCGGGACGCTGAGCGATTCCCTCAAGATCCCCCACAACACGCTGTCGTTTCATCTGAGGCATATGAGCCATGCGGGTCTCGTTGTGTCGCAACGGGCCGGTAAGTCGATTATCTACAGCGCCAATTTCGAGTTTTTTTCAGACTTGATCCGCTACATGGTGGAGGACTGTTGCCGCACCGAATTTGCCAGTATCCGCGATGATAAGAAACGGAAGTGCTCGGTCATTGAACTGTCACACTGTTGCGAACCAAAGGAGGACTATCATGAAACGATTTCACATCCATATTGGGGTCGAACAACTCGATGAATCTATCCGCTTTTACAGTGCGCTGTTCGGTGCGGAGCCGGTGAAAACAAAAACCGATTATGCCAAATGGTTGCTGGACGACCCCCGCGTGAACTTCGCAATTTCCACGCGGACGAAGAAGAATGGAATGGATCACCTGGGCATCCAGGTTGAGGAAGAGAGTGAACTGACAGAATTGCGCGAACGCCTCAAGGCGGGGAATATGGCTGTAATCGAGGAAGGCGAAACCGTCTGTTGTTATGCCCGGTCGGACAAATCCTGGATACAAGACCCCGCAGGCATTCCGTGGGAAACATACCGAACGATGGAAGATGCCCAACTCTTCTCCGGCCATGCTGATCAGACTGAGAGTGCGTGTTGTACGCCGGAGACGATGGGAGAGCCTGAGTGCTGCGAACCTTCTGAAAAAACCGCTGGGTGTTGCGGCTGATGAAGTCGGATGCGCTCAATGTGCTGGTCCTGTGCACGGGTAATTCGTGCCGCTCTATCATGGCTGAAGCGTTGATCAATAATTTTGGCCGTGGCCGGTATCGGGCATGGAGTGCCGGAAGTGTTCCAGCGGGAGCTGTACACCCGAAATCTATCGAGACGTTACAACGATATGGCATTGATCCCGGTCAACCGCGCAGCAAATCATGGGATGAGTGTGCTGCACAGTCGTTCGACCTGGTGATCACGGTGTGTGATCAGGCTGCGGGCGAAAGCTGCCCGCTATTCTCTGGCAGCCCCAAGAAGCTGCATTGGAGTACGCCCGACCCGGCCAAAGCCACTGGATCAGAGGGCGACATAAACGCGGCGTTTGATAAGGCGTTTCTCATGCTCAAGAACCGTGTCGAGGAATTAATGAAATAACCATCTGCCCCTCCCGCCATCTGTCGTTTCTTGATCGGTATCTGACGTTGTGGATATTTCCCGCTTGGCAGGGGAGTGGAAGTGGTAAGTGGTTGATTTTAGTGGGCCTGGTAGGGGTCACACCTGCCGCTCGCTGATCAAGAGTGCTTAGCCTTGGGGTTGCTCAAGTCCTTGATGACTTAGACAATCACCTTGTCATTACAGGCGATTCGTCATTCTTACGATTCAATCTGCTTCAGTTGTCTTGACCTTGTTTCTGCCTGATTTATTCCCTTTTCTAACACTGTATTAACATCTGTTCAGTCGCGTGGGCTTGCTTAGATAAACGACTGACGTAGAGGGACACATTTGCGCGCCCATACCCCATGCTAATGGGTCCCCTGGGGGGTAGCAGCCGCACGAAGTAACCACCAGCACCAATCGTCTTTCACCAGTGAATGATTGGCGCTACCTAGTAATGGCTCCTACCAAACTTCTAGTTGCCCTAAACAGGCGCTTGTGGTAAAAATGCACGCGGCATATGGCGCTACCGAGATCAACCGATTCGGAGGAAACCATAGTCGAATCCACTTCAATCAACCCAGGAGATTATCATGGAAATTGCACTTATCCCGGGACTCTTCGTCGGCATCTTCGCGCTGGGGGCGGCACTGATTTTGTGGTTTCCATATGACGCATGACAGCACGCACTGAATGTGCGTCTCCCAATTTCTTACGATTGAACGGGTCGCGCCGTTTTTGGGTATAGTCAAATCCACCATCAATCCAGGAGGTTATCATGGAAATTGCACTTATCCCGGGACTCTTCGTCGGCATCTTCGCGCTGGGGGCGGCACTGATTTTGTGGTTTCCATATGACAGATGATGCCACGCACTGAATGTGCGTCTCCCAATTTCTTACGATTGAACGGGTCGCGCCGTTCTTTTGGGTGCTGCTGGAACTGCGGGAGGCGGATGCGTTCGGGACGTTGGCTGTACAGGACTTCGAGGGTGTCGCCGTCGAGAATTACTACGACTGAGCCGGAGAAATCGCCTGCGGGTCCTGGACTAGACAGGAAAAAATAACGACAACAGCTGCCGTATCACCATCTCGGACCACTTGATGGTGATGCGTATGGGTAGCTGTTCGTTTTATGGAACCCGCCTCGAAGGAGCAATCTTTAATGATCTCCCTTTCTGCCTGCTCATGCAGGTCAACCCGCATTGAGTTTTTCCAACTTCTGCACGATCCGCATTTCGTACCGCGCTAATTCTAAAAACCTCATAGCCTGATGAGCAATCTTTTGAGTTTCCTAATCAGTCTCAGAGTTCGTGATTCGTGTTGTCCAATCACTAATAGAGTACCTACAAAGGGGGGCCGATCAGAAGAAAAGTGGTCACCACATCGTCCTGTAGATCAAACGACTTTCAGCCTCTTTCCGCCTAGCTAGTCCCAGGGGCGAAGGCTTGGAGCACGATAGGTATCGAGCGAAGGATTGTCGATTAGCTGATATGTTCCCACGAATCGCACTGTTTGATCGCCCAGAACACCGCTTCTTTGAGTTTCATCAACGGCACGTTCTCTTGATCGCGCATGGCCTCCAGTTTCCTATCGAGATCGTAGAGCGGCTCGATCGATCGTCTATCCGGGATCTTGCCGAGCGACCAGGCCACTTCCGTGAGCACGGACCAGTCTGCCTTCGGATCCTTCAGCTTGGCCAGCAGCGGCGGCACGACCGAGGCATCCCCATGCAGTCCGCCGAGCTGGCCCAACCCCTTGGCTGCTGCGGCTTGCACCTCGATATCCGGTGACGTATTCATGATCTCAACCAAGAGCGGAATGCCCTCTTTGCCGAGATTGCCTATCGCTCCAATCGCTGGCTTCGCCAGGTCGCGATCCTTGAGCACTTCTTTCAGCTTCGGCAGGGCCTCGTCGGCTTGCATCTCGCCTAAGAGAGAAATGATTTTAAACTTTCTGGCCTGCGGGGTGTCGGATCGATCGAGCAACTTCAACAGGCGCTCCGGCTGACCCCATTCAGCGGCCAGGAACAAGGGGAACTCGTATGTCTTGAGCGCATCCCTCAATTTGCCCATGGCATAGACTCCAGGATCTCCCGCGTGAGCCGATTGCGCGGCTTGTTCTGCATCTTCAAATTCAGTTCGGACCTCTTTCTGCCATTTGACCTTCATATTACCGAGGAGATAGGTCATCTGACAGGCTGGGCCTTTCCATAACCGAGACGGGGCATCCGGCAAATCCGCATCGCCTCCGGAAGCCGTCGTACCTTCCCATGTTTTTCGCTCTTCGCATTTTACTTTGATCACCACGTCATGCGGTTTACCAGCTTCGCCCACAACCGTGTATCCCAATTCGCCCATCCGGCGGGCGACAAGCTCGGCAATCGACGCAGCGTCAACGGCTCCCTTGTCGGTGAGTGCAATCGCCTCAATGCGCAGGGTCTGAATTTTGTCCAACAACGCTTTCTGTTCCGGCGTGAAATAGTCCCGGTAGGCCCATGAGGGAGGAGAAGGAAGCGCTGCAACACTGAAAGCCAGAGCTGAAAACAGTAGCACAACGCGCACCGTGTTCCTCTTAACCTGTATACTGACGATGAATTACATATGCGTCATGATTATACCCGCCATTGAAAGCTGCGGCCACTATAGGCACGGTGAGGTCTACAATAGGCCAAATCGAGGGGTTATCCATATTTCTTGATTTCCACGATCAGCGACATACCTTTGCGATTCGATTGGTTCAGGCAGGAGTAGCGCCGTACAAAGTGCAGCAGTTCCTTGGGAATAAGTCGCCGATGATGACGCAGCGTTATGCTCACCACTATCCGGAAAGTTTGCGAGCTAGAGTGGGGAGCCTAGATCGGATCAGGCCCGCATCACACTTTCTCACGGCTGGATCTGGAGGCAGGGGAGTTAAAACGGCAAGTGGCTGAAGAAATTTGGTGGGCCGTGTAGGGGTCGAACCTACGGCCCGCTGATTAAGAGTGCTCATCTCGGGGGTTGCTCAAGTCATTGATGGCTTGGGCAATCCCCGCTCCCATTGCGGAGCATACCTTGAAGGTAGTTTGCCGCTCTTTGTCTCTCTTTCTCGGATTCTTCCGGCATTTGCCGGTCACGCTAACACCGTATTAACACCTTAAAAACTGGGAAAGAGTGGTAGGGCATCTGTCTTCTGGGCAGAAGACCCCCGGCACATTCGGGTTCGAGTCCTGCTCGGCCCCCGATCTATATACTTTGCGAACCCTGAGATTTGAGTTTCCTAGGTCGCGACAAACGGTTTAGGAATGGAAGCAAGACGATTTTTAAAAGGCTCGGTGTTTCAAATGGTTTCCCCGTTTCTTATTTGAATACCGAGACGTACCTCCATTACTCGATAAGCCCAACCGACGGACCTTCAGCTCGCGGAGGCAGCGACGGCACTGCACCCCACCAAAAAGGCGGTGACCACCTCCATGCCCGGGTAAGTAGCGCGTGCACCAGCCTAGCTGGGGCCGGGAGGATCTTCACGATCTTCTCCCGTGAGCGAGTCGGCTTCTTGCGCTTCGAGTGGCTGCAGATCGGTCAGGATGCCCTGTAGCACCTGCCGGCGTTGCTGCAGTCCCTTCTTCGGGATATCTCGTGTCAATGGTTCCTGAGCGGATTCCGGCAAATTTACCAGCGCTTCGGCTTCCCCCACGGTGGCATATTTGTACGATTCCACATACTGATGATTCGCGCCGTATATTTTGATCAGCATGTCTTCCGTGTCAGCGTCAAACTGATCGAAGGTGGGATTCACCACCGTGTGGTGAGCGAGGCCTTCGAGCTTATCGATCTGCGCCTTGAGACCATCGCTCCGGGATTCGGCATGATACATCGAATTGACTTCCGTCATAATGGCGTCTCCTTCCCTGTTGATCTTGATATCCTATCAGCCCTGTCTTCCGTTGTGTGAGCATTAGTGATCAGTCCTGGATACCTCGACTTCGATATATTTGCGTCATCGAACGAGCCGCTGGTGAAGAGTCTGCGCGCCTGCTGATACTGAAGGTGGGATGCACTTGGCACGAGGGATGCCGATAGTTCTCGTCACTCGGGGGCGGACGACAATCAGACCACATCATGTGAAAGAGAGACGGAATGGATCACGAGTCGTGAGAGTCTTACCTTCATTTAAAGGAGGAATCATGGGAGATCATCGTCAGAAAAGGATTGAAGAGATCGCTGCTGAGATAACCGGGCCTATTGTGGAGGCGATTATCACAGCCGGAGCCAATGGCAGCGATGGACGTCTTTCCGGTATCTCGAAAGCCAAAGCAATAGGGGAGGCCGCCAGAGTCATATATGAGGAGGTCTTTACGGGAGTTCTTGTCAGTCTGAAGCCGGGCACATCGAGTGCGCTGCCGAAACCGGGAGATCTGCTTGACCGTGTTACTGGGAAACCAGTCCTGGCCTCTCAACCGTGAGTGCGGTGATCCTTCAAAACGGCCTTTAGCCTTTTTCCGCTTCCCTAGGCGTTCTGCGCACGGTGTTCAAAAACCCCTCGCATGGTCGAGAACCGAAACGTCGATTTTTCTAGGGCTTTGACGTATCCTTCCGCCTGTTCCAAAAACAAATGAAAGTGGAACTGAGAAGAGCGTCCGCACCTTTACGTGATTCATCATGGGAGGGACTGTCGTGGATCTCAAAGGTCTGATTCATAGAGAGTTAGGGGAAGGCCTGACGGAGACCGAATTAGCGACTGCAGTTGGCGTCTCACTACAAACGATCAAAGACATCCTTTCGGACAAGCCTCCCCAGGATCCTACCATCTGGGAGAAATTCGCGACGCACTTTCGGATGGATGCGGATTTCCTGCGAACCGGCGAGTCAACCCACCCCTCAACTCTGGTCACACTATCCGAAGACGACCAGCACTCCCGTACCATCGAGATGCGGAAAGTCCCCTTGCTCACCTGGCGTCAGCTTGACCAGATGATCACAAGCAAAGATCCTTCTCGTGTCATCCGCGCTGGCGCGATGCTTGAAATAACAGACGTTCCAGGGAAGCGGACCTTCGCCTTAACGGTGAAAGACAATGCGATGCACCCCCTCTTCAGTGAAGGAGAGATCATCATCGTAAATCCCGATCTCAAATACAAACCGGGCGACTATGTCGTGGTCGGAAGCCAGAGGGGCCGTTCGGGGGGAGGCATGTTACGGCAACTCAAGAAACTCGGGGGTCAGTACATCCTTCACCCACTGAGCCGGAAATATGGCGACCTCCCATTAACCAAACACGAGCGAGTGCATGGGAAGGTTGTCAGGTTGAGAAAGAATCTCTGACTGAAATAGCTAACATGGAAGGCGTTGTTACGCTAACTGTCCACAATTTAAGTGGGGCATAACATTCTCCTGGATCGTGTTCAAGTCGCGGGCCCACCGCGATCCAACACAATAAAGAAAGGAGGTCTCATGCGTTTTAAAATCGTCACCCTCGCCTGCCTCGCTCTGTTTGTCGTTACGTCTCCCGTCATGGCCAAGGACAAAAAGCAGTCAAAACAGATGGACCAGCAAGCCATGATGGAAGCCTATATGAAACTGGACACGCCCGGCGAGCCTCACACGCTGTTCGCGAGTCTGGCCGGGAGTTGGACAACGAAGACCAAGTCTTGGATGGAGCCAGGCAAGCCCCCAATGGAATCTACCGGCTCTGTTGACATGAAGATGTTGCTCGCTGGGCGCTTCCTCCAGCAGGAATTCACCGGCGAGATGATGGGACAATACTTCTCCGGGGTTGGGATCAACGCCTACGACACCCTTCGCAAGAGATACGTCATTGCGTGGATTGATACCATGGGCACGGGGATTTTCATGATGGAAGGCACGGCAAGCGCCGATGGCAAGACCATCACCCTGAATGGACAGCATGCTGAGCTGGGCGGAGGGCAGATGGGGCATCGCGCGGTGTGGAAGATTGTGGACAGCAATACCCAGACCTTTGACATGTACGCGACTCACCACGGTGGGAAGGAAATGAAGATGATGGAGATCGTCCATACGCGGAAGCCTTAAGGAGCTATACAAGCAGCGCGCGAGACCATGCTGAGCTCATAATCGCATCACCGCAATGGAAGGAGTTAACTCTTGAATTAGCTATGCCCGCCATAGGTCAAAAACAGTTGCTTTTGGAACTTTCGAAACGATCCTCCTGATCTCTTGTGAATCCATAGGATAGCGGCTAGCTCCTCAAATGGTTTTTGACACTCCCCCACCCGCAGGTGATCTCGGAAGTTGGCTGAATCCAGACCGGAGTTCAAACAAACCGCAGGTCGCATGCACCTCCACCTGCATCTGATGCCTCTCATTGAGCTATCACAGGCGCGATAATTAATAGCACTTGACCAACCGGTGCCTTTGGGCGCTAGATAAGATATTCATCTATTTAGGTCGAGAAGAAGGAGGGAGCGTAATGGCGCTGCTGATTACCGACGAATGTATCAACTGTGGAGCCTGTCTGCCAGAATGTCCGAACGAGGCCATCTTCGAAACTCGCGGCGACGCGGAAACGAAGGGAAATCATGTGGGCGACGGCCAGGGAGTGGGAGACAGTATATATGTGATTACGCATGACCGGTGTACCGAGTGTGTCGGACATTTTGACGAACCTCAATGCGCGGTGGTCTGTCCGGTCGACAATTGCTGTATTTCTGACCCTGCCTATCCGGAAACCACGGATGTCTTGCTGGACAAGGCGAAGAAACTCAATCCTGACAAGTCTATCGATCCGGCAAAAGTGTGGAGCGGCGTGCGGAACTGATCGTTACTTCGAGGTACCGCGCCACGTTTAGAATGCTGAAAACGCCGCCTGTATAGCGTTCGCGGATGATGTACGAAGAGTAGATTAACTTGTTTGCCTTGGCATAACAAACGATCACTCATGGCTGATAAAATTCCAAAAGTAATTTCTAATGCAACTGTCATTAAGGTTTTAGCTAAAGTCTTTGCTTTCCAAGCCATCGAGATCAACCTATTGCGTTCACATGCTGGAATATCAGATGCCAATTGGAAAGCCCTCAAGACCGAAGCCTTTAAGAAAACCTATGCGAAGCAACGCTCTTTTTATGAAGATCGCTTGACGGGTGCGTTCGCTTTGGAGCGCATTTCCCAGTCTGAACGCGAGACAAGACTGCTCGAACTCTGGCTGAAACAGAGTGAGGATTCTCCCAAAGACGAACCCTGAACCAGTGCTCTCAGCTGCAGCTCGTTTCGGCTCTGCTGCGACTGAGCCGCGGTGCTCTACCAGGAGGAGGCGTCCTTGCAGGTAGAAATTTGTCCCAAGAAAGATGACGTTGCCCTGTTGGTCGTCATCTCTCTTGGGTACAACTCCCCGCAAACTCCGGCCAGCTAAACCACAACCTAACGGTCCGCTACTCCGGGAGCGAGGATGAGATTGACAGGAATCTTTTCCGCTAATGTGTAGGGGCTCGCTTTATTTTCCTTCACCCACCGCTTCTCAGCGACAGATTCAAAAGGTGGAGCGAGTTCCCCTTGGAGAGACCACAGATCGCAAGGTGTCTCATCAACGGAAATCTCCCAATCATACCCCCTGTCCTTGACGTAGGGAGCTATGACCTCATCGAGTGTCCTGATCCACCATTCTCTGAGGACCGAACCAGGTAATGTCCTAGCAATATGGTCGACCTTGAAGCGGACAAATTTGTTATTCGGCTCGCCACCGACAAAGCAGGAGTCCTTGGCTATCTCCTCAAAAATGAACACGACATAGAACTTAGGGATCGGGACCCTCGCATACACCTCCGTCACCTGCTTGGCCAGCTTCTTTTTGTCTTCAGCAGAGAACGCTCCGACAGGATGATAAACTTTCCATAACGGCATATCGTGTCCCTCCTCATGGGTTCAGCATTTGCTGTTTTGAGTTTGTCTGGAACATGAAGACCCATAGTCTTGCTATCTCCGAATAGGCCACGTCGACTCTTTTGGGGCTAATGATCCATAGGTCAGTCCTCCTTTCTTTTCGGAACGCCGAATTGCCATGTGTCATGACTAACTTGCATATCACAAGTTAATGTAGCCCAACCTCTTGCAAAATGCAAGTGACTGTATTAGAGTATTTCATATAACTCAGCAATCCCTAAGTAGGCAGGTGGTAAGTGTGACCGGACGACCGTGAACAATGAATGACAAAATGACATTTAAGAGATCATGCTGCCCGATCACCAATTCGCTTGATATCCTTGGAGATAAGTGGACGCTGTTGGTTGTTCGAGATCTGGTATTGGGCAAAAGACGTTATCAGGAATTCATGGCCTCTTCGGAACGAATCGCCTCAAACATCCTTGCGGATAGACTGAAGCAATTGGAGACTTCCCGCATTGTTACCCGAAGGGCCTACCAGCAAAAACCCGCACGCTATGAATATGTTTTGACAGAGAAGGGCGAGGGCCTAAAGCCAGTATTGAGGGCTTTAGTGGTATGGGGGCAGAAGCATTTCCCCAGTACTAAGGTAATCCCTACCATCTAGCAACGTTAAGGGACTGTTATCTGTTTAACGTCTGAAATGAGAAGAGGGTTAGGAGGGGGTTAATATGGTTGTTTAGGCGATGCGGGGGCCAGAGGCAGCATCACCGTAAAAGTCGAACCTTCGCCGATCTTGCTCTGGACCTCGATACGCCCGCGATGGGACTCGACAATCCAGGCGCAGATGGCCAGCCCAAGGCCCGTGCCCTTCTTGGTATGGGCCCGCGCCTCATCGGAGCGATAGAACCGGTCGAAGATACGAGACTGATCCTCTTGCGCGATTCCAATGCTGCGATCAGTCACGGACACCCGTGCCTGATTCTGTTCGATTGTCAGCGCGATGTCGACGGTGCCGCCGTGTAGACGATCGGGAAATCGAGCTGCTCGTCCGTCGTACCGAGATGGACAAACAAGTCGAAGGTCCGATTCACCACGTCATCGATCACCGCGTCCGCCCGGTCGATCTTGTTGATTAGTTGATTGTTTTGGTGAGCCGTGTAGGGGTCGAACCTACGACCCGCTGATTAAGAGTGCTCATCTCGGGGGTTGCTCAAGTCATTGATGGCTTGGGCAATCCCCTTGTCATTCCTGGCGATTCGCACATCAGATGTTCATTTCTACTCGGCTGTCCTTGTCTTCCCAGCAACGCTGACATCAGCACTGTTCCCCAGGGAATCCCCCTTCATAGAATCCCCCTCCATGTTGCCAGAATTGCCACGCGAATGAACTAGTAATGGCCCTAGCAGGGGCGCGCGCCAGGGCGGTCCCAGCAAGTTCCGCAGGAGGAGTGAATTGATTAACCATTCCCGTGCCACAGTCCCTGCAAAGGTATTTTGGTACCGGCGATGAGGGAGTACTGAACCTTCCCCGCGGAGTTCGTGGCGAGGGCATTTGACCCGGAGTCGAGGACATCAGTGAGGGTTCACATCATCTTGTCAGCCTGAAGCAGAGAAGCCGGATGCGGCACACGGTTTAAAACGGGATGCGAATTCCAATCTGAAATTCGCTTGGGGTAAGGCCCTGCCCGAAATGGCTTCGAGAGCCGGAATCAATCTGAGTGGAAGGGCGGACACTTAAAGAACGGTCCAAGTCTGACGCATAGCCGCTCCCAAAACCTGCACCGATATACGGCATGAGCTTGGTCCCTCCACCCGAGTTGTCTCCACTGATGATTGAGGGAATATCTCGAAAGACATTCGATGGGGTCGATGATCCTGGCGGTACCAATGATGATTGGCCCATCACATCGTTCTTCAGAGCGGGATGGTCCACCGTCCCAATAGCTGAGGCCTTTGAAGGGCCTGGAGCAACTGAGCCATCACGTGCCGCTTCCACACGGGAGAACGACAAGAGGCCCATCACACATATCGCAAAGACGATTACAGCAACGTGCTTCTTCATCTGCAAGGTTGTTTTTCCATGACATTCAACATACTAAGCACTCTCCAATACATCAAGATCCGCGCCATACGATCTGCGTAGCTTCACCAAGGAGTTACGCGTCGTTATGCGGTTCCTGTCTCATTTTGAGGACCACATCTGTGGGGAAAATATCTCACCCCAATGCCTCCGTGACACCAATTGTCCTGGGTTTAAGAGGCGGAGACCCTGTGAATGCGTCCACACATGCAGTCGGTATGTTGAGGCTAGGCTGTCCGTTGGGAGGTGTCAAGGATCAGGACAGCGAGGCTGCTTTGTTTTCGTCCACGCTATACGGTTTATAGATTGGGGCGGAAAAGGGGGCTGGAGGAGGTCATGATTGTAGGATTCAAGGTTAATGGTGCCGAAGGCGATACCGCTGAGGCGAATACGCTCAGCGTGGGTGTTGTGCAGGACTTCGACGGTGTCCCCGTCGAGGGGAGACGACTGGGCCGGAGAAGTCGGCGGCGTGAGCTGGGGCCGCCCATAATAATACAAAGGCCGCGCCCCACAGGAGTACGCGGCCCGTACTCGCCATCATCGGGTAGGTCATGCGAGCGTCTAGCCTACTTCATCTTCTTGGGGTCCTGATATACCATCAAGTGGGCATAGGGCGTTCCGTCAAACATGATGTAGCTTCCTGATGGATTAGGAGTGGTCGGCAGTTTCGTCGTCGTGGACTCAAACGGCCACATAATCATCCAGTGCGGAGGCTCCTTCACGGCTTTCGCGCCGTCCCCGCTCATGACGACCTTCCCGTCCTTCTCGAAATGCGAGCCCCCGCGAGCCATATAGGCAATGCCGGGGACCGTGTTAGTGGGTTTGGGAGCGTTATTCATGAGGTCCGTCATCCATTGGTGGACAGCAGCATCCATGCACATGGGGTCCGGCTCCGGCAGGTTCATCACCGTGGGAATGCAGGTGAACCCATTGGTGCTGGGCCTGGCTTCCGTCAGTTTGCCGTCGGCCCCATACACCATGACGCCGACCTCTTTCACGAGGTGTGCCGGCGCGGCGCTCAGCGCCAACTTCACTTGCTCTTGTTGGGGCAAGGACTTTACATCTTTCACCGTGCTGGGCTTTTTCCCCTCCTTGGCGGCAGCGATACCACCACAGACCAACGTGAACCCGAGGACTGCACCGAGGCCCAATACGAGCAGCTTCTTCATGTCACCCTCCTGTGTCCGGTGTGAGTTTGATGATTTACTTCTGCTTGGCGATAATCTTGTACTTAATCCCCTCATACGTGGCTCGCGGAAGAATCTTCTTCTGTACCAGCTCATCCTTCCGCTCGTATGGACGTCCCTTAATGATCTTTTTTGAGTAGGCATCACCAATACCAGGGAGAGCCTTGAGTTGTTCAGCAGTGGCGGTGATGAATCGGAGAGACATGAGAGCCTCGCAGGGAGGCGTATTGTAAGAGGGATGCGAAGGAAGGCGCAAGGGTTACAGATCAGGCTCAGCCTCCGATAGATGATGGTCGCTAATCAATTCTGTCCAATTCGAGATAGTTGCTGATGTTCAGTTGGCTTAGGATGTGTGCTCTGTGCTGCCATCAATCATCTCCATTGCCCTCAACTGCCAGTTAAGGACAGCGGTGCGCACATGCATCTTTTCCGCCAGTTTCGGGAAATCAACTCGGACAATGTTGGCTGCAAATCTTGACAAGAAACGGCTCTTGAGTTCCGCATAGGCTCGGTTAGCGCCAATTTCTTGGTAAGTCTCCTGGGCCAGCAGCAGGAAACCATCGTCGGGAATGTTGCCGGCGCGCATGTTGGCGTCGATGATGCCGGCGGCTTTTCGAATCGGGTCGGCGAGGTCGGGACTGTAGGGACCTATAATGAGTGCCTGATTGGGCATGTACGGCCAGTCGAACGCGCGCCCAATACAGATCATCCATTCGCGATGTTCGATGATGGGTTCGCGGCTGGCTTGCTTGATACTGGCAATGTGAGCGATGTTTCCCTTCACGAGTGTCAGCAGATCTTGGCGCATCAGGTCGGGCATGTCCGAATAGAGTTGTGCCAGCAATGCAGGCAAGGTTTCTTGATCTGTAGAGGAGATGGTAGAGAGATCCAAAACATTCCCGCTGCTTCCATGTAAGACGACGGTGTCTTCGTCTGTTTCGAATCCGCAGACCAGCGGGTACACTTTGCAGTGACCGGTGCTGAAGACCGCCTCAATCTGTCGCTTGATACCATACATGTGGGTGCGTGCGCTGTACGTGTCATAGTTGAAACCATCGCAACTGTTGCAGGGATTGCCTTTAGAGTAATGGTACATGATTAGCACCAGGATAGGTCGTCTTTGACTCGCCAAGCCGTCCATAAGCTTTGTCAGCACTCGACCGAGGTGCGGCCAGCCCAGATCGAAGCGCCCGTCTAAATTGCGGAACGACAGGATGATGCCATGCGGCGTATTGGTAGCGACCGGAATATTGATGCGTCCATCCATGCACGTGAACACAACGATGGCAGTGGGATGCTCCTCGAGATAGCGACTGCGCGTCAGCTGTGCCTCAGGACGCTGGAATTCCTCGGAGTGGTGACGGGCACAATCAACTAGCCAGTCAATGCGTTCCCGTATAGCGATGGTGTGAATGTCCACGTCCTTTCGGCGAAATCGTGCCACAGGCGGATTCACTTTATATAATATATGACTGATCGACATCAATAATCGCGACCGCAGTTAGGGGAAAATTGCTGGACTGCACACGGCGGTACAAAATTGACTTCCTTCCGAAAGACTGAACCAGCAAAAACGGAGTTAGTCGCCTGCCCTGTGGCCCTCTAAACGCGGAGGGTGAACAATGAACCAGAGTCAATTCTCGGAGGAGCAAATTGCTACGACCTTACGGCAAGTCAACGCCGGGATGCCCGTTGTCGAAGTGACATAAGGACTGGGCATCAGCGATCAGACCTAATTATCTTTGGCGGGAAAGTACGGCGAGCGAGCGATGGTAGAAATCGTGCACGCGATCAGATGGACAGAAGCCGGCCCCCTGCCGGCAGTGGCACGGCCTTCTATGGCTGGGGAAATAGTACGCTCATCTGGGCGTGCGCGACCTGGGACACCTCCATCAGTTGGAGGAAGGAAACGGGCGATTGAAATGGTTGGTTGCGGATCTCTCGTTTAACAAGCATACCTATGGCCCGATCGCGCAGAGAATTCGTCTAGCAGTTTCAGGCAACACTTCAGGTGCTGGAGCAGTGATAGTTGGGGAAAATTTGAATCGGTGCGAGTGGCACTAGATATGTGTCTACAGGGATAGTGGCTCAATCAATTGTGATATTTATCACAATTGTTCAAAATATTTTTGCTTTCTGGCCCTTTTCAATTCGCCTCCGGGCACACCCCGCTACTCGGGAGGGATGATTTCGAGCTTACGCGAACGCCAATCGAGCACGGCGTTACGCATGTGCATCTTATGAGCAAGCTGCGGATGTTTGGCATATATGACATCCGCAGCAAACTTTGAAAGAAAACGCGACTTCAGTTCGGCGCGGGCACGGTCAACGCCAACCTCCTGGTAGGGTACTGAGGCCAGCAGCAGGAAACCATCGTCGGGAATGCGACCGGCGCGCATGTTGTCGTCGATGATGCCTGCGGCTCGGTCGATCGGATCGTCCAGGTTGGGGCTGTAGGGGCCAACGATGAGCGCGAGGTTGGGAATGTGCAGGAAATCGAATCCGCGCCCGACGCAGATCACCCACTCGTGGTGCTCGATGTCCAGTGCGCGTTCAGTTTTACGGACCTCAACAATACGATCCATGTTGCCGAACACGAGCGGTTCGAGGTCATAGCGGACCTGGCTGTGCATGTCCGGAAACATCTCTTCCAGGCGCGGGCGTAATGTATCCTTCTCGTGGGCTGCAATCTGCGATATATCCAGCATTTCGCCGTTCGAGCCGTGCAGTATGAGAGCTTCCTCGTCTGTTTCGAATCCGCAGACGATAGGATAGACTGTTCCGTGGTCGGCGCCGAAGACATGCTCGACCTGCTTTTTGATGACGTAAGTGGAGGCGCGTGCCGCCTGAGTGTCGTAGTTGAACCCTGCGCAGCCACGGTACTTGTCGCCTTTGGAATAGTGATAGGTGATCAACAGCAACACCCGATGCCCGTTGCTGACCACGGTTTGCACGTAATGAGCCAGTACCTCGCCCAGGTGCGGCCAGCCCAAATCAAACATCCCGCCGAGATTGCGGAAAGGTTGAATAATACCGAACGGCGTGTGGGTATCAACGGAGAGGTTGATGCGCCCGTCCATACATTTGAGCGCGGCGATCGCCGACGGATGCTCGGCCATATAGCGGTACCGGGCAATAGAGGCTTCGGGACTGCAAAACATCGCCGAATACTTGCGTGCATGCTCCATCAGCCATTCTATGCGCAGGGCAATGGGTTTGTGGGTGCCGGGCATGTGAAAATATATACAGGTATTGTGTATAAACGGCAAGTGTGGAAGTCTGAGGATCATCTTCCCTAAATCAGCAAATTCTTAAAGAAAAGATGACGTTCGATATCTCAGCCCGAGAGATCGGTCATTCGTGTACAAACTGGTGGGATCAGCACGGAGAGAACGCGTTTTGCACAATCTTTCGACCTTGCGCGCACGAGAGCCCGGTAGACGTCCTTCTCGCCCTCTTACGTAACATTAAGAATTTCTATCTGTGTACGCTACAGCTACATTCCTTCGGCTTGCTTTGTGACGGTTGTCAATAATTGCTCCTAACTGTCCGCCATCACGGAGCGGGTAGAGTTGTGTGTGCTACCCTTCAATTGAGACTCCCGTCGCGTGCTCGCCCCGCAGCGCCACAATGAACAGATGATTGGCGTCCGTTTGTGATTGAAAGTGCATCTCCCACTGAGCGTCTTCAATTACCACGTTCGGAATGGAGAAACTCGTCATCGTGAACTCGGTCGAGAATGCTCCAGAAAGAGGTTTGCGTGACCATTCCTCGAATTGAGGACGCAAGACCATTTCAACCGCAACCAAGATGCTACTGTAGTGCCGTTGACATGGGCAATCCCCTTGTCAGTACTGCGATTGACACATTCCGCTGTTCACTTCTACTCGGCTCTCTTAGTCGCTAACCCAGTCAGTTTGGCGCTATTCCTAACACTCTATTAACACCTGTACCTGGGGCATGAGATGGTGGGCCGGATGGCCTATCCCTGGGGGTGCCACCCTTGGGAAGGGGTGTCAGTTGTGGGGCGGTTGCTTGTCAGGTAAAGGCGGATACACACCTCATAGAAAAGAGGCTTCAAAAAATTAGGAAAAATTCAAAAAGGGTTGAGGTTAGTATTTTCTCTGTTTTACTGCCTACACCGTGCCTACACGGAGATGGGCTGGAAGGGGGATGGTGTGTAAGTGGTTGATTTTTTGGTGGGCCGTGTAGGGGTCGAACCTACGGCCCGCTGATTAAGAGTGGCAGAAGGCCAATGATTCGAACTGCTCGATGTTGCAAAGGTTTCCCCGTTTATCGTTGAAACTCATGAGCTTGCTGGCTTTCTACTGATTCCATTGCTTCTACCTAATTCGGTTGTTTGTGAGGATTTTTAGCACAAATTTAGCACAGCGATGAAGCCTCAGGAGGGCAGAGGCTTTTCTTTCATATCTGAACGTATGGCACGGCGACCATGTACTAGTTCTTTCTCTGAATTCTCTAGATCGACAACTTGCAAAGTCCTCAATACTTGCTCCCACCATCCAAGAGGTGTAGTCTGAATTTCGCCGAGGTTACCAAGACTGAGACCGGAAAGGTGTCAAGCGTGACGCGAGTTCGTATACTTGCCATATCCTGGTTGACCACGTGGATGCTCGTGGTCCCGTTCTTCCATATCCATCCCGAAGCCGATCATCATCACGGGGATGCGAGTCATGTTCACGGCGGCACAGTCCATACGGTGTTCTCCCCGGACCTCGAGTGCGAGTATACAGAGACCATCCACGATCCGACCTGTCCTGAAGCAGCGCATCAGCACCTTACAAGCTCGTGTTCATTCGGGTCATGCGTCCACTCATCCTGAGATAGAATTCTCACTGCTCACTGCTCCGATCGATCGTCCACTGCCGAAGCCGGGGATTGCGGGTGCTGGATTACCAGTCGCCGAGAATCTCACGGCTCAACGAGCTGTTGTCGTGGCTTCGTTGCAACCAGACGCCTCGCAGACCCTGCTGTTTCTCTCCACCACACTCCCCCTGCGTGCTCCTCCCTCCCAATCTCTCTGATCCACTTTCTCGTTTTTTTGATGATCGAGTCACGCAGGCGTATCGCCGTCAGTAATCGGTGAAGGGCGGTGCCCTTCCGTATTTCTGACCGTCGGTCTTTCCGGAGATCGCGACCACTTCCGCCTTGAGCCTTCCGGCTTATCGTGGAGGGTCTGAGGATAGAGCCTGCGAAGGAAGAGCAATAATCAATGACTCGTCAACGGATAGCGTGGCAGATCGAGTACGCCCATGCGCACGCTGACCTCTCCATCGCTCTCGCTCGGTGTGAACGTACCGTCGGTGGGATCTGACGATTCAGAAGGAGCCTGACCATGAGAATCAGATGGACCGCACAGACCGGATTGTGTGTGCTCGCGTCGGTCCTGCTCGTCACAGCCTGTGGAGATTATAGCAGCGAATCACCAGCATCGGAGCCGAAAGCGAGTCCACAGACAGGGGCTCCTCGCATCATCACCATTCAGCCTCCGGCGTCCGTGCGGGGCCGAATACGGATCGACCCGGTTGCCGCACACATGGTTCCAGAAGTGGTGACGGCCCCAGGCGAAGTCGCGCTCGATTTGAAGCAGGTCGCCAAGATTACGTCCCGGATTGAAGGGCAAGTCGAGAAGATTCACGTGCAGCTCGGTGATCGGGTCAAGCCCGGTCAGCCACTCGCAGCCATCGGCAGCTTGCAGTTCGATCAGTTGATTGAGGAATACCTCGTGAGCAAGGCGCAGGTCGATGTGGCCGAGAACACCTTCCGGCGGACGCAGAAACTGCGAGCCGAGGACATCGTGTCCGAGCGAAAGCTCATCGAAGACAAGGGCCGATACCTGGAAACGAAGGCGAGATTTCAGCACGTCCGCGAGAAACTACAGAACATGGGCATGACGGCAGATGAGTTACATCAGCTGGAGCATGGAAGCCATCAGGAGGGACATCGCTATATCCTGACCTCGCCGATCGCCGGAACGGTCGTCGCGCAACATGTGGTGCGAGGGCAGGGAGTGGCTCCTGGATATGAACTGTTCGAGGTTGTCGATACGAGCCGGGTCTGGGTCTTTGCAAATCTGCCGATCGAACAAGCCCGAAAGTTCAAGGAGGGCGATGTCGGGACGATCCTGCCCAAGGGCGGTGAGCCGGTCACGGCTCCGCTCACCTATCTTGCACCGGTCGCGGACGAGACCACGCGCACGATTCAAGTTCGGTTCGAGGTCGCAAACCAGCAGCACCGCCTGAGGCCACGAGAGTATGTGGATGTTCAGCTGGCCATCGCGAGCCCACCGACCTTGGCCATCCCCGTCTCAGCAGTGACGACGGTGGACAAGGTGCGCGGGGTCTTCGTACAGCGGGAGACTGGGTATGCCTTCGTTCCGATTGAAGTCGGCCGCGAAGGCGGGGGTTGGGTTGAAGTGCGGAAGGGACTGACAGCGGGCGAGCAGGTGGTAATCGACGGTGTCTTTGACCTGAAAAACGTTCTTTTGAAAGAACACATCGGATCTGGAGAGGGAGGGTAAGGTGGAAAGGCTGTTTACCCTCTCGCTGCGCTACCGTTTCTTCACGGTGGTGGCAACGAGTTTCGTCATCGTCATCGGCCTGTGGTCCTTCTTCCACCTCACCATTGACGCCATGCCGGATCTGACCCCGGTTCAAGTCCAAATCCTGACCCGTTCTCCAGCGCTTGGCCCGGTTGAAGTGGAACAGTTCATCACCTTTCCAATCGAGGCCTCACTGAGCGGATTGCCTGCCCTCCGAGAACTCCGCTCTGTCTCGCGGTACGGGCTCTCGGCGGTCACCGCAATTTTCGAAGATCGGACGGACATCTACCGCGCGAGACAGTTGGTCAGCGAACGACTTGCCCGTGCGATGGAACGTATCCCAGTCGAGTATGGCCGTCCGATTGTGGGACCACTGACGACCGGATTGGGCGAAGTTTATCAATTCACCGTAAAAGGAAACGGCTACAGTGCCATGGCGCTCCGAACGCTGCTCGAATGGGAGATTGGGATGCGGCTGCGAGCCGTACCGGGCGTGGTCGAAGTCAATATTTGGGGAGGAGAGCCTCAGCAGTTCCAAGTTGTAGTAGAGCCCGCGAAGATGCTGTCCTACAAACTATCGCTTCGGCAGGTGTTTGAGGCGCTCGAACGGAACAATGCCATCGCCGGCGGCGGCTACATTGAGCATCAACGCGAGCAATTGCTCATTCGGGGTGAGGCCTTGGCAACCCAGGTGGCGGACCTCGCGAGGATTGTGGTGGCGCACGGCCCCGGCGGAGTGCCGATCTTCATCTCAGACCTCGCGGAGGTGAAGGAGGCGTCGGCGCTCCGCATCGGCGCGGCGACGGCGATGGGAGAGGGCGAAACCGTCATCGGCATGGTCCAGATGTTGGCAGGCGAGAACGCGCAACAGGTTGTTGAACGTGTCAAAACCCGAGTGAGAGAGATTGAAGCGATTCTCCCCCCTGGTGTGACGATCGAGCCCTACTACGATCGGACCATCTTCGTCTCGAAGGTGATCCGCACTGTCCGCAACAATTTGCTTGAAGGGGGACTCCTCGTCATGGCCGTGCTGTTCCTCTTCCTCGGCGATCTCCGCGCAGGCGTGATCGTGGCCTCCGCCATTCCGTTATCGATGTTGATCGCGTTCAGCGGGATGATGCAGGCGGGACTCTCCGGCAACCTCATGAGCCTCGGCGCCATCGACTTTGGATTGCTCGTGGATGGCTCGGTGGTGATGGTCGATAACATCCTCCGGCGATTGGCGAAGAAAGGCGTCATGAGCCCGGAAGCACGGCTGAGTGAGATCCAGGCGGCTGGCCGCGAGGTGCTGCGCCCCATGACCCTCGCCGTCAGTATCATTATTCTCGTGTACGTACCGATCCTGGCGCTGACCGGAATCGAAGGAAAAATGTTCCGTCCGATGGCACTGACCGTCATCCTGGCCCTGGCTGGATCGCTCCTCCTCGCGGTGACGGTCACCCCGCTGCTCGCCTTCTGGTTTGTGCGGGCGAAACCTGGACAGGAAGACACGCGTGTGATCGGCATGCTCCGCCGTGCCTATGAGCCCTGTCTCCGATGGGCGATCGCACGCCCGGCATGGGTGGTCACACCGGCCGTGGGGCTGTTTGTCGTGAGTCTCGGAATCACCGCGTCGCTCGGCATCGAGTTTGTCCCTCGACTCGACGAAGGAGATATGGCGAGTACAAGTGTGGCGGTTACCCAGCGTGTCGCTGAGCGAGTCGGTCCGGACTGCCTTGGACGTTGAACGGGTGGTTCGCAGATTTCCGGAAGTCGTGCAGGTGGTGACCAGAACCGGGAGCCCCGAGGTGGCGACCGACGTAATGGGCGTGGAGCTGTCCGATATGTTCGTCATCCTCAAGCCGCAGCACGAATGGACGACGGCCAGGACTCGTGAGGACCTGATCGCCAAGATGAAGCCGGCCATTCTCGAAGCGGTTCCGGGTATTGGCCTCGGCTTTACGCAACCGATCGAGATGCGCTTCAACGAGTTGATCGCGGGAACGCGCTCCGATCTCGCTGTCAAAATCTTTGGGCCTGATCTGGACGTGCTCAAGCAGCAGGCCGAGGCCGTGGCCCGTCAGTTAGAAACCGTGCGGGGCGCAGCCGACGTCAAAGTCGAGCAGGTCGCAGGTCTTCCACTGCTGCGCGTGATTGTGGACCGGGAACAGATCGCCCGGTATGGGCTCACGGCAGACGACGTGCTCACCCTTGTGCAAACCACGCGTGTGGGACGTGTCGTCGGCACGGTGGTGCAAGGCCCCCGACGCTTTGACCTGGTCGTCCGCCTAGCCGACAGCGCGTTAGCGGATCCTCTCGCACTGGGCAATCTGCTCATCCCAACCGGTCAGGGTGAACTCGTCCCCCTCTCCCGCGTGGCGGCCATCCGAGTGGACACGGGACCGGCGCAGATCAGCCGGGAGCATGTGCAGCGACGTATCGTCGTGGAATCCAACATTCGAGGAAGGGATCTGGGCAGCTTTGTGGCAGACGCTCAGCGTACGGTGGCACGAGAAGTATCGCTTCCGGTAGGGTACGAATTGACATGGGGCGGACAGTTTCAGCATCTCCAAGAAGCCACCAGCCGCTTAGCTGTAGTCGTGCCGATCACCCTCCTCCTGATTCTGGGTGTCCTGTCCGTCATCTTCGGGGCCATGCGTCCCGCGTTGCTGATTTTTCTCAACGTCCCCTTGGCGTTATCTGGTGGCATCCTGGCCCTCTGGTTACGCGGTTTGCCAGCTCAGTATTTCAGCGGTGATCGGATTCATTGCCCTGTTCGGCATTGCGGTGCTCAATGGTGTGGTGCTGGTCAGTCATATCCGGCTACTTGAAGCAGAAGGGCTCCCGACCGATCAGGCCATCACGCAGGGGGCCATGGATCGACTCCGGCCCGTGCTGATGACGGCACTCGTCGCCAGTCTCGGCTTTCTTCCCATGGCGCTAGCCACGACGATGGGAGCCGAGGTTCAGCGGCCTCTCGCGACCGTCGTCATTGGTGGGCTGCTCACCTCGACCGTGTTAACACTTGTAGTCATTCCTGCCGTGTATGCCCGCATGTGTCGCAGGATGGTTAGTGGAGTGTCACAGGTGCAGTGATCACTTGGGTCGAATCCATTGTTCGAAGATTTCCATGAATGCACTGCGTCAGTCGGTCCACGGCCATCTGCCGAAAGACCTTCGGAAACTTACCCACACGCTTCTTGGCCACCTGGCACCCCCTCCTTGTGTCAAGTGTGCCAATTCGCCGTGTCTCAATCTAGGGGGTCAGTCCATATGGTATGGCCAAAATACCGTCGCGCCAGCCAGCAAGAGGAGCCCCCCCATGCCGAGCAGCAACTGATTCACGATCGGTGCGCTGCGATTATGTAAGGATGTTGAGACCGTCATGAGAGACAGACCGGCAGGATGATTAAAACGGAAGGTCCCGGCAGCCAGCGAATGGCTGCCGGGACCCCGTGACCTTACCTACACCAGCCTAGAACACACCGGTTGTACAATCGGTGGCGCCATGGTCAACCGTGGAATCCCAGGTTGAAACATTCGGCATCGCCATCCAGATTGCTTTTCGCAACCGCAACAAAGTTGTTATTACCAAGCACTCCGGTAGCAGCAGTCCCAGTAGCAGCGGGGTACAAACCACAAGAAACGACCGTCGTATAGAGCCCCGGGGCCGCAACCGTCGTGGCATCTACTCCATAGAGGTAACATCACATTACCAGTTGCCACAAACCCAATATCGGTGAAAATGCCCGCCAAATGCACCTCCCGCAAAACACCAGCGAGTAGCGGGAGCAGTTGGTACCGGACCAGCACCCCAGGTAAATGGAGCTGTTTTGGTGCCGGCCACAGGTGCAACCACACCGAACGCAGTTATTCCAACGTAACAGCCTCGCTCCGCCTGGAAGGCGACTTCAGAGGTTTTGATCGCCTGGAGGTTCGTCTTGGCCTCGGACTGCCGCGACTTCAACTGATAGTGTCAGGAAGTTCGGGATGGCGATGGCCGCCAAGATCCCGATGATCGCCACGACGATCATCAACTCGATGAGGGTAAAACCCTCTTGTTTCCTGCAATGACTTAAACATTGTACTGCCTCCTGGTTGATGGTTCACCTAGTTGATGGTCGTTCACTAACCTCGCCTCTTCACACCCTTGCTTCTTTCCCGTCGGGACTCACATCTATTTCTGCAACCTAGCGCCATAGCAGGTTCAATGCCAGATACGGGCAAGGCCGTGAAAGGCTGTATCACACGAAATACCAAATAGTTATCAGTCTTATCCTGCTGTTCAACAGACCATGGTTGGGGGGCCGCTCGCCCGTTTTTGCTCGGATCTGCCAATATTTGTCATCCACTGTACGGGACTTGGCGCGTTCCGTTTTCTCTCCACGGAGGAAGGAGATCCGGAGGGCTTCGCCATCTGCATGAGAGAAACAATCTGTGAAAACACTTATTTAACGGGAGAAGATTCACCTGAATCAGCCTGTCAGATGCAGCAGAGAGGGCTCAGGGAGATGGCTGTCAATGAGATCGATGTGAGAGCAGAGGAGTGACATGGCCTCCTCATCTGAAAGAACTCAAACAGATCGCAGTCCGACCCCTCTAAGTGAGTTCAAGCCTTTACAGGCAGTCACAAATCTTGAGTTCTATATAATATACTAGTAGTAATTAGTTAATTTAAATACCTTCAGTGGTTTGTCAAAACTATTTGTTTTTGACCCATGGCACTTGAAGCTCTCTCTCCTTTGAATTGCGACGCGTTATGCCTTGCGTCTCAGTGAGGTTATTGAACCATCCCCTCCTGCTGGCCGGGGCTTCCGTTGCTTCGAGGGCGGTCACTTTTTCCAGTCGAGTAAGCTAGCACTTGAGTAAGAGTGAGTAAAGCCGAGTAAGGAAGGTCGCATCGGCACACCCCCCGGATGGGTATGCTGTGGAGTCATGGCAGATACATGCGGAATAAACAAAAGACATTGTTGAAACCCAGGCATGTTTGACCGAGATAGGACGTGCACTGCCTAAATGATTGCAGCCTCCGACGTTCGCGGCGTGACCGAACTGACGTGATGCCTACCATTGAGGCAAATCAGGTTGATGAAATGGCATGGCAAAAGGCAAAACGTGTAAGAGCCGTGTCGAGGTTGAATATACGGCCACCTGATTAAGTATAAACAGTATGCTCGTGACACTCTGTGATACGCCATCAGTTTTCCATTGGGAACGGAGCATTAAGGGATCGACCGTGCGCCAGCATCACGCATGCTGACGGGGAAGCATTGGATGAAAGAGGAGACTTCTCCCTGCAAGCGTCTAAGCCTAGGAGAATCAGCACCCACGAACTAGGGAACTCCAGAGGTCCGAACACTCTTCGAAGAGCCCAAGGTACATCTATGTGTGCTAATCGAGGAGGCCTCTCTATGGTTTCTCTCCACAAAATCGTCGTCGGTGTGATGTCGTGCAGTTTCGTGCTGTGCTTGGGGCTGTCTGATCTTCAGGCAGCGAAGAAAATGAGCCTCGATCCCTGTGCTAATAGGAAAGGCGGAGAACCGAATCTCGTGAAGTGCGATGACGAAACACAGCAGGGTATCGAGACCATCAAGGGCGAAGTGCTGCGCGTTGAAGGCAATACCTATTTCGTCGAGCGGTTTGACGGTAAGGAAGTGAGGTTGCATGTCGATCCGGATACCCAGCTGCGGGAACGTATTGGCCGAGGAGATCGTATAGAAGCAAAAGTGCGCGAACTGAACGATGGAACACACGTGCTGTCTCTTCGCCATCTCGAAACTGAAGCGAGGGCAACCGATACGAGTAAGGCAGGTCAATAGAATAGATCATCATGGGACGTAAGGGGTCCCGCTCGTCCTGGCGGGGTTGTACGCAAGTCTGTACTCTGACAACCCACTCCCACTATGCCGGGACGGACCCGCGGAACCATCCGTAAGATCTCGTGCGAAGGCTTGGCTCATTTGAAAATGATGTTCAACAGTGATCACTCTCTGTTTCGTGAAAATGCTACTGTGGTGGTTCAAATCGAGCCACTACCGGCCTGTCTGGTCCATCTGGTTAGTCTCACAACCTCATTGAGACGTCTCCACTAACGATCAAAGAGGCTCGGTTGTCTTCAAGGGCGACGTGTATGTCATCAAAGATATCTCCGGGAGCGTCATGTATCTCCACGTCGACAAAACCACGCAGCGAGAGCGGTTCCTGGTTCTCGGGCAAAAAATCGAAGCTGATGTGATTCCTGACGTACGAGTCGTCGCATTGCGACCGACGAAATAAGCCATGATGAGAGGAGCAGTCCGATGAGAATTGCACAGGTTGCCCCCTTGTGGGAGAGCGTTCCGCCGAAACTCTATGGAGGTACGGAACGGATCGTGTCCTACCTCACCGAAGAACTCGTTCGACTCGGTCACGACGTGACCCTGTTTGCGAGCGGAGATTCGGTCACGACCGCTCGCCTCGAAGCGATCTGCGCTCGAGCCTTGCGATTGAATACCGGGATCTTCAACCGCGATGCCCCCATGACGATGCTGATGGAGCAGGCGCTGGGAAAAACCGGCGACTTCGACATCATTCACTCCCATCTCGATTTCATGGGGTTCCCTCTCGCGCGACGGAATCCGACCCCAACGGTAACCACGTTCCATGGTCGGCTCGATCTGCCCGAACTGCATCCGGTATTTCGCGAGTATGCGGAGATGCCGATGGTGTCGATTTCGAATGCGCAGCGGAAACCTGTCTCCTGGGCCAATTGGCACGCGACTGTCTATCACGGTTTGCCAAGTGATCTGTACGGCTTGCATCCGAATCCCGGACGCTATCTGGCCTTCCTAGGGCGTATTGCCCCCGAGAAGCGGCCGGATCATGCGATTGAACTTGCCAAGCGGGTAGGGATTCCCTTGCGGATTGCGGCGAAGGTCGATCCGGCGGATCAGGAGTACTTTCGCACCGAAATCGAGCCGCTCCTCTCTGATCCATTAATCGACTATCTCGGTGAGATCACGGATGCCGAGAAGGATGAGTTTCTGGGGAATGCCATAGCCTTAATCTGTCCTTATGACTGGCCAGAACCGTTTGGTCTCGTATTGATTGAAGCGCTGGCCTGCGGAACACCCGTACTGGCCTATCGGCGCGGGTCCATCCCTGAAATTATCGAGGACAGAGGCACTGGATTCGTCTGCGAAGGACTCGACGAAATGACGGCGGCTATCCAACGTATTCCTGAAATCGACCGTCGACGATGCCGCTGGACCTTCGAACAGCGGTTTACTGTGGAACGAATGGCGCAAGACTATCTCAGGGTATATGAACGGGCGCTCGATAAAACTGGCAATAAAGAGACCGAGAGCACGAGTTTCGCTTCCTGGCCTATTTTCTCGACCAGTGCGTAGATGTGGTGAGTCTCCGGGTGGAGGAGACAGGGCGCAAGGTTGTCTCAGCGTAAGGCAGGTTGCGGGAAAACTCGATTTTTGTGCGACAGATGCTGTGATTGTACGGAGGGTGAGAGTGCATGAATAGTCAACAGGATGCTCAAAAAGGCTTTCGCCGTGGCTGAGAAGGATGGGGCGATGGAAGGTCGGGCAGGATCCGGATGGGCATTGCTGAGGACGAGGAATTTTGGCTTGCTGTTTTCCGGCCAAGCCATTTCCCAGATCGGCGATAGCATGAACAAAGTGGCCCTGTTGTGGTTCGTGTATGAATTGACGGGGTCAGCCTTCAAGATGGCGGTGATCGGATTGCTCCAGACCATTCCGCCCTTGGTCTTCGGTCCGCTCATCGGGGTCTATCTCGATCGAATGAAGAAAAAGCCGGTGATGATCTGGGTGGATCTCATCCGCACAGGGCTGGTCATACTCATCCCCTTGCTGTATGGCCTGGAGGCTCTGACGCTCGAACGGCTCTATGTGCTCGTCTTCGCAATCTCGATCGTTTCCACGGTATTTGGTCCGGCATTGGCGTCGGCTGTTCCGCTGCTCGTGCCTCGTGCGCACATGACCGCCGCCAATGCATTGATTCAAAGTACGACCAATATCGGTCTCCTGATCGGCCCAGCGGTCTGCGGGGTGGGTATCGCCATGATCGGAGCCCACAATGTCCTGTACCTTGATGCGGCCACGTTCATGGTGTCTGCATTGTGCCTCATGCCGATCCGGCTACATGAGACCCTGCAAGCGCGCGCGCAGATGGCCGACAGAGCCACGATCCTCCAAGATCTTTTGGTCGGATTTCGATTTGTCTTCATCCAGCATCGGACCGTACTCCTGCTGATGCTCACCGCCACTCTCTACAGTTTGGGCGCGAGTGCGTTCGTGTTCTTACTGCCCGTATTTGCGACGCAACATCTCGATGCGAGTGCCGTCGAGCTCGGGTGGCTGTGGTCATCGCTCGGGATCGGCATGCTGGCTGCGTCCGTCTGGCTGGCTCGGATCAATCAGGGAGATTTCCAACACCGCTTGCGGTTGATATCCGCTGCGCTGGCCGTCGGCGCCGTCGCGGTGTGCACGCTTGGCATGCTACAGGCGCCGGTGATGGCCGCGGCTCTCATCATCGTGTTCGGGGGTAGCACCGCCGTGTTCACGCCGATTGTGTGGGCGATGTTACAAGAATTGACGCCGGAACCCCTCTTAGGCCGTGTCTTTACCACCTTCAGCACCGGTGCCATGGCCGCCGCCATGGCCGGGATGGCCGGGTTCGGTTGGGTGGCGGATGTCATTGGACCCGCAGCGAGCCTTGTGGGTATCGGGATGCTGTTGATGGGCACTGCGGCCGTTGCGGCTCTCTTCAGCCGACGACAGCCGGACAAGACGGCTCCCGAGCTATTGGCTGCGTAAGTACGACGAATCCATCGTGTTCGTTGCCGAGACTGCGCTCGATAGACAAGGATGCAAGGGATGTGAAACGGCTTCTTCTCTGGTGCGACAATGCCTGGTTGGCTCATCATCTGCTCTTGGTGCTCTGCCTGTGTGCCCTGCTTACGGGTCAGCTGACCAATCCGATGCTCGCCCAGAGTGAGCAGCATTCGAGCACGTCAGATCAGTCTCCCGCCGAACAGGGCAAAGTGGCGGCTCCCAAGCTTCCTGCTAAGCCACAGAAAGAACTGCCTCACGCGCAGTCGTCTGCTCAGGACTCTCAACCGAAGGCACAGACGTCCACGAGCGAGGAATCGAAGGCGAAAAAAGACGTGAAAGAAGAGGGGGCAGAGAAAGACAAAGAGGGTACGGGCAAGGGAGCAGTATCCTCGCTGATTCTGACGGTGAAACTCGCGTTGATGGAAGATCCCCGCCTATTTCCGTACGAGATCGAGGTAGAGGGAGGATCGGACGAGATCACGCTTCTGGGGAAGGTGTCCACCGAGACGGAGAAGGCCGCCGCCGCAACAATCGCGAGTACGGTGCCGACCGTGAAATCTGTGTCAAACAAACTAGAGGTGGTCAAAGACCTGCCGGACGTCATCGCGCACAAACAGGACGACATCATTACCCGCCATGTCAAAGCACGATTTGCCCAAAGTGCGACCGTGACCGCCGCCAACTTCGACGTGAAGACGGAACAGGGAGTCGTGTCGCTCAGCGGCACCGTCCGCTTCCAAGTAATTATCTTGGAAGCGGCAGAAGCGGCCAGGCAGGTTCCGGGGGTGAAAGCCGTGCGGACGGACAAGGTCAGGATCGAGAGGGAGGGATGAGGTCTTGGCAGACTTTGATGATCAACCGAGATTCTGCGTGGCACAATGGAGCGACACAAACAGAGGCGCGCGCGGTGCGTCCCTGGCGCCTGCTGTTTACGCGAGATTTCGGATTGATCTGGCTCAGTCAGCTGGTGTCCCAAGTTGGCGACGGAATCTCGAACCTTGCCCTCCTCTGGTTCGTGTATTCGATTACCGGCTCGCCGATGAAGACTACCATCATCGGACTCCTTCATACGATTCCGCCTATCGTGCTCGGTCCCCTTATCGGCGTCTATGTGGACCGGTTGCCGAAAAAATTCTTCCTCATCGGATCGAACGTATTCCGGGCGGTGCTGATCGGCATCATTCCCTGCGCCGTGTCAACCGACACCTTCACAGTCAATCTCTTGTATGTCCTGGTCTTTCTCGACGCGGTGGCGATGGCGACGTTCAGTCCGGCGCTAACGTCGTCGGTACCGTTGATTGTCCCGCGGGCGCAATTCACGGCTGCGAATGCGCTTATTCAGAGCACGACCAGCCTGGGCATCATTTTCGGTCCGGCGTTGAGCGGAGTAGGGATCGCCCTGTTCGGTTCGCAGGAAGTGCTCTGTCTGAACGCGGTCACATATTTCGTGGCAGCGCTCTGCCTCGGGTTAGTGCGACTGGGAACAGGACAGCCATCTGAGGGGCCACAGCGAACCGGTGGTTCGGCGTTCCAAGATCTCATTGAGGGGATCACGTTCGTCGCGATCAAACAACGCGTCATCCTGCTGCTGGTTCTCACGGCGGGATGTTACGGATTCGGCGCCAGCGCCCTGACGACGTTGTTTCCGGTCTTTGCGAGTAAGCTGTTGGGTCTGGGCCCGGTCGAGGTGGGCTACCTCTGGTCCGCCCTGGGAGTGGGGCTGCTGCTCATGTCGATGACGCTCTTGCGGTTCACCGAGTGGAACTTGTCGGACCGCACCAAGATCATCGCGGGGGCGAGCGTGGCCAGCGCATTGGCGATCGGGGTGCTCGTCTGGACGAAAGACCTCTACCTGGTCAGTCTTCTCATGATTGTGATTGGAGGAGGGATGGGAGCCTTCACCCCGATCGCGTGGGGTATCGTGCAAGAGCTGACGCCGCGAAAGATGGTGGGCCGCGTCCTAGGCCTCTATAGCACGGGTGCGATGACGGCCGCCATCAGCGGGATCAGCATGTTCGGTTGGGTCACAGAGCGGTTTGGTGAATCGACCGGCGTCGCAGGCATTGGTGCGACCTTTCTTCTCACGGCCTCCCTCGGAGGCTGGTTGAGCTGGTCCATCCGAAATCGATGAGAGGGACTCATGGAACACGTCGATCGTCGGATTGATCAATATCAGATTGTGGCCTCCTCCTCGCTGACCGATGAGCACATCGAGGTGCTGAAACAGGGCGACACGTTCGGCCTGTTCGATCAATACGGCGACATCCATTCTCTAAGAACGGGCTCGCATGGCCTCTACCACGAAGGGACCCGTTTTCTGTCCCGTTTCGTGCTGACCCTCAATGGGGAGCGGCCGTTGCTGCTCAGCTCGACGGTCAAGCAAGACAATGTCTTGCTCAACGTCGATCTCACGAATCCTGACATGACCGCTGACGGACAGGTAAAGATCTCGCGTGGCTCGCTGCACTTGTCTCGAACTCGATTCTTGTGGCAAGGCCGCTGCTTCGAGCGCCTTCGAGTGCACAATTACAGCCTCCTTCCCGTTCTGGTCCGGCTCTCCATCTCAGTGGATGCGGATTTTGCCGACTTGTTCGAAGTCCGTGGGACGATACGAAACCGGCGAGGTCGACGCTTGGAGTCCGTCATGTCCAAGGACGGACTATCGCTCGGGTATGAGGGGTTGGATCGTGTGGACCGGTGGGTCACTGTCCGTTGTGCGCCAGCTCCGACGGCAGTCCATCCCGACGAGATCTGGTTCGACACGTTCGTGCCGGAGGGAGAAGTCGCCCAGTGGGATCTGACGATCTCCTGTGAAGTCGCCCAGCGAATCAGGTGTGATCATTCATATGAGCATGCGCTCGTCGAAGTGGAGCGAGCGCTCCATTCCGCCAGGGCTGACGATTGCCTCATCGTGACATCGAATGCGCAATTCAACATGTGGCTGAACCGCTCGCTGGCCGACCTCCACATGATGGTCTCAGACACCCCCGACGGCCCATACCCCTACGCCGGGGTCCCATGGTTCAGCACCCCGTTCGGACGTGACGGCCTCATCACCGCATTCGAATTTCTGTGGGTCAATCCACGCATCGCCCGGGGTGTGTTGGCCTATCTGGCGGCGACCCAGGCGAGGGAAGTTCTCCCAGAGCAGGATGCAGAGATCGGCAAAATTTTGCATGAAACACGCAAGGGAGAGATGGCGGCCCTGAACGAGATTCCGTACGGCCGCTACTACGGCAGCATCGACGCGACGCCGCTGTTCATTATGTTGGCCGGAGCCTATTACGAACGGACGGGCGATCAGGCCTTCATCACACAGATCTGGCCGAATATCGAGCTTGCGTTGCAGTGGATTGATCGCGCGGGGGATCTCGATGGCGACGGTTTCGTGGAGTACAGCCGCCGGTCGAAAGACGGGCTGATCCATCAAGGATGGAAAGATTCGCAGGATGCCGTATTTCATGCAGATGGCCGCGCAGCGGAAGGGCCCATCGCGCTCTGCGAAGTACAAGGGTATGTGTTTGCCGCCAAGCGGCGCGCGGCTCAGATTGGCGTTGGCGCTGGGCCATACCGAGCAGTCCAGCCGTCTCCTCAAGGAGGCGGACACGTTACGCACTCAGTTCGAGCGACACTTCTGGTGCAATGACCTCTCGTCCTATGCGTTAGCCTTGGATGGGGTCAAGCAGCCCTGTCGAGTCAAGACATCGAATGCCGGCCACTGTCTCTGGACGGGGATTGCCGACCCCAAGCACGGCATGAGAACGGCCAAGACCTTGATGAGTGAGGAGTCTTTTAACGGATGGGGTGTCCGCACCGTGGCAGCGACTGAGACCCGCTTTAATCCGATGGCGTATCACAATGGATCGGTCTGGCCGCACGATAACGCCCTGATCGCAGCCGGTATGGCCGCCTATGGATTCAAACAAGGCGCCTTGAAGATTCTTGGCGGTCTCTTCGACGCCAGCCTGTTTCTCGGGTTGCATCGGTTGCCTGAATTGCTGTGCGGGTTCCCACGCCGACCCGGTGAAGGTCCAACGCTGTACCCAGTAGCCTGTAGTCCTCAGACGTGGTCCTCAGTCGCCGTATTCCTGCTGCTCCAATCCTGCCTTGGTTTGCGAATTGAGGCCATTCGGAGTCGCCTGTCATTCTCCCAACCGGTCTTGCCGCCGTTCCTGGAACACATTGAGATGAAGAATCTCAGGATTGGAGACGCCACAGTTGACCTCTTGCTTGAACGTCATCCGAAGGATGTCGGCATCAACATCCTGCGACAACAAGGCCAGGTCGAGGTTGTCGTCACGAAATAATCGAACGTGACGCTTTATTCGTTGTGAATTGTGGGCGATGTTGTGCCCCGGTTAAAATGTAGACAGGTTATTAAACATTGTAAACCATCCATCATGCAGAGAATCCAACCCTCTTTAATTCTCCATTTCTCAAGAGACATCCGGGCGCATTCGCTTGGTATTCTGTTGAGAGACCTCGGCTGTCTTCCGCTACGATGGGTTTTGAATAATTTCAGTGGGTTTCAACATCCAGCTGACTAAGCCACATGTCTACATTTTAAGCGGGGCACAACATAATGACGCGCTCCTCATCTCCGACATACCTTTGCCAGCCTGCTCTTATCCGCGAACGTTCCATTGCTTTACGTCTCGAAACAACTCGGCCATGCCAAACCGACCACGACGCTGGACCACTACGCCAAGTGGTTGCCGAGCGGGGAGCAGCGGTTCGTGGACTTGTTGGACACGCAGCTTGAAAACATTGGCACCAGGAGTTGGCACCAAGTTGACAAAATCGAGGAGAAAGATGCGGAAGTCGTTAAGAAATTTGGTGGGCCGTGTAGGGGTCGAACCTACGGCCCGCTGATTAAGAGTGAGGCCGAGGGGGTTGCTCAAGTCCTTGATGGATTGGGCAATCCCCTTGTCATTGCTATGCAGTACGCTGTCGATCAGTACTCTCAGTTTGTCTCTACTTGTCGGTCTTCGACTGGCTTTGTCGCTCTTCCTAACACCGTATTAACACCTGAGGGAGGCTATAGACCTAACGGTTAGAGTCATGGGAACTTCGAGGGGCGAAGTACCATCCCGGTTTTTACCGCGATGGCGACAGCATTCACGAGATCATCAGTATAGAGCTTCCTTTTGATATGCTGCAGGTGCTCTCGGACCGTGCGCTCACTGATCCTCTCCGCCGATGCAATCTGTTTGGTAATTTCTCCCATGGCACGACGCTCCAGCACAGCCGTCTCGCGCTGCGTGAGCAGTGCGCGTGGATAAGCACGCTGGCTTGCCTGGACCAGGAACGGAACGATTGAACCAAATCGCTTGAGGTGCGCTCTTCCACTCGCTGCAGACGGCATGGCGGCACCAAACAATACAAAGTAGGCTGGGCTGGCGAACCCTCCCAAGAGCGCATACTCTGCATCCGCCTGCTTCATCCGCCTCACCAGTTCAGGATCCAATGGTGCCTTCAGGTGCTTCACGGCATCGCACCACAGGTTTGTTCGCTTTGTCCGAAGCCATTCGTGAAACAGCGGACTGGTCCATAACGCGCCGGTCGTGAGACGCCAGCGTATCCAGTCACGGGGAAACCCCTGATTAAAGATAAAGCGGATGGTCGTGCGCGAAGGATAGCCCCACAAGCCGATGAATTTCTGGAACGGGATGAACGCTCGCAGGTGCTCCAAGAGTTCCCGAAATTGCTTCGGGGTGTGACACCGACGCGCCTCGGTCTTCAGCTCCTGCAGAGAGGCTGCAGAGGCTGCACGAACAGAAGACCGGGGAAGTTTAGCCATCTTGGAGTCAGATTGAGCACCTCGCTTGGCATTCGACAGGGGTAAGACAGTGTTGGAAGCCATTTCGTATCTCACTTCTGCTGGAAGAGCATACCTCCTATTTCGCCATCTTGTCACTTGGTGAAGTCCCGATAAACTAACATGGTCGATCGGCAGCGGCTGGATGAACTGATCCATCGGAAGCAGGGTGGCACGGACCCAACGAAGTCAAGGCTGAAATGGGCGTTCTGTGTGGAGGATCGGGATTGAACACTTGACGGCAGCGCTGACGCTCAGCGGGAAGTCGGCGATGGCCTCCATGCGTTCCGCCCGAACTATCACGGTCGAGATGAGTCAACTGAGCGGACCGGTGAGCTCGCGCTGGTTCGATCCGGTCGTGGGCACGTTCAAGAACATCGCGGGCTCTCCGTTCGGAAACACGGGAACGCGCGATTTCCGACGCCAGGGCCCAATGAGGGCGGGGACGAGGATTGGGTGCTCATTCTGGAGGTCGACTGAGGGAGCGACTTCAGTGGCGAGCAAAATGTTGCTTCCCCAGGCGGCCTAACGATGGTTGAGGTGTAGGGGTCGGTCGTCTGAATGATGAAGGGGGACATCAATGCAATCCACACGACACAAACGGACAATTACGTCTCCCCGATCCGTCGGAAACGTCGCCTTCACCGAGGAGAGCCTCGGCGTCCTGCAAATACCCACAACCAAAACCCACTCCCCTGTGCGTGTCGTAGGACAGAGGAGTACGGAGGATGAACTGGAGGCGCTGGTTCCTACCATACGAATTATTAATGGGATCCGCCTTTCTATCACCTTGTTGAGTCTCCTCATCGTCATCATCTATTGCATGTATGTCATCCTCTGAGGTTCGAGCCTGCCCCGCTGGCAGGAATAACCAGCCGGTCAGAAGAACATAATGGCACGAACTGCAAAGACGAAAATCAAGCCTTCCCTAGCCAATCTGACCCCGCCACCTCGCAAGAAGCGGCCTGAATCGCTTACCAGCCGCGAGAAAGAGATTCTTGAACTGATTTGGGCCGGGTTCAAAAACAAGGAAATCGGTCAACGACTCAAGATCAGCGTCAAGACCGTCGAGGTCCATCGGGCCAACATGATGAAAAAGATGCGCGTATCGAACACGGCTCAGCTGCTCAAGACCGCTATCCAGGACGGAACGATCAAGATTCGGTAGGCTTCGCCGCCTGTTCGCCTCCCCTGCAACGCTGGCGGACCACTTCAAACAGCGTGACAGCTGCTGCAGCTGAAACATGCAGAGACTGTACGCGGCCTTGCAGTGGAATCCTGATACGGCTGGCTTCTCAGCTGTCAGATCATCGCTCAGAAGAGACAGCTGCCGGATCAATTCGATTTAGCGGCTTTCTGAGGCTGAATTTCGACGTACTTCGTTCCAGCCGCCTGCGACAAGTTCTTACGAGCTTCACGAACAAGGTCAGTCGCCGAACGCACGGCAGCCTCTTCACGGGGTGTCCCCGTTAGTTCCTTGTGATGCCTGTTCTCGAATATAGCGGCAGCGATCACGGCCTTCCCCTCCTTAAGCTTCTCCTGACACATCGGTGAGAAGTTGTTTATCTTGTCGTCAAAACACTGTTGGATACGCCCGCTGCCAGGCTGAACCTCCCCGCATTGTCTCTCAAGCTCATCGATACACTGAGGATCTACGCCCTGGGGGGAAGGAGCAGCCGAACCTTGCGTCAACCATATCGGGAGACTCAACGCTTTTGTCAAATTGGCAATCCCTTCATTCAAGCCAGCCACATTGCCCGCACGCTGTGCCTCCCGGGCTCGCATCAACGATATCTTGGCATGTTCAAGTAATTCTGCAGCCTGTCCCATGTTGCCTGCAATTTCAGCGTCACGGGCATGTTGTATAGACTTGCCAATATGGAGCCAGAAGAAGGCGCTGTCCCTGATACGATAGACTTTTTCGGGATCGTTCACCACGGGAGGCTGTGAATTGGACGCTGCGTCTGGCGTTGGATTGGCCATTGCTCCAGCTGGTGTGTCGGCCGCATACGAGGCCGATGCAAGCACCAGGAGAAGACCTCCTGCACAACTCAACGCCTGAGAGATTGGTTTCGTCATGATTAGCTCCTTTTGGGAAAAGTTACCGCTGAGAGGCGTAGTGCAGAACTTCGATGGTGTCGCCGTCGAGGACGGAGACGACAGGGCCGATGAAAGCATGGAGCCTCGCAGGGAGGCGTATTGTAGGAGGGAACCGAAGGAGGGTGCAAGGGCCATAGGCGCGGAATGGTTGAATCGGACCGGTGGAAAGTGTGAAGAGGTTGGACCCTTCGCAGCGAGGTTCAAGGATGGCGCTGGCATACTGATATTGTCGTCGAGTCCTGCCTGGAGTGCCACTCGTGAGCAAGTAAAGACGGACAAACGCAAATTAAGTTGTATATAGTTCAAGCGGTGTCCGACATCATGGCCGTACTGCGCGCCAATCGGCACACCCCTCGGATGGGCATGTTGTGGAGTCATGCCACCTGCACGCGGAATAAACAAAAGACGTATTGTTGACACCCAAGCACGGAGTGGGCTCCGTACATCCTCTCCTGATAGCCTTTCCTTGTAAATTTCTCACAAGGTAGCTCAGGTTTTCGAGGACAATTCTGCACACCCTAGATTCCCCATGGGTTGGCACAGGCTTTTTAAGAAACCCCGTGCTATCTGAGGAAGTCTTCCGCGGTGATCTGCTGCTCACCAAATCCCTGGAATCGTAGTTGATTGTTTTGGTGGGCCGTGTAGGGATCGAACCTACGGCTCGCTGATTAAGAGTCCAACCGAAGACCTATCTCAGGACACACAGCAAGAGCAATTACCAGTAAAGAGAGCAGGATTCGTGATGATGGCAGATCATCATGGGTCATGTTGAGTCACCGTGTTTTGGAACCATTTTGGCACCAATCGCCGTGACCTGCGGTTTACGAAATTCAGACGATCCAACCTCAGACAACCTAACCCCACAACAAACCACAAATCGTGGAACTGCCCAAGTGGGGACAGATGGGGATGGGTTGTCCTGTCCTGGTAGCAGCGTGGTAGCAGAAGAGAGGATCGATGGATGTTAATCCCTGCGTCAGGAACTGTTTCCAGCGGGTGGCGTCACTCGCAGGAGAGGGCATGTTCTCATGCTGAGAGCACTGGTTCACGGTTCGTCTTTGGGGGAATCCTCACTCTGTTTTAGCCAGAGTTCGAGCAGTCTTGTCTCGCGTTCAGACTGGGAAATGCGCTCTAAATCGAACGCACCCGTCAAGCGATCTTCATAAAAAGAGCGTTGCTTCGCGTAGGCTTTCTTAAAGGCTTCGGTCTTAAGGGTTTTCCAATTGGCATCGGATATTCCAGCATGCGAACGCAATAGGTTGATCTCGATGGCTTGGAAAGCAAAGACTTTAGCCAAAACCTTAATGACAGTTGCATTAGAAATTACTTTTGGAATTTTATCAGCCATGACTAATCGTTTCGGTCATGCCAAGGCACACATAGTTGTATGTTCTTCTCTTCGTACTTCATCTGAGAACATTGTACCGGCAGCGTTCTCAGCAGCCTTAACGTGGCACGGAACCTCGAAGTGGAAACGATCAGTTCCGCACCCCATTCCAAACTTTTGCCGGATCGATTGCCTTATCCGGATTGAGGGCTTTCGCCCGGGCGAGCAGAACCTCCGTCGTTTCCGGATACAGTGGGTCAGAAATGCAACAATTATCGACCGGGCAGACGGCGGCACACTGTGGCTCTTCGAAGTGTCCGACACACTCGGTACAGCGGTCGTGCGCAATCACATAGATACTATCGCCGACTCCTTGGCCGTCGCCCACATGATTTCCCTTCGTCTCCGCATCGCCGCGAGTCTCAAAAATCGCCTCGTTCGGACATTCCGGCAGGCAGGCTCCACAGTTGATACATTCGTCGGTAATCAGCAGTGCCATTACGCTCCCTCCTTCTTCTCGACCTAAATAGATAAATATCTTATCTAGCGCCCAAAGGCACCGGTTGGTCAAGTGCCATTATCGCGCCTGTGATAGCTCAATGAGAGGCATCAGATGCAGTACGTTTGCTCATTAGTTGTTATTGGTGTCGTGTACGAAATCAATCAGTTCCATCACATCCTTGGAGACCGCCCAACCGATCCCGACGATCATGACCAAGAGGGCCATCCCAAGGCCGACCATAAATATTGGCATCATGCTACCTCCTCTGTCTGCATGTTCTCTACAAGACAAAACGAAGGCCCAGGTCCTTTCGGAGCCGGGCCTTCAGAATCAAAATTCCGTCAGAATTCCGATGGCGTTCACGGCTCAATCACAACGCGTCCGCTGTGGCTGTGTTCCCATCGCGTTTTCTGACATGACTCAGTGTGCGATATCCGCGAGAACGGGCCTACTAGGAATCGCCCTAGTCCTGCTTAAGAGGCACATCAGACCACGTCATCCGAGACTCGTTGGGTTACTCGAGAGGTCCCCTAAGGCTGGAGTCCCATACATTCAAGCACTTAAATGGAGCCGGCGATCCGGATTGAACGGACGACCTGCGGTTTACGTTTCCAATAACCCAACCTCAGACAACCTAACCCCACAAGAAACCACAACACAGGATGCTCTCGACATGGGCCCTGATGGGGCTGGTTTGTCCTGTCCTGGTAGCGGCGTGGTAGCAACTGAATAGTGAAGGCAAAGGAGATTCCGAGCGTTGATACTTCCCTCTCATCGGTTCATTATTCATCTGAAAATTGGAGGTGCCTGGGACGAAATCGCGGCGTTGACTGAACGCCCGCTCATCACACCGGACCGCGCCGCTCCACCGACGCGCGGTCCAGTGCGCTATCGACGAATCCGGGCGCCTGAGCGGAGGAGCACTCCAGCCAAGACAGACAAAAAGGAAGCCACTATGAAAACCACACGCAGACTCAGCATCCCTCGGCAACATTAGCGCCTCGATCTCCCTCTCGTAAGTACTGATCTCATCGTCGATCCAATACCATTGACCCCCTTGTAGCTTTGGTGTGGCCTGACTTAACCATTCAACCTTGCTGCTATGGGCTGACCAATCGGCACACCCCCCGGATGGGCATGTTGTGGAGTCATGCTACCTACATGCGGAGTAAACAAAAGACGTATTCTTGACACCCAGGCATGGAGTGGGCTCCGTACACCCTCTCCTGATAGGCCTTTCTTGTAAATTTCCCCTAGCCTAGCACTGACCTGCCCCCTATAAACCAAGCCGGATCGAGAGTTAAGATTTCGACCGGCGAAAGGAGGGGGCATGGCACGCAAGCGGTATACGGCAGAAGAGATCATCGGACAGTTACGGACCATCGAAATCGAACTGGGCAAAGGGCTTGCGGTGGTCGAGGCCTGTCGCAAGCTGGGGATTACAGAACAGAATTGCGAGATGAATTGCTCAACGGCGAACTCTTCTATACGCTGCACGAGGCGCGGGTGATCGTGGAAGGTTGGCGCCAACGCTACAACACGCAACGCCCGCATAGTGCGCTGGGGTACCGGCCACCCGCCCCAGAGACTCGTACCTTCGCACCGCTCAGCGTGTCGGCGTGAAGGAACTTGAACGGTGGCCTAACAACTGGGGGCAAGTCACCCGCTGATTTTTTGTGTGTGAAACGGGTTGTCTTCCAGAAGGCTCCATGTTTCGGAGTTGTCCCACTTCTTCTTGGAGGATCAACAGGTTGTCCGTTTTATAGTGACCAAACTAGGAGACAGGAATCGTGCCTCCATTGAAGACATGTAACACAAATTTAGCACAATGGCAGGACAGTCACTGGCATGTAGCGGTGTAAGTGGTTGATTTTTGGTGGGCCGTGTAGGGGTCGAACCTACGGCCCGCTGATTAAGAGTCCCGATACTAACCCACCTCAGGACACTCAGCAAGACCAATCAGCAGCAAAAGACGACGATTTGTGAAGGCACAGGTCATGATAGATCACGGTGTGTCATGGTGTTTTGGCACCAACTTGGCACCAAGCGCCCTGACCCGCGGTTTAGGAATTTCCCCGAATACTACCTCAGACATCCTAAATCACAAGAAACCCAGAACCGGATGTTCCCGACATGGGGCCAGTTGGGGCTGGGTGTCCTGTCCTGGTAACAGCGTGGTAGCAAACTCTGAAGGTGAGGACTGCGAGATTTGAAAACCCCAAGACCATTCGGCGCGATCTGCTCCCATCGGATCAGTTTGAATAAATCCGAAGAAGTTGTTCAGTCTATGGCGCACCGGACAGGAAACGCCTCAAACGGGCCAAAGATGATGGAGAGCCTGTTTCGGTCGCCAATGCGGCCGTTTCGGTTTTGGCTTGAGCAATGAGAGCATCTGCTTGCATACGATCGAGCAGTCGTTGCCTCTGGACCGTCAGTGCTTGTATCTGCGCTGGCGTATTGGCCGTGGCCAAGGCTTGATTGGCGGCATCGAGCTGCTGACGAAGTTGATCGGTTTTAGTTCGAAGCGAGACGAGTTCCTGTTTCGCGCTTTCATTGTCGCGGAGGGAGGCGATGGCTTGAATGACTTCATGTTCATCGACTTGTGCCGTGAGATCGACGTGAATGACGATCTCACCGTCTTCGAGGCGCGTGCTGGTCTGCTGCCTGAGCACCATCACGATACCCGCGGTGTACGCCCGGATCTCATCGCGCGTGACGTCCAGGTCTTTGACTTGAGTGATACTTTCCAGGTAAACCGCGATTTGCTCGAGGGCCTGCCGTTTGGCGTCGTCAATGGCCAGCCGAGTGGCATCTATCCGCGTGTCGTGATCACCCATACGATATTCACTTGAGGATGAAACGACGCGAAGCATTGGTTGTAGAGGGGGGGTCTCAACGGGCGGTGAGACTTCCAGCTTCAAGAGAACGGCTTGGTTGCGGTATTTCTCGGGGATCCAATCCCTCTCAGTGGTGAAGTTCAGCGCGCCGGAATCATCCGTATAGCTATAGATCTGATTGCCGGCGAAGGCAGGAGTGGCCAGGCTGAGTAGGCAGAAGACGACAATCGCAGAAGAAGAGGCCATAAGATGCGCGCCCCTCTTTCACTATACCATTATGGGATCATGATGTGTGTGTCAGGGTGTTGTGGCACCCGCTTGGCACCATTGAGGCAACGACAATGCGCAGCTCAGACCTAGGCTGTAACTTGTTTATGGCGGATTTGGAGAAAATCTTGATGTACCGGAATGCGGCTCACCTGCTTTCCAGACCAACACACGGCGCCGGTAGACGTCGACCACTGCTGCTGAGTGTCGCCGAATGATAATGGTGATCTGCTCATTGATTCGCATCTTCATTTCCGTGCTTGACACTTTTGCCTTTCACCGGGCCTGGCGGCCGGAGTCGCAGGTTACGATCCCAAAGGTAAACGTGGAGAAAGCCATCATTTCCATGTCATCGGCTCTGTCAGAAGCCATGATCCAGCTCGACCATCCCGATCCTCCAGTCGCCGAGATTCCCTTATGGCGTCTCAGCATTCAAATGGAGCAAAATTTTCTCTGGTGTGCTGGTCAGCGATTATGTGATCAGCCGTCCGACCCTCCACATCACCCTGCCGCAAGATACATCATTGAAATCCGCTGATTAAGGGTTCCGCCAAACGCCTCACTCAGAACACCCAGGACGATCTATCCCCATCAAACAATGAAGATGAGGCATAACTCAATATGGGTGTGGATTGTGATGGGCGGGATACGTTTCGTACCAAACACGAACCAGACAGAGGTCAACTGGAAAATTATGAGAGCCCGACACGCTGCATGATCACGCATACGATGCATACGAATGCTCCCAAAACCAATCTGTAGGTCACTCCACACAGCAGCGTCACAAACCAACTACTGGCGGAGCTTTGTGCTGTATGGTTTTGCTTTAGCGCAATGGCACAGCCATTGCTCAAGCGACTGGGCGCATCATGTATTCGAAGACACGAGCCGAAACGCCGAGCGGCTCCACTACGAATGTGGGCAGAGGAGTCAGGGCATGACGTCGTTTTTCAATCTATTCCCACCTCTAAATCGATGGCTCGTCGGGAAGGGCGTGGTCTTCGCGCTACTCGGACTGTTGGCACTTGATGGAGGACTTTGTGTTACCAGCGCTTTCGCGCTATCAACCACCGGCTTCAGCCTCTCGCCCGCCACGCTGGCCTACAGCGCCACGGTGGGATCGTCGAACAAACCCGGCAGCGTGACAGTGACGAACACAGGGAGCACCGCCCTGACGGTGACCTGGGCCGATTCCATCAACTGGTTGGTGGCCATCACACCAGCCGTCACGCAAACGATTCAACCCGGGAGTTCCGGCACATTTGCACTCACTGCTTCTTTTGCGAACCTTGCAGCCGGCTCTTACAGCGGCATCGCGACAATTTCCGGCGGGGGGATCACTAAGCAAGTGCCCGTCACCCTCTCCCTCACGGCAGCTACCCCCACCCCGGCCATCGGGCTCAACACCACAAGTCTCGGCTTTTCCGGAACAGTCAGAGGGACGAATCCCTCTGCTCAAACGATCGCTGTTTCGAATGTGGGCGGCGGCACCTTGTCCTGGGCAGCCAGTGACAACGCGGCATGGTTGACCCTGAGTCCTGTGTCCGGCACCAACAGCGGGACCGTGACTGCGAATGTGAACCTTACTGGGTTGGCCGTCGGAACCTACAACGCCATCGTCACTGTGACTGCCTCAGGGGTTACGGCCAAAAGCCTGCCGGTTACGTTAACAATGACGACAACAGCGGCCGGCGCAACGATCGGTTTCAGCCCGACTAGCCTCACGTTCACCGGAACAGTGGGAGGTACGAACCCTGCGGCTAAGCCCATCAGCATCTCCAACACCGGCGGCGGCACCTTGTCCTGGGTGGCCTCGGACAACGCAGCGTGGTTAACCCTCAGCCCCGTGTCTGGTGCCAACAGCGGGACCGTTACCGCGAGCGCGAACCTCACGGGGTTGGCTGCCGGAACCTACAACGGCATCGTCACTATAACGGCTTCAGGATCGACAAGTAGTCCGAAGCAAATTCCCGTGTCTATGACCCTTACCGCTACCGCAGCCAACACGGCGACTTTGACCTGGAAGGCCAGCACTGAATCGGACCTAGCAGGATACAAGGTGTATCGGGGGACGGCATCGGGAACCTATGCAGCGCCCCTTACGGCTTTACCCAAGGCGACGACAAATTACACTGCGACAGGATTGCAGAACGGGACCACATATTTCTTCGTCATCACAGCGTACGATAGTGCCGGCAATGAAAGTCCCTACTCCACCGAAGTGAGTAAGAGTATTTTTTAGTCGGAATTCCTGCAAGGAGAATAAAGCGGGAGGGTTCGAACCCTCCGGATATTCACACGATCGAGCAATCATTTGTCTCGCACGACATTCTCCCCAATCTCGGCAAATCAGCCTTACTCAGAGATCAAGCATACGCAAAACTTGGAAGTCGAATTCGTCCAATCAATGAGGTCACTATGAAAGTCCGTTTCCCGATACGTTGGGGGAGGATGGCTAGAGTAGTCGGGACTCACTGAGCCACTGACGAGGCCGGCCATCCCGTGGCGAGGTCCGCCACAATCGTCCCAATGACGACTTTGGCCCTCATGCGAAGCGGAATCCGCCTCGCGTCATTGGTGAACCACACCCGAATGTTCCCCTTGTTGAGGAAGATACCTTCGAACGGCATGACGACCAGCACCCGGATAGTTTCGTTCGAACCCCACGGGCCCCTGATGGTCTCAATCTTTTCAACGAGTGCCTCTAGCTTATGATTCTTTTTATCATGGTGCACATTCATCGTCAGAGACGACCCTGGGTAGGGCCGTAACTCACTGCGGGCATAGTAGAGACACGAAATGGCGTCGTATGTGTGTGGCAGGAGCGGGAACGTGTCCGTTGACCCTCCCTTGATCTCTGTGACTGTTCCCGCTTTCTGGTGAAAGCTGTACTCGATGTCTTCTTTCTTTTTCCCTTCTCGTCGTCGAAAGCTCAAGTCTTCTGGGAGCAAGGTCTCGGGATCCACCGTCGACTCCACCCGGTTATCCACGGGAAAAAATTTCGTGATGGCAGGCCTCGACTGTGCGGTGGTCACCAATTTTAGAAGGGGATGATGTCCGTCTGTCGCAGCAGTGACTCCCATGACCGCCGTCTCAGCCGTGATATTCAGCCAAGTGATGGTGTAGGTGAACTGTTCTCCGATTTGGAAGGGGCGTCCTGAAGGGATCGGGCTGCTGTCCCCAGCCCACGAAACTGTCAGATTTATGGAGCTCAGGATCAGGGCTACCAGTACACGAACCATTCCGATGGGCACACAATAACCGCTACCCATTCGCGCCTCTAATTGCCGTTCGCATGCCACCGATCCGATGGAAGGTTACGTAAGAAGCGTTCGATGGAGCTCAACTCTCCCTTCGAAGCCGCGTACTCGATGTGCTCACGCAAGCGATGCATTTTCTCGATGTCCGAGGTGTGCGCCCACGCGCCTAGAATCAGGGGCAAAGATGGACACCATCCATGACCGAGTCGCTCCTTGTCAGGAAGCATCTCCCACAGTTCATTCCACCGCTGTGGCTGTGGACAGATTCGTCCTTCAGCCTGGACATGCTTCAGTAATAGGGCGAGCTGATCGTCTTGATTGCCCATATCTAACTATTTATTGTCTGATTCCGTATAAGATTCTGACAATCTTGCGACGCGATACGAGGCCAGTTACTTCCCTTCAATCCGCCAGCCGCGCCCGTATGGATTCTTTGGACTTCCGGGATTAAGCGGGTTGCCGGCACCAAGGGGATTGTTCAGAGAATCTGGTGAGAGCGAGCTCCCGTAACGGCCTAGTGGGTTACTGACCGAATCTGGATCGAATGGATTCGTGCTGAGTTTGCCATGGAAGTTCCCTTGCTGGTCATACAGTCGGGGCGCCTCCGATGCGTATGGGTTGGTGGCGGACTGATTGCTGTACGGACTGCCATAGCGGCCGAACTCATTCGTGACGCTATTCGGGGAGAAGGGGTTGCCGGCGCCGAACGGATTGGCTACCGAGTTTGGATCGATTCTTCTTGCGCCTACAGCCGACCGAATTCCTCGCTCATCGGGGCCTCTCCTTCGTATATTTATCTGGCGCCTCCAGCGGCCCGGCCCATTGAGCCTGCGAATCTTCGATCCATTCATTATCGCGGTTCGAATCGCGACAAACCAACCGATCTTCCTCTTTGATCACTTCTACGATCGCTATGCCATCGGCGTGAAACTCTAAATCGGGATCTTCCCCTTTATACCAGTACCATCCCGGCTTTGTCGGTTTCACCGTCGTCCAGGTCATGCCTCCTTCACGGATCATACGCAACCTCTTGGGTCAGTAGATCGGGGCATGCTGGTGAGGACAGTGATGATACCGATGATATCCGAGATGTCCATGTTGAGGGCCACTCTATCATAGAAAATGTGCTGCCTCTAGATGTGGCCAGTGTGTCGCCCTCAAAATAATTTTCCATTTTCCACCTTAGTGAATTCCATCCTCATTATCCCGGAAATCTTTGCAGGGATGAATGCGAGGGGAACCATCACAGATATTACAGCTGGGTCACTGTTATTTTCAGGGAATTGTTGTGTGAATAAAGCACCTATTGTACAGCCTTTCGACCTTAACCATATTTAGACTATGAATATTTCAAGTAGCAGCGATCATACATCTAATGACCCTAGCTCTTTGCGTATTCAAGCTGTCCCTGAACCAGCCACCCTGCTCTTGCTCGGCGCAGGCCTCCTTGGCCTGGCGGCGTGGCGATGGAAGCGGGCGGCATAACCTCAGCTATCGCGGCATCACAGACGGCGGTTCCAGCACTGGGGCCCCCGTTTTTGTTTCGCAGGGGCTAACGCTGCTAGAACCGACTTGGTGCTTCGGTTAGAGTGTCCACACACAGTTACCCGCCTTGCGGTTTCCTCCGTCCCCTTCTACACTGAGCCTCCCTGCGAGGCTCCCGTGTCCTTCTCATTTCGTCCCTGCCGTCGCTCCCCCGGCCATGCGCTGACAGATACAACGCTGGCCAATTCGTCTCAAGCTGCCGTTGCCTCCTGTTCGGGTTTTGGGTCAGGGATTCGGTTCGATCCGGTAAATCAAATCTGATTCAGCCCCGAATCGTATTCGATTCACGCGGACCGCTTCCATCCCCGTGAAACAGCTTCCGCACAGGTGCAATTCTGGGACAAACCGCAGTCAACGACAGAGGACAGGCACATTTCGGATTAGGCACGAGCCTTGCTCGATATTCGGCTTGTCCAGATCTCGGTTTCCGCGGTGCTTAGGGTCGTTCAAGGACGCAGAGAACCAACATGTCGTTCCGTAGGGAGAAACTAACATGGCACTCATTGGTATTGAATACATCGATCACTTCGCCGATGTCCGCGCGGCGGGCGTGATCAGTGAAGGGGGCCAGGACCTGTCGTGTCCGTACTACATCGCCAATTGGTTCGGTCCGACGCTGGCTGAGGCTGGGCACCAGGTTAGATTCCTGAGGTGCAACCATGGTGTGATCGAACGGCACATGCGGGACACCGCGAAGTTTGGAGGCGACGACGCTCAGAACGCCGACAGCGTTGATCTCTTTCTTGTGATCACGCATGGTGGGTATATCGACGGAGAGTGTCAACTCCTTTACGACACCCATGTTGACGACTGGTTCGGCCACTCCAAGAAGTGGCGCTTAGGCGACAGTTGCAACATGGAGTGGTTGATGATCTACGGCTGCCATTCAATTAACCGTGACAACATCCTTGAGCACCATCCTATCTTCCAGGGGCTACACCTCTTTTGCGGGGCCTATAGCGACATGTACGACAGCTGGACAGTCGACGAAGTGGGGGAAGATACGGCGAACAACTTGATCGCCGGCAACACGGTCTGCGACTCGTGGGGTGATGGGGTGTCGGACTGGTGGGTGTCGAATCATCCGATTGTCATCTCAGTCGAGCGCCAATGGACCTACAACAATGGCAATGTGCTTTGGGAAGAAAGCGTCATCGGATGCGACCACCTCTGGGGAGAAGGCCCTACTCTAAGCGACGTAAAACCATCCGAGCAGTACTGGATGGGGTGGATGTCGTGGGACGGAGGGATCTATGGCTGACAAAGATTTGCTGGCGGCGCTGGTGAATAAGGCAGCGGGGCATCGAGGTCGAGTGCCGGTGTTCCAGATCATTCAGCCCTCCTTAGAAGATTCGGTGAGCGATGCGCGGGTGATGGCCAAAGCGATCTGGCCCCAATTCGGCGACTGCATGCCCATGCCAGAAAATATGGGCTCGCTTGCACGGATGCGGCTCCCGGACGAGGGGCATTTGAACATCTTTCCTGCATCAGGAGCGATCGCGGCAATGATGCGTACCCGGGTAGCGCGAAAACCGCTCGCGACCGATGAGCGGAGCGCCGACCACAAGGCGCTCACCGATCTTGCGGATCAGGTAGCGAGGACCATCGCAAAGCGCCACGCCGGCCCAGACGACGAGCTGCGGTTCGAGAGCAAGTGGGAGATGAAGGGGCAGGGAGTCACGCTGCGTGGAGAGAAAAGTCCCATCGCACTTTTTGAGGTGCTAGGCGCATTCCGCCGGTACCTGCATGGACTGCCCGTGTTAGGTAGGGCATCGGTACACGTGTCGGTAGGTGGCGACTCGCAGGTCACTCGGTGGGGAATCGACTGGCGGCGCGTCCGAGTGGAGTCGTTCGCACAGGCAAAGGTTGTCACCCCGGAAGAGGGAGCGAAGCGCGTGTTGGACGATCTTTGGTGGCGGCGCCCCGAGCGGGCGTTCACGATGGAAGACTTCGAACCCAAGAGTTTCATGCTTGGCTATCTATCACTCTCCCGGCGACGGGAGCAGTACGTTATGCAACCGGCTTGGGTGGCGGTGCTGGCGCCCCGGGGCCCAATGGGCATGGGACACGTCGTTGCCGTCCCAGCAGCACCGCAGGCGTTCGAGCCGATTGATCGCCAAGCAAAGATATTACCGCTCGCGCGGAGTTAGTCTCGCGGGCGGCGCTCAGAATGTCAGATTCGGAGCAATTTTTTGCATCACTCTGGATCTACGCAAGAGAGCACCATCGGTGCAGCGGCTCGGTAATGGTGCTCCCATACTTATCTTTGCCGAATGTCTGAAGGGCAAAGATGGAATAAAGGAGGATAGGATGATGAAAATTTCCAAGGCCGAACTCAAAAAGGCGATTCTTGCGGTGGAGGCCGAGAGGTTGAAACATCCGGTTGTATTTCGACTGAACTCCGCGCAGTACCCCAAACTCCTGAGCAGCCGCCGCGCGAAGGAAAAGCTGGTTTCCGAGTTCTTGCGGGAAGCGGGGCTGGACACGAAGAAGTTCGAAGCCCTGGAAGAACAGCAAAGCGCCGAACAGGAGCGCATTATCGACAAGCACAAGGCCGACGCTCTAAAGCGGGCGTCGCGGCAAAACGATACGCTCCATTCGACCATCCTGGAGCAGAGCAAGGCACTGCAGGGTCTCACCGCCCCAGGGGATTTTTTCCCCAACCCTGCCTTCAGTCTGGACAAACCGTTTTTGGTCTGGACGGCACCGCTCCTGGCGCTCTCGGATTCCGCGGTCGTACCGTTTGGAAGTTGGGCGAAATTCAAGGTGGCGTCGTCCGAATCGCGCACGCAGACTGTGGGTTTCTATTTCTATTGGGCAAATCCGTACGATGTCTACGCCGTGATCAACGCCACCACTTTCATGTCGGCGATTGGGCACGTGAAAGCACACGCCCCGTGGACATATGGGGTCAACACCAGCAGCGTAACTATAGCGGCCCTATTTGCGCTTTGGTTCGGGTTGCCGCAGAACACCCCCTATGAGAGCGAAGTACTAGGAAGCGTCGGAGCCTGGGGTGGTTTGTTTACTGGCGGGGAGACGAATGCCATATCCATCTCCGCCGGGGTTAATCTTAACAAGACGATGTTCGCCGTTCCGCCCAAGGAAGTTGTCATCTTCGAGGTGGCCCTTGCGGTCATCTATGAGAACGATGACGGCAATATCGAAGCTGACTTCGAGAGCGGCGACTTTAAAATCACCTGCCCGATTGTGGTGGTCTCGCTTCTGAACTCGCCTTCGTGAGGGGTGGTGGTATAACGCACGGCGCTCATGAACACTAATATTGCGATTTCCGTGCGTGCAGCGCTGCTGTGACCAGCCGGGAGTTTTTGTACCACCTACCATGTTAGTCCTCAGCTCGCGAGCTGGAGGGTTTCGGGTGCGGGTGGTTGGCCCCCGCGACTACTATGCGGACGGACCGTGTTGTAGTGAGTTCTCCAACGGTCCGTCATGACCTGTGCTTCCTTGAGTGTATAGAACAGCTCCCCGTTCAAACACTGCTCCCGCCTCACGCGATGCGGTTGCCTTGCTCGGTGGAATTCCGAAGGTTGGGGAAGGGACACCTACGGCCCATGGGTTGAATCTCTTTATTGCGGTCGACCACGGCCAGGAGCGAAGCGAACGGATGCCGCCACGGGTGATGAAAGATATCACGCCTTCACCAACAGTCCTCGGCTCGTCTGTTCCCAGAGCACCTCGGCGAGATCCTTAGCCGTAACGCATCTGGCAACGAAAGCTATAAGTGGTGACTCCTGTGTCAGGCGCTCAAAGTGCGTGCTCAGACACTTGGCACTACTGAACCTTTATGATTGACGCCACGGAAGGCACCCCATTGGAATTGACAATGAACAGCATGTAGTACCCTGGTGGCGCCAGGTTCGCAGAACTCGGGGATTGGACGGTCAACCCACCCGTAGCCTGTTGGAACGTCAGCGGGACGTATCGTTGATTTTGATCGAACGCATGGGTCACCGCACCCAAGCGGATCAGTGCAGCCGAAGTAATCTGTGACGCATCGGGCGTTGCGACGGAAAAGCTTGGTTGCATAGTGAAGAACGCGTAGGTGCTGAGCTGATCGACTGGGACGCGTGCCCTTAAACAAATACGGCGGTGAATAGATCTCCGCACTGAGTTGATCAGTGGGCGCATTGCCATCATTAAAGCGGCCGCCCCCTGCGACAAGTACGCGACCATCGGGCAGCAACAGCGCGGTTGAGTGATAGAGCCGAGGAGCCACCATACTGGCCAATCTGCTAAATTGTTGCGTCGCCAGGTGACCACAGTTCCGCTTGATGAACGGCCGTACTCACACCTACGGCATCGGTTGTTTGACCCTCCGTTCGTGACCAGCACATTCCCGTCCGGCAAGACCACCATCGTATGATAGGTTCTGGCAAAATTCATGGACGGAACCTGCATCCACGTAGGCGATCCTTGGGTCATGTCTAACGTATAGGCCGTGGCAAATGAAGGTCTGACGGCTGTGTCTGGATCGACCGACGTTCCTGTCTTCAGAAACTTTCCCGGCCGATACATGACCGCGCTCCCACCGTCAGGGGTACTCGCATCGACCATCGTCCAGGTTTGCGTGGGTATCGTGAGTGCCCTGGTCGGGACGGGGGCCTCGGCAGTGCTCGTGTTGAGCACCCGCCCGTCTGGCAGGACAAACATGTGGGGATAGTAGGGAACACTGAGCGAGGCACCGCTGAGCGAGGTCCAACTATTGGTTGCCGGGCTGTACACTTCCGGAATCGCCGCTTCGCACCCATCGCAGTCTATTTCTCCTCCTGTCACCAGCATGCGCCCATCTGGGTAGTGCAGTCACCGTCGGGTACCACCGATCATATGCCATGGCCGGACCATTCGACCATGTCTGAGAGAACGGGTCGAAGAGGTTGGTGACATTGAGCCCGACGTGCGCCTGAAAATGTCCGCCGGCGACCAAGAGCCTCCCATCAGGCAACGCAGCGGCCCCACTACAGAAAATGTTGTCGTCCACTGTCAGTGATGAAAAGCTATTCGTGGAGGGGTCCCAGACCCGTGCCTGATGGCCCGCAGATTGGCCATCCCAGGCCAGCACTCGTCCGGTCGGAAGCAATGCCATATTCACGGCAACTATTGGCCACGTAAAGGGACCAGACCACTGACCGACCTGGCTTGGCGGTGGTGGTGGTGGCCCAGCTAGGGCTCCACGGAACGCCACCATCTGCATGACCCAGAGGCCAGGACTCGTGAGCGGGGCGCTCGCACTGTAACTCCCGACCGCCGACACCACCCGATCTTCTGCAATGTCGCCGTCCGGAGCCGTGATCACACGACTCGTAAATCCGGCTCCAGCCCCCGCAGTACTCGTGGACACCGTGTTGGCCCCGAAAATCAGGTCGTTGCCATGCGTTGTGGTCACTGCGCCACTGTTGGCGGCCGCATTCGTGCCAATCGCTGCCGCGATGACATCCACCGGATTGGCCGGATCGATTCCCGTGTACTCCAGAATCCGGATGTCTGCAAATTGAGCGGCCACCGTGAAGCGGACCGTCACCGTATTGGCATTCGCCGCCGCTCCCACAATGTTTTTGGCATAATAGATCGATTGCGTTAGCGGGAATTTCGCCGACCCGGATTTGTCGTCGGCCCAACCGCTAGTGTGTACACATTGCCGGTTGAGTCGGTCACTGAACTGACGGCCGCCGTCGTATCATTCCAGCCGACGACGACTACGTTGAGATTGCCCGACGTTTGAGCACTGCCGAACGGCACTGGCACAGTCAGCTGCGCGGACTGCGGAGTCGCATAGGCGAATTGGATCAACGAGATTGGACTGGCCGTTGACTGATTGGTCGTCGCCGAGCTGATATTCGACTCGCCACTGAGGTTTCCCGCTGCATCTGTGGCTCTGTACCTGGTAACTATAGCTGGTACCAGCTAAAAGACCCCGTATCCGAAAATGTCGTGGTAGGAGAAGTTCCAACCTGAGCAAAGCTGCTACATCCGGGGCCCTGACATCGTTCGATGAGATAATTGGTCACCCCCACATTATCTGTGGAGGCAGTCCACGTCAGACTCACCCCGCCATGCCTGCAGCCATCGCAAGAAGATTCCCGGGATTCGTCGGAGGACTCGAATCCACAAACCCTCCGGACGCGGCTTTAAAGGCCACCATCTGCATGATCCAGGGGCCATGCCCCTTGAGCGGGGCGCTGGCGCTATAACTCCCCGCCGTCGTCACCACTCGGTCCTCCACAATATCTCCGTGTGGAGACGTAATCATTCGCTTCGTAAATCCAGTTCCTGGGCCACTCGTGTGTCTGTGTGTGATATTGGCCCCAAAAATGAGGTCGTGGGCATTCGTCGTGGTCGCCGCACCACTGTTGCTCTCCGCGTTCGTTCCTGTCGCCGCAGCCGTGACATCCACGGGATTCACGCGATCGAGTCCGCTGTACTCCAGCACCCGAATCTCTGCATGAAGGTCTGCCGGATGCGCCGGCACCGTGAACCGGACGGTCACCGAATTTGTACTCGCGCCTGCCGCTAAAATGTCCCTTGCATAGTAGATGGATTGACTTAAATGATGATCCGAAATCTGTGTTGGCCCAACCGCTAATGTGTAGACATTCCCATTCGAGTCCGTTACCGAACTTACTGCGGCCGTCGTGATGCTCCCACCCGACGACGACCACGTTGAGATCTCCTGCCACTTGAGCACGCGTGTACGTCACCGAAAGAGCCGGTGTTATGCTGCTGGTCCTTTGAATGCTGGTCCTCTGGTGCTGGTCCTCTGAAGGCTTGGCTCCTTTGTTTTGTGATCGTTCCCTTGAACAAAGCCTATTGTGGCGAAGGCACTCTCCAGCCCATGCATGAAGTGTGAGCATACATATTGACGCGACGAGGCACCCGACACGTCGAGACTTCCCTGAAGAGTGCATCGGATTATTCCCAAGTACGCTCATCGCACTAGTAGATTGATCCATGATCTCCCCCTCCTCACTCGCGGATACTGACCCGGTCACCATACAGTGTGTGATTGTCTTCACTGGCCTGATCGAAACCCGGTAGGAAAGCTGAGAGAAGGGGAAGCATACTGCGCACTATTTGACAACCCCTCAGTAATTGAGACCGGGTGGTACCTATCAGCAAGGCAGTAAAATACGCAATGACCCAAAAGGGTTAAGGGTAACCCCCTTCATTCCACGAAAGACCGCTTCTCCCTTGTAAGTGGTGTCCCCAACGGGATTTGAGGGGATTTGCCAAAACGCCCTTAAATCTTTGGGGAATCGCATTCCGAGGGATGGTGGAGGCCGCATGAGCACCTGCTTTGCCCTCCCCACCGCAGCACTCACATCACACACAAAATTCCGATCACCGGCCAACGCACGCTCTACCTCAGTGCGCATGACGACGAATACCCGATTGAAATCGTTCCTCGGCAAACTATTGGCCCGCTGATTAAGAGTCAGTTCTCGCCTCTCCTCTGGGGTCCTCTGGGTTCCTCAGTCTCTTGACATTCCAGGAGGTTGCGCATATTTCTCTTCCATGCTGTGCTCCACATTTCTCCTGAATTTGTTCTCTCCTGCCTACACTGTGCCTACATTTTGGTCTGCTGATTCGCCACTGATTTTGCTGGCTTATGCGGGATCACGCGTGCCGACAACTGCCTACATCCTGCCTACACGGCGACATGACGAAAGGCGCATCAAATGCGGCGATTGACGAAACAGCTCATTGACGAGACCCCGTTTCCGTCAGCGGGCCAGGTGTTTGTGCGCGATGCAGAGTTGCCGGGCTTTGCGCTCCGGGTCACCCAAGGGCGCAAGTCGTTTATTTTGGAAAAGCGCATTCGGGGGCGGATGCGCCGCCTCACGATCGGGCCCTATGGCCCGCTCACCGTGGATCAGGCGCGCAAACTCGCGGCCACGCATGTGGGCGCGATCGCGCAGGGTGCCGATCCGGCACAGGTCCGACAGGATCGAATCCATGAGCCGACGTTTGGGGATCTGAGCGAGCAGTATCTGGAACGGCATGCGCCGCGCAAACGCTCCGGCCGCGATGATCGGGCGATGCTGAATACCCATCTCGCGGTCTTTCGCACGCGGAAACTCACGGATCTCAACCGGAATGATGTGGCCCGCCTCCATGCGCAGGTGGGGGAGACGGCACCCTATCGCGCGAATCGCCTGGTGGCCTTGCTTCGCAAGATGTTCAATCTGGCTCGGGACTGGGGCCTGTATGCAGGCGAGAATCCCGCCACCCGCATCCAGATGTTTCGAGAGGAATCTCGCGATCGGTTCGTGCAGCCTGAGGAACTCCCCAGGCTCTTTCAGGCCATCGCGGAGGAAGCGGATCCCTCTGTCCGCGCGGTCTTGTTGACCGCGCTCTTGACCGGCGCGAGACGGACCGAAGTGTTGACCATGCGGTGGGAGGATGTGAGTCTGACCAGGGCCGAGTGGCGGATCCCACAGACCAAGGCCGGGCGCCCGCATCTCTTGCCCTTGCCCCATGCGCTTGTCGCGACGCTCCGAAGCCTCCCCAGGGTGGAAGGCAATCCCTATGTGTTTCTTGGACAGAACGGGGTTGGCCATCTCCAAAATATGAAACGGACCTGGGACCGCATTCGGGTGACGGCGGGTATTCAAGATGTGCGGTTTCATGATCTCCGGCGAACGGTCGGGTCGTGGTTGGCGGGGAGCGGAGAAAGCCTGCAGTTGATCGGAAAGGTGCTGAACCACCGCGATGTGAGTACCACGGCCATCTATGCGCGCTTGAACCTCGATCCGGTGCGGCAGGCTTTGGAGCGCAATGCGACGAAAATGCTAGAGGCGGCAGCACCCCCACGGACTCCGGCTGCCATGCTGAGAACACCGATACGGTTACGCACACGGCTGCATCGAACTTCCCACGCGTCGGAACCCGCGAGGAGTGAGGCAAGTAGTGAGAGCGTTTCGATCACGGGCGCTCGCTAATCTGCAATCAGCCGCCTTCGGCGGCACTCGCGCCTGTCAGGATTCGTGCCGCCCCTGCGGACGAAACTACGAGAATGCTCCACCCAAGACGACACCGTTGATTCAGCATTGCGATTGGGACCACGAGGTCACCTTTGATTAATGGTGTGTTCTGTGTTCCGCGATGCGAGGCCCGAGGGATCTCCATGTTTGCGCCAACCGCCGGCACCGAGCATGCTTCCCTCCTGTGATAACTTGTGAACGTGTTTGCGACTACCCGAGGCGAAGACAGGTCTGGTCGGAGGAGCAGCGGTTTAGGAATGGCAAGCAAGACGTTTTTAAAAAGGCTCGGTGTTTCAACTGGTTTCCCCGTTTCTTATTTGAATACTGAGGCTTAGGTCCGTTCCAGCGGTTCTACTGATTCCAGGGTTTATGATGGATTCGAACCACTTTTAGCACAAATTTAGCACACCCTCTTGGGGTGAACCCCTCTGCTGAGACAAATCTATACGAGTCGAAGGCAAAGGTAGTTCCTCTCTTTTTCAGGAAGCAAATGCATTATTTTAATCCTTCGTTGCTCAAGTGCTTCTGCACTCTGCTTTCCCCGAGTGAGATCTCCGGGTGAGATGTCTTTGGAGGTGATCTTTTAGAAACTATCCTGGCTGTCTTTCATTAATTGATCAAAGGAGACCGAAATGGTTAGTCCGCAGCCTGCTAGATATCCACGACGACACCAATCTCGACGGCTTGCTCGGAGGGAATTCCTAAAAAGGAACTGGTCCGGCGTGCGTTTCTCGACAAAAAGACAAACAGATGCTCTCGCCACAGCGCCATTCCGGGCTTCGGCGTTGCGAGCGAGTTAATTCGACTGAGAAAATAGGTGGTGGCTTGCAGATTCATGGGCACGCCTTGCTCGTGACACTGTTGAAGCAAGACGGGGATCACGGGCATTTCCATAAATCCATGCCTCACAGTGACACGATAGATGCCTGGCGCGAATTGCCCAACATCAAGTTGCTGCGCTCGGGGAACCAAAGGCACCCGCTCGGTGACAATCCTTAGGAACACCACGAGTTCGTGCAGTACCTTATTGTGTCGGACGTTTTGCAGAAAGGCCGGCGGCGTGCTCTCATGAGATTGGGTCAGAAAGACGGCGTGACCCGGCACGCGGACAGGATGGCGAGCCAGGAGGTCCTTCAGAAACTGCGCGAGTGGCGGCATGGTGAGGTGCAGATAGTTGGTGACCAGGGCGCGCCCGCCACTCCAGGTCGTCATCACCGTGAAGAGCGCCAAGCCAAGCACGAGGGGGAGCCAGCCGCCTTGCCAGATCTTCAGCACATTGGCGCTGAAAAACCCCAGGTCAATCAAGAGAAACATGCCCGTCACCGTTCCGGCCACGAGCACGGGCCAGTGCCAAGCGTCTCGCGCGATCACATAGAGCAAGAGGGTTGTCATGAGCATCGTGCCGGAGACGGCAATGCCATAGGCGGCGGCCAAGTTGGTCGACGAGCCGAACAGCAGGACCAGACTGATCGTCCCGATGAACAGAAGCCAATTGACCACGGGCACATAAATCTGTCCGATGTGGCCTGCGGAGGTATGCTGAATGCCCATGCGGGGCAGATACCCCAAGTGGATCGCTTGCTGGGTGAGGGAGAAGGCTCCACTGAGTAAGGCCTGGGAGGCAATGACAGTCGCAATCGTCGCCAGCCCGACCAACGGATAGAGGAACCAGCTGGGGGCCAGGAGATAAAAGGGATTGGCCACGGCGTCCGGCTCCCGGAGCAAGAGCGCCCCCTGTCCCAGATACTGTAGCAGCAAACTCGGGAGCACAATTGTATACCAGCCGAGACGAATGGGCCCTTTCCCGAAGTGGCCCATATCGGCATATAAGGCTTCGGCGCCTGTTAAGGCGAGGAAGACACTCCCCAAGACCACGAAGCCCTGCCCCGGATGCTCTACGAGCAACCGAATCCCGTGTAGTGGGCTGAACGATTCCAGGATGCGAGGAGACTGGATCACGCTTCCGACGCCGAGGACGGCCAGGCACACAAACCACAGCAGCATAATGGGTCCAAACACTCGCCCGATATGCCCGGTCCCCTTGGACTGGACGGCAAACAGGCCGATCAGGATGCTGACGGCAATCACCACGATATACGGGTTGAACAGCGATGTGGCCACGTTCAGTCCTTCGACCGCGCTGAGGACCGAAATCGCCGGTGTGATAATGCCGTCCCCATAGACGAACGCGGCCCCTAAGAGACCGAGGATAATCAATGGGCTGAGACGGTGGGGGAACGAGGGGGCACCCTCGTCCCGATGCGCCAACGCCATGAGGGCAAGAATGCCACCCTCACCTTGGTTATCGGCCCGCATCACCACCCAGAGGTATTTGACCGTGACCACTAGGAGGAGGGCCCAAATCAGCAGGGACAGAATGCCCAAGATCGTGGGGGCTGTGGTGGTCAGCCCAATGGCCGGGCTGAAGCACTCGCGCAACGCATAGAGGGGACTCGTGCCAATATCGCCATACACAATCCCCAGAGCCGCCAGGACAAGCAGGCTCTTCTTCTGGTCGCCAGGAGATTCAGCCATCGCGATGCTTATACAAGGACCGCGGAGTTAACACAATCTCGGAAGAACGCAGCCGGCTCACCAGTAGACAGACCTTTCAAAACGACTTTCAGCCTGTCGCCGCCTGCCTAGTCGTCCCGCGCACCGTGTTCAAAAACCTCTTTCATGGTCGAGAGCGGATAAGTCGATTTTTCTAGGGCTTTGACGTATCCTTCCGCCTGTTCCAAAAACAAACCTTTTTGTCCCACCGTGATAAATGAATGGCTAAAAAAGAACTGGCAGGTCCGCCATCTTTTCGTTTCCGTTCGATCAGCCGCGTGCACGTAGCTCGCGTACGCCGCGGCCGATCTTACGACGAATGAGTGTGCGCAGCGTCACGCCGTCTGCGTAGCCAACCTGAGCGGCAATCTGATCAACACTGGCCGTACTCGTTTGTATCAGATGCACCGCGCGCTCGACGCGAAGATCCTGAACGTACGCAAGCGGGGACTTGCCCAGCACGGATTGCAGGCGACGGGCCAGGGTGCGTTCACTGGTCACGGCTGCGTGAGCCGCTTCGCTGAGCGAGAAACCATCAGCGAGCTGTCTCCGGGCCCATCGCTCGAACCGTTCGACGAGTGGGTCTGAGTGCGCAAGGTGGTCGGGAATCATGAACGCCGCCTGCGAGGGCCGTGGGTCAACCAGCAGGTAGCGAGCGGTCAGCGCCGCCAGCGCGGGACTGCGGCGACGCACCAGCCATAATGCCAGATCGAGGTGTGCCAGCGCTGCGCCGCCGGTGACGAACCGAGATGAACTCACGATCATTCGCGAGTCGTCTAGGACAACATGCGGGTACCGTTCCCGAAAGAACGGGGCGAGCCACCAGGATGTCGTCGCACGATGGCCGTTGAGCAGCGACGTGCCAGCAAGGACAAAGGTTCCCGTGCATGCAGCACCCACCAGCGCGCCGCTGCCAGACCATCGCCGAAGGAGTGCGTGCGCGTCCGTGACGTCTCGCCCTCAAGCGCAATTCGCAATGTGTCCGGCATCTTCGCCCCGAGCGCCGGCACGAGCGCGACATCCGGGCGTGCAAGTCGTGCCGCCGACCGTACCGGCACAGACAGCCCGTGACTGGTGTATACGCGGGAACGGACACCCACGACCGTCACATCGAACCGTGCCGAAGGTGTTCCTGCGGATTCCGCCAGGTCGTTCGCCGCTCCGAACGTGTCGAGCAGCGTGGTTAAGCCGGTGTCGAAGACTTCATTCAGCGCAAGCACGTAAATGCGCATGGCGAGAACTGTATCATAATTGTCACTTCTGCCACTAGTACGAATTGGCACGTATCGCTAGAATTTCACTCACGTTGTTTTACCTCAAAGAGGAGAAGCTACCATGGTACGAGTTGCTCTGTTCGTGCGCTTGAAAGCCAAGCCAGGAAAAGAAGCGGATGTCGCCCGCTTTCTCGAAAGCGGGCTCGCCCTGGCGAATCAGGAAACCACGACGCCGATCTGGTTTGCGCTACGATTGTGGCAACCTCGTGTCCCTGATCGCGCCGAGGTAGCGCCCTATAGGCGCCGTGCTCTGATCGGACCGGCGACGTTTGGCATCTTCGATGCCTTTGCTGATGATACAGGCCGCAAGGCACATTTGGCTGGCCCAATCGCGGCAGCACTGATGGCCAAGGCATCCGAGTTGCTTGCCGAACCGCCACAGATCGAGCAAGTGGACGTGCTCGGCGCGAAGATCCCGCATTGAAGTCTAGAAAAGAGTGAAATTGGTTGGCGATCAGTTCGGTCGTGTGAGGAGACGTTTGCCGATTTGCCATGAACGGCAGCCACCGGCTTGCCGGAAGCTGCCGCTTGACGGATGGGGTCCTGCATACACATGGCTCATCTCCCTGTACAGATATTAGGTGAGGCACAACATGCGACATTAGGGAGCGTCCGCCTCCCTGCCTTTGTTGGGCAGGGCATGCTGCAACTGTGGCGTTCCATGCTGGATAGCCTCCGAGTACACAATAACCTTGAAGGGGTTGAGCTCTTGGTATTTCTCTTTCTGCTTCAAGAAAGCCATCTTCCTCAGCTCCTGCAACTTGGCACTGGACGGATATTGAGTCAGTGCCCATGTCGTTGTGCGTGCCGCGAGGGCGTGGTCGCCGCTCTCCAGCATGTTTTCAAGAGCACTGACCAGCTGTTGTTCTGAACGCTCTAAGTAGTGCGTCAATAACAAACCGAACTCTTCCTGACTCAGATGGTCCATGCCTTGAAGGTCGGGCTGCCAGTAGCCGATGTTCTGATCGTATATTCGGTTTATGACATTCTCTCGCATGACGAGAAAGGGGAAGTGCACCTCGGGATTCTGATGGATGAATGGCGGCATCAGATTTTGATGATGGATCGCCGCTCGGCTCATGCCATTCCAGGTAGCCTTCAGAGTTTCTTGGTACAGCCATTCGAGATGGATTTTGAGCTTAGCGAGCATGCCCCCAGTACTCCAGATCCGCGTGAGCGGCTCATGCCCGTGGAGCAGGTGCTTCGGGTCTAATGAGACGACGACATCAATGGCTGCGAAGAGTCCCGGGAGGTCGCCCTCTTCAACGAAGGGAGCGCCGAGATACGGCATGATGAAATCACCGACGAACAGCGTGTCGTGCTCAGGCACATGAATAAAGAGTCCATCGATCGTTTCTCCACCGGGAACGGGAATGAGCGCAAAGCGAGTCCCTCCTACGGTGATTTCGGTACGCTTGCCGACGGTGATATCGGGCTTGAAATCAGAAATGAACTCCTCTTTAAAATCGTTGCCAAAAAAGTAGCGAAATCCTCGCGTGCCTGGGCGAACGATCTCCAACTCCTGACGATAGTTGTCCCTGGCGTAGAACTTTACCTGCGGACTCAAATCGTGGAAATAACGGTGCCCGCCAATATGGTCCCAGTGGCTATGAGTTACAAATACCGTCGTCAAGGGGGGGAGGTCAGGGACGCGATGTCGCAGGAACTCGTAAGCGGCCTGGGCCGCGTCGGGCCGGGTGCCAGCGTCGATGGATATCAGCTCCTTGCCGTCCTTTGACACGATGAAGTAATACTCGGTGAACTCAAAACCCGACAGATTAAAGATCTTGCCGGGAACGATTTCTCTTAATCGCTTGGGATGGAACGTAAAGCCTTTGGTGGCATTGACCGCATACGGCGTAGTCAGTGTGATGGGTTTATTGAAGCCATCATGGCCGCTCAGGTGCAAATAGGCTTGCGCCTGCTGTTGATTGTTGGCCCGATCGTATAGCACGGCCAGGTGATAGTACGGCTCGCGCAGCCAACCGTCATGGGGTGCTTTCGCGATGTTGTCCACACACCATTTAAGATCGGTCAAGGCGGCGTCCGCCTTGTTGAATCGATCCGGGAGCTGCGCATAGACAACGCCTATCATCCATCGTACGAGAAAGTAGTCGTTCTTGGTGAGATTCCGCGCGTCCTCTAGGATCTCGATCGTCTTATCCACCCACGCGATTCGACTCAATAGGGGCACCTGATTGGCAGAGGAGGCGCGCAGGACGCCCAAGGCGCTCAGATATAACCCTGTTTGCTCGGGAGAAAGCTGCCCTCCGTGCTTTTGTAGGAAGGATTCGTAGAACGCGATGCCGGCGTGCTGCTGGTTGGCATTCATGAACTGCTGCATCAAGAAGGCGACGAGCTGAGGCTCAGTAACAGGACCAGCCTGATGCAGCGATTTCAGATACTCCAATTCGGAGTTGTACGTTTGAGGTGGAGAAGGGGAAGTTGTTGTACAGCCGCTTCCGAGTCCCATGCTCGTGACGAGTAGGGTGATTGTCAGGATGATGGATGGTCTGAATCGCATGACTACTCCTTTCATGGAACTTTCCTTACCTACAATCATATGTGACATTGGAATTCCTCCCTTTATACCCACGTTGATTGATTATCAGACCTGGACCGCCTTCTCCTTCCCTGCCTTTTCCACGGATTGTCCACTCCTACCTGTATGAACGTCCAGCAATGGAGGAGCTCGACACAGCCTTTCTCGCAGGCATTCAGAAATCGAACGATCTCGACGTCTGCGAGCGTCAATTTGCTTGGGTCCACGCAATCCGCGACTGAACTACTGTTCGACCGCAACGGCAGGCCCCGAGTTTTTTCCGATATTGATGTCATCATTGGTCCGGCTCACCGAGCGCTCAACGGCCCAACCGCCACCAAAGGCCCTGCAAAGCGAGACCAAGGAGACACGAACGGCGGTTTCAGCTTTGACACGCTCGTCACTGATCGAAAGTTTGCTGCGTTGGGCATCCAGCACGGATAAATAATCACGCGCGCCCTTCTGGAATAAGGCATCGGAGGATTGATACGTTTTCTCGGCGGCTTGTTCGGCCTGCAGCAGTTGTTCGCGGCGCTCCTTGGACGAGGTATGTGCGACAAAGGCATTTTCCACATCTTCTAAGGCGAGGAGGAAGGTTTTTTCGTACTTCGCCGCGACTTGATCCAGCCGCGCGTCCGCGCCAGCGATCTGAGCTCGAATGCGTCCCGCATTGAAGATCGGCGCCGTGAGGCCCGACCCCAGCGCATACACACCCTCCACCAGACTCGGAAATCCGCCGACGGCCAGTGCACCGATCCCACCGCTCGCCGACAGCACCACCTTCGGAAACTGATCGGCCCGCGCTGCACCGAGGCTCGCCGCTGCTGCACTCACTTCGGTTTGCGCAAGGCGCAGATCGGGCCGTTGTGATAGCAGGCTTGAAGGCAAAAGGTTTGGGATACCCGGCAGGTCGGAAGGATGAACTGTGGCACCAACAAGCCGGTGTTCAAGTTTCGCCGGAGACTCACCCAGCAACACGCTGAGGCGATGGATCAGCGTTGCCTCTGCTGCGTTCAATACCGGGAGGGTACTCTCGGTGCTGCGCAGTAATGTTTCCTGGCGGGAGACCTCGGCATTCGTTCGTTAAGCCCGCGCGATAAAAGGCCTGCAGAGTTCTGAGCCTTTCCCGCTGGATGTCGATGTTTTTCCGCAGGATGGCCGTCCGTTCCTGTACGCCGCGTAGTTCCAGATAGTTCGTCGCCACCTGAGCCAGCAATCCCACCTGTACCCCATGCCGAGCCTCTTCGGTTCCCGCAGCCTGAGCAGCCAATCGCCTCAGCTTCAAGATGCCGGGCACCGAACACGTCTACTTCCCACCGTGCAGCAAGACCACCGGTGATGACATTGGCGGTGGGTGTGACCAGCTCTATCCCCTGGTTACCCGGTACCGCGATGATTCGGTCGATCCGCTTTTCACGGCCGCCAAAGGAATAGAAATCAACGCTGGGGTAGAGTGCTGATTCCGCAACCGTGACCAGAGCGTTGGCCTCGCGCACGCGAGCCGTTGCGATTCTAAGATCGTGGTTCGCGGCTAAAGCCTGGGTGATCAACTCGTTCAGGAGGGGATCATGAAATCCTTGCCACCATTCCTTGAGGTCGGCCTGATTGGAATTGTCTTGAACAACGGGGGCATGACGCCAATCCGTCGGAGTCGAGAGCACTACCCGGTCACTCACACGTGTCGGTGTACAGCCTGCTAACATGACGATCATCAAGGCGATGCTTGGTATTAAATAGCGGGCCATTACGGGAATCTCTCCATTAAAAATTACTGAATCCCTGGACACCAGATTTTCATTCGAACCTGCCAGCGACGCATCCGCATGAGAAGGCTCCCGTTTGACCCGAAACCAGGCGGCATACAACGCCGGCAGGAAGAACACAGTCAGGATGGTCGCAATAGTGAGTCCGCCCATGATGGCGATAGCCTGCGGTCCGAAGAAATCGTTGCGCGACAACGGAATCATGGCCAGGATGGCTGCCGCCGCAGTCAACAGGATGGGCCGGAACCGCCGGACGGTCGATTCTACAATGGCGGTCCAGGTATCCCGGCCGGCCTTTTCGTCCTGTTCGATCTGATCCACCAGGATCACCGAGTTGCGCATGATCATGCCGGCCAGGGCGATGATGCCGAGTAGGGCCACGAACCCGAAGGGCGCACCGAACAGCAACAGGGCGAACGCGGCTCCGATCACGCCCAACGGAGCCGTGACGAACACCAGGAACGTTCGGGACAGGTTCTGTAACTGCATCATCAGCAGGATCAGCGTGACGATCACGACCAGCGGAATCCAGATCAGGATCGACTTCTGAGCGATCCAGGCGTCTTCCTTGGCCGCGCCGGTTTCGATGAAATAGCCGGCGGGGAGGCTGTCTTTGATGGGCTCGAGCTTCGGAACGATCTGCGCGGCTACATCGGGCGCCAACATGCCGTCTACCACGTCGGCCCGTACTGAGATCGCCGGGAAGCGGTTGCGGCGCCAACGGACGCCGTCTTCGAAGACGGTTTCGAACTTGACGAACTGCCCCAGCGGTGCCGATCTACCGTTGGCCGTCCGAACAGTGACATTGGGCAATTCATCGGCGGCGCCACGTAAGTCCTTTTGCGCCCTCCAGACGATGTCGATGAGCTTGTCGTCCTCGCGGAACTGTCCAACGGGGATGCCCGTATAGTGAGCTTGCAAGGCTTGCGACAAGCTGGAAGTCGAGACACCGAGTGCACGCGCCTTGTCCTGATCGAGTACGAGACGAGACGAAGGAATACGATCGTGCCAGTCGTCGTTCACATCCACCGTGTTGGGGTTGGTGCGCACGACCTCGGCCACCCGGTCGGCGATGCTGCGAACAATCGTGGGATCTTCACCGAACACCCTGAACACGAGCGGATAATCCATCGGTGGTCCGACGTTGAGCCGCATGGTGCGTCCGCGCACTTCCGGGAAATCCGTGGCGAAGGTCAGTCGAAGACGTTGCATGACCCGTTCGCGGGCCACGTTGTCACGGGTCATCACCACGAATTCGGCGAGGTTGGTATTGGCCAGTTGTTGCACGATGAGCAGGAAAAACCGTGGGCTGCCGCCGCCGATATAGGTCGCGTAATTCATCACATCCTCGTCCTTGGCAAGCAGAGTCTCCATGCGCTTGGCGACCGCTTCGGTTTGCGCGAAGGAACTACCCTCCGGCAACCAGAGGTCGATGATGACTTCCGGCCGATTGGACAACGGGAAAAACTGTTCGGGAACTTGGGTCAGGGTCACGACGCCGACGCCGAACAGCGCCACCGTGCCGATGATCACTGTCTTGCGATGTTCCACGCATCGATCCACCCAGCGGCGCAGACGGTTATAGAACGGCGTGTCAAACAGGTCGTGGCCGGGCGTGTCCCCGTTGCCCTTGGTCTTGAGCATCAGAAAGCCCAGATAGGGTGTGAAGACCACCGCACCGATCCACGACAGGAACAGCGAGATGGCCATCACCTGAAATATCGCCACGGTGTATTCGCCGGCTTGGGATCTCGCCAAGCCCACCGGCAGGAAGCCGGCAATGGTAATCAGCGTACCGGTCAACATCGGGAAGGCCGTGGCGCGGTAGGCAAACGTCGCGGCGCGCATCCGATCCCACCCCTCCTCGAGTTTGCGCGCCATCATCTCGATGGCAATCATGGCGTCGTCCACTAGAAGACCCAACGCGAGAATCAAGGCGCCCAGCGAGATGCGATGAGATTTCCATGCCCAAGAGCCAGCATGCACAGCAGCGTGCCGGCCAGAACCAGAGGCACCGTCAGCGCGACGACGGAGCCGGTGCGAAATCCGAGGCTCAGGAAGCTGACGAGCAGCACCGCCGCCAGCGCCTCGAAGAAGGTGCGCAGGAATTCGCCGATGGCCGTGTTGACCACGCGCGATTGATCGGCGACCCGCTCGACCTCGATGCCCACCGGGAGTTCCCCCTCGATCCGAGTCATGGCGGTTTCAAGCGCTTTGCCCAGTTCCAGCACATCGCCTTTCCTGTTCATGGTCACGCCGAGACCGATGGCCTCCTTGCCGTTGAAGCGCATCTTGAATTCCGGCGGATCGGTGTAGCCCCGCGTCACCTTGGCGAAATCGCTGACCCTGATGGTCCGGCCTTCGAGACGCACGGCCAGGTTCGCCACGCTCTCCACCGAGTCGAATGGGCCGGTGAGTCGTATGGGTAGATTGCGCTGCGAGGAAAACACCGTCCCGGCCGGCACCATGCCGTTCTGCGCCTGGAGGATCTGGGCGACCGCCGCGGTGTCCAGACCCAGTTCGGCCAGCTTCTTGTCGGAAAACTCGACGTAAATCTTTTCGTCCTGGACGCCGAGGAGATCGACTTTCTCGACATCCTTGACGCGCAAGATCTGCTGCCGGGCCGAATCTGCCGCAGCTTTCAGCTCGGCGTAGCTGAAGCCTTCCCCGGAAAAGGCATAGAGGAGGCTGTAGGTATCGCCGAACTCGTCGTTGAAGAAGGGGCCGACGATGCCGGGCGGCAAGCTCATGCGGATGTCACCGACCTTTTTGCGCACTTGATACCAGAGGTTCGGAATCTCCTTGGACGGCGTGTCCTCGCGGGGCGTAATGAAAATCACCGATTCGCCGGATTTCGAGTAGCTGCGGAGGAAGTCTAGATTGGGCAGTTCCTGGATTTTCTTTTCCAGGCGGTCGGTTACCTGCTGCTCGGTTTCCAGCGCGGTCGCCCCAGGGTAGAGGGTTTTGACGACCATCACCCGGAAAGTGAACTCCGGGTCTTCCCGTTGTCCCAGCTGGAAATAGGCGACAATTCCGCCGAGCAGCACCAGCACCATGAGGAAACCGGTGATGGAGCGATGTTTGAGCACCCACTCGCTCAGGTTGAAATCCTTCATGGCTGCTACTCCTTGCTTTCGGCGACGTAGCCCTGCATGGCCGCCGCGACCTGTTCCGGCAAGCGCACCGCCTGTCCCTCAGCCAGGCGCTGTACCCCGGCGCTGACGACTAATTGTCCGGACACGACTCCCGCGACGACAATGCGCTCTCCGTCCAGTGCCTCGCCCAGCTGAACCGGCACGGATCTGACCGTGCCGGCCTGCTCGTCCACCAGCCACACACGCGGCCGTCCAGGCTCGTTCTGAGGGGTGAATACGGCCGAGAGTGGAACGGCGATGCGCGGTGACGGAGTCACGGGAATCCACACCGTCGCCGTCTTGCCGAGCCGTGCTTCATCCTGCCCCTCAAGCAGTGTCGCCTTGACGCGATAGGTGCGGCTGGCCGGGTCGGCCGCCGCCGCGATTTCGCGGATACGCGCCGTATACCGCCGGTTGCCGTCGGCCCACAGGGTCACGCTGACTGTCTGATGGAGCTCGATTCCGGCCACGCGCTGCTCGGGGATATCGATATGGATTTCCTTCTCATCAAGCCGGGCCAGCTTGACGACGGGCTGACCGGCCGCCACCACCTGCCCCGTCTCGACTTCCAGCGCTGTCACCACGCCGTCCCGATCCGCCAGCAGATCGGTGTACTGTAATTGGTTGGTCGCTTGGCTCAGTTGAGCTTCCAGGGCTACCACCCGTTCCCGCGCGGTGGTGTACGCAGTGTCGTGCCGGTCGAACTCGGCTGGACTAATGACCCGCTGATTGAGGAGTTCGCGGTAACGCGTCAGATCATCCCGGGCAAAATCCCGTTCAGCCTGGGCTGAGATGAGCTGGGCGTTAAGCGCGTCCGTTCCAAGCCGATAATCGGTGGAATCAAGACGTGCGACGCGCTGACCTTTGCGCACGCGATCTCCCACCTCAACGGGACGGTCAATCATTTTGCCCGATACCCGGAAGGCTAAGATCGTCTCGTATCGTGCCCGTACTTCCCCGGCGAAACTCATCACACCTGCTGCGGCCTCATCCCCGATTCGGACGACCTTCACGGGCCGTGAGACCTGCTGGGATGGTTTGTCTTGAGGGGTGCACCCAAGAAACATCGTGAGTGGTAGCAGCAGGCAAGCTAGGAATTTGCCCTGCACTGTCGTGATCAGCATGTTTGGTTTTGCCATGTTGTCTCCTCTCTCGGTTTCTTGTGCCCGAATGGCATGTATTTGTATATGCAAGTACATAATCAAAAAAACACCTACCCCGACGGAAGCCCCATCATGTTTGCTGCGAGCTTTCGCAAGAGTGTCGCTCCATTATCCCAATAAGCATTTGTGTGCGATCCTGCGCCTTTCGCCAAGAAGGACCGATTTGATGCAGAAGATCACGACCTTTGGCAGTAACCTGTAACGGCGAGCCTCGACCGTCTTCTCCATCTGTAATCTCTTCTATCCAACCATTGGTCAGCATGATCTTGAGATTCCGGGTCAGCGTTGATGGGTCGAGGTGAAGACGCTTGCCAATGTCGATACGTCGAATGGGGCCAACCCTCGCCACAACCACCAGGAGATTCGTTGTGCTTGCTTTCAGACCGAATGACCGTAGTTCATCATCGTAGATGCCCGTGAGAACACGATTGAGCATGCGTGTGCGACTCAGCAGGCACTCACGCCCTATCTGATCAATGATATCGTTATCGTGATTCATCGGTTTATGTGTTTCCGTTTTCGTCATGCCATATTATTGCATATACAAGTATATATTGTCAAGCCCCCATCCTGAAATAATGTTTACCGGCTGCTGCTCTCTTTGTTGGCCTTACTGAAGTTGAGTCAAAAACCCTAAACGAACTGTCCTAGCAGGACACGGGCCATGGGACTCTGAATGAGGCAATAGTCCATAAGAGTTTGAATGAAGTTCATAATCCATAAGATCTTGGGCCTGGGAGAGCAACTTCCGCCGTGCTCATGCATGCAGAATCTAGGATGACCTGCGGTTTGTTAGAACTCGGGTCTGGACACAGGTGTGACCTGTGTTAACCCTTGGAGAGCCGGAACGTTAGTCATGATATTCAGGCTGTCCAAAATCCTTGTTCGGTTTCAGGTTCCTAGACATCGATTTTTCAGGGCTTTGTCCTAATCTTCGTGAGTGTTCAAAAACAACTGTTATTGATCCTTGGTGACAGCGCAAGCCTACTCACTTGAGCCACGCAATGCATAAAAACCGAGCATGGATACACCTTCCGATTCTTGATCTAGGAACAGAGCTACGCTACGCTAGCGTACAAGACATGCGGATTGGAGGTCAGCCCACAGAAGGGGCATCATGAAATCAATCCGTTTTGGTCCCGCAAGGTCTTGGATCCCTGGTGGACTGCTCGTGGTGTGGAGCTGTCACGGGGAGTGGCCTACTCACCACCACGGCTCAGGCGGAGTGGTATGTCGGTGGGTATGGAGGCATTTCCGCTCCTGGCTCGCTGTCGAACGTCACCGTCTCCGATGCGACTCTGGGAGGCGGCGTCACGAACGCTCGCATCAATGATCTCGAACTCAAGTCTGGTCTCCTTGGGGGTGTCAAGGGGGGCTATTTCTTTGAGTCGCGTCCTTGGCTGGGACATAGAAACAGATCTGTACACCCAGAAACCAGACGTGAAGCAACAGACGATTGTGGGAGGGACGGCTCAGGCAGTGTGTTTGCCGCAAGTATCGCCGACCACCTCACTTCGGCTTACTGTCTGGACTGTGAACTTGATCATCCGCTCGCCGTCCATGAGTGATGTCTTTCAACCCTATGGCGGTATCGGGTACGGATTGTTCTTTGCTACCGGCTCAGAGGGTGGACAGTCGAACACCCAAATTAATCCTGGATTTCAGTTCGTCGCAGGCGCCCGGTATGTGTTGACACAGGAATGGGCGTTGTTTGGCGAATTCAAGTACAACAACACGGAGCATCAGGTTTAGCGGGATCCAAGGAAATTACGACTCTCAAAATTTTGTCGTGGGACTGATGTGGCATTTTGGGAGGTAGATCTACCGTCAGACGTGTGTCGGCTGGCATCTCGCGACCGTGATTACTGAGGATGGGAGCGGGTGTCCGGTCTCCGGACCGACGTACTTGTAGCCCTTATGCTCCATGCACGCTTTCAGAAGAGGGACGTGGATCCAGTAGCCCAAATTGTCGGTGATGATTTCCTCTCTTTTCTCGGATTCTGCATACTTCACGGTGGACCACATCTTACAGGCATTGTAATCCGTGATCATCTGCGAAGTAGGGCACCTCCTTGGCTTCCCAGTACGTTGCGGAACTAGGGACACGTTCCACGGAAATGCATCCTGACATCCCCAAGACGACGCACCACCACACCACCGCACCTTTCCGGACAAAGGCAGGTTTCGTTGTCATGATCTCTCCTCCAACTCTTTCACCGCAGTTGTCACCGGGGCCTCGTCATACTGCTGGCCATGCTGCTCGTAGGGCTTGCATAATACAGATCTCGCAATGCCAAATTCATTTGTTTTTGGACCTCACAGGCTCAAAAACAAAGCCTTAAGACCGTTAGCCCTCTCTCTCTGTCAAAAGCTCCACCCAATCCGCCCATTAGGCGAAGCATTCAACTGGTGAACCCATCTATGCGTAAATGGGTACCTGGCTATTGTAACGCTCGATCCACTCCGTCAGGTGGTGCGCCAATTTAGGTCGCTACCTTTTATGATTTTACATGTTGCCATTCCTTGAACTCTGGGCAGTTTTCCCCTTTAGGGAGAAGGTTTGCGGGTACCGTGCCTTTTTCAGCCAAGCCAAACTGTATTGAAATACTCTGCCCTTTGGTCACGCTAAGCCCCGGTGCCAAATCTACGACACCAACAGGAACAGTAACAGTTCCAGTGGCATCGACGTCTGTCTGGATCTCTATGGTTACCGACTGAAATGTGAGAGGGTATCCGGCTTGTTTGGAACAATAGTAAGCCCAGTACACTTCCTGCTGAAGTCGAAATACATGTTCCGCAAAGTGCTGCTGCCTTTCTGCCGCGCATCCACTTAGGCTAGCAGTTACTATTATTGTCGTGCACATTCGGGATAGAAGCTGCGACCATACACTTGGAGATGACTGATGCAATCTGGTTTTCACGGCATCCTCCTTTCTGTAACCTAGCATTTATCTAACGAGCAGGGCAAAATGGAGATCACCAGCGACAAGCGCATCAAAGCGTCGCTGCCGACGATTCAATATGCGCTGGAGCATGGCGCCGCCGTCATTCTGGCGTCGCACCTCGGGCGTCCGAAGGGGAAACCGAACCAGGAAATGAGCCTCCAGCCGGCCGCGGACCGGCTTGCCGAACTGTTGGGGCGTCCGGTCGAAAATGGCGCCGGACTGCATCGGACCGGAAGTGGAGGCGATGCAGCCCGCGCCTGGCGAAGTCCTGCTGCTGGAAAATCTGCGCTTCCATGCGGAGGAGGAGAAGAACGATCCGGAATTCGCCAGGAAACTGGCAGCGCTTTGCGATATCTACGTGAACGACGCGTTCGGCTCGGCCCATCGGGCGCACGCGTCCACCGAGGGGATGATCCGCTTCGTGCCGCAGGCTGCTGCCGGGCTGCTGATGGAGCAGGAGTTGAAATACCTCGGCATGGCAACCCGGAATCCGGAGCGTCCCTGCGTCGCAATCCTGGGCGGCGCCAAGGTCTCCGACAAGATCGAGGTCATCGAGAACCTGGGCAAGGTTGTGGACAAATTGCTCATCGGCGGCGCCATGGCGTACACGTTCCTGAGGGCGCAAGGGCTGCCGACCGGGAAGTCGCTCGTGGAGGAAGACAAAATCGCCCTTGCCAAGAAGCTTCTCTCCGACCTGGGAAGCCGGCTGGTGCTTCCAGTGGACCACGTTGTGGTCGCTGAAATTGCGCCAGGGGCCCCCAACGAAGTGGTCGAGATCATTGCAGGGGATAAGATCGGCGTGGATATCGGGCCGAAGACGTTCGAGCTGTTTTCGAGTGTGATCTCGGGAGCTAAGACGGTAATCTGGAACGGGCCGATGGGGATCTTCGAGAAGCCGCCATTCGATGCAGGCACGGTCGGGGTGGCCAAGGCGATTGCCGGGTCGGGCGCGGTCTCGGTGGTGGGCGGCGGCGATTCCGAGAAGGCGATCAAGGCGGCCGGTGTCACGAAACAAATTACCCACGTGTCCACCGGCGGGGGCGCCTCGCTGGAGTTCCTCGCCGGCATCGAACTGCCCGGAGTCGCGGCTCTCGAGAAATAGACTACTTGGGCTCTTCGGGTTTACGCCGCGCCGCGGCGTCGCAGGAGTTCGACATTCAGGTGGGTACTCCCAGGCGAGGCAGCACCCACCGCATTACCGCGAAGTATCCCAGCGGGATCAGTACCAATGTGAGCCAATCGGGCATCTGAATACTGAGACGCAAGAATGAGGTAGTCGGTGACAGCTTTAAGACCGCTCCCTCACTGTCGCGGCTCGCATGGCCTCTTCGTCGAATCCCAGGATCATTTTGTTGCCCTTAATCAGGATCGGCCTCCGGATCAGGTTGGGGTTCTCGGACATCAAGCGTAACGCCTCTTCGCGCGGTGGCGGATTTTCCTTCATGCCGCGCTCGCGGTAGAGCTCGTTTCGGGTATTCAGGAAATCTTTATAGTCGCGCTTGCCGATCAGGTGATCCAACTCCGCCACCGAAAGGCCCTGGTTGAGGTCGACTTCCTCAAACTGGGCACCCGTTTCGCGAAGCAAACTCTTCGCTTTGCGGCAGGAGGTTCAAGTGGGTTTCCAATAAAGCTTCATCACAGCCAGTTTAGATCGGCGTAGCGCTCTCCGGTCAAGTGCAGGAACAGCGCCTCCAGCGCATCAAATTCCCGGCCTTCGTGCTGAAGGACGCCGCCGCGAGCCAGCACCGTGATATCGCCCTGCCAGACCAGCTTCCCGGGCCGGGTAATGATGGCCACCCGGTCGCACAGCCGCTCGACAGTTTCCAGCACGTGGCTGGTAATGAAGATGGTGCGGCCTTGCTCGGTGAGCCGCCGCAGCCACTGCTTCATGAGAGAGACTCCCGCGGGGTCGATGCTCTCGAAGGGCTCGTCGAGGAACAGGACCTCGGGAGTGTGGATCACAGCGGCGGCAAAGGCGACCCGCTTGCGCATGCCGGTGCTGTATTCCGCCAGGGTCTTGCCGCTGTCGGTGAGTTCAAGCGCGGTCAGGAGTTCGCCGACCCGTTTGCGTGTCGTGTCTTCGTCCAGTCCGAACATACGCGCGATGAATGCCAGAAATTCGTGGGCGTACAGCGGGTCGAACAGGCCCAATTGCTCGGGCATCACTCCCATCCGGCGCTTTAACGCGGAGTTATCGGCGGAGAAGCGCTCGCCGAGGATCTCGATATCGCCGGCGGTAGGGTCCAGCAAGCCCGTAAGGCAACCGATGGTGGTACTTTTGCCGGAACCGTTCGGTCCCAGGAATCCGAACATGGAGCCCTTGGGCACTTCGAGCGACAGGTCGTCTACTGCCACCACGGTGCCGTATTTCTTGACGAAGTGGGAGATCCGGATTGCGTCCATCGAATTAACCTCTTCCTTCCACGATCGACATCAACCGCTCACGCCGCGTGTTGAACAGCTGCCCCGTAATCCGCATCGAATTTTGGTAAAACAGCCAGCCCAGGGCAGCCGCCACGGTAGAGAGCCACCAGTGGGCGGGGTCGACCAAATAGGGAGCATATTTGGAAGCGAGCCAGGGCATGGAGAGCAGCACGAGCACCGACCCGATCACTACAATGTTGCCGATGAGCGAGAGATCGTTACCGAAGGTCTGGTTGTAATCGCCGCGGCGGGGGCCGTAGATGCTGGCCCAGAGTCCCATGCCATGGAACACGAACAGCCCGGCCACGCCGCTTCCCAGCAGCATGACCAGCATGCGCGGGTCGAATGGCACGGGTGCAATCAGCGCCCATCCCAACACCGCCAGCGGAATCAGCGGGGCTCCGAGAAGGATGCAGGCGCGGCTGGCCGCTTCCAGTACTGCGCGCGGGGGAACCGGCAACAGGAAGTACCGGCGGAAGCCGTCTCCGGCGTAGCCGAACTGATTCACAGAGAAGCGGGAGGTTCCCATGAAACTGACCAAGGCGAAGGTTGCCAGGGCCGCCGGGAAAAATCCGGGCCCGTTCTTGCCTCTCCCAAAGTTGAAGGTGATAAAGCCGATCAGCGGCAGAGCCAGCAGGTACAGGGTACGAAACCGGCTGTTGCGGATGTAGAATCGCAGCCAGTAGGCCATCAGGGGCGCATTCTCGACGCCCAGCCAGGCAGTGAAACGTTCAAACGGATTTTCCCAGGACATCACGGTAACTGCGACCCGATGCCGCACCGCCGGCCTCCGCTCGAGGGACACCAGCGCGCCGCCCAGGGCCGCCAGCCAGATGAAAAGTACGGCATAACCGGCAGCCGCGGAGGCAGACCTGGCCGTCATCGCCGCTGCGGCGCCGAAGGACGGAGAGTATCGGAGGAGTTTGACGATGTCTTCCTGAATCCACGGATTGCTCTTCATGACCGCGCCTGCCGCCCCGGCGCCAAGAGAAATCAGCAGCACGAAAGCGGTCAAGACGGCTCCGCCTGCCTTATTCTGCATCATGCGGCCGACAATGATGGCCAATAAACGGGCTGCCATGTAGTTGGCCAGGAAGACCAGCAGCACCGGCAACAGGGCCTGGAAGAATCCGGTTGCGCCCAAGATATACAGTCCCACCACCAGGCCGAGTTCTATTGACAGGAGCAGGAACCAAAAGGGGTCGATGATACCGATCAGGTGCCGGACCAGGAGCCGCTCGCGGGCATTGACGGGATAACGCCGCAGCTCCAGATCGGAGAAGATCGCCGTCAGTCCGAAACCCAAAATGACGCTGGTGACCAGGGCCTGGGCGAAGAGAGACGTCAGGACCAGTTTGCAGACCATTTCCGCCTTGCCCGAGCGGACAGCGATCATCCCTGCTCCCACACCGCCTGTGACCAGCAGCATGACGACGACAACGAGCAACAGGTATCCGGAGAAGAACAGCGCGATCCTTCCGTTTCTGGTACGGGTATTGGCCCACAGAAGTTTATAGCGCAGGCGGATGAGGTTTCCGATGGTCCTCGGGTTCATTGCGGCGGTTCCTCCAAGCCGGCTTTCAGCTCGATCAGGCGATCCAGCAGCGGGCTGCATTCGGCTTCGAATCGCCGCCTGCGGATGTTCAGGCCGAGGCGGTATCCGGCAAACGGGAGCGCAGTGCCAAAGGCATGCCACAGAAGTCGGATGGCCGGCGTCTTGGACTGCAGGCTGTCGAGAAACATGAGATTCATGCCCGCCACCATACATGCGAGAAATGGCCAGTAGTGTGGACCGAAGGGGTCCCACTGGCGGCGGAGTCGGGCGATGGCCGACCCCAGGAAGGCTGCGGAGGGCTCAGCGAAATTCATTCGAGCGATGGCGCGCTGTCCACGCCAGTCGGCGAGCAGCGCCCAAATCGCACCCGCCCCGACCAATGCCAGGCCGACGATCATCCAGACCGACTGGTTGGAAATCCGGTAGAAGGCCTGCCCCAGTATGGTTCCGACGAGTAGCACCTTGGCCGCCATGATCCAGTTCTGGCGCCGGCTATATCGCCCCAGGGCCTCCGCGAGAGAGGCAGCGGCGTTGGCTGCGGCCGGTGCGCGCTGTGTCTGCCATAGCCGTTGGAGCTGCTCAAATTCCGCCATGGTTCACCTCCGTCATGGACTCTTCGATGGACTTGCGGATGCGAGTCAGCTTGACACCCACGTGGTTCACGGTGAGGCCCGTAATCTCGGAGATCTCCCGGTAGTTCAGCCCTTCCAGCAGCAGCGTGACAATCAGACGGTCCTGGCCGGGCAGGCGCGCGATCGCCAACCGTAGCGCGGTGAGCCGCTCTTCATCTTCGAGGCGCTGGTGGGCTCCCCTGCCCCGGTCCGGAAGATCCGGTAGCGGCTCGGTGGGCTTTTGCTTGCGGCGGTAAAGCAGCGCGGTATTGACTGCAATCCGGTAAAGCCAGGTGCCGATGGCCGCCTCCCCGCGGAACGCGGGCAGGCTGTTCCAGACGTTGATCATGATCTCCTGGAACAGGTCGTCGATGTCTTCCGCGGCACCCAGGTAGCCGTAGCACAAGCGGTGCAAACGCTCCTTATGGCTGGAGAAGAGTTCCAGGAATTGACGCTCGCGCTCTCGGTGATTCATGGGTCCTGAAGACCGTACACCAGATTAGTTACTTTGCGGGAGAATTCCTTACAGATTTATTTGCGCGGGCGGATGACTTCCGTATTGAGATACGGGCGCAGCACTTCCGGCACCACCACGCTGCCGTCCTTCTGCTGGTAGTTCTCGACGATCGCCACCCAGGTCCGCCCCACTGCCAGGCCGCTGCCGTTCAGCGTGTGGAGCGAACTCCGCTCTTCTTGCCGCTGCGCGAAACGGATGCCGCGCGCCGCGCCTGAAACGCTTCGAAATTCGAGCAGGAGGAAATCTCCTTGTACCCGTTCTGCCCCGGCAGCCAGACTTCGATGTCGTAGGTCTTGGCGGACGCGAAGCCCATGTCGCCCGTCGACAGCACCACCGTGCGGTAGGGCAGTCCCAGCCGCTGCAGAATATCCTCGGCATCCGCCGTCAGCTTTTCCAGCTCGTCGTAGCTCTGTTCCGGCCGCGTGAACTTCACCAGCTCCACCTTCTGGAACTGATGCTGCCGGATGATGCCGCGCACGTCGCGTCCGTACGAGCCGGCCTCGCTGCGGAAGCACGGCGTGTAGGCGCACAGCTGAATGGGCAGCGCATCGGCATCCAGCGTCTCGTCGCGATAGATGTTGGTCACCGGAACTTCCGCCGTCGGGATCAGCCAGAAATCCTGGTTCTCGCACTTGAACAGATCTTCCTTGAACTTGGGCAGCTGGCCGGTGCCGAAGAGGCTCTGCGAGTTCACCATGAACGGCGGCAGCACTTCGGTGTAGCCGTGCTCGCCGCGTGTGCACGTCGAGCATGAAGTTGATGAGCGCGCGCTCCAGCTTCGCGCCCAGTCCCAGTAGAGCGCGAAGCGCGCGCCGGTGATTTTGGCGGCGCGCTCCAGATCCAGAATGCCCAGCTCCGGACCCAGGTCCCAGTGCGGCTTTGGCTTCGAAATCGAATTGCGGGCGGCGTCGCCGCAGCGCCGGACCTCGACGTTGTCCGCCTCGCTCTTGCCCACCGGGACCGATTCGTGCGGGATATTCGGAATGCCCGCCAGCAGTTCGCGGAACTCGTCGTCGAGAGACTTGACCTGCTCGTCGAGCGCGGCGATCTCCTCAGCGATGGCTCGCACCTGCTTCTGCCGCTCGGTGGTGTCGGCGCCTTCGCGCTTGAGCTTGCCGATCTCGGCGCTCTCCTCGTTCTTCTCGCGCCTTCAGCTGCTTCGGCCTTGGAGATGGCGGCCCGGCGCTTCTGGTCCAGCTCGCGGAACTGGTCGAGGCTGGGCGGATGCGGCCCCGCGTGGCGAGCCGTTCGGCAATCCGGTCGAAGTTGTTCCGGAAGTAGGAGAGATCGTGCATTCCCTTCCATGCTAACGCAAGCGCTGGAGGGCTGGCTATTCTTCTTCTTCCTCGACTGTCACGGGTTCAAGGTCTTCGGCCTCGAAGATCTGGCGGCAATCGAGACATTCCACGTAGTCGACGCCGTCTCTTCGGGCGATCATCTGGGTGCGGTTGTGGTCACAAGCGGTTTGCATAACCAACGCTTAGATGAGGTTTATTCTATCCAGGTACACGACGCTTGTCAAGCCCCCCTACGGCTGTTCTCCGATACCAGGAGTTACAATCCTGGGTAATGCCCTTCCCAACCCATCGCCTCCGCCGCCTGCGCGCCACCGAATCCATGCGCAGCCTGGTGCGCGAGACGCACCTCCATCCGGCGCAGTTCATCCTGCCCCTGTTCGTCTGCCCCGGCGAGGGCGTCCGCCGCGAAATCGGCTCCATGCCGGGCAACTACCAGATGTCGATCGACGAGATCGTCAAGGAGTGCGCCGAGGTGCGAGTCGCTGGGCATCGGCGGCGTGATTCTGTTCGGCCTGCCGGAGACCAAGGACGAGATGGCCTCCGGCGCCTACGACGACAACGGCATCGTGCAGCGCGCCATCCGCGCGATCCGCAAGGAGACTGCCGAGCCTGCTGGTGATCACCGACGTCTGCAACTGCGAGTACACCAGCCACGGCCACTGCGGCTACATCAAAGACGGCGACGTGGATAACGACACCACCCTGCAGTGGCTGGCCAAATCGGCGCTGTCCCACGCCCGCGCCGGCGCCGACATCGTGGCGCCCTCGGACATGATGGACGGCCGCGTGTGGGCCATCCGCCAGGCGCTCGACGCCAACGGCTACGAGAAGATTCCGATCCTCTCCTACGCCGCCAAGTTCGCCTCGGTGTTCTACGGACCCTTCCGCGAGGCCGCCGAATCGGCGCCGCAGTTCGGCGACCGCCGCAGCTACCAGATGGACCCGGCCAACGGCCGCGAAGCCATGCGCGAGATCGAACTCGACCTGCAGGAGGGCGCCGACATGATCATGGTCAAGCCGGCGATGCCGTATCTCGACCTGATCTCGCCAGGCGCGCGAGCGCTTCGACGTGCCGATCGCCGCCTACCAGGTGAGCGGCGAATATTCGATGATCATCGCCGCGGCGCGCAACGGCTGGCTGGACCACGATCGCGCCATGATGGAGAGCCTGACCTCGATCACGCGCGCCGGCGCCGAGCATCATCCTGACCTACTTCGCCAAGCCCGCCGCGCGCCTGCTGGGGTGAATTTATCGGAGATCCAGCCGTTCTTCGGCTCGAATAGGCGGTTGTCGACGTCAATCACTTTACCGGTGAGCAGCTTGATGTCGTTGCGCATCTCACGCAGGTCTTCACGGATGTCGCGGAGGTCGCCGCGAAATCCCCGCATCTCATTACGGTTGCCGCTGACTTGCATCAGGCTGATCGTCAGCCTGGTGAGCACTGCCAGAATCGGCAGGCCGACGGAAAAGTAGAGCTGCGTATCGGTCATGGCGAGATTGCCAATTTCCATTCACAAGGAGTACGCTCGCGGAATACATCGCGGCAGCTTGATTCGCAGCGGCCCTTTAGTTGGTCGAATACCAGCGGACGCCCACAAACACTCCGCCGACCGTGCCTCGCGTATAGAACTCGGATTGCGTCGAGGTCTTCCAGTGGTATCCCTTGGCGCCGACCCGCAGTTCCATGTGGCCGTATCGCAGGTTGGCGCTGGCATCGGCATCCCAGAGGGTGAAGTGGTGGGGGAAGGCAAAACCGGAGCCGTTGGCTTCGATCCGGAAATGCCGGCCGCTGAAATAGGAGACGCCCAGTCCGAAGGCGGGGCTGAACATCCACTTGCTGCCGATTGCGCTATAGTCCACCGGGTTGCCCGTAGTGGCATCGATCAGCGGGATCCCGTTCTGAGTCCACGATCGGCGCTTCCGGCAGCCCGAACTCGGTGCGGACGCCGGTGTAGTGGACCTGCCACAGGGTCTTCAGACGGAACCGGCGGCTTTCCACCGGGAAGGGCCAGGTCAGGTACTCGAAAGAGATTTTGCCGTTTTGCAGCTTGTAATTGGTCGACACCAGGCTGCCTGAGGTGTAGTCCTGGGTCCACAGGTGCAGAGTCCTGGGTCGAGCGAAAGTCACCCGCCACCTTGGTCTGAAAGTAGGAGAAACGCAGCGCATTGTGCAGTCCCACGGCCATGCCGACCTCTGCGCCTTCCGCGTATTTCGGATTACCTTCCAGATTGGACGTAGGACTCGGTGGTGAAAGCGGCGGCCTTGCCCTTATTGATATAGGCCTTCTGTACGGGAAGCCAGCCGTTGAGCTCGACCCACCAGCCGTATTCGCCCGGCTGGCGGACGTCCGGGACTTTCGGGATCGGCGGTGGCGGCGTCTGCAGCCCGCCCGTGCCGGAGCGCGGAGGCGGCCCCTTAGGCGGCTCCTCCTGGGCATAGACTGCCGGCGCCAGCCCGGCCAGGAGCAGACCCAGACACAATAAACCACTGCGAGAAATCTTCACGTACGCCTCATCCATTCGATTTGCCGGCGAGTGCGGCTGCCGTCCGGAGCCCGGGAGGGCGGCCCATCCATCGCCTGTAACTGTTCGTGCTCTTCTATTTTGCCTCATTGGATACCTCCATTGCACTCATAGGAAAGGATTTTTCGTGTTGAACCTGGTTCACAGGTGTAGCGGCGGCAGCACGCAGCCGGACCGGCTTGCGTAACCTTTTCCGGTTTTGCCAGTATTCCATTACGTAAACGGAGGCACGTGGAGGACGAACAGATCATGCAGGAGGTCCGGGCCGGCAACGTCGGAAAGCTGGAAGTGCTTTTCGACCGCCACCACCGGGCGCTGTTTCGCTACTTCATGCACCTGACCGGCAATCGCGCCGGCGAGCGAGGACCTGGTGCAGGAAGTCTTCTTTCGGATTTTGAAGTACCGGCACACGTAGCAGGCGGAAACCACCTTCCGCGCCTGGATGTACCAGGTGGGCCGCAACGTTCACATGGACCAGGCGGGCAAGCGCAAGGCCGGAGGTCGCCCTGCCGGAGAATGCCGGCGAGTTCGCGCAGCGCCGAGAGCTGCCGGCCGACCGGCAGTTACAGAACAAGCAGGAGACGGTTCTGCTGCACCGGGCCCTGGCGGCGCTGCCGCCGGAGAAACGGGAGGTGCTCGTCATGAGCCGGTTTCAGGAATTGAAGTACGACGAGATCGCCTCGGTATTGAAGATGCGAAGTCGGGAACGGTCAAAGTCCGGGTCTACCGCGCGCTGCGGGAACTGGGCGACCGGTTCTTTGCGCTGGGTGGAGAGCGGGCATCATGATTTGCGATCGCATTCGAGAACAGATTCCGGAGTGCCTGGCGGGCCGTCTGGACCCGGCGGCGCGCGAGAAAGTAATCGACCATCTGGATACCTGTTCGGCGTGCCGCGCCGATCTGGCCGAGCTGGGAGTGGTGTGGAGAGGTTTGGAGACCATGCCGGAACCGGAGCCGAGCCAGGCAATGCGCACGCGTTTCCTGGAGACCTTGCACGCCTACCAGGAGGGATACCAGGAGGCGCAGCGCGGGCAGGTCTACGTCGCGCCGCCGAAGAGCTGGTGGGCAGGGCTGTGGCCCGCCCGTCCGGCGTGGCAGGCGGCCTTCTCGGCGATGCTGCTGATCGCGGGCGTCCTGGGCGGCCGCTACCTGCTGGCGAGCCGCGGGCCGCCGGACGGCAACCCGGAGATGGCGCAGCTGCGGAGCCAGGTGGAGAACCTGCGGCAACTGGTGACGCTCTCGCTGCTGCAGCGAGCAGTCGCCCAGCGCGCGCCTGCGCGGCGTGACCTACAGCTACCAGATCGCGCAGCCCGACCGGCAGGTGGAGCAGGCGCTGCTGCACGCCGTGAATCACGATTCCAACGTGAACGTGCGGCTCTCCGCGGTGGACGCCCTGGCGAAGTTCGCGAACAATCCGGAGGTCCGCCGCGCGCTGGTCGATTCCCTGCCCGTGCAGGATTCGCCGCTGGTGCAGATCGCCCTGATCGATCTGCTGGTGCAGATTCAAGGACAAGGATGCCGCTCCCGCGCCTTGCGCAAGCTCGCGCAGGACACCGAGGCCGACGAGACGGTGCGGCAGCGCGCCGCCGCCGGCCTTCAAAAACTGGGAGTGAACACAATGAGATGCGCCGCCGTATTGACGCATTGCCGCTCCTTCCCGCGCTGCTCGCGGCCCAACATCGCGACGACCGCGGACTGGCGAGTACAAGGACCAGGAGACCATCAAGCGGAACTTCGACGTCGGCCGCCGGCTCGGGCCCGCAGAAGCTGCTGGTGGACAATATCAGCGGCTACGTCCACGTCACCGGGTACACCGGCAAGGAGATCCAGGTCTCGCGTCCAGAAGCACATCGGCGCCGATTCCAACGAGGCCATGGCCGAGGCCAAACGCGACGTCAAGCTGGACATGTCGCAGCAGGGCAACTTCGTCCGGCTGTACGTGGACGGGCCGTTCCGCTACCAACAACGGCGTCAACTATCGCGGCGACGATTATTACGGCTACCGCGTGACCTTCGATTACGACATCCAGGTGCCCGCCGGCACCGAGCTGGTTCTGAAGACCATCAACCACGGCGACATCGTGGTCAAGAAGACCACCGGCGATTACGAGATCAACGGCCTCAACGGCGGCATCGAGATGGAAGAGATCTCCGGTTCGGGCACGGTGCGGACGCTGAACGGTCCGGTGAAGGTCTCGTTCAGCAGGAACCCGACGAAGAATTCGGAATTCCGCACGCTCAACGGCAAGATGGACGTCTACTTCCAGCCGGGCTTGAATGCCGACCTGAACTTCCACACGCTGAACGGCGGCGTCTACTCGGATTTCGATATTACGACCCGGCCGGCGCAGACCGGCCGCGGGCAGCAACGAAAACAGGCAAGTTTGTGTACCGGTCGGACCGCCGGTCGCATGGACGGCCGGGTCGGCAGCGGCGGACCGGAACTGACTTTCAACGCGCTGAACGGCGCGATCCGGCTGCATTCCAAAGCTCTATAACGACTGATTCGAAAAGGAAACGACGATGAAACGATACCTGGCCCTCACGGGCCTGACACTATCGCTGTGCGCTCCTGGCCTGCGCCCAGGACAGCCCGCCGGAGAACGCGTGGTGGTGCCGGCGCGCAATACCACCCATCCGCGGGTGGTCAACGCCGCACGTGACTCACGGCAATCATTACGGTGAAGACCTATACCGGCAAGGAAGTGATTGTGGAGATCGACCGGCCCGGTTCCTCCGCGCGGCAATCCGGAGCGCACGGTGGACGGCCTGCAGCGCATCGACATGCCGGTCCGCGGCCTCTCCGTGGAAGAGGAGGACAATGTGATCCAGATCCGCGCCGGCGCAATGGGCGAGGCGAACCTCATCGATCACGCGTGCCGGCCGACACCTCGCTGCACCTGGGCACCACTCACGGCGACATCTACGTCGACGGCGTCAACGGCGAGGTGGAAGCCGGCAGCACCCACGGCAAGATCGAGCTTCTGAACATCTCCGGAACCGTCGTGGCCAGCAACACCAATGGCACCATCAAGGCGACGATGGATCGCGTGGATCCCGGCCAAGCCGATCTCCTTCAGCACGACCAACGGCGATGTCGATGTCACCCTGCCGGCGGACTTCAAGGCCAACCTGAAGATGCGGTCGCTACGCGGCTCGATCTACAGCGATTTCGAGATGAAGCTCACGAGCGGACAGCCGCAGACCACCAGCGGCGGCTCGGACGGCAAGTTCCGCGTGCAGTTCGACCGCACCATGTACGGCACCATCAACGGCGGCGGCGTGGAAGCCAGCTTCAACACGTTAAACGGAAAGATCCTGATCCGGAAGAAGTAGGACCGGCTGTCGACCGGCAGTGGGCAGGTCGATGACCTGCCCTACTTGGCCGGCAGCATGTTGCGGATGGCGCCGATCTTCCAACCGTCCGGCGTTCGCACCATCAGGAAGGTGCTCCACATCTTCCGGTCGTTGATCTCATAGCGGCCATCGGCGATGGCCGTGTCCTTCGTCAGAAAGCGGATCGTCTCCACGTTGATGGTCCGCTTCCCTCCGGTAGCCTCCGAACTGGCCAGCGTTCCCTTCACGACCGCATCCCGTCCCTTGCGCCACTCGCCCGACGAGACCAGTTGGTCCGCCTCGCTCGTGAAGAGGGCCTCGACGGCCTTGGGATCGCGTTTGTCGCGGGCATCCAGGTATTTCTGGACCAGCCCGCGAATCGCAGTCTGATCGTCCTGCGCGGCCAGCGGAAGCACACACAGCAGACCACACTAATAAGAGGCGCATCATTTCACCGCCTGATACTCACCCTGCCCCTGATTCACATGGCTCCAGTTCAACTGGGCCAGGTACAGCGGGTTCCCGTCCGGATCCTCGAAGCCGACGAAGGATCCGGACTTCCCCTCGTTCACCACTCCCTGGAACTGGACGCCCTTGGCCTCGAGCACCTTCACGGCCTCGTGGATCGACCCGCTGAGTTCGAGGCCGATGGCCATCGATCCCTTGCGGCCGGCCGGCATTTCCGCCGATGCCGGATGCAGCCCGATGGTCAGCCCCTTGCCCACTTCGACCGACGCCCAGTGGTCGCCGAACCGGTAGGCCAGCCGCAGCCCCAGCACCTCCGAATAGAAGCGGACCGCGCGGTCCATGTTGGAAACGTAAATCGTGATATTGCCGCTGGAAAACATGTCTTTTCCTCCCTGCCAATTCTGCCACCGGTATGACAAGATCGAAAGAGCCACTTGCCCGTTTCGAAGGGTACCACTTTCTTGACCATCGACCGCCAGTCGCGAATTCCGCTGCACCGCCAGATCGCTGCCGCGCTGCGCGCGCGCGATCGAGGCCGGCGAGATACCGGGCGGAACGCGGCTGCCTTCCACACGGGCGCTGGCCAAGCTCGCTGGCGGTCTCGCGCAATACGGTGCTGACCGCTTATGAGGAACTGGCCGCGGACGGCTTGCTGACCGGCCGCACCGGCTCCGGCACCCGGGTGGCCGGGTCCGACTACCGGCCGTGCGCGCATTCCGGCTGCCGGATCCTCGCTCGATCCTCCGGGCCGGTCACTATCCGCTCGGAATGGCTTCGTTCGTCGATCCTGACGGCAATCCGCTGATGGCAGTTCGCACCGTATGACGCCGGCGCCTGCGCCGCCGCGGGCGCTGCACCGCCGCCGCAAGTTCTGGCTCGCACTGGGTGCGGGAGTTGCCGCTGATCGGCATAGCGGCGGACGTCTGGTTGTGGATGCAGCGCCTGCCTCCCATCCACGCGGTGACCGTCGCGCCGGTAGTCGACCAGACCTCCGCGAAGGACCAGGCCCGCTTCTGCGAAGGCCTCACGCTGGAGATCGTCGACACACTGGCCCGCTCGCCGGGCCTGAGGGTCAACGCAGTACCAGCAGCCGCGAGCGAGGCGCGGTGCTGGACATCGATGCTGCAGAAGGACCGACGACCGGCTGCATCCTGATCGCGCAGCTCACCCGGCCGGCCGGACGGCCATCGCTACTGGTCGAAGACCTTCTCCCGGCCAGCTGCAGGACGCCGGTTTCCTGCCCCTGGACGTCGCCCGTTCCATCGCCCGCATTCCGGAAGCACGGAACGTCCAAGGCTGCGCCGCATGGCACCAATCTCGAGGCGTATCAGAATTACCTCTCCGGCCGGTCGCGGTTTCAGCATCGACGACTGGAAGATGCCATCCGCGATTTCGATCGCGCCACCGAGGCCGATCCCGATTACGCGGCCGGCCTGGGCCTGGACGGCGATCGCCAAGACCTATCGCGTGGAGTCCGAACCGCTCCGACCCAACCAGGCGATGCCCGAAGCCCGCGATGCGGCGGAGCATGCCGTGGCGCTCGACCCCGATTCGGCCAGCCGGCCACCTCGCGCTCGGAGTCGTGCGCCTGCAATATGACTGGGAGTGGGATGCCGCCCGATCCGAATTCGACCGCGCCCTCGAGACTCGCCCCCGGCTCCGCCCTGGTGCGGCAGTGGCTCGACCGCTGGAACGCGGCCGTCCACCGCGCCCGCCGGTCCGGCTCCCGAGCTCCCACGTGGATGCGCAGATTCCGCTATACCGTGCGGCCTGGCAGGCAGCGCAGAACGGCAACCGCGGTCCGGCCCGCCAGTTCATCGAGGATGCGGACGATATTCGCGTCGAAACTTACGTCCCACCGGCCGCGATCGCGCTGCTGGCCCTGAAGGTCCACGATCTCGACAATCTGTTCCACTGGCTGGACGTCGCGTACGACGAGACGCAGCCCCGCGCTGCCGTACATTTATCTGACTCCGGGCTTCCCTGTCGGACGACCCGCGCTATCTGGACCTGCTTACCCGGATGAAAGTGCCGGTCGTCCAAGCCATTGAGCCCGTGCCAGAATAGTGGTTTACCCAATGGTTGAAATCATTCACTCCGGCGCCCGCGCGCCGCACGCCAAAATTGCGCTCTTCGATTTCGATGGCAGCCTCTCCCTCATCCGCACCGGCTGGATGCAGGTGATGATCCCGATGATGGTGGAGATCCTGGCCGACCTGAAGACCGGCGAGAGCGAGGACGAGCTGCGCCTGGTGGTCGAGGATTTCGTCTGGCGGCTCACCGGCCTGGAAACGGTCTACCAGATGATCGAGCTGGCCGACCAGGTGAAGCGGCGCGGCGGCACGCCGCTCGATCCGCTCGTCTACAAACGGCAGTACCTCGACCGTCTGTGGCAGGTGATCCGCGACCGCGTCGAAGGACTGCGCCGCGGCGAGTGTTCGCCCGAGCAGTACCTGGTCCCCGGATCGCGCGCCATCCTCGAAAGCCTGCGGGACCGCGGCCTGCGCCTGTATCTGGCCAGCGGCACCGACGAGATCTATATGAAGGAAGAGGCGCGACCTGCTGGATGTCTCGCGCTACTTCGACGGCGGCGTCTACGGCGCGCTCGACGACCCGAACAGCTTCTCCAAGCGCATCCTGGTGCAGCGCATCCTGCAACTTGCCCGAAGTCCAGGGCGACCAGTTGATCGGCTTCGGCGACGGCTACGTCGAGATCGAAGAGGTCGAAACTGGCGGGCGGCGTCACGGTCGGCATCGCCACCGACGAACCGGCCTGCCAGGTCCCCGATCCGTGGAAGCGCCAGCGGCTGATCGGGGTCGGCGCGGACTACATCATTCCCAACTACCTGTGTCACGAAGAGCTGGCTAACCTGATATTCCGATGACCCGATACCCACTGTTCGACCGCTCGCGCCTGCTGATCAAGCCGCTCGCCGAGCGCACGCACGACCTGCAGCTCGACGCGCTGGCTCTCGCTCGACGACGCCGACGCCGCCCGTTCGCGCATCCCGACCTCGCCGACCGTCGCCGAACGGCTGCGGCAGGCCCGCAGTCGCGGCGCCGCGCGGATTCTAATGATGGGCGCGCACGTGCTGCGCGCGCGGCGTCAATCGCCACATCATCGACCTGCTGGAGCGCGGCGTCATCGACCACATCGCGATGAACGGCGCGGGCGCGATCCACGATTACGAACTGGCGCGCATCGGCGCCACCACCGAAAGCGTCGATCGCTACATCCGCACCGGCGAGTTCGGCCTGTGGACCGAGACCGGCGAGCTGAACGACTGGATTCGCGAGGCCGCCGGCGGAAGCGCTCGGGCTCGGCGAAAACGTCGGCCGCCGCATCGCAAGCCAGCGACTACCCGCACCGCGACCTCTCGGTCTTCGCGGCGGCTTACCGCCTCGGCGATCCCGGTCGACGGTCCACGTGGGGGTCGGGTACGACATCATCCACGAGCATCCCAACTGCGACGGCGCGGCGCTCGGGGCGGCCAGCTATCGCGATTTCCTGATCTTCACCAGCACGGTGGAGCGGCTGGAGGGCGGCGTGCTGCTCAACTTCGGGTCGGCGATCATGGGGCCCGAAGTGTATCTGAAGGCGCTCTCCATGGCGCGCAATGTGGCGCGTCAGGAAGGCCGCGCGATCCGCAACTTCACGACGGCCGTGTTCGACCTGGTGCCGATCCACGGCGACCATCGGAAGGAACTGCCGAAGACCGATCCCGGATACTATTTCCGTCCGCAGAAGACGATCCTGGTCCGCACCGTCGCCGACGGAGGAGAGAGCTTCTATTTCTGCGGCGAGCATCGCGCGACGCTCCCGGCATTGCGGAGGCTGCTTGTCGGTGACGACCGCCGAAATCCTCGCCGCGTTTCCCAAGCTTCCGCGCGCTGGTCGTGGGCGACGTGTGCCTGGACCGCTGGTGCCGCTACGATCCCGAACTGGCGGAGGAATCGCGGGAGACCGGCATCCCGCGCGTCGCAGTGGTTGGCGGCAGAGGTCACGCCCGGAGCGGCGGGTACAGTGGCGAATAACCTGGCGGCTCTGAGGCGCGGGCAGCGTGGACGTGCTGGGAGTGGTCGGCGACGATGGCCACGGCTACGAACTGCGAGCGCGCGCTGGCCGCCCGCGGCATCTCCGAACGGCCTGCTCGTGAAAAGTCCGGACGTCCCGACCTTCACTTACACCAAGCTGATCAACTCGCGGACCGGCGAAGAGGATCTGCCCCGGGTGGACTACGTCAACACGCGGCCGCTGCCGGCACCGATCGAGAGCCGAACTGGTGGCGCGCTTCGAGCAGGTCGCGCGGCGATCTACGACGTGATCCTGGTCTCCGACCAGGCGGAGACCAGCCAGGGCGGCGTCGTCACGCCGGCGCTGCGCGAGGCCGATCACCCGCGCTGCGGCGGCGCGGCCCGGATACGGTCATTTGGGTGGATTCGCGGATCCGCTCCGAGCATTTTCGCGGCGTGATCGTGAAGCCCAATCAGCAGGAGGCCGAGGCCGCCAGCGTGCGGGCTCTCGGCCGGGTGGATTACCCGGCCTTCCGCCGGCACACTGGACGCGCCGTTGCTGATCGTCACTCACGGCGGCGAAGGCGCGCTGGTGGTCGATCGCGGAGACGTCGCACTGGGTGCGCGACGCGGCTGGTCGAGAAGCCGGTGGATATCTGCGGAGCCGGCGACAGCTTCTCGGCGGGCGCGGCGCTGGCGCTGAAGGCGACCGGCGATGCCGTGGCGGCCGCCGCGTTTCGGGAACCTGGTGGCGTCGATCACGATCATGAAGAAGGGAACCGGCACCGCGTCGCCCGAAGAAGTGTTGGCCGCGGACGGCAATTCGCTAAGCTGAAAGCGGATGATAACCGACCTGGTGCAGATCCGAATGCTCGGCGAAAAGAAGCGCGATGAGAACCAGCGGTTCCGCCGTCATCTAAAATCGCACAGTCATTCGGACCGCATCCTGCGGAGGATCGCGGAGAATATCGAGGACCAGATCGACTGCCTGCAATGCGGCAATTGTTGCAAGGTGGCGACCGCGGTCCTTTCCGAGCGCGACGTGGAGCGGTTGGCACGCCATCTGCGTGTGTCGCGCGAGCGACTTCTGGCGGACTATACCATGCAGAGCGAGGAAGAGGGCCTGATCCTGCGGCGAACGAAGCAGGCAGGCTGCGTTTTCCTGGACGGCACGACATGTACGGTCTACGATGCGCGTCCGGACACGTGCCAGCGGTTTCCGCATGTGGTCCGTGGAGCCGGATCGATTGCCAGCCGGATGTGGCAGTTCGCCGACCGCGCCACCTATTGCCCGATCGTCTACAACTCGCTCGAAGCGTTTAAGGAAGAGCTGGGTTTCAAGAAATAGAAGTTTTAGGTGATTGGCTGGAAGATATAAGCCACCAACCCGGTCTCCGGTGTCGACTCCGGGTCGTTGAGCTACTCCTCCCAAATCGGCATATATTTTTCCCAGTCCGCATCGACTGCAGCCTCGGATTACCGGAGGAGGGCCCGAGAGCACGCCACCGAATTCTGTAAGCGTTATCATGGTTGCTCAGTTCAGCACAGGAGAAGAATCGCATGGCTTCCAACTTTACCCGGCGCCAGTTCGCCGCCGCCGCTGCCGCTGCGTCCCTCACGACGCTGCTGCCGCGAGGCGTAGGCGGCTACGCCACTTCCGCCAAGAAGGCGGTGGTCCACGCCGACCAGGAAATCGGGATCGTCCGGCCCGAGTTCCACTCCCACTTCGCCGAGCATCTCGGATCGTGCGTCTACGGCGGCATCTGGGTCGGCAAGAAGTCGCCCATCCCCAACATCAACGGCTTCCGCAAAGCGACTGTGGATTATCTGAAGGAACTCGGCGTGCCCGTGCTGCGCTGGCCGGGCGGCTGCTTCGCCGACGACTACCACTGGCGCGACGGCATCGGCCCGGCCGAGAAGCGGCCCAAGCGCGTCAACATCCACTGGGGAAACTATATCGAGGACAACAGCTTCGGCACGCACGAGTTCATGGAGTTCTGCCGGCTCATCGGCGCCGAGCCGTACTTCGCCGGCCAACGTCGGCACCGGCACGCCGCAGGAGATGCGCGACTGGATCGAGTACTGCAACTATCCCGAAGGGCAGCACGCTGGCCGACGAGCGCGCCGCCAACGGATCGCCCGAGCCGTTCCGGGTCCGCTACTGGGGCGTCGGCAACGAGTTGTGGGGCTGCGGCGGCAACATTCAGCCCCGAGCAGGCCGCGCACGGAGTTTCGCCACTTCGCGACCTTCGCCGCGCAATTCGGCGGAACGCACGCTCTACCTGGTCGGCTGCGGCCCCAACGGCAACGATGCCCGCTGGACCCGCGGCTTCATGGACACGCTGGCCAGCGACGCGGATGCACGGCTACTCCATGCACTACTACGAGAACGGGCATCCTGCCGCCCGAGCAGTTCACGCCGGAGGGCATGTACACGCAGTTCAACCTCTTTCCGCGGGTGGAGCAGGCCATCATTCAGCAGCGCGCGCTGCTCGACAGCTACGATCCCAACCGGCAAGATCGGCCTGATCCTCGACGAGTGGGGCGTGTGGGACCGCATCCCGCGACGACGAACAGCGCAACGGCCGGCTGTGGCAGCAGTCCACCATGCGCAGCGCGGTGGCCGCCGCTCTCGGCCTGAACATCTTCAACCGCCAGGCCGACAAGCTGTACATGTGCAACATCGCGCAGATGGTCAACGTGCTGCAGTCGCTGATGCTCACCGATGGTCCCGAGGGCAAGAACTGCGTGCGCACCACCAGCTACTACGCCTTCATGCTGTTCAAGCCGCATCGCGGCAAGAAGGCGGTGAAGGTGGAGTACGACGGCTATCGCCTGCCCACCGCGCCTCAGGGAGGCCGCGGTGGCGGCGGCCGGGGCGTACCTCAGGCGCCGCCTCCGCCTCCGGATCTTTCGATGTCGGCGTCACGGCAGGGGTCGGAGATGGTGCTCACGTTCGTGAACCCGCGGCACGACATCGATATGGATGTCGAGTGCACTCTTCGCGGCGTCACGCGCCAAGCAGGGCCGCGCGCAGATCCTCTACGACTCGGATATCAACGCGTTCAACGGCTTCGACAATCCGGACCGGATCGTGATCAAATCGCACCAGGTGGCGCCGGAGGGCGACCGGGTGAAGATCACTCTGCCGGCGCTTTCGGTGGCGACGGTTACTTTACAGGTTGCGTAGGGCGGTAGCCCCGGAGCAATTTGGCTTCGTTCGCTGAAATCCGGACCACCGTGCCATGCCGCTGGCCGGCCGGGAAGGTCATTTTGGCGGTGACATCCTCCCAGGTCTTCAGGTCGGTGGAGCGCATCGCGCCATAGTGCTGCGGACGCTGGTAATGATCGAAGTAGACCAGGTAGTCATTGCCGATCCGGATGGCGGTGGGACCTTCGACCCAATCCCCGGTGAAGGGTTCGGTCGGCCCGGTATAGGGTCCTCCGGCTTCCTTCGCGGACGCCATACGCAGGTTCTTCTTGAGGGGGTTGCGGCGCTCGTCTTTGAGGAAGAGGACAAACTGCCCTCCGGCGTCCAAAATGGTGGTGTCAATGACGCTAAAGCCCGGGTCGTAAAACAGGCGCGTCGGCGTATAGTCGTGAAAATCCCGGGTGGCCGTGGAATAGATCCGGTGGTTGAGGCTGTTGTCGCCTTCGGCGTCGGTACTGGGGAACCGGCCGGGGATCGTGGTGGCCCAGTAGATCAGCCACTGCCGGTTCCTGTTGTCCCACAACATCTGGGGGGCCCAGGCGTTGCGGGCGGTAGGCTCTTCCCGCATCACCGGAATGGGCGCGGCTTCGTTCCAGCGGATTAGATCGCGGGAGGTGGCATGGCCCAGGCGGAGGCCTCCCGCATCGCGGTACCAGTTCCAGGTCCAGATGAGGTGATAGAGGCCGTCCGGTCCCTTGATCAGGAAAGGGTCGCGCATCAATTCGCCCGGGCTGCCCGGTTTGAGGAACGACTGGTCGCCCGCCAGGGTCTCCCACCGGTAGCCATCGGGACTGAGCGCCAGATGCAGGCCGTCCTCACCATTTCCGCGGAACGAAGTGAAGAGATACCAGTCGGCGGCGGGGAGCGGGGTGAGCCACAAAAGGAGGAACAGCACCAGCCTGTGGAGCATCTTCTTAATTGTAGAGAAAGCGGGGCGGTCTGTCCCGGCAGCAGCCGCTCGACAGATTGGCAAACGATTTGCTAGAATGGAGTCTGATCAACTGTGGTACTTCTCCCCGACCGCCCTATCCGTCTCACATTAGTACCCGTTTCCCCAGCAAATCATTCGAGGAGTAAAGCGTAGACATTTATGGCCTCCAACACGTATTCGCAGGGCGCCCAAGTCGAGCACCAGAAGTTCGGCCTGGGGACGGTCCTGTCCAGCAGCGAAGAGCGCATCGTGATCAAGTTCGACGATCACGGCGAAAAGAAGTTCGTCACCACCATGGTGATGGGCAGTCTGAAGAAGAGCGACCGGCAGCCACCCGCCGAGAAGAAGGGCGCCCGCCGCAAGAAGACCGCACCCGCCACGGCATAAGCAGTCAGGTATTTTCGAGGATATTTCAGTTTGAACGCACGTCAAAAACGAATGTTTGAAGAGGCCCGGAAACGCAATCCGGACCTCAAGATGCCCACCGACGACACCGCCATCCGACCGATTGGACGGAAGCCGACCTGGCCCTGATCAAGCAGGGCGTCGGCGATAAGATCAGCAGGCCCTCGCAGGCCTCCTCGGAGTCCGGGGAGTCGTCCGCCGAAGCGCCACCGGGCGAACAGTCCGGCGCGGTGGTGACCTATTTCGAAGCCAAGGGCTTCGGCTTCCTGCGGCCGGATGATGGCGGAAGGGACATCTTCTTCCACGTCTCGCGCCTGGTGGAAGGGCTCGCCACCGATCTGCGGCCCGGCACCCGCGTCATGTACGAACTGGGAATGGACCGCACCGGCAAGATGGCGGCCAGCAGCATCCGCATCCCACCTCCGGCCGCCTAGCTCCATCGCAAGCGGGTACGATGAGGCACTCGAGGTGCGTGAGCATCCGTCTGTATAATAGAAAGATCGCTCGAGCGTCTCCCGCATGCTCTTGAAGCGGGCGATTACGTTCACATGTTCGACAACCTATCCGACAAGCTGCAGCGGGTTTTCAAAAACCTGCGCGGCGAAGGCAAACTCACGGCCGAAAACATGGAGAGCGCCCTGCGCGAAATCCGCATGGCGCTGCTCGAGGCCGACGTCAATTTCAAGGTCGTCAAACAGCTCATCGAAAACATCAAGGTCAAGGCCATGGGCGAGGAGGTGCTCACCTCGCTCTCGCCCTCGCAGCAGGTCATCAAGATCGTTCACGACGAGCTGATCAAGATCCTGGGCAGCCACGAATCCAAGCTGCGCTTCGCCAACGAGCCGCCCAGCGTCTTCATGATCGTCGGCCTGCAGGGTTCCGGTAAGACCACCTCCACCGGCAAACTGGCGCGCTGGCTGTCGCAAGAACGGCCATCGCCCGATGCTGGTTTCGGTCGACGTCTACCGTCCGGCCGCGCGCGAGCAGCTGCAAGGTGATCGCCACGCGATATCAGGCAGCCGATCTACGAAGGCACGCCGGAGGAAACGCAGCCGCTCGATCTGGCGAGATCGGCGCGCCGCGAAGGCGTCAACAGCGGCCGCGACGTGCTGCTGGTGGATACCGCCGGCCGCCTGCACATCGACGACGAGCTGATGACCGAGCTGCAGCAGCTGAAAGAGCAGCTCAATCCGGTCGAGATCCTGTTCGTGGCCGACGCCATGACCGGGCAGGACGCGGTCAAAGTCGGCCGACGAGTTCCACAAGCGGCTCGGCATCACCGGCGTCATCCTCACCAAGATGGATGGCGATGCGCGCGGCGGCGCGGCGCTTTCGATCCGCCACGTCACCGGCCAGCCGCTGAAGTTCGTCGGCGTCGGCGAGAAGTTCGACGCGCTCGAGCCGTTCCATCCCGGATCGCGCGGCCAACCGCATTCTCGGGCATGGGCGACATCCTCTCGCTTCATCGAGAAGGCCGAGGAGGCGATCGACAAGAAGAAGGCCGTCGAGATGCAGCGCAAGCTCATCGAGAACGACTTCACGCTGGAGGATTTCCGCGACCAGTTGCGGCAGATCCGCAAGCTGGGCCCGCTGCGAATCGCTGCTCGGGCATGATGCCCAAGGTGGGCATGCTGAAGGAGCTGAAGGACGTCAAGGTCGACGAGAAAGAGATCAATCGCGTGGTGGCGATCATCGATTCGATGACGCCGCACGAGCGCGACAATCACATGATCATCAACGGCAGCCGCCGCCGGCGCATCGCCAAGGGCAGCGGCACGTCGGTGCAGGAAGTCAACCAGCTGCTGAAGCAGTATGCGCAGGCGCGGAAGATGATGAAGACGCTTTTCCGGCGGCATTGCTGGGCAAGAAGCTGGGGAAGATGAAATTGCCGCCGGGGTTCCCGTTCGGGGATATGCCCGGGCTGTAGGAACGATCGATCAGATTTCGAGTTTGGAGTATAAATGCTGATGATTCGCCTGGCGCGGTTTGGCGCCAAAAAGAAGCCGTTTTATCGCGTCGTCGTGATCGAGAAGGAGCGCGCCCGCAACGGCCGCACCCTGGAAGTGGTGGGACACTACAACCCGCTCACAACTCCGGCGAAGGTGGTGTCTGAAACACGACCGCATCGAGCACTGGACCAAGAACGGCGCGCAAATGTCCGACACCGTGAAGCGCCTGGTGGAAGAGAATCCGGCGTCCAGCCCAGCCGGTTGCGTAAACGCGCTGACTTCGCCCGTAACTGTAAGGAACAGAACGCGCGTAGCGGCATGTACGTTACGTTTTCCGCTAAATCGGTCCGAACGCCTTCAGGTACCATGGGCTGTTAGGGAGGCGGGGTGATGAAACAGTTGATCGAAGATATCGCGAAAGCTCTGGTTGACATCCCGGACGAGGTCACGCGTCCGAGAAGTGCAGGGCGAGCAGGTCACCGTGCTGGAGCTGAAAGTGGCTCCCAGCGATCTGGGCAAGGTGATCGGCAAACAGGGCCGCACCGCCCGTTCCATCCGCACGATCCTGGGAGCGGCCGGAATGAAGTTGAACCGCCGCTTTACGTTGGAAATTCTCGAGTGAGTTCACCCGAAGCCGGGAATTGGGTCACGATTGCCGCTCCTGGGAAAGACCCGGGGCAATCGCGGCGAGATTACGGCGTTTCCCTTGAGCAGCAAACCGGAGCGCTATCGAGGAATCTGCGCGAAGTTTTTCTGTTCGGCGCCCAATCGGCCCGCCGCGGAACGGATCGAAGTGGAATCGACCTGGTTCCACAACGGCACGCCTGATCTTCAAATTCCGCGGCATCGATTCCATCTCGGATGCCGAGCGTCTGGTGCGGCGCCGAAGTGCGCGTCCCCGCGAGCGAGCGGACGCCGCTCGAACCGGGCGAGTTTTTCCAGTCCGACCTGATCGGCTGCGACGGTGGTGGACCGCCGCACCGGACGAGACCGCTCGGACGCGTTCGCGATTTCGAGGAAGGCGGCGGCACCGGCCTCGCTGGTAGCTGGAGAATGACCTGCTGATTCCCTTCGCCCGCGCGCATCTGCGTGGAGATCGACCCGGCGCAGAAGCGCATCGCGGTCGAATTGCCCGAAGGTCTCGAAGGACTTGAACCGGCCGTGATCTTCCACGTGCTGACGATCTTCCCCGAGTTCTTCGAGGGACCGTTTGCGCATGGCGTGGTCAAGCGGGCGCAAGGACGCCGGCCTGCTCGACATTCGCATCCACAATCTGCGGGACTGGACGCACGACCGCCACAAGACGGTGGACGACCGGCCGTTCGGCGGCGGCGAAGGCATGGTGCTCAAGCCGGAGCCGATCTTTCAGGCGGTGGAGATCGATCTGGCCGGAGCGGACGCCCGGGCACAGAAGGTGATGCTGCTTTCGGCGCAGGGCAAGATGTTCGACCAGGCGATGGCGAACCGGCTGAGCCGGCGAATCCGAACTGCTGCTCATCTGCGGCCGCTACGAGGGCGTGGACGAGCGCGTGGCCGAGCACCTGGCGGACGACGAGATTTCGATCGGCAATTATGTGCTGAGCGGCGGCGAACTGGCGGCCGCGGTGGTGGTGGACACGGTGGCGCGCCTGCTGCCCGGCGTGCTGGGCAACGAGACTTCGGCGGCGTTCGATTCGTTTCAGGACACGGGCCACGGCGAAGGCCTGCTCGATTGCCCGCACTGGACGCGTCCGGCGGAATTCCGCGGCTGGAAGGCGCCGGAAGTGCTGATGAACGGCAATCACGAGGAGATCCGGAAATTCCGGCGAGAGGCGGCGCTGGAAAAGACGGCGCGGCTGCGGCCGGATCTGTTGGGGCCACGAATGAACCGGCAATGCGGATTCGCGGCATTCGGTTCATTCGTGGCCACCTGTTTTCGTGTAGAATAAAGGATTCAGGACATTTCCATGCAGAACGCGCTGTTGACGAAGTTTATCAATAAGAACAAGCGGACGGACCTCCCGACGTTCCGCCCCGGCGATACCATCCGGGTTCACGTGAAGATCAAGGAAGGCGATAAGGAGCGGCTCCAGGCTTTTGAAGGCACCGTCATTGCCCGCAACAACACCGGGCTCGGCGAGAGCATCACCGTGCGCAAGGTCAGCTTCGGCCAGGGCGTGGAACGTATTTTCCCGATGAACGCGCGGGTGGTCGACCACATCGACGTGGTCCGCACCGGCCGTACGCGCCGCGCGAAGTTGTATTACCTTCGCGGCCTCAAGGGAAAGGCCGCGCGTCTCCGCGAGCGCGACTAAGCCGCGATTCCTCATGCGACCCGAGCCGGCGGGTGGCAAAATCCGTTGTGAAGCGACCATGGAGCGAGAACTGCGGGCGCGCGGCTTCCGCTTCGTCGCCGGCGTGGACGAGGTCGGCAGAGGCTCGTTGTTCGGGCCGGTCGTGGCCGCCGCGGTGATCCTCTCTCCCGACAATCCGATCCGCGGTCTCAACGACAGCAAGCTGCTGGATGCCGGAGCGCCGGGAAGTGCTCGCCGAGCGCATCCGGGAGCGTGCCGTCGCATGGGCCGTCGGCGCGGTGGATGCCGCCACCATCGACTTCATCAACATCTACCAGGCGTCGCGGGTGGCGATGCGGATGGCGGTGAGCCGCCTGGCGCAGGCGCCCGGATTTTCTGCTGGTGGACGCCGTCCCGATCGATCTTCCCCTGCCCCAGCGCCCGCTGATTAAGGGCGACGCGCGCTGCCACGCCATCGCCGCGGCATCGATCGTCGCCAAGGTGTATCGCGATCAATGCATGCGGGTCTGGGACGAGATTTTTCCCGAAGTACGGCCTGGCGGCGCACAAGGGCTACTCGACTCCGGAGCACTACAAGGCCCTGGAGCAGTTCGGACCCACTCCCCTGCACCGCCTGAGCTTCGAACCGGTGCGCGCGCATTCCCGATTTCCCGATCGATTTCGATCCGCAGATGGAGCTGTTCGACACGGCAGGCGCCGCATGATGCCGGGTGAACCCACGCCGCGCGATACGGCTCCGGCCGCCGATGCGATGCCGGAACCGGTGCCGATTCGCCGGCCGGAATTCCGCTGGTATCACAAGATGTCGGCCGTGCTGTTCGCCACCTTCTGCCTGGAGATCGGCTGCTTCCTGCTGATCTTCCCGTGGACCGAATACTGGGACAGCAACTATTTCTCGGGGCTGCATTCCGGCATTCCGCGAATACTGGGACAACATGTATGTGCGGGGCGGGCTGAGCGGAATCGGTGTAATCAATCTCTACATCGCGCTGGTCGAGATGATCCGGCTGCGCCGCTTCTCGAAGCACGGGTAGATTCCGGCGTACGATAGAGCCAGGAGGCCTGAATGCGCTTCATTCTTGCCTTGAGTTGCGCGTTGACTCTTTCGGCGGCCGAGATTCCGAAGGGCAGCCATGCCCTGCTCCGCATGGTCAACTCCGTGACCGACGCGAACGGCCCGCGAGGGAGATTACGTCTACCTGAAGACCGCCACGCCGATCGTGGTGGACGGGCAGATCGTGGTTCCGGTGGACAGCTACGTCCAGGGGATCGTGTCGCACGCCAAGCGCAGCGGGCGCGTGAGCGGGCACGCCGAACTGGGGCTGCGGATCGAGACTCTCACCTTGCCGGGCGGCAAGGTATTGAAGGTCGCGCCGCAGCTGAAATCGGTGGATTCGGAGGGCACCGATCAGAAGGTGGAGACGAAAGAAGGGCAGGTGCAGCAGGGAGCCAGCCATGAATCCGACGCGGTCCGGATCGCAACTTTGGGCGGCGACGGGCGCGGCAATCGGCGGCATGGCGGACCGGAGTTGGAAAGGCGCCGGCATTGGCGCGGGTGCGGGCGGCGCTGTCGGACTGGCGTCCGTGTTACTGAGCCGGGGACGCGAGGTGGAACTGAAGCAGGGATCGACGATCGACGTGGTCTTCGAACGGGCGATACCGGTGGAATAGAGCAGGTGGACAAAAAGCGGCCGCCGGTTCAGGAGGGATTGACCTTTGAGGTACCGGCGGCCGTGCAAGTGTCTCTTCTTTACGCGTTAGACGACCTTCCTGATGTTAGTCGAAACTAAGCTGTTGGACTATCTATCTTTTGTACACAGGACGAGCCAGGCTTGCATGGTGAAGCAGCAAAGCTCCAGGCTGGTTCGGTCCGGCGCTGCTGGCGACTCGCGGGACTCCTGCTGGTGGGTTGGTTTTCCACCGCGCTTTACGACTCGGATTCCTGGTGGCACCTGAAGACCGGGCAGTATGTCTGGGAGAACCGCAAGCTGCCGGTGCCCGATCCCTTCGCCTACACCACGGCAATCAGTCCGCCCGCCTATCCGGGCGAGGAGGCGACTCGATACTTCAACCTGACGCATGAGTGGCTGGCGCAACTGTTCTTCTATCTGGCGTGGAAAGCCGGCGGATTACCGGGGTTGATCCTTTTGCGCGCGTTGTTGCTGGCTGCATTCTGCGGCACGGCCGGACTTCTGGCCTGGCGACGCACGGGACATTTCTATCGCGCGGTGGCCACGGCGTTGCTCGCCGGGCACGATCGCCTCGGGGTTCGCGATGGACCGTCCTTTTCTGTTTACCTTTCTGTTCCTCGGCGTGACTGTAGCGATTCTCGAATGCGCGCCGCCGGCTCTGGGTTCTGCCGCCGCTGTTCGTGGTGTGGGCAAATTGTCATGGCGGGTATTTTCTGGGATGGGTGGTGCTCGGCGCTTATTCGGGCGAGGCGCTGTTTCTGCGGTGGCGCAGGAAGCCGCTGCCCGGCTCGCGGGCGTTGTGGATCGCCTGCGCGGCGGCGGTTCTGGCCTCCGGCTTGAATCCCAACGGCTACGGCATCTGTACGCATTCTCGGTTTTTACCGGAGCAGCTATCATGCACATCGCGGCTGCTGGAGTGGCAGCATACGCCGGTGTGGCCTCTCAGCTGGCCGGTGCTGCTGCTGGCGGGCGGCGCGGCCGTGCTGCTCTGGGCACGCAACCGGGTGCGCCCGTCCGACTGGCTGCTCTTCGCTGCGTTTGGGGCGGCTGCGCTGATGGCGCAGCGCAACGTCATCCTGATCGCCCTGGTGGCTCCCGTGATGCTCGCGTCGTACCTGCCGCAGCGAAACCGGCCGCTGCCGGAGATCGTGGAATTCGCGGCGGGACTGCTGATGCTGTCGGGCCTGGCGTACGGCATGGCGACGGACCGCTTTTTTCAACTGCGGGCCCAGGAGTGGAAATATCCGGCCGGCGCGGCGGAGTTTCTGCGGAGCCACGGCATCCGACAGCGGATGTTCAACAGCTATGAATACGGCGGCTACCTGATCTGGAAGCTGTGGCCCCAGCAGCGGGTCTTCATCGATGGACGCGCGTTCAGCGAATCGTTGTTCATGGATTATGCGCGGATCCTGTACAATCACGACGCGACCGGCGGCAAGAGCGGCGACGAACTGCTGGATCGGTACGGTGTGGACGTCATTGTGATGAACGGTTTCGAGTACGCCTCCGGAAACGTGTACACGCTGGCGCCGGCGCTGGCCGATCCGCCGCAGACCAAGTGGAAGCTGGTGTACAACGACCCCGAAGCCATCGTTCTGATGCGCCAGCCACCGCCGGGGATCGCGCCACTGCCGTCGCTTCAGATTTTCGATCACCTGGAATCGGAGTGCGGCCTGCATATCGACCGTGAGCCACAGTTACCCAGGTGCGCCCGCGGCCTGGCGCAGACCTTCGCGAAGGTCGGAGACTTCCGAAGGGCGCGAAAGTGGCTGGGGACATACCTGTCATTCCCGCACGAGCCGGATGCCGGAGGCGGAAGAGGCTTACCAGAAATTCGTCAGCGGGGGATATTAGGACTCATCTTCTTGAGTGCGTCGCTGAGCCCGGGCTCGGCCATCAGCTTTTCGATGTCGGCGATCTCGACCGGCACGAAGGCGGAGAGGTTTTCGTAGCCGGTCTCCGTGATCAGGATCATGTCTTCCAGCCGAATGCCGATGTGGTCTTCCGGGATGATCATGGCGGGCTCGATGGTAAACAGCTGGCCGGGCTCGAGCGTCGGAGTGGGATTGCGGACGTCGTGCACTTCCATTCCGACGGTGTGGCCCAGGCTGTTCGCGCGGCTGTTGCGATAGCGCTCGACAAATGCGGTCGCCGCCTGCCGGATCTTGGCGTCGGTGAACGGGTACGAGGCCATGATCGGCGTCCATCTTGGCGACGGCGTCCTTGATGATGTCGGCCGGGCGCGCGTGGACCTTGATCGACGTCATCAGCGCCTGGTACAGCTTCAGATAGATGGTGTAGAACTCACGCTGCCTCGGCGGTGAATTTGCCGTTCGCCGGGAAAGACGCGGGTCACGTCCGAGGCGTAGTTCTTGTAGTCGGGCGCATAGTCGAACTGCACCAGGTCGCCGTCCCGGATCTCCGCGGTGTCCTTGTGATAGTGCGAGTACAGCGTGTTCTGGCCGGTGGCGATCAGGGCGAAGTAGGCCGCGCCGTACGAACCGTACTTCTTGAAGACGAACTCGGCGTCGGCCTGCAGCTCGTATTCCTTCATGCCCGGGCGGCAATCGCGCATGGCTTCGATGATCGCGAGCCCGGTGATGCGCGTGGCCTCGCGGAGAATCGCGATCTCGCGCGGGCTCTTGGTGCCGCGCAGCTCGTCGAGGATCGGGTCGAGATCGCCGATCTCGGACTTCGGCGACGCCGCTTTGAGCTTGGCGAGGAACGCCTCTTCGCGCGAGATGCGGCCGTCCCAGGGATCGTTCTTCGTGAACCGCGCCAGCGCCGCGGGATCTGACGGCGGAGGCGCTGCCCAGCACTTCGGGCCGATACGGCGTGTAGATGGCGCGCCCGTCCTGCGCGAATGCCCGGCGAGCACTTTGGCGAACTCGTCGCGCGGCAGGACCGCTTCGATGCCGGTGGCCTTCACCGCCTCGTCGCCTGGAAACAGTCCGGGACCGTACATGACGTTCTCGCGCCGTTCGCTGCGCGGATTCAGAAACAGGGTGGAGGTCTTCGCGCGACCGTCGATCACCAGGATCGCGCGCGGCTCCACGACGCCGGACAGATAGTGAAACTGATTGCTCTGGCGCAGCGGCTGTTCGCCGGGACGCTCCGTCGTGCCCTGCAGGATAGCGACGCCGTCGCCGATCTTCGCCATCACGCGGGCGCGTCGCGCGGCGTATTCCTCGGGCGGGAAGACGTCCGTGAAGACCGGCTGCGCGGATCAGCGGAGCGGCGGAGAGCAATGCGAAGAGAGCCAGCGAGTCGCATGACTATCGCTTCTCGAAATGAGCGTCCATCAGAATCCAGGTGTTCGGGTCCAGTTCCACGGACGACGGCTCCTTGTCGGCGGCAAGTTCGAAGCGCTGCTGCTTCCGGGTCATCACGACCTTCTCGATCTTGCCCTGCACTGCCGATCTCGAGCGGCAGGCGGAACGGCTCGCCGTCCTGCTTCTGCTCCAGTTCGATTTCGACCCTTTTGGTCTCCGGGTTGTACTTCCAACTTCCTTGGACGACGGGCGAGCCGGCGCGATAGGTCCATTGCTGGAAGAACCAGCCCAGGTCCGCTCCCGCCGACCTCTTCCATCACCTTGCGAAAGTCCTGCGGTGGATGCATTGCTGTCGCGATAGCGCCGGTAGTATTCGCGGATGCCGGCCCAGAACTTCTCGGTTCCGATCTCGCCGCGCAGGATGTGCAGCGTCCAGCCGCCCTTCTGGTAGACGACCGCGTTGGGAATGCCCTTCCACGGCTTGTCCTGCACCACGGCCACACCGGGCATGCGCTTCTCCGCGTTGAAGACCGTGGCCCGCGAGCGCTTCAGGCCGGCGACGAAGGCATCGCGGCCTTCGTAGTGCTCCGCCGTCAGCAGCGCGAAATAGGTGGCGAAGCCTTCGCTCAGCCAGACGTCGTCCCAGTCCTTCTCGGTGACCGAATCGCCGAACCACTGGTGGGCGGTCTCGTGCGCCACCAGCCCCGAGGCCGGGTCGCCCGTTGACAACGCGCTCGCCGTAGAAGATCGCGCTGGCGTGCTCCATGCCGCCGCCGCCGCCGGCCCATTGCACCGCTGCCAGCTTCTCGTAGGGATAAGGGCCGACGTGATCATTGTAGAACTCGATGGCCTGGCGCATGGGCTCTTCGAAAGTGCCGATGCCCGCGTCGCGGTCCTGATGATTGACCCAGGTCTGCAGCGGCACGCCCGCCGCCGTCGCCGAAGGTGCGCGACGCGAACTGCGCGATTCCGATGTTGTAGAGCCAGGTGGCGATGGGAACCGATTGCTTCCAGTGCGTGGTGCGGCGGCCGTCGCCCAGGTCGAGCTTCCTCCACCAGCAGGCCGTTGGCGACCACCTGGTATTTGGCCGGGGCGGTGACGATAAACTCGCCGGTGGCCTTGTCGTACGGATGATCGATCGCTCGGCAGCCATTGGTGCGCCAGGTCGGGCCAGTTGGCGCTGAAGAAGCAGCGCTCGCCGTACTTGTTCTTGAGGGCCTTGAGGCCGCTCGACGGGACGCCGCGATACTTCACGGTGAACCGGCGAAGGTCGCCGCCGCGGGGCGCAGAGGGCAGCGTCAGAATGCAGCCGGTCGGACTGGTGGACGAAACGGACGGCTGCGCCGCCGGAGGTCACCTCCGGCGACGGTCATGCCCTTGCCGTCCGCCGCGGACGCCAGGTCGAGCGCGACCTCCGTCACGCCGTCTTTCACGAAGCGCACGACGACGGTGGTCTCGCCGGCGATCTCGTCGTTGTCGTCGTTGACGGTGATTCCAAAGACGTAGTGCTGGACGTCGATGCCCGGCTGGCGCGGATATGTATCGCCCCAGGCGAGCGCACACAACGCGAGACCGATCAGCGGAAACCTGCTCATACCCCTCCGGAAAATTTCAATATAGCGAATCCCGGAAGGCTATCGGACTTTGGCGAGCTCGGATTCGACGGTCTCGCGAGAGATGAGCTTCGGAGGTCCGCCGTCTCTTTCGAGCGCTCGGCGAGTTTGACGGAGCTGGAGTAGCCGCCGAATGCATTGCGCATGCCGGCATCGATCGTGAGGGCCGGGTCCGGCTCCTCCCAGGCGTAGATGCGGTATTCGCCGGGCGGGAGGCCGGTCACCCGATAGCTGCCGCTTTCGTCGGCGGTGGCCGGGTAGACCGTGGCATCGGCGCCCCAGACGCGGACCGCGGCGCCCGGGGACGATGCCGCCCGCCGGACCACGCACCACGCCTCGCACTTCGGCTCCATCGGGCGAAAGAGCGATCTCCAAAGGCGTGGCGCTGGAGGAAGTCAGGTCGAGCGGAAGGTGCGTCAGATCCTGATTTCCCGAGCGAATCGAGCGGACGTAGAAGCCGTCGCGCAGTCCACCGACAGACACCGTATAGTGCTCGGGCATCACGCCGCTGAAATGGAACGCTCCGTCACGGCCGATGGGCGCGATCACGGCGTTGCCGAAGTCGCCATCCGATGGGCATCAGTTCGAGTTGCAGCGCCGCGGGAACCTGGGTCCGAAGGCCCTTCCGCGCGGATCGATCCGCGCACTTCGGATCCAGCTGCCCAGCGGCACCACCAGGTTGTCGAGGTCTTCCTGGCCGATGTGCAGCGGGATGCGTCCAACGAGCCTGCCCACGTTCCGCAGAGCGGCGCCGGTTTCGCGGTCGATCGCGATCACGTCGGTGTCGTTGGAGGACTGAAGCCAGTAGTCGCCCGGGAAGCAGGCGGTGGAATTGAAACACTCCGTCGCTACCCACGGTAACGCCTCTCGGTGGTGGCGCCATCCTCGCCGACGCGGACCAGGTGCAGCGATGTATTTCCGGCGGGCTCGCCGGTCGCGGAGTCGACCACCCGGCCGCGAATCCGGTACACCGGAATCCGGGCGAGCCGAATGTTCAGACCGCGCACCTCCGCGCCCGGCCCCACCTCGACCGGCGCGGCCGCGGCAGGATCGGTCGTACTCGGGGAAGTAGGTCGGCACATACGAGTCCCGCGACCCGGACACGTCGGACTCCTCGTCCTGCAGCAGTTGCGCGAAGACGCGGTAGCGGCCCGGCACGAGGTTGCCGATGACGTAGCTGCCGTCGTCCTGGGTCGAGACCTCGCTGATCTCGCGGGTCGGGCGGTTGCCGGAATATTCCAGGCGCGCCACCTGCACCTGGACATTGGTCAGCGCGTCGCCGTCCTCGTCCGTGACCTTGCCGAAGAGTCATGCCTTGCGGCGCCAGCTTCAGCACCACGCCGTGAGGTTCTGGCCGGCATCGACTTTGAAGGGCGGCACCGGGAACCAGCGGCGAGCGCGCACCGTATCCCTGCTCCAGGTATCCGCTGCGGCGGCCGGAGAGCAAATATGCGCCGGCCTCCACCGCCTCGAAGGAAAAGCGGCCCTCGGCATCGCTGGTGGTGGAGCGAACGGCGACAGTGTGCCCCTCGTTCACGCCGCCGGCAGCGGACGACTTGAGCCAGACGGTCACTTTCTTGAGCGGCGCTCCGGTGTTCGCGTTGACGGCGCGGCCTTCTACCCTACCCGTGGCTGCCGTCGGGGATGGAGTCTGCGCGAAGGCGGCTGCAGAGATGCGATCATCAGGAAGGACGCAATGCGCATGGCGTACACTTATTGCATTCTATGGGAACACCTTGCTTGCTGCAAATTGTTAGTGTCCTGTCGCAGGGAACTCGTTCGCATGTTTTTCCTGGGCCCGCACGTCGACATAAGTCTCGGCCGCCACAAATGAGTGCCGTCGACACAGACGTGCTAACGATGTCTTCAAGACAGCCCGTCAGTTCGCCGCCGTGACCGGGGCGGCGATCTGCTGCAGTTGCTGGATGCGCATGCGAAGGCCCTGGACGTAATCGAGGGTCTCTTCTTCGGAGGCGCCGCTGGTCAGCAGGCCCGTGCGGAGCTGCTCGTCCGACACCTGACCAAGGTATTTCAGAAGCCACGCGATGTCGCTGGGCCGGATGTCACGCTTCAACAGCTCCGTATGCTGGCCGGTATAGCCCCAACGGATCTGCCCGCCTTCAAGGCGGACGAAATCGGGACTTTGGCGCAGAAAGGATTTCGAGTCCCACTTGGAACGCGTGAGATACTTCCCCCAGTTTCCCATCGCTCCGCCCCAGTCTTCGATGAAGTAGATCAACAGGTCGCCCTGTTGAAAAATGGCGGTGTTCGAACCCCGGCTCTCGGCGTCACGGTTATCCTTGTTGTCCCAATTGGAGAGCAGCATCATCACGATTTTCAGGCCACCCAATTCGGTGGTCCCAAGAAAGGGATTTTGATCCCAGGACCAGTCCACGCTCCGGAGGTACTTGGGTGCGCTGGTGCGCAACTGGAAGCGTCCATTCTGAAAGCGACCGCCGGCATCGACTTCCTTTTTTGCCCTTTGCAGGTTCTTGACGCCTTCAATCACTCCGTCGGGGATGAGATAGTTCGGCTCGACATAATAGCCGAGTGCCCATGCGAGACGCGTGCCAAAGGTATCCGGCCGCGACTCATGGCCGAACTTGACCACCCAGCTGCGGTCGTTGGCATCTTTCACCTTGACCTTCGCATCTGTGCCGCTGAGGTCTTCATCGACAAATTGGAAGGGCGGCTTGGGCGCTAGATCAGGACCACCGACACCATAGCGAAAATCGATCGCGCCGACCAAGCCGGGGTCATGCCAGAGGGAGTATTTGCCCTGACGAACTAACGAAGCTGTTGTGAAGGCCTTGACCAGGATGTCTTCGGCGAATGCGGTATTGGAGACCAGCAGGAGAAAGGTTAACAGGCGCACAGAAGGGTCCTCCGTCATGAACGCAGCACGCAAACGGCCAGAGGTTTGTTCCTCACGAACGATCGGGACGCTGGCGCAACAGATCCTCGACATCGCCCAGCTTGTCGCCCAGGAGATTGAGCTTATGCGCCAGTCCCTTGATTTCGGCTTCGGCGCGGCGGTTGACGTCGAAATCGAGTTCACCGCGGACCCGGTCCTTGCTGTCCTGGCGGTTCTGGCTCATCATGATGACCGGCGCCTGAATTGCCGCCAGCATAGAGAGAAAGAGGTTGAGCAAAATAAAAGGGTAGGGATCCCAGGCTTTAGCCGCTTAATGCAAGGTTGATGCAGGTGTACGTAACCAGGATGACGCCGAAGAGGATAATGAACTTCCAGGAGCCGCCGAAACGCGCCACCTCGTCAGCGACTTTGTCGCCCCAGGTGGCCTCGTCCTCGATCACTTCGTTGGGATTGCGCATGGAGCGGATTCGCACCAGATTCTGTGAGGCGTGAAACTGGCGGCCCAGGACTGCCAGCATGTCCATCCCGGCCATCGGTTTTCGCTGCAGCAGGATGGCGATGTCTTTGCGGTCCACCTCGATGCAGACGCTCTCTTCGAGGGCGACGGCGCCCGTCTGGTGGGCGGTCTGGTCGAGCATGGAGGCAAATCCGAAAAACTCGCCGGGCACCGGTTCATCGACCACGACTTCCTGATGGTCATCGTCTACCGTGCTCACCCGGACCTGGCCGGAGACCAGGATATAAGCCTGGCCGCTTAGGTCCCCAATCTTGTAGATGCGCTGTCGCGGGGCAAACCGCTTCATCTCTACCTGACTGGCCAGAACGCCGGCCTCCTCGTCATCCAAAAGGGCAAACAGCGGGACAGCTCGCAGAACATCGGGGTTGCAGGACATGGCTTACCTCTATGCGTCGATTATGCTTCGATCGGTGATTGAGCGCGATTCTAGTGCGTCATCGCGTAGACGATATAGTTTACGCCGATGCGGATTCCCAAGGCGGAAAACTTTTGCGGGATAGAGCGGTTCATCGGCATTTTCCCAGGAATCGCCCAGGTCCATGTTGTGGCAGATCGCCACCATGAGGCGGCCGTTGTCGTCGTAGATCCCGCGCCAGTGCGGGACGGCGCCGCCATAGGCGCACTTCTCGCAAACACTGTTGCTTCTGCACGAACTGGGCGCCCGGGCACCTGATAGCGTTCGTCGAGATCGAAAACGGTGTGGAAGATCGCCTCTTTCGGATCGAGGTCCACCACCTGCCGGTCCGGGAAGACCTTGCGCATGGTTTCCATGAAGACATCCCACTCGTCCGTGCCGTGGAAGTCGTCGCACATGAAGAAGCCGCCGCGCAGCAGGTACTCGCGAAACTTGGCGATCTGCTGACGGACTCAGCTCCCAATGGCCGGCTTCGACGGCGTACAGCCAGGGATAGTTGAACACGTCGTCGTCCGCATCCAGGTTGATGGGCTGCTCCACGGAGCGGGAGTCCACCCGGGTGAGGCGGCGGATGGCCATGGCCAGGTGGCGGTCTGAGCGCGGGTAGTCGATGGTCCAGTTGGTGTTGCCCTCGCGCCAGTCGAATCCCCGCTTGAATTCCGACTGCCAGTCGAAGCGAAGATGAGTGGTGGGGTACATCAGGCGCGCGAAGGTCCATTCCCCCGGCATCTGGTAGTCGGGAGGCAGCGGGAAATCGTAATATTCCCAAGCTGGAAATTGCCGAAATGGATTCTGCGCGAAAAGCGTGCACACCAACAACCCGCATCGCCATCGCGCAGGCGAGAAACGTTCCACGCCGCATGTACTTTCAGTATATAGGGTGCCTACTGCGGTATTCCTCTGCCGGGTCCGCCGGCCACGGCCGTAAGCCGGCCCGGCATGTCCGCCAGAATGTAGCTCATGACAGCGAGCGAAGCCATATTCTTGCGGAAGTCGTCCGGGTTCACCTTGTCGAGCGTGTCGGCTTCGGTGTGGTGCCAGTCGAAATAGTGGGTGCCCACGGTGCGCTCGCCGAGTCCGGCCACGCCTTCGCGCAACAGCGGCGCGATGTCTGAGCCGCCACCGCCTCCCGTAATCTCCCCGGCGCCGATGCGGTCGAGCAGTTTGGCGATCTGTTTCAGCTTCTCCATGGAATCGGCATCGACACTCGCGCCGTAGCCGCGCGGGCGCCTCGGCCCCGCCATCCATCTCGATGGCGGCGACATGGTTCCTGATCTTGTCGCCGACCCACTCGCGATAGGCGATACCGCCGCGTCCGCCGTTCTCTTCATTCACCCAGAAGGCCACCCGGATGGTGCGGCGCGGCTGCAGCCCGAGCTTCTTCATCAGGGCAAGAGCCTGCATGCAGGCCATGATCGACGCGCCGTCGTCCTGCGCGCCTTGCCCGACGTCCCACGAATCGATATGTCCGCCGATGACCACGACCTCTTCGGGATGTTCGCGGCCCGGGATCTCACCGACCACATCGCCGCTGTCGGCATCCGGCTCCATGCGGGCGCTCATTTCGAGGTGAACCTTTACGGGTACGCCGTCGGCCACGAGGCGCGCGATCATGGCAGCGTCTTCGGGAGAAATCGCCGCCGCCGGGATCTTAGGCTGGGCCGCGTCGTAGTTCATTTCGCCGGTATGGGGAATCTGCATCGCCAGCGGTGTCGCCGAGCGCACCAGCGATGCCACTGCGCCGAACGCGGCGGCACGAGATGCGCCGGACGACCGGTACACCCGAGTCGGTCCATACCCGGCATACGGCTCGTTGTAGACCACGATCTTTGCCCTGGATCTTTTCCTTGCCCAGCTTAGCCAGCTCGTTGAAGTCCGAGACTGCCACTACATCCGCCGTGATGCCGCCCGGCGGCGTGGCGATGCTCCCGCCGAGCCCCAGCATGTGGAGCGGTTTGTCGAGCGGCGTCAACATCCGTGCCGATTCCGCGCCGCGGACCCAGTGCGGCACCTTCACCGGGATGATGCGGACATTGCTCAAGCCCGCCGCCTTCATCTGCTCGGCCGACCACGCGACCGCCTTCTCCAATCCGGTCGAGCCGCTGAGCCGGTTGCCGATCCGGTAACAGAGGTAGGCCAGCCGGTTGTAGCCTTCGTTATCGGCGAGCGCGGCGTCGATCAGTCTGTCCGCGACGCTGCGATACTGGGTCGGTGAGGTCGGGACTGTCCGCAGCCAGGCACAGACGGCGGCCGCTGCGAGCAGCGAAAGGCAAACACGTCTCATATTCAGTCCACTATCGCACGAACGGCAGATAGGCCGGGACGGACTTTCCGGTAGTCGCTCGAACTCCTCGCCGAAGCGGCCCGCCAGCAGCTTATCTTCGGCGCGGACACGGATCTCGGTGCCGATGATATAAATCACGAGGGCGACAATGGCCCACTGCCACGGCGTCAGCAGGAAGATCGTGCAGAGGAGCATGGCCAGCAGGGCCGCATAGATCGGATGGCGGACGATCGCATACGGTCCGGTGCGAACCAGTTCATGGTCCGCGTACGAGCCCTGCGTGGACGCGGAACTGTTTGCCCAGATGCGAGACCGAGGTCCAGGCGAGCGCGATCCCGATCGCGCAGGTGATTACCGCAGCCAGCAGGAATAGCGGCTCGGTGCGGGGCTCGAGGCCGCGGCTCACGAAGGCAATCGCGATCCCGGTGCATTCGAGCAGAAGTCCGAGCCGGGTCGGTCCGGCCACGGTGATGTGTTCCCGCTTCTGCCCGTGCGGCGCCCGGAAGATAAAGGGGTAGAACCATACCGCCCATGCCGCCGCCAGGAGGATGAGATAGGTCACTCTGATAGAATCGCAGAAACATGGCACGAAGACGCGCACCGCCGGATCGCTAATCGTCATTGTTCTGGTGCTCGTGTGCGTGCAACTGGCGCTTTCCGCAGGACTCTACCTGGCGATGCGGCAGACACCGGACGCCTTCGGCCGCGTCATGAAACACGTCCCGATGCCGATGATGCTGGTGCTGCCGTTCGAGACCCTTTGGAATCGCGCGCGCGGCGGCAGACTTCATCCGGGCGACATGGCGCCCGATTTCCGGTTCCCGACGCTCGACCATAAGGACACGGTGCAGCTCTCGTCATTTCGCGGGATCCCGGCCGGTGGTGCTGGTTTTCGGGAGCTACACTTGACCGCCCTTTCGCCGGGAGGTTCCCGCGCTCAACCAGATGTATGAAAAGTACCGCGACCGTGCGGCTTTCTATGCGGTCTACATCGAAGAGGCGCATCCCAGCGACATCTGGCAGATGGGGAGCAATATCCGCGAACAGGTGATCTTCCGGAATCCGCAGAGCGATGGCGAGCGAACGGAAGTGGCACAGAGCTGCGTCCGCAACCTGGGGATCCGCTTCCCTGCCCTGATCGACGGCATCGATAATACCGTCGAGCGCCTCTACACCGGCTGGCCCGACCGGTTGTACGTGATCGACCGGGAAGGCCGCATCGTGTACAAGAGCGCGCCCGGGCCGTTCGGCTTCCATCCTGCTCCGTTGGAAGAGGCGCTCGGCCGGGTAGCGCAATGATTTTGTGGCGCAGGCACTCGTGCCTGCCGCGTCGAGACTCTTCTCGACGCAAAGTGGAGCTTTACGCCATGCTCCGCTTGCGTCCACAAGAGTTGGACGCGGCAGGCACGAGTGCCTGCGCCACAGAATCATCCGGCCTGAATTGGGGTCCCTTGCGCGGCTACCAGGATCTGCGTTCCGTTCCGCGCCGCAAAGACGTGGGTGTAGCGGCTGGCGAATTCCATCGTGTTGTCGCCCAGCTGCACACGCATCTCGGTCCTGCCGGTGACCATCGCGACGGCATCGAAGAATCGCACGTGCGCCTCTACCGGGTCGATCGCGTGAAAGCGAAGGTGACCGGATGCGACCGCCCCCACCAAGCCCTGCTTCGAGACTACTGCGCCATCAAGCGCCTACCAGTGTGAAATCGTGCGCAATCAGGCTCTCCAGCAGATCGATGCGCCTTCTATCAGTGCGGAGAAAAACTCCCGGTCCGCGATCAGCACCGCAGCATCCTCATGCATGCCACCACTGTGCCATACGGAACTCAGGGAGTGACCACCAGTTTGCCGAAAACTTTCTTCTGCTCCAGCCGCTCATGCGCCGCGCGGATCTTCGGAGAGCGGATACACACGATCGACCACCGGGTGAAGTTGTTTGCGAAAGACGAATTTCATCACCTGGTGCAGTTCGCCCATGGTCCCCATGAACGATCCCAGTACGCTCCACTGCTTGCTGAACAGGTAGCGGAGATCGATGGCTGCGTCGTAGCCGGTGGTCGCGCCGCAGGTCACCAGACGGCCGCCGGGCGCCAGCGATGCCAGGCTGCTGGGACCAGGTCGCCGCACCGACATGCTCCACCACCACGTCCACTCCGCGCTTGCCGGTTATCCTGCGGATCTCGGCGGAGATGTCCTGCCGGTAGTGATCGATGCATGAAGTCGGCGCCGAGATCGCGAGCCTTCGCCAGCTTCTCTTCGCCGCCGGCGGTCGCGATCACGCGGCAGTGGAACATCTTGGCGATCTGGATCGCGGCGGAGCCGACGCCGCTCGACGCGGCCAGCACCAGCACATCGTCGCCGGGCTGCATGCGGGCCCGCGTCATCAGCATGTGCCAGGCCGTCAGAAATACCAGGGGCGCGGCGGCTGCCTCGTTCGTACGCCAGGTCGTCGGGAATCTGCAGAACGCTATACTCCGGCGCCGCTACCAGTTCCGCGTTGCCGCCGTCCCGCCCCAGGCCGAAGAGCGTGTAGCGGCGGCAGCAATTGTCGTTGCCCGTGAGGCACGCCTCGCATTGGCGGCAGCTCAGTCCCGGCGAAAGGATCACGCGCCAGCCGGGCTTTACGCGCTCGCAGAGTTCGCCCACTTCCACCACATCGCCCGCAATGTCGCTGCCCAGCACGTGCGGCATGGGGAATGGCATGCCGGGAATTCCGGCGCGCACAAAGAGATCGAGATGATTCAACGCGCAGGCGCGGACGCGCACCAGCACCTGGTGGGCTTTGATTTTCGGGTCGGGAACGTCTTCGTATGACAGTACGTCCGGCCCGCCGTGCCCGTAGATGCGAACGGCTTTCATGCCGTCAGACTAGCACGCACGGGAAACGGCGGTAGCTACTTGAGCGCGGAAAATGACTTCCATTCGCCGCGAGGCGATCTCGCGAACGTCGGCCTCGACCTGCGTGCCGGACTTTCCCTTCTCGGCCAGCATCTGGGCCAGAACCGCGCGGGCGTCGTCCACTTCCCGGGCCTCGTAGGGGCGCTCCACACGAGGCCCCACTTCGCGCTCGTCGAAGCGGCGCATGATATCTGCCGTGGTCAACGGCTGCAGGTTTTCGAACTTGATCGCCCGCACCATCGGAACGCGGGGATGCTCCTGCTCCAGCGCCGCGGCGCGCAGCAGAGCGGCGCCGGCAGGCCGAACCAAAGCGCATTCCGGGTAGACCGAAATCAGCGTCTGAAAGGCCACCATGGCGGTTCCGTATTGTCCCGCCTTGAGGCGATCGTGCCCCTCTTCGAATAGCTCGACGGCATCCAGCGCGCCGCGGGCATCGAAGGCCCTGGGACTGCGCGGGTGCGTCTCGATGAGGGTTTCGAACGTGGAGCGCGCGGCCTTCAGTTTGCGCTGCTCCACCAGCTTGATCCCCTTCTCGTAGAGTTTGTCGGCCGGGTCGTATCCGAAGGCCGCAATCACCACCAGCAATAACAGTGCCGGAATTCTCATACTCTCCTGCTTGCATTTAGGATACCAGCTTGCAAACAAAGGCCTTTCCACCAAAATCCATGTGGATGGGAAGTCACTGTGGGCGAATCGGGCCACTCGTGGGCGAAACAAAATATCGCGGGATTCTGTTTTCGAAAGCTTTAGGTGTATTCTGGAGATGTCGGACGATAGAGAGGATTCGGGAGGCGGGTATCGTTAAGTTCTGTGTGCTGGCGAGCGGCAGTTCCGGAAATGCCGCACTTCTGGCTACCGAAAACACGCGCATCCTGGTCGACGCCGGCCTCAGCATGAAGGAGCTGGCGAAACGGCTGCAGTCGGTCGGCGAGGATCTCCAGCGCATCGACGCGATTCTCGTCACGCACGAACATTCCGATCACGTTTCCGGCCTGCCCGTCCTGGCGCGGCGCTTGAAGAAGCCGTTTCTACCTGACGCGGCTCACCGGGCCGGCGATCGATTGGGAACAGTCGCAGCCGGTGGTCGAATCCTTTCAGGCCGGCGCGAGCTTTCAGATCGGCGACATCGAAGTGCAGAGCTTCAGCATTCCGCACGACGCCGTGGATCCGGTCGGCTTCTGCTTCGAGGCCCAGGGCGTGCGCATCGGGATTGCCACCGATCTGGGATACGTCCCCGAATCCGTCAAGTACCACTTGCGGCGCACGGACGTCCTGCTGCTCGAAGCCAATCACGATCTCGATATGCTGAAGGTGGGCCCGTATCCCTGGTCGGTGAAGCAGCGGGTGATGAGCCGGGTGGGGCATCTTTCGAACATGCATATGTCGGATTACCTGATGCAGGATCTGCACTCGACGACAGCGCATCTGATCCTGGGCCATCTCAGCGAGCACAACAACCATCCGGAAATCGTGCGGCTGGTGGCCAGCCAGGCGCTCGAGCAGCGGGGCTTCGAGACGCGCCTGTCGATTGCCGAACAGCGCCGGCCCTCGGAAGTTTTTCAATTCTGAAACCATGATTCCCCGATACACGCGCCCCGAAATGGGGCGAATCTGGAGCGACCAGAACCGCTTTCAACAATGGCTCGAAGTCGAGCTGGCAGCCTCCGAGGCGCTGGCCGAGCTGGGCACCGTGCCGGCCGAGTGCCGCCCGGCTGCTGCGCGAGCACTCCGGTTTCGACGTGGACCGCATCCTCGATATCGAAAAAGAGGTCAAGCACGACGTCATCGCCTTCACGACCGCGGTGGCGGAGACGATGGCGAAGGCCGGCCATGCCGAAGCATCGCGCTGGCTGCACTACGGACTGACGTCCAACGACGTGGTGGATACCGCGCAGGCGCTGCTGCTGCAGTCAGACGGCTGCCGATTCTGCTCGACGATCTGGAGCAGCTGCGCGCCGTGCTGGCCCGCCGCGCCAAAGAGTTTCAGCACACCGTGCAGATCGGGCGGACCCACGGCGTCCATGCGGAACCGATCACGTTCGGCCTGAAGCTCGCGATCTGGTACGAAGAGGCCGGACGCAATCTCGCCCGTCTGCGGAGCGGCCGCCGAAGATCTTCGCGTGGGCAAGATTTCCGGGGCGGTCGGAACCTTCGGGCACATCGGCCCGGAGGCGGAAGAGCTGATCCTGGCGCGGCTGAATCTGAAGCCCGCCAAGGTGGCGTCGCAGGTCATCCAGCGCGACCGTCATGCTGCCTACGTCTGCGCGATGGCGCTGACCACGGCGCTCTGCGAGAAGATCGCGCTGGAAGTGCGGCACCTGCAAAGGACCGAGGTCCGCGAAGCCTCCGAGTATTTCGCGAAGGGCCAGAAGGGCAGCTCCGCGATGCCCCACAAGAAGAACCCGGTGACCAGCGAGCAGATCTGCGGGCTGGCGCGAGTGGTCCGCGCCAATGCGCAGGCGGCCTTCGAGGATATCGCCCTCTGGCACGAGCGCGACATCAGCCACTCGTCGGTGGAGCGCGTGATTCTGCCCGATTCCACGATCCTGACCGATTATCTGCTCGATAAGACCACACAGCTGGTGGACAAGATGTTCGTCTATCCCGAGCGCATGCGGCGCAACCTGGATCTCACGCGCGGCCTGGTCTTCTCGGGCCAGTTGCTGCTCGATCTGGCCGCCGCCGGCATGCTGCGCGAGCATGCCTACCGCGTGGTGCAGGCACACGCCATGAAGGCATGGGAAGAGGAAGGCGACTTCCGCGCCGCGATCGAAGCCGACCCGGAAATCCGGCGGCTACCTCTCGCCCGAGCAGATCGCCGAAGCCTTCTCGCTCGACCGCCAGCTCACGCAATGTGGACAAGATCTTCGAGACGGGTGTTTGGCGAAAGAGCTGAATCTACTGCGCCTTCGTCACCGTGACCGCGCCGAACTTCTTCAGCACGTCGCCGATCTTCGAGGCGTCGCCGACCACCACGATCGCGGCCTGGTCGGGCGCGACGTACTTCTTCGCGGCGGCCAGAATCTGGTCCGGCTCCACCGAGCGGACGCGGGTCACGTAGGTCTCCAGGTAGTCGTTCGGCAGACCCAGCGCCTTCATGTTGGTCAACTGGCCGATCACGCCGTCCTGCGTCTCCAGGCCGCAGCAGGTACATGCCCGGCCATGAAGTTCTTGACGTTGGTCAGCTCGTCGGCCGGGCACCGGCTTGGCGGCCATCTGCTCCAGTTCGGAGAGGACCGCCTTCAGCGCCGGCTCGAGCACGTCGTTGCGCACCTGGGTCACCGCCTGGAAATCGCCGGCGTCGCGATGCGTAGTCGTACTGGCTGTGCGCATCGTAGGCGAAGCCTTCCTTCTCGCGAATATTCCGGAACATGCGCGAATTGGTGCCGCCGCCCAGAATCGCTGTTGCCGACCATCAGCGGGAAGAAGTCCGGCGTCGAGCCGGGTAGGCGCCAGCCGTCCGACGTGAATATCGGCCTGCACCGAGCCGGGACGGTCCACCAGCACGATCTGCCGCTTGGGCGCGGGCGTGTCCATCTTCGGCGCCGCGGGCAGCGGCTTCTGCTTCCAGGAGCCGAACTGCTCCGTCGATCATCTTCATCAGCGGCTCGCGCGCCGGCAGCTTGCCGATCATCAGCAGCGCAGGCGTTGTTCGGCACCAGGTAGGTGTCGCGATAGTCCGCCAGCGTCTTGGCATCGAGCTTCTTGATGCGAGCCGGGGTCGGCGCGATGTGCGCGTAGGGCGACGATCCGTAGACCACTTCCGCCATCTTCTCCTCCGCCAGGAAGCCGGGCTCGCGAGCGCTGCTGCAGCAGGCTCTGGATGCGATTCTGCTTGTAGAGGCTCGACTTCGTCCTGCGGGAAAGTTGGAGTTGCATGGCGACGTCCGCCATCAGCGTCGAGCAGCTTCGGCAGGTTCTCGGAGAGCGCGTTGCCGGAGATCGCCGAGCGAATCGGCTCCGGCGGCCGCGCTCGAGCGAGCCGCCGAGCGCATCGGTCTCTTCGGAGATCTGCTCGCGACGTCCGCGTCTTGGTGCCTTCGGTCAGCAGCGAGGCCACGGCCTCGGCCAGGCCGGGCATGTCCTTGGGGTCGAACTTCGATCCGGCCTGAAACGTCAGGCGCGCCGTCACCAGCGGGAAAGCGCGCGTCTTCCACCAGCACCACGCCCAGGCCGTTCGGCAGCTTGGTCTCGAACACCGGCGGCAGCTTGTAACCCGGGAATCGGCGGGTGTCTGCGGCGGCTTGGTGCGGTCCATGGTCTGCGCCGATAGACGCGAGCGCGCCCAGGGTCAATAACGGCAATCGATCGCATCCACATCTTACTTGTCCCTCCTTCGGCGCGCTGCCGGGCCGCCCTGCGGCGCCGGCTGGATTTCCAGAACCGCGCGCTTGTCCGGCGTGAAGTACTTCTTCGCCGCCGCCTGAATCTGTGCCGGCGTCACGGCCAGCATCGCGTCCAGTTCGGTGTTGATCAGCTCCGGATTGCCGTCCGCGATCTCGTACTGCGCCAGCGCTCGCGCGCGGCTCAGCGAACTCTGCAGTCCCTGAATGCGGTTGGCGCGAAGCTGCGTCTTGACGCGCTCCAGTTCCTTCGCGTCGACCGGCTCGTTCTGCAGTTTGGCGATTTCTTCCTGCACCTGGTCCACAATCTGTTTGCCGGTGAAGTTCGGGATTGTGCAGCATGAACATGGCGTACGGCTCCGGGATCGCGGAAGTCCAGAGCGCTGGCGAACGGCCAGCCCAGATTCGCCTCGTACTGGATCACGGACTGCTTGCCCTTCACCAGGTCCTGCCGAAGCCGCGAGCTGTCGCCGAGCGGTCAGGATGGCGTCGATCATGTTGAGCGCGTAGTAATCCGGCGAGCGGCGCTTCGGGCCCGGGATAGCCGATGACGACGCCGGGCACCTGCGCCAGCGGATCCTTGTAGACCTGCGTTGCGCCCTTGAAATCCGGCCGGCTCGGCCATGTCGGGATGCTTCGGCTGCGGCTGCGAGGGGATGTCGCCGAAGTAGGTCTCGATCAGCTTCTTCGCTTCGGCAATCTGGATGTCGCCGACAATCACCAGCGCGGCGTTGTTCGGCGCGTAGTAGGTCTTGAAGAACTTGGAGACATCGTCGACGCTCGCGGCGTTCAGGTCCTCGAAGGAGCCGATCAGCGAGTGCGAGCTCTGCCAGTTCTTGAACATCAGGGTGGGCCAGACGTCCACGATGGCGGTGGCGTACGGCTGGTTGTCGAAGCTCAGGCGGCGCTCCTGCTTCACCGCCTCTTTCTGGTTCTTGAGGTTTTCGTCGGTGATGGCGAGGCTGCGCATGCGGTCGGATTCCAGCCAGAGCGCGGTGGCCAGCTTGTTGGAGGGCAGCACCTCGTAGTAGTCGGTGAAGTCCGGATGGGTCGAGCCGTTCAAGGTGCCGCCGTTCGACTTCGACGGTGGCGAAGTGCATGCCCTTGGGGGCGTTCGCCGAGCCTTCGAACATCATGTGCTCGAACAGGTGCGCGAAACCGGTGCGGCCCTTCTCTTCCGAGCGCGCGCCGACGTCGTAAATCATGTAGACGGAGACCACCGGCACCGCATTGTCCTTGCGAGAGGATCACGCGCAGGCCGTTCTTCAAGCTGTATTTTTCGATCGGAATGGTGACTTCGGCGCTCCGCGCCAGGAATGCTCCGGCAAGGAGCAGACTACAGACAATCAGCTTTTTCATGGCTTATTACTTCCTACGGCTGTCATCGGCAAAAAGTTTCCCCCGGCTATTCTATTCAGGATAGCAACTCCTTGCACTTCTTTACGGTAAACGCTTTGCTTTGGCTCTACTTGCGGATGTGGCACAATCACCGATATGTCCGGAGTGCAAACGGCTGGCACGGTTCGCCGCCTGGCCCGCTACCCCGTCAAGTCCATGGCCGGCGAACCTCTACCGTCGGCGGACCTGACCTTGCAAGGCCTTGCACACGACCGCCGTTACGCCTTCGTCCAGTCCGAATCGCGCAGCGATTTTCCCTGGCTTACCGCCCGTGAGCTGCCGGATATGCTCCGTTACCGCACCGCCATCGACGGCGACGGCTCAGTCAACGTCATG
>CAWGSC010000004.1:0-247762 GCA_963825145.1 uncultured Nitrospiraceae bacterium
CGTGCCTGCTGCGGACCTCGATGAAGCCGAACGCGACCAGCAGCACGACCGCGGCCACCAGCGACCCGATCACCTTGGTGTCACCCCAGTGCGACACGCCGTTCGGGCTGGTCGCCGCCTGGGTCAGCCCGTAGACCAGGATGGCGAGCCCGGGTGACGGAGATCGCGCCCGGCAGGTCGAGGCGCCGTGCCGCCCTGCGACTCGTTGAGCACGCGTGGCGCCAGGAAGAGCACGATCGCGCCGATCGGGACGTTGATGAACAGCGCCCAGCGCCAGCTGGCGAAGTCGGTCAGCACGCCGCCGAGCAGCAGTCCGAGCGCGCCACCCGACGCGGCCATGGCCGCGAACACGCCGAAGGCGCGAGCACGTGCCGCCGGCTCGGTGAACGTCGTGGCCAGCAGGGCGAGCGCAGTGGGTGCGGCGATGGCGCCACCGGCGCCCTGTGCGGCGCGGGCGCCGATCAGCATCACCTCGCTGTTGGCGAGCCCGCCGACGAGCGATGCTCCCGCGAAGAGCGCGATGCCGATCATGAACATGCGACGGCGACCGAAGAGGTCGCCGGTACGTCCGCCGAAGAGCAGGAGCCCGCCGAAGGCGAGCGAGTAGGCGGTGACGACCCAGGTAGGTTGTCGGCGGAGAAGCCGAGGTCGTCGCGGATGTTCGGCAGCGCGACGTTCACCACGGTGGCGTCGAGCACGACCATGAGCTGCGCGACGCAGATCACGGCGAGGGCGAGCCCCAGGCGGCGCGGCGGGGAGCCAGCTGACGCGGTGGCGCTGGACGCCGCCGCGCTACTGGCACCCCGGGTCGGCTGCCCGGTGTCTGGTGATGTGGCGGACGAGAGACAAATCTCCCTAGATTGAGGGCGTAGTGAACTAACGCCGTGACCAGGCAGGCGCCGGTGGTCATGCGCTGTACTTCGCCGCTAAAGCTTTTGGTCCGAACGGACCGAGGCTCCCGTTCCCCGTTGCAGTCTATTCCCGGTGGGGTCGTCGTCCTCGGGTGTGACGACCCTGCGGTCTTCGTCTCATCGCACATGACGAGACAGAAGCCGCGGTTGTGACAACATCACCTCCTGCCACGCGATCGGACCATCTTCCTCATCAGCCCGAGCAGGCACCGGCGCTCGCCGGTATCCAGGGCGGTACACCACGGTGCCCGGGTCATGAGTTCGCGGAACAGCCGTTCCCTGACCGCCTCGCCCTCCTGAGTGAGCACGATGTTCTTGCTCCGCCGGTCCCGCAGCGAGGGTTCCGCCGGGCCAGCCCGTGCTTCTCCAGGGAGTCCGCGATCGTGGTGATGAAGGAAGGATCGCAGCCCATCCGCTGGCCGAGTTCCTTCATCGTCAGCGGAGCGTCGAGCTTCCATCAGTGCGATGGCGTCGCTGCCGTTGAAGCCGAACTCGATCGCGATGCGCTGGCCAAGGTCATGGAAGAGCTTGAAGGCTCGGGAAACGTATCGCTGATCTGCTGGTTGAGCTGTTCGTCGGTGAGCGGTTCGGCGTGCGCGACCGGTTCGGCGTCTCGTACCGCCGCTGGCACCACCCCAGGATGCTCGTCCATTGCGCTCACCTCCGCCGAATCTGCTAGACAGTTACCTGAGTACCTCAATCATTGAGTAACTCAACTATATGCCCGCTTGCTGGTGCGAGCAAGTGAATAACGGGCAGACTTCCCATGGGCTCACCGCTGGGCTCACCGCACACAACTGTTAGCGGCCCCGTGGCGTCTTTATTCCCGGGCGCTCACATCGAGGCGCACGTCGAAGGGAAGGCTCGCGATGGCGGAAGACCAGGGGCGGCGCGCGTTCCTGCTGGCGGCGGCAGCGGGCGGAGTCGGGCTGCTCTCGGCGTGCAGCCGGGACGGCGGGACGAGCACCGCGGCCAGCGGGAGCAGCGGGTACTCCCGGCTCTTCCACGGCGACGGCGGACGGTGCGGCCAGGGCCGCGGTCCCGGCCGCTACGCGATCACCGTCACCAGCCGACTGGACGGCCCTCGGCCACGACCTGTCCGGGCCGCTGGTCCGCCCGGGCGAGGCCGCCTACACCGTGTCCAAGCGACTGTTCGACCCGCCGTTCGACGTGGTCCAGGCCGGCATCGCCTACTGCCGCAACCCGTACGACGTGGCGACCTGCCTCGCCTTCGTCCGCAAGTTCGGCGTCCCGGTCGCCGCCCGGTGTGGCGGGCACAGCTACGCGGGCTGGTCCTCGAGCAGTGGCCTGATCATCGACGTGACCCGGATGTCCGGCGTGAACGTCAACGGGAGCACCGCCACCGTCGGCGCGGGGACCAGGCTGATCGACTTCTACAACGAGCTGGCCGCGCACGGCCGGGGGGTGCCCGGCGGATCCTGCGCGACGGTCGGCATCGCCGGCCTCACCCTGGGCGGCGGCGTCGGGGTGGTGTCCCGCGCCTACGGGCTGACCAGTGACAACGTGAAGTCGCTGCAGATCGTCACGGCCGACGGCCAGGTCAGGACGTGCAGCTCCGAGCCAGAACTCCCGACCTGTTCTGGGCCTGCCGCGGCGGCGGCGGCGGCAACTTCGGCGTGGTCACCTCCTTTACTTATCGCACCCATCCGGTCGGGCAGATCGTCCTGTTCTTCCTGTCCTGGCCGTGGTCGCAGGCGGCCCGGGTGATATCCGCCTGGCAGTCCTGGGCGCCGCACGCCCCGGACGCGCTCTGGTCCAACCTGCACCTGGCCGCGGCGCCGGGCGGCTCCGTCCCCTCGATCCAGGTGGGCGGCACCTACCTGGGCAGCCTCGGCGCCGCCGCCGCCCAACTGGAGAAGCTGTACGCCGCGGCGGGCTCGCATCCCTCCTCGCCGTTCATCGATCCTGGCTGCACGCGATGCTGGTCGAGGCCGGCTGCGCCAGCCTGACCGTGAACCAGTGCCACCTGCCCACCCAGAACCCGGCCGGCAAGCTGGCCAGGGCCTCGGAGTACGCCAAGTCCGACTTCTTCACCAAGCCGCTGAGCAGCCACGGAATCGGCACCCTGCTGGCAGGCGTGGAGAGCTTCCAGCGGGCGGGCGGCGCGTCCGGCTCGTCCGGCGGCATCGCGTTCGACCTGATCGGCGGCGCGGTCAACCGGGTCGCCCCGGGCGCCACCGCGTTCGTGCACCGCAACGCGCTGTTCCAGGCCCAGTACACCACCACCTGGCCGGTGGGCTCGGCGGCCGCGGCGGTGGCCCGCCAGCACGCCTGGCAGCAGTCCTTCTGGCAGTCGATGCGCTCCTTCGCCAGCGGCCAGGCCTACCAGAACTACGTCGACCCCGCGCTGAGCAACTGGCGGCAGGCCTACTACGGTGCCAACCTGGCCCGGCTCACCCAGGTCAAGGCCAAGTACGACCCGAATCGCGTGTTCGGTTCCCGCAGGCGATCTAGGGCGGTCCTGCGCGGTGCGCCGGGGCAGGCATGATGGTATCCCCGTAACTGCTGATACCTGTTCCCGTACGCTAGCTAGCCCACCACTGACGCAAGCGCGTCCTTGGGCCCCCACCGAAGGTTCCGATGACAAGTAACGCTGAACTCGAGACCGTGGCCTACTCCGCCCGCGACGATCAGGTCCATGTCCTGCTCGTCGAGGACGACGACGGCGACGCCCTGCTCGTCGGCGAGCTGCTCCGCGAGGTCGGAGCCGCGGTCGTCGTGCAGCGTGCGAGGTCCCTGGTCCAGGCCAAGGAACTGGTATCCGGCGCGGCTTGCGTGCTGCTCGACCTCGGCCTGCCGGACTCGCAGGGACTGAACGGGCTGAGGCAGTTGCTGCAGCTCGAACCGGAGGCGGCCATCGTCGTGCTGACCGGCGAGGCGAGCGAGCACCTGGGAGAGCGGGTCCGGGCCGGCGCCCAGGATTACCTGGTCAAGGGTGAGGTCGCCGGGCACATGCTGAACCGGGTCATCCGGTACGCGGTCGAGCGGCGGCGCGCGGAGGAAGCGGGCGCTGCACGTGGCGCAGATCCTGGCCCAGGAGAACGCCCGGCTGGAGCGGGGCCTGCTGCCGTCGCCGCTGCTGGCCGATACCCGGCTGAGCGTGTCGGCGCGCTGCCTGCCCGGCGGCAGCACCACCTGCTCGGCGGGGACTTCTGCAACGTGGTCGAGACCTCGGACGGCTGGGTGCACGCCCTCATCGGGGATTGCCGGCCGCGGCCCCGCCGAGCCGCACTCGGCGTCCCTGCGGGTGGCGTGGCGCACCATGGTGCTGGCCGAGCAGGCCCGCCGAGGAGATCTTGTCCACGCTCAGTGTGTTGCTCGAGCACGAGCGGCAGGACGACACCATGTTCGCCACGCTGTGCATGACTTCGGTGCACCCGGACCGGACCACCGGCTGGATACGGATGGCCGGGCACCTGCCGCCGCTGCTGGTCAGCCGTTACGGCGTCGCCGAGTTTCCGACCCGTCCCGCCGCGCCGCTCGGCCTGTCCGAGGTGCGCGACTGTGGCCGGGCATCCCGATCCGGCTCGACGGCAGCTGGTCGATTCTGCTCTACACCGACGGGCTTATCGAGGGCCGGATAGGGAAGGGGTCAGAGCGGCTCGGCAGTGAAGGCCTGATGGACCTGATCAGGGACGCCCTGCACGGGCCGGATCAGCCCGGAGAGGAGCTCCTGGACCGGGTGATCGATCGTGTCCGCGAGCTCAACGGAGGTGACTTGGACGACGACCTGGCCGTCCTGGCCCTCGGTTTCTCGTCCCCCGCCGGACCATGACGACCTGAACGCCGACATCCGTCAGCCCGCGGCGAACCAGCCCCCGGCGAACTCGCCACCCACCAGGCCCTCGCGGTACCCGGCAGGCCCGGGCTGACCGGGCGGCGGCCACGGCCGCGGCGGCGAAGCGCTGGCCGCTCAGCCGGATCGTCGGCGTCGCCCTCCTCGCCCTGCTGTTCTTCTCGCTGGCCGCCATGGTGGCGGGCGGTATCGCGCTGCTCAGCCTGCACGACAATCGCGAGCGGGTAGTCGGCACGATCGACCCGGCCCGGCTCAGGTCCGACGCCCTCGATACCGCGCTGGTCGACCAGGAGACCGGCGTGCGGGGCTACGCGCTGAGCGGCCAGAAGGACTTCCTGGCCCCGTACGACGAGGGCATGACCGAGGAGAGGAATGCGATCAGGGCCCTGCAGGCCGTTATCGGGCAGCTGCCCCCGAGTCCGCCGCGGCCGACCTGAAAAGCGTGACCGCGCAGGCCCGTTTCTGGCGCACCCACTACGCCGAGCCGACCATCAGCCAGGTCAGCCAGGCTGGAAAGCCCGTGGTCAACAGCCCGGATATCCTGAACGGCAAGGCGGATTTCGACGCGCTGCGGGCCAGGATAGGCGTGATGCAGGGCGACATCTTCGGCCGCCCGATCCGGGCCGTGGCGGCCCTGAACGACTCTTCCGCTGTGCTGGACGGCGTGTTCGTCGCCATCGCCGTCGGCCTCGCGATCATCGTGGTGGTCCTGGCGCTCGGGCTGCGGGCGGCGGCGATCAGGCCGCTGCACCGGCTCGCCGCCGAGGCCCGCCAGGTGGCCGACGGCGACTTCGGGCACGAGGTCACGCTGACCGGCCCGCGGGAAGTCAGCAACCTGGCCGCGGACGTGAACAGCATGCGCGAGCGCATCTTGCAGGAGCTCGGCGCGACGCGGGACGCGAACGCCGTCCTGCCAGGCGCACACCGTGGAACTGGAACGCTCGAACTCCGAGCTCGAGCAGTTCGCCTACATCGCCTGGCCGCGACCTCCAGCCGCTGCGGAAGGTGGCGGAAGGCTTCACCCAGCTGCTGCAGCGCCGCTATGCAGGCCAGCTGGACGCCCGGGCCGACCAGTACATCGAGTTCGCCGTCGACGGGGCCAAGCGGATGCAGGCGCTGATCAACGACCTGCTCCAGTACAGCCGGGTGGGCCGGTCCGCGCGCGAGCCCGCTCTGGTCTCCAGCGACGCCGCGCTGGCCCAGGCCAGGAACAACCTGGCCACGGCGATGGAGGAGACCGGCGCCACGGTAGAGACTCGGGCACCTGCCGCTGGTGCTGGCCGAGCTGACGCTGCTCACCGCGGTGTTCCAGAACCTGCTCAGCAACGCGCTGAAGTTCAGCGGCGGCAAGCCGCCGCGGATCGTGATCACCTGTACCAGGGACGAGCCGTTCTGGTTGTTCTCGTTCGGCGACAACGGCATGGGGATCGAGCCCGAGTACGCCGAACGGATCTTCGTGATCTTCCAGCGCCTGCACGAGCGGAGCGCTTACCCGGGTACCGGCATCGGCCTGGCCATGAGCAGGAAGATCATCGAGTACTTTGGCGGGCGGATCTGGCTGGACACGAGCTACACCGAAGGCTCGCGGTTCCTGTTCACGCTGCCGATGCAGGCCAGACGCTGGATCAGCCCCCCGAGGACGAGAACCTCGAGGCATCGGGAACACTTACCCAGGAAGCAGCCGACGCTCTGCTGCGCGAAGACGAGGAAGCCGATGACTGAGGTCGAAGACCCGAGAGTAATCGACGTGCTGCTGGTGGAGGACGATGAAGGCGACGTCCTCATGACCGTCGAGTATTACAAGATCCAGAACCGGCTGCACGTGGTGGGCGACGGCGAGCAGGCCCTGCAGTTCCTGCACCGGGCGGGCCTGCGCCGCGCCGCACCCGGGGCTCATCCTGCTCGACGTCAACCTGCCCCGGCGCAGCGGCATGGAGGTCCTTGCGGAGCTGAAGCAGGACGACGAGCTGCTGATGATCCCGGTGGTCATGCTGACCACCTCGCAGGCCGAAGAGGACATCGTGCGCAGCTACTCGCTGCACGCCAACGCGTTCATCAGCAAGCCCGTCGACTTCGAGCACTTCATCGAAGCCATCCGGCAGATCGATAACTTTTTCCTAACCCTCGTCAAACTGCCCGCCTGAGGCTCACACCGGGATACTCACCAGGGTCCGGCCGCTCACCACGTCGACGTCTACGCGGGCCAGATCGCTCCTTGGGATCGCCGCCCCTGAGCACCAGGTGAGCCGGATGGCCTGGTACCCCGTCGCCCGGCGCGGCCACCAGCCAGCCCATGACCACCCGCCGTTCCCCGGTCCTGGACACCGCGATCAGCTCGCATTCGGCCAGGCCCGCGCACCTTCGACAGGTCCAGGGTGACCTGGGTGCCCCCAGGCCTTGGACACCAGGCCGACGGTCCGGCCACTCCCGTGCCGGGATCGGTGGCGGACTGGCCGGTCAGCGCCACCCCCGGCGCCGGGGGACTGCCGTGCTGCGGCGCCGCCGCGATCCCCACGCCGATGCCCCCGCCGATCAGCACGATGCCGGCCGCCGCTCCCAGCGCGACCTGCCAGCGCCTGCGGTGCCGCTGCTGCCTGGCCCGGCGGTGGAGCAGTTCGGCGACCTCCCCGCCCCGGCTCGCCGCCCGCGGCACCGGCGGCTCGGCGCTCTGGAGCTTCTACGCCCCGGAGGGCCGCCATCGGTGACAGCTCGGCCAGCTCGGCGGCGCAGGCCGGGCATTCGGCCAGGTGGTCCTCGAAGGCCCGCTTGTCCTGCTCCTCGAGCAGGCCCATGGAGTAGGCGCCGACGTCGGTGTGCGTGGTCATGCCGCCACCCCCCGCTCGGCCAGGACCACACGAAGTGCCTTGAGCGCGTAGTACACGCGCGACTTGACCGTGCCGACCGGGATCCCGAGAGCCACGGCCGCCTCGTTGACGGTGCGGTCGCGCAGGATCGTCTCGTTCAGCACCTCGCGATCAGCCGGCGTGAGGGATTGCAGCGCCTGGCCACGAGCACCTTGCGGAGAAGCTCCTCCGTAGTGTCGGCGGCGGGGGCGTTCTCGAGCGTGCCCATACCCGTCTCGGCTGGCCGCGCGCTCTTCCGGCGCTTGTCGTCAATGACGATACGCCGGGCCACAGTGGCCAGCCAGGGCATCAGTGACGGTTCGGTCAGGTCGAGCTTGCCCGCCTGACGCCAGGCCGATCGTCTCCTGCACGACATCCTCGGCCAGCTGCATACCGGCGGTCAGCCGCAGCACGTAGGACATCAGCGGCACCCGGTACTGGCGGTAGAGCTCGGTCACGAGCGCGTCGTCGTCGGCTGTGCGGGAGTCCGCACCGCTGCCCACATCGTCGCCCCGTCCGGCCCGCCACCCATTCCTAGGAGATACACACAGGCACCGCCCGAGGGTTCAATCGAATCCACATTGAACCCTTCCCGCTCCGTGCTGCGTACCCCTGCCCGACACCGGCCGCGCCGCGGGGCGCGGCCAGCGGAATACGGGGGGCGTTCATGCGTTTCACCAAGACCTGCGCCGACGCGCCGTGACCTGGGCCACCGCGGGGGTGGCCGTCACCGCCGTGGCCGGCGCCCTGAGCCTGACCGCGGCGTCCGCGGCCCCGGTGACCAGCGCGCGCCACAGCGGCGCGTTCACCTTCCGCCTCGTGCCGTCGCCCGGCATCAAGTCCTGCCTGCCCCACGCGGGCGGCCTGGTCACCATCATCCCCGGGTCGCAGAACGACACCATGGAGGTGTCGGTCTTCGGCATGCCGCGCAACGCCGACTTCGACCTGTTCGTGATCCAGCAGCCGAACAAGCCGTTCGGCGTGTCCTGGTACGAGACCGACATCAACGCCGACCGGCACGGCTCCGGCCACGCCACCGTGCGCGGCGTCTTCGACGTGGAGACGTTCTCGGTGTCGCCGGGCGCACCACGTTCGGGGCGACCCACCAGTACCACCTGGGCCTGCTGTTCAACGACCCCAACGTCCCGTTCAACCTGGGCTGCGAGCCCAACAAGCCGGGTGACAAGCCGATCATGACGCCGTTCAACGGCGAGCAGAACGCCGGTATCCAGGCGCTCAACACCTCCGAGTTCCCGGACACCGCGGGCCCGCTGTCGCACTTGCACCGCTGACCAGACCGCAGGCCGGTCCCGCCGTGGGGGCGGGACCGGCCTCCGCTGTGCCAGGGTGTGGTCGTGAGCCACGACCTGAACCGGCGCCGCGCCGCGTACTGGGACAAGCAGGCCGGCCGGTATGACCGCGAGATGAACTTCTGGGACCGGCACCTGTTCGGGGACAGTAGGCCGTGGGCGTGCGGCCGGGCCGCCGGCGACGTGCTCGAGGTCGCCGTCGGTACCGGCCGTAACCTGTCCTTCTATCCGGATAGCGTCAGGCTCACCGGCGTGGACTGGTCGCCGGCCATGCTCGGCCTCGCGCGCGAGCGCGCGGCCGCCCTCGACCGCCGCGCCGACCTGCGCCAGGGCGACGCCCAGGCGCTGGACTTCCCGGACGAGTCATTCGACACCGTGCTGTGCGCGCTCGGCCTGTGCGCCATCCCCGATGACCACCGCGCGGTCACCGAGATGGCGCGGGTCCTGCGTCCCGGCGGTCGCCTGCTGCTGGTCGATCACGTGGCCGCCTCGGCCGCGGCGCTGCGGGCCGTGCAGTGGCTGTACGAGCGGATCACCATCCCGCTGGCTGGCGAGCATTTCCGTCGTCGGCCCCTCGTCTACCTGCGGGAACTCGGATTCCTGATCGAGGAATCCGAGCGGTTCTCACGCGCTTCGGCGTCGTCGAGCGCGTCTGCGCCCGCAAGCCCGGATGAGCCCGGCTGTGGATCTGAGCGCCGTTAGTTGCCATATACGAAGGGACTCCTATGTACGACGCGACGCTCGCCGAGACCGTCACCATCCGCGGTGACGGCGGGGACGAGATCGAGGCCTACCTGGCCAGGCCGATCAGCCAGGGCCCGTTGGGCGGCGTGGTGGTGATTCACCACATGCCGGGCTACGACGCGCCGACCAAGGAGATAGCTCGCCGGTTCGCGGCGGAGGGCTACAACGCGCTCATGCCGAACCTGTATCACCGCGACGCCCCCGGCGCCAGCCCGGACGACGCCGCCGCGGCGGCCCGCGCCAAGGGTGGCGTGCCCGACGCGCGGCTGGTCGGTGACGTGGCCGGCGCGGCGGCACACCTGCGCGCCCTGACCGCATTCCAACGGCAAGATCGGCGTCATCGGGTACTGCTCCGGCGGCCGGCAGTCGTTCCTGGCCGCCTGCAGCCTGCCGCTCGACGCCGCCGTGGACTGCTACGGCGCGTTCGTCACCGGCGCCCCGCCGGAGGGCATGCCGCTGAAGGTCGGGCCCATCAAGCACCTGACCAAGGACCTGTCCTGCCCGCTGCTCGGCCTGTTCGGCGCGGACGACCAGTACCCCTCGCCCGAACCAGGTCAACGAGCTCGAAGAGGGAGCAAGGTGCGGGGCAAGACCTACGAGTTCCACTCCTACGAGGGCGCCGGCCACGCGTTCTTCTCGGTGAACCGGACCGCATACCGCCCCGAGGCCGCCGTCGACGGCTGGGAGAAGATCTTCACCTGGTTCGGCCGCTACCTAGCCTCCTGAACCGCTGAAGCCCCCGGGCAGGCGGGCTCAGCGGGCGCTGGAGGAGGCCCAGATGTTGATGCCGGCGTCGACGGCGTCGCGGTCGATCGCGGCCAGTTCGTCGTCGGTGAAGCTGGTATTGCCGACCGCCGCGAGGTTCTCTTCCAACTGGGCGACGCTGCTGGCGCCGATCAGCACCGAGGTCACCCGCTGATCCCGCAGCGCCCAGGCCAGCGCGAGCTGGGCCAGGGACTGGCCCCGGGCAGCGGCGATCTCGGCCAGCGCGCGGACGTGTACCAAGGTCCGTTCGGAAATCTGGTCGGACGATAGCGAGTCGTTCTGCGCGGCCCGCGACCCGGTCGGCACCCCGTCGAGGTACTTGCCGGTCAGCACGCCCTGGGCCAGCGGCGAGAAGGCGATGCAGCCCACGCCCTCACGGCCGAGCACGTCGAGCAGCCCGCCCTCGATCCACCGGTTCAGCATCGAGTAGGACGGCTGGTGGATGAGCAGTGGCGTGCCCATCCGCCGGAGCAGGGATATCGCGTCCAGGGTCCGTTCGGCGGAATAGGAGGAGATGCCCGCGTACAGGGCCTTGCCGGAGCGGACCGCGGTGTCCAGCGCGCCCATCGTCTCCTCGAGGGGCGTGTCCGGGTCGAACCGGTGGGAGTAGAAGATGTCGACGTACTCCAGGCCCATCCGGCGCAGCGACTGGTCCAGGCTGGCCAGCAGGTACTTGCGCGAACCGTGGTCACCGTAGGGTCCCGGCCACATGTCGTACCCGGCCTTGGTCGAGATGATCAGCTCGTCGCGGTACGGGCGCAGGTCCTCGCGCATGATCCGGCCGAAGTTGATCTCCGCGCTGCCGTACGGAGGGCCGTAGTTGTTGGCCAGGTCGAAGTGGGTGACCCCTAGGTCGACATTCACCAGAGCACGCACCGTCGTCTGGTTTCGCCCCTCACTGAAATTCGGCACGCACTCGACGATTCGATCCACGTCCATGCTCCATCAAGAATCGAAACAACGAAGCCGGAGGTCTGATCATCATCCCTCCGGCTTCTCGCTCCAGTGAGTCACTGTCTGTGCAGTTACTTCGTCTTTTTTACAAACGCTTTATAGATCGTTCCCGACTTTGTCTGTTCTTCTTCGAGACCGACCATCAGATGGCCGGTCGTGTCGCACCAGGCCGGCATGTCCTTCTTGATGCCTTCGTCGTCTGAGACGACTTCAAGAACCTGGCCCAACGTGAGTTCCTTGATCTTCTTCAAGGTCATGATAATCGGCATCGGGCAAAAGTACCCGAGCGTATCGAGCTTCACATCGGCTTGAATCATTTCTTCACTCCACAAAAAAAGCGCGTGAAACGCGCGACTTGCGTGACGTGTTTTTGATGGTCTCGCCTGTCTCGCTCTTCAGATAAAGAGATTCACGCTGCCCTGCTTGGCTTCTGCAAGATAGGTGGTCACTCCGGCGAACTGGTCGATGCCCTCGATAAGCGTATCTTTGGTGATCCCCATCAGCCCCATGGTGGTCGTGCAGGCAATAAAGTGCACACCGAGATCCAGGGCCGTCTCCATGAGTTCCGGCACACCTGGCATCCGGTTTTGCTTCATGACCTTTTGCATCATCTTCGTGCCCAGCCCCCAGAAATGGAACCGCGAGAGAGGAAGACTGTCTGCGCCACCTTTATTCAGCAGGCCGAACATCTGACGAAGCCAGTCCTTGGCAGAGCTGCTCGCGCCTTTCCGGCGAATGGCGTTGAGGCCCCAGAAGGTGAAAAAGACGGTGACCTGCATCCCCATGGCGGCGGCCCCGGTGGCAATAATGAATGCCGCCATCGCTCGGTCCATGTCGCCGCTCAGCAGCACAATCGTCACCTTGTCAGGCTTGGACGCCTGCAGGTCTGCCAACGCTACGGCGGGATCCATCTGCGCGATTGTCATAACGCCCTCTTTCCTATCAGATCCGCATGAATGTGGCGATTTCAATCCAATTTTGACTATAGTCTCCGCTTCTTTTTCTTGTCAAGGAAGGGGAGGGAGCCAGGTTGCCTGGATGGTCTCTATGCTCGCAGAGGCCGCACGCTAAGAAGGTGCTCCCTCGATGCGCGCAGTTGAGACCACCCAAGCAACCTGGCCCGAAAAATTGAGTGGAGGATGGGATTTGATTGGCGCAGTTGGACCAGCATAAGTGCCTCAGGAGATGACAGGAAAGGTCACAAAATGTGCTCGTTGGACGCGCGCAATTAAGGCCAGTCCACCATGATAATAGTAGGAGCGGGAAGAGACAAGGCACTCGCTTGACGTTGCATGACCTAGTCGCTATAGTCACGATCAAGCTCCTTCCGCAGTCCAGGCTGGTCCTCTCACGCACTTCCATCCTCGTAGATGAACACAGACACCATCACCGACATCAATTCCTTAAAGGGTGGTCCGCTCTTTGGCTTTTGGTATCCGGCCCTGCCGAGCGGCAAGTTGCGGCCTGGGACATTGCAGCCGCTCCTCATGCTCGGGTTGCCGATTCTCTTGTGTCGCGATCGACAGGGCAAGGTTGCCGCGATGCGGGATCTTTGTCCACATCGCGGCATGCCGTTGTCGTTCGGACGGTTTGACGGCGAACGGGTGGAATGTGCCTTCCATGGATGGCAGTTCGACATGGCAGGACGCTGCCGTCATATCCCCGCATTGGTGGGTGAGGGTACAGCGCTCCAAGCCGAAAAAATTGGTGTCACGTCCTATCCTTGCGAGGAACGAGACCACTATATTTGGGTCTATCTTCCTGATGGAAAAGGAGCACCGAGCACCATGCCGGAGGTGCCGAAGCTTCCTATTCTTTCAGAACCCTATCAGTTCTTTGATCTGTCCCTCACCTACCGGTGCAACGTCGACGAAGGGGTAGTAGGACTCGTCGATCCAGCGCATGGCCCGTTCGTTCATCAAAGCTTCTGGTGGCGGAGCAAGGCGAGCGTGCATGAGAAGACCAAGGTCTATGAACCCATTCCCAACGGCTTTCGCATGGTCGCGCACGCCCCTTCGCAGAACAGCGGGGCCTATAAGCTCCTCACCAGGTTCTACGGAGGCCCCTTGACCACAACGATCGATTTCGTGCTCCCGAATCAACGGTACGAACTCATTCAGTGCGGGTCCTTGTGGATCTCGACCCGCCTCACGGCGACGCCGACCACAGACCAGGAATGCCGCGCCGATTATTGCGCCGCCTGGAATTGTTTCCCCTGGCTTCCGTTTGGAAAGTTCATCTTTCGTCAGTTCACCAAAATGTTTCTGTCTCAAGACAAGATCGCATTCGAACGGCAAGCGATCGGTTTTCGTTACAAGCCGTCGTTGATGCTGGTCGGCGATGCGGACATGCCGGCTAAGTGGTACTACAAGTTGAAAGCCGCGCATCTTGCGTCGGCGCAAACCGGACAGCCCCTCGACCATCCGCTCAAGGAACGAGTCACGCTTCGTTGGAAGAGTTAAGCGCTCTGAGCCCCATGGCGGACAGAAGCGCGACTCGGAAAACACCTTACCTTGTTCTCCTTCTCTCGGTGATCATTCTTTGCACGCAAGCCTTCCCGGTCTGGTCAGCCGACAGCCGTCGTCTTGCAACGGTGCCGGCGCTGGGTGTGCTCGCAGGCGGGCAGACCGGAATTATCCACTACATCGTGCTCCAAATCGACAAAGACCCTCGACGAGAGGGCCCGACAGTCCAATTCAATGAGATTAATCTCGGCGGTGGTTCACTCGTCAGCGAGGATTGGAAGGAAGGCGTCAGGCAAGCGGTCGCGGCTGCCACGAAGGCGGTGGGAGAGGACGGGCGAGAGTGGATGATCACCATCAAGAACCGGTCATACAATGCGTTGACCGAGGGATCGAGTGCCAGCAGCGCCGTCGCGGTCGGCCTCGTGGCAGCCTGGCGAGGAGACCACATCAAGTCGGACGTCGCCTTGACCGGTAAAATTATGCCGGACGGTCAGATCGAATCAGTCAGTGCACTGCTCGTCAAAATCGAAGCGGCGGCTCGTGCACAGTTTAAAACCATACTGGTGCCTCGCGGGCAACTGGACACGGCTGATTGGGATCTCTCCCAGCTGGCAACCAAATGGAACATCAAAGTCATTGAAGTGGCAACGCTGGAGGAGGCCTATCAGCTCATGACAACGCCAGGACGCTAGCGGCTCACTTCGCACCCATCTGCACTAACAGCCCCATCGCCTGCTGAATCTGGGGACGTGAACCGAGTAACACCACAATATCGCCCGCCGTTAACCGAGTATTGTCCGAGGGATTTGCTTCCGTCAGCCCAGCATGTGTCCACGCGATCACCGAAGCGCCCGTGCGTGAGCGGAGAGCAATATCAGCCAACGTCTTCCCCTGCGCAGGCGAATCATCATCGATGCGGCACGTTTCGACTTCCGCATCAGTCAAAGTCCCGTCACGAAGATGATGTGCGAGTTCCGGCAATTCGCTGCGACGAAGCAAGGCATACCCTTCACGGCGAACTTGTTTCACCTTTTGCAGCACAAAACTCTGCGGCAGTTTGTAGGTGCGGAGCACTAAGGAAAATATCTCGATGGAGGTTTCAAATTCCTCCGGCACCACATCATCGGCGCCGAGTTCGTGCAGCTCCTCTAATTCGCGCAGGTAGCGAGTCCGCACGACGACATGGAGCTTGGGGTTGAGTCCCTTGGCAACCTGCACGGCCCGCCTGGTGGTAAACGGATCAGAAATGGCGACCACTAACACCTTCGCGTCCTCGACCTTCATGTGCCGCAGCACATTCGGATTCGTGGCATCGCCATAGTAGACGGGCATCCCGTGTTTCGATTCACGGCTGACGGTATCGCCGTCGAGATCCAAGGCAAGATACGGGATCTCCGTCTCGCCGAGGACGCGGGCGAGATTCCTCCCGTTCAACCCATACCCCACAATAATGACGTGGTCCTTCATCCGAATCTGCTTCCCTGGGGCATGCAGGACGTGGGCAGTGGTGCGACTAGGCAGCCAATGACGAAGCCGCTGCCACGCCTCCGCACGGCGAGCCAGGTGCGGCGACCATTGCATGAGAAAGGGCGTGACAATCATGGAGAGCACCGAGACCGCAAGAAAGACCTGATACGGATCACCCCGCAAGAAACCGCTCTCCTTCCCTTGCTGCGCCAGCAAAAAACTGAACTCTCCGACCTGGGCCAGGGCAATGCCCACCATAATCGCAGAACGTGGGGGAATCTGCGCCAACAAGACAGCTCCGGCCCCTGCTAAAAACTTCACCAACAGAATCGTGACGAGTAGGCCGACCACAGGCAATGGATGCGCGAATAATATCCGCCAGTCCATGAGGATACCGATCGACACGAAGAAGAGACTGTTGAAACTGTCGCGGAACGGCAGTACTTCGGCCACAGCCTGATGGCTATACTCCGATTCGGAAATGACTAACCCGGCGATGAACGCGCCCAACGCCAACGAGATACCCCCGAGCGAAGTGAGCCACGCGATGCCGAGACAGGAGACGATGATCGTCAGAAAGAACAGCTCGCGGCTGCGGCTGCGGACGATATGTCCCAACAGCATGGGGACCAGATACCACGCGGCTGCAATGACGAGCGCGACGACAAGAACCGACTTCCCCAAGGCAAGGAGGATCGCCAACCCGCCTCCTTCTGATTGGCTGGCAAGAATCGGCGTCAGCAGCATCATGGGCACAACGGCCAAATCCTGAAAGATGAGAATGCCGATCGTGGCTCGGCCATGGATCGAGTCACTGTCTCCCCGTTCGGCCAAGGTCTTCAACACGATCGCCGTGCTGCTCAGGGAGAAGAGAAATCCCCAGAACACCCCCTGTTGCCAGGACAGTCCGATGAGCATCGCCCCGAGCCATGCGATCAACAGCACGCCTCCGACCTGGAGCGGTGCGGCCAGGAGCATGAGACGGCGCATGGAAGCCAATTGCACCAACGAAAATTCGATGCCGATGGTGAAGAGGAGCAGGACGATCCCGATCTCCGCCAACACTTGGACCGTGCCGACATCCGAGATGACGTTCAACCCGTTAGGGCCGATGAGTGCGCCGGCAACCAAGAATCCGGCGATCGAGGGAAGCTTGAACTGATGGAATATAAAGACGACGGCGATCGACGCCGTGAAAATCACGAGCAGATTTGCAAGCACGCCGTAGTCAGTCATGACGGAAATCGTCCGGGCGAGGGAGACGGCTCGAATGCCTCACGTTTCACGGGTTCAAGGCGGAGAATACCCCAGCAGCGCGGAGGGAACAAGGCAAAGCTGCTTGTTTAACTTAGGCATTGTCACGGAAGGCGGGCGGGAACAAGCCGACCATGTGCAGCAGGGGACAGCGATCAAGCGGAGCTTCGCAGTATTTGCTTCAGAGAACGACGTCGCCACCGGCTAGCGTGGTCCGATCATTAATCATGCAGCCTCAAACAATTAACCGACGCCGATCTCGTTCTGCGGAATTTGGAAGGCGCGCGCGCCGAATCGACTAAGCAGTTGGTCTCGGCCAATCGGCCAGCTGAGCCATCTGGGCCTGTCCCCCATCAGTAGCAAGACCCCCCTCGAAAGATGAATAGACGGCTTTCTCTCCGGTGGCATAGCTTGTCAATACTATCGGTGAGTATAATAAAAGAGGTGAACGATGACGCAAGCCCTGTCTGCTCCACCCTCTCAGGGGAGGTGCTCTATGCAGCCCACCCATCTGCTCATGATCGTCGCAACGGCCCTTGTCTTGTCCTCAACGTCGGTATTTGCCGATACCACGACCGCCTTCGACCCATTTCTGATGCGGGAGTGCCCCCAAGCCGATGGGACCGCCCTCTATACCAACAAGGATCTGCCAGGCTGCAAGCTGATGACACTGAAAGAACTGTCGGTCGTGCCCTCGCTGGACAATATGCCAACCTATCGCCCCACCGTGGCTGCAGCTCCTCACTATGATATTCCACCGTACGTCGACCGCCGTCAGTCCGGTATGACCGGCGGGGGACAAACCGCCCCAGATTGGGCCAAAGATTGGCATGCCAGCATTGCCTCGTCCGGATCCGTTCAAGCTGAAGTCTGCTCCATGTATGGAGAATGGCTACACCTCGTTCAGAAAACTCGTGGCGGATTCTTCTACGGGACAGACCCTTCGTATGGCGGAGATCTTTCTGGAAGAAATCAGCGGGGTGCAAGCTATTCATTCTACGACAACGCGCGATACATCACGCTGTCGAAGATATTTGGGCCTGGATTTGTGCCGATCGGTTGTCCGTAACCAGTCTGCTCAGAGCGAATGACCGGGGGTGCCAGGCTATCTGAAGAGCTTGGCACCCTTCATTTTTTGTAAAACTCCCGATACCACTGCACAAATCGCGCAATACCTTCTTCGATCGGCATCGCTGGGGCAAATCCGACGTCCCGCGTCAGATCTTCGACATCCGCATACGTCGCCGGCACGTCGCCCGGCTGAATCGGCAGCAATTTTTTCACCGCTTTCTTTCCCAACGCGTTCTCCAACACCTCGATAAAGCGCAACAGTTCGACTGGCTGATGATTACCGATATTGTAGATCCGGGCCGGCGCTAAGCTGGTTCCGGGATCCGGTTTGTCACCAGACCAGGCTTGGTTCGACGTGGCCGGATGATCGAGGGTCCGGATCACGCCTTCGACGATGTCATCGACATAGGTAAAATCCCGGCGCATCTTTCCGTGGTTGTAAACCTCGATCGGTTTTCCCTCTAGAATCGCCTTTGTGAAAATGAAGAGGGCCATATCGGGCCTTCCCCAGGGCCCATAGACCGTAAAAAACCGCAAACCCGTGCAGGGAATCCGATAGAGATGCGCATAGCAATGGGCCATGAGTTCATTCGCCTTTTTGCTGGCCGCATAGAGAGAGATCGGATGATCGACGTTGTCATGAATCGAAAATGGCATCTGGGTATTGCCGCCGTAGACGGAACTCGACGAGGCATAGACGAGGTGCTCGACCTTCGCGTGCCGGCAACCTTCGAGAATGTTCAGAAACCCTTCGATATTACTGTCCGTATAGGCATGCGGGTTCACCAGCGAATAGCGCACACCCGCTTGCGCCGCCAGATGGACCACGCGCCGGACCGGCTGCTTCGCGAACAGCTTCTTCATCCCGACCCGATTGGCCAGATCGAGCTTCGTGAATGAAAACGACTTGAACGGCTTGAGCTTCGCCAGTCTCGCCTTCTTCAGTCGCACGTCGTAGTAGTCGTTGACGTTATCGAGCCCGATCACCTGCTCACCTCGCTCCAGCAATCTGGTCGCTGTATGAAAACCGATGAATCCGGCGACACCGGTGACGAGAATCGGGTCTTGCTGCCTCTTGCGCACGGTCATAGTCGGTCCTTTCGATTTATCGAGATGGCGCGGTGCGGCTGATCGCTTTTATAAACGGAGGATCGCCGTGGTCAAGCCGATACAGCGACAGAGGTGTCAGGGCTTCCCCGGTCGTCAGCGGTTCCACCAGCCCGTCGGTCGTGCGACGAAACAGATCCAACGCATGGCCGTAATGATACCCACATCCCTGCGTAACGAGAAGTTCTTTGAGCGTTTCAGGACGTTCCCAGTGGGACGTCAGCAGCGCTGTGCGGGCGGGATTCCGTTGGCTGAACATGAACGAGAGATGATCCGGATACCACTCTGCGCCGCCGGTGGCATACGACACGAACAGCTTGGCCTGCGCCGCCGCACACACATCGGCAAGATACGCATTCGTCAAATAGCCGTTTTCTCCCACATCGAGCCATTTCCCAGGATGAGACAAGGGCGCGTGGGCCGCATGACCTCGGACCTCGAGCAGTTGTTGTTGCGAGGCAAATACCAGCGGGATCGGCCCATGCTTCTCCACGAGTGACTGGATCACTCCGTCCTTGAGGGCGGACCTGCCGCTATTCGTCGGCCCGCTGTCCGCATGCACGAGCACGTTGTAGCCACGATCGGCGATGAGATAGCAGTTGCGCGGCATCTCCAGATCGCAGGGGTCTTCGCCGTAGAACGGCACGGAGTACACGGCCCCTCCTTCGAACGGCCAACTTTCTCCATGCGCCAATTCGATCACGAGGCCGAATCCCAGTTCTCGCAAGAGCGACAGATAATCGTAGGAGAGCGTACGCCGATTCCTTCGGCTCGGCACGATGATCGGCGTGTCTTTGGGCAGGTGCAAGAGCGTGCGAGGATCCACATGATCGTCGTGATCGTGGGTCAAGAAGACGGCAGCCGGTTTGGGCAGCAGCGATCCCCAGAGCGACGGGACGGAGGATTCCGCAAACCAGGGGAGCAGCCAGGGATCGAACAACAGTGCGTGGTCCCGTTGCCGATACAGCAGCGCGGCATGGCCGAGATGGATCGTGTCTTGATCTTGCAGCGTCTCGAACCAACGGGACCTGACGGAGGAGGTACTCGAGCTGACCAAGCACTCATGCTGGTGGAGGGATTCGATCAGTCGCGTGAGCACGCGTTCTCCATCTCGCCCCGAGGTCGCCACCACCGTCTTGATTTCGTCGGTCTGATGCGTCCCGTCCAAGAACCCCAAGACCTTTCCCACGAGCGGCCCCACCTGTCGCTGGTCGAACCCGATTGGAATCGCCTGCCGCTTGACGGAATGGAAGATCCGGAGCCCGCCGTTAGTGACCGTGGCGGATTTGGTGGAATCGGTCGGAAACTCCCATTGAAACGTACCGTCCGGCCTCCGCCCACAACGAATGTGCTGCTGCAGATAGGGGCGGGCGCTGATCACCTCCGCATAAGCATCCTCCAATCGCCGTTGACGATCGGGATCGTCGAGTGGGGCTCGCTTGGAAAAGACATCGCTGATGGCCGTATCGATCGCGCTGGAGAGGAGGCCGTGGGCCTCATGGAGACTTGCGACAACTTCGGGCGCCACCCCTGCAATAAAGGGAAAAGGTCCTGGAGGGTCCGCGCTCTCCAGTTGAACCCAGGCCCAGGGCGCGAGGCTGAGATACTGTTTTTTCGGTAGACTGTCCCAGATTTTCATGCTCGTAAGGCGTGAGGCGTGAGGCGTAAGGGGATCGCCCATCCGTCTTTGACCTCGCTCTTCGTGCTCAGCCATCATCGTCTTCCCATATCTCAGCACTCACTGTCTCAGCACTGAACCTCAGTTTACTGATCGCAGGTTCGTACAATGCTTGAATGACAATCCCGTCGGGATCTGAAAAGTAAAAGGAGTAGCTGCCGTCGCGATGCTGCTTCGGCGGTGTCACGACCCGCCCGCCCAGCTGCGGCAGACGCGGTTCCACCTCTCGATACATCCGGTCGACTGCCTCAGGGCTCTCAAGGATCACGCCGATGTGATCCAACGCTTGCCCCGTTAAGGGCTGATACGCGGCGAGATCGGACGCCGGAATCTGGTGCAAGGCGAAATTATCCGAACCGGAGCTGAAATACACGTTGTCGGGGTCCGGCTCCCATACCACCTTCATTCCCAGCAGTTGTTCATAGAATGTGCGAGAGCGCGCGAGATTCGTGACGCGCAACGCCACATGGCGTAATCCTCGATGGAGCGGAGCACTCATAGCCTTCCTCAATCGTGTCCGTATAGTAGGGAGACACCTCGGCTCCGTCAATTGAAAATCCCTGACAGGATGCTGAAAATGCCCGCCAGCGGCGTTCTCGCATCGTTCAGACCCTCAACGGGGACCCGGCCGCCTCACCACTCGGCGGCGCGCACAAACGTGGTGCTCCTTATTCGTCGCACCGTGCGCCCCAGAGGGTACGCCTCGGGCCTTCACTCGCTGCGGCCTTGCTGGACGGCCATTTTGAGCATCCCGCAGGAGGCCTCTACTGTTGTGCAATATTTGCCAACCGTCGAAGTTCTCGCGTGCCCACAGAGTTTTCCCGCAGCCTGCTAGCATGTGGATTGAGGCCAGGCTCACCTCGATCGGACCGGCGGCTGCGCTTCCTCTCCCGGCTGTGGTACGATCTTCACGCTTCCGATCTTGAACCAGGAGTCCGCTACGATGTCTGCCTCGCCATTGCTTGTTTCAACTGTGTTCGGTGTCCTGATCCGAGCAAATCCGATGACACTTTTTCCTTCGAAGTCATAATGGTTACCGTTGGCTTCAATGGTCTGACCGTCGCTGCCTTCGAAAGCCGCATGGAGGCCGAGATCGCCCGGCTCATAGAGCGCCACGGGGGAAACCCGCGCGTCGCTCCTGCCCTTCGCGAAATTCCTCTGGATGACAATTCCGCGGCGCTGAAGTTTGGGGTCAAGCTCACAACCGAGCGAGTCGATCTTCTCGTGCTTCTTACCGGTGTCGGCACAACCGCGCTGTTCGATCTCCTCAAAACGCGCTATCCCTGGCCCTCGATTGTGGCAGCGCTCAAGGAGACGGCTCTCGTTGCCCGAGGACCCAAGCCGGTCACAGCCCTCAAGGCATTCGGTCTCCAACCAACGCTGACGGTGCCCGAACCGAACACATGGGTAGAGGTCGTCTCCACGCTCGACGAGTACCGTCCCGTCAAGGGACTTCGCGTCGCCGTGCAGGAGTATGGCATGTCCAACCCGGAGCTCTTGGAGGCCCTGAGACAACGTGGCGCAGAGGTCTTTCCCGTACCCATTTACCGTTGGGCGCTCCCAGAAGACACAGGTCCGTTGAAGAAGGTACTCGGCGAGATCATCGCGGGAAACATGCAGGTGATGCTTGGTCACCAATGCCGCGCAGATCGATCATGTCATGCAGTTACTCGAACAGGAAGGCACCACCGTACAGTTCAAAGAGGCGTGCAAAAAGATGGTCGTCGCCTCGATCGGCCCCACCGCCAGCGAACGCCTCCGCCATTACGATCTCCCCATCGACTTCGAACCCTCACACCCTAAGATGGGTGTCCTGGTCAAAGAAACAAGCGAGCAGGCTCACGCCCTTCTTCACCACAAACAATCAGCGTAGGGTGGGTTGTATTAGCTTGGCTTCCCGCGCCCCGCAAGTAGTGGAATCCGAGCAACCCCTGAGAGGCGAGAAGCTCTGAGGCTTCCACTCACTCCCTCAGCCACTACTCGATCAGGGGCGCAAGACTCGACGCGAACATTGCCGGAGAAGCAGTCTTACTTCTAAACGAGGGAAACGGCTCTTGGTCGCTTTCCCCTCACTAACTCTTTCCCAAAAAGTACGGCGAGTCTGCCCTCAACTGCGCGCGTCCAGAGAGCGAGACAGGTCCGACGCATCGCGGGAAATCCTACTATTGGGCCATGCTCACTATCTTCTGGTTGGTTACGACAGGACGAGCACGCCGGCTCCCGAATAGCGCCCGGCTTTCAATTCTTGCAGCGCACGATTGGCATCGGCGAGAGGGAACGACAGGGTGTGGGGTTTGATCGGAATTGCAGCCGCCTCGCGCAGGAGATCGAGACCGTCCTGCTTCGTGTTGGCTGTCACACTACGAATGACCCTCTCGCCAAAGACCTCTCGATCGTAGTCGAGCGAGGGAATCGGCGTCATGTGAATACCGGCGAGGGCGAGCGTGCCGCCTCGTTTCAAGGCACGCAAGGCCGGCGGGACCAATTCCCCAGCCGGCGCAAAGATGATCGAGCCGTGAAGCTTGTCCGGCGGCCGGTCGGTCGCCCCGCCCACCCATGAAGCGCCCAATTCACGTGCGAGACGCTGGTGCTCCGGTTTCAACGAGCTGACATAGACCTGACAGCCCCAATGACGAGCAATCTGGATGGCAATGTGCGCTGACGCTCCAAACCCATAGAGACCGAGCCGTTGGCCCGGCTGGATTCCACTCAGACGCAATGCGCGGTAACCGATGATCCCGGCACAGAGGAGGGGGGCCGCTTCTTCATCACTGAAGACCGGTGGGATCGGATAGGCAAATGCTGCCGGGACGAGCGCATACTCCGCATATCCGCCATCGACCTGATAGCCGGTAAACCTGGCTCGCTCGCACAAGTTCTCGCGTCCGCTCGTACAAAATTCGCAGATCCCGCACGTGTGCTGCAGCCAGGCGATGCCGACTCGCTCGCCGACTTTCCGCTCACTCACGCCCACGCCGACCTGACTCACAATCCCGACGGCTTGGTGGCCGGGAATGAGCGGAAGCGAGGGGTCGGCCAACTCGCCTTCGATGACGTGAAGATCCGTCCGGCAGATTCCGCAGACAGTGAGGCGAACCAAGACTTCTCCGGGACCTGGCTCTGGTATTGGAAGTTCGCGAAGCTGCAGCGGCGAAGTTCCCACATCCGCCGTGCGCGCCAAAACCATCGCCTTCATCATTGATCACTTTCAGAAGAATGGACCGATGACGAACAACAACGCGCTAGCAGACCAAGACGACGCAGGATGCTCAAAAAGGCCGTCCAGCAAGGCCGCAGCGAGTGAAGGCCCGAGGCGTACCCTCTGGGGCGCACGGTGCGACGAATAAGGAGCACCACGTTTGTGCGCGCCGCCGAGTGGTGAGGCGGCCGGGTCCCCGTTGAGGGTCTGAACGATGCGAGAACGACGCTGGCGGGCTTTTTCAGCATCCTGCTAAGGTTTCGCCTTGATACATTCAATATCGAGCCGTATCTGAACCTCGTCGCCGACGACGAGCCCGCCGCTATCCAACGACTTGTTCCAGACCATGCCGAAATCTTTCCGGTTGAGTTTCCCCTCGGCGCTGAAGCCGGCCCTCATATTGCCCCAGGGATCCTTCGTCGCCCCGTTGTAATGGCCCGTCAGGGTGACTTCCTTGGTCACCCCGCGTAGGGTGAAGTCTCCTACCATGATAAAGCTCTCTGCGGTTTTCTTGTAGCTCTTCATCTTGAACGTCATGGTCGGATAGTGTTCCACATCGAGAAAGTCGGCATTCCGTACGTGGGTATCCCGTTTTTCGTGGTTTGTATTCACCGACCCGGCCTTGATCGTGGCCTCAACGGCCGTCACGGCGCCGGCTTCGGCATCCATGTCGATAAACCCGGTATAGTCCGTGAACCGACCTGCGGTCTTCGACACGACCATGTGCGTGACGCGAAACTCGATCGTCGAATGTTCAGGATCCAAGTTCCATCGAGCTGGTTCCGCGTACACCACCAGCGGGAACAAGACCATCGCTCCGAACAGGAAGAGCACGAGCCAACTCTGCCCTCTCTTCTTCAGCATGAATTATTCCTCCTGGATGAAAGGTATCGCGGATGAGGCCTGACGGGTAGCACCCTATCTCTTCGAAGGCTGGACCGATGCATCAGGCTTGCGATGTGACTGATTCCCGACCGCCTGCACCTCGCGAGACCGCCCATGACTACCGGTCCGCATCCGGACATGCACGTCCACTGCATCTTCCTCCAACTCGCTGGGAAACGGCAGGAACGGTTGGGCATTGATTACCGCATAAATTCCGGCTTCGTCGACCTCGCGCGCGCCGGAGCCTTTCTCAATCTCGATCAGCTGGGCGCGGCCGTTGGAAAACATCTTGAAACGGACCCTCACCGTTTCGCTGCTTGGCGCACGCCTGATTCCACGGATCTGGCGGGCCCAACTCCGGCTGATGAGGTGACTCACCTGTTGCCAGTAGGCCTTCCCCTCCCCTGGAGAGGCAAACGGGACCAGATCTTCCTCGGCTACGGCGCCGGTCGAGACCGGCTCCACAGCCAGTTTCACTTCATCCAAGATGACATCTTCGCTCTGCGATTCCTCGGAACGAACGGGCGGTAGTTCACTATTCTCTTTGACCGGCTCCAACCGATCCATGGTGACATACACGACCCGACGCATGAACGGTTCGAGTGTGTCCTGGCGGGATCGAGCAAATGTCACCTGAACTCGCGCCGCCCTGGGTGGCACGGATGTCCGACTCATCAGAATCGGTTCGAGCGTCACCGTTCCCTTCAACGCCGTCGACTCTGCATCCGGCTCAAGCGTGACCGTTTGGGCTTGAAACGCAATTGATTCACACGTCGCCACCACCGGAGTCATACCCGCTGTCACACCTCCAAGAAAAATCGTCAGGGTGACAGGCTTGCCGGTTTGCGGGTCCCCTATCGACTCCGCTTGGCTCAACTCGAACTGCGCCCACCGCTTCGTGGGACCGGACGAGGACGCCGCTTGTGGCGATGATGCGGAGTGTGCCGGTGCAATGAGGCCTGGACAGAAGAGTGCCACACAACACATCCCAGCCAACAATATACGACCTCGGTGGTGCAGAGCTTTCATAGATCTCATCCTACCGATCTCGCGAACCTGGGGCAACCCGTTTTTTTCTGAAAGGGTAGGCGGGATCGAGTCCGTGGTATACAATAAGTTCATGCGTGCGCTCGTCAAGACATCGGCACAACCAGGGTTGACCGCTACCGACAGGCCGGATCCGAAACCGGGTCTTACCGATGCCATCATCCGCGTCACCGCCACCTCTCTCTGCGGGACGGATGCCCATATTTACAATTGGGATCCCTGGGCACACAGCCGCATCCACCCGCCGCGCATCATTGGTCATGAAATGTGCGGCGAAGTCGTGGATGTCGGCTCGAATGTCACGCTCGTCAAGGTGGGCGATTACGTCGCCGCCGAGTCGCACCTCACCTGTGGCCACTGTTTCCAATGTCGCACCGGACAGGCGCATGTGTGCAAGAATTACCGCATCCTCGGCGTCGATCGCGACGGGTCGTTCGCGGAATACGTCGTCTTGCCTGAAACTGTACTCTGGAAGACCTCGGTTACCATTCCACCGGAACTCGCCTGCCTCCAAGAACCGCTCGGCAACGCCGTCGACGCCGCCTTAGTCGAAGATCTCACGGGACAGACGATCTTGATCACCGGCTGTGGTCCGACAGGACTCTTCGCAGCCGCCGTCGCACGAACGGCCGGCGCCGCCATGATCATCGCCACAGATGTCAGTGCGTACCGCCTGGACCTTGCCAAACAGGTCGGTGTCGATCACGTGTTCGACGCCAAGACTGAGACAGCGGACCGCATCGCCGCCGCCATTCGCGAGATTACAGCCGGCGAAGGTGTCGACGCCTCGCTCGAAATGTCGGGAAATCCTACGGCCTTCCATCAAGCCTTCAGTGCCGTAAAGAACGGCGGACGCGTGACACTCTTCGGCATTCCAACCGGCCCGATGAATTGCGATCTCGCAAATGAAATTATTTTTAAAGGGATTCGCGTCTACGGCATTACAGGCCGCCGACTCTTCAAAACCTGGTATCGCTTGACCGGTCTCTTCCAGGCCGGACTCAATATCAAGCCGGTCATCACCCATACGTTTCCCATGAAAGACTTCGCGCAGGGATTCGAGTTGATCAATTCCGGCCGGTGCGGGAAAGTGGTCTTGATTCCGTAATCATAGTGCTGAGAACCGAGCCCGCTGATCACCCAAGTCTCAGCACTCAGCACTCGGTTCTAACAGTCTCATGGCCTACCACTCACTCAAGAAGACTCTTTCAGGGCGGCTCGCTGACATTCGCGCGGCAGGCCTCTATAAATCTGAGCGGCAAATTCTCGGTCCTCAGGGGGCCGAGATTCGCGTGGCACAAGGTGAGGTCCTCAATCTCTGCGCAAACAACTATCTGGGGCTCGCCAACCACCCTGACATCAGACAGGCCGCCGCCGCCGGACTGCAAGAGCATGGTTACGGCATGGCCTCCGTCCGGTTCATCTGCGGCACACAGGATCTCCATAAACAGCTCGAACAGGCGATCAGCACCTTTCTGGGCACCGAGGACACGGTCCTCTACAGTTCTTGCTTCGACGCCAACGGCGGGCTCTTTGAGGTACTACTCGGCGAGGAAGACGCCGTCATCAGCGACGCCTTGAACCACGCCAGCCTGATTGACGGCATCCGGCTCTGCAAGGCCACCAGGTTCCGCTATGCGCACTCCGATATGGCAGACCTGGAAGCCAAACTGCGCGACGCGGCATCCTGTCGCCTTCGCCTGATCGCGACAGACGGGGTCTTCTCCATGGACGGCGATCTCGCAAAACTCGATCGGATCGTCGAGCTGGCGGATCGGTACGATGCAGCCGTGATCGTGGACGACAGTCACGCGACCGGTGTGCTCGGGCACAAGGGGCGCGGCACGCCGGACCATTTCGGCGTTGCCGACCGGATTGAGATCGTCACCAGCACGCTGGGTAAGACCTTGGGCGGCGCGGCAGGCGGATTTACATCCGGACGAAAGGAAATCGTCGAGCTGTTGCGGCAGCGGTCGCGACCCTATTTGTTTTCGAATTCACTGCCCCCGGTCATCGCCGCGGCGGCCCGGCGGGCCGTGATCCTCGTGGCCCAAGGCGACCAGTTACGGGCTACACTGCGCGAGAACGCGGCGTTCTTCCGCGCACAACTCACCGCGCTTGGATTCCGGCTCATTCCCGGCGAGCATCCCATCATCCCGATCATGTTGGGTGACGCTTCGCTCGCGACCAGGATGGCAGAGCGGCTATTGGAGGAAGGGATCTATGTCGTGGGGTTCAGTTACCCGGTTGTACCGGAAGGCCAGGCGCGAATTCGCGTCCAGATGTCGGCGGCCCACACGCATGAACAGCTTGAGCGAGCCAGCGCCGCCTTCGCGACAGTCGGTCGGGAACTGGGCGTGATCCAGTGAAGCGTTTGTCTGGTCTATTTGGTTCATCTGGTTTCTCTCGTTCACAACCAAACAAACCAGACCAACAAGATGAACTAAACAAACCGGACTTCGCTATTCCCGAATAGCCTGAGCACGCTTCTGCAGATAGCCGTTGCGGACCGCGGTATAGAGATCCAACGTCGCTTCTTCGACTCCCTGGTACGTCTCGAGATTCCGCGATCGTTCATTGATGATCTCTCCCACACGCGCGCTAATCTGGATGATGCTGGTCGTCGTGCGGTTCTGGTGAGCAATCACGGAGGGTACGCCGTCGACCTCGATGATCGGCACCACAAGCCAATTAATCGGGTTAAGAAAAATATCACCGACATATCCGATGAAATCTCGAACGGTGAAGGGCTGGAGGAACGGCAGCACGAGATAGGGGCCCGGTTTGACGCCATAGAATCCAAGTGTCTGCCCCAAGTCTTCTTCTGGTGTGACAAGGTCGACGTGTTTCGCGACATCGAAGAACCCGGCCACTCCCACCGTGCTATTGACCAGGAACCGCCCGACTTCGATGCCGGCGCCTTTAACCTTGCCCTGAAACACATTGTTGAGAAAGCGGGGAGCAAACCGGAGATTGTAAAAAATGTTACTGATGCCAACCTGGACTAGGTCGGGCATGATGAAATTATAGCCCTTCGCCACAGGCTTGAGCACGAATCGGTCGACCTGACGGTTGAACTCGAAGATGCTGGTGTTCACCGGTTCCAAGGGATCATACTCCTCACCGGTTCCCTCTTCGGCCCTAGCAAATGGATCAAGCGGTTCATCCGGTGGAGTCACTGACTGCGACGAGGGCGCCGGAGTTTGATCCGCAGCTGGCGTCGCGTCGTTCAATCCCTGCGGTTGTTTTCCCGGCGCAGCCAGTAGCCAGCATCATTGCGACACCCAACAGACAGAACGCCAGCAGACGAAAGGGAATCATCACCCCGGCCTCCTTACTCACATTGTCCATGAAGAATGCAACTCTGGCCGCCATAACACTGCCCCAATGAGCAGAGCCTTGGCTCAGCCGACGCGCACTGTACCAAATGCCAAAGCAATCTCCAACCGTTTCTTCTTTATTGGGGCCGGTGGGCTGGATCGGTCTTTCTCAGGATTGCTGGACCATCTGGATGAATTCGGCCAATCGTCGGAAATAGGCTGCGCCCCCGACCTGGTAGGTGTTGTTGTGGTCAGCGCCGGGAATAGCATAGAAGAATTTGGGTGGCTTGGCCGCCTCGAAGACCTGCCGGCCGAGTTCGAGAGGAATAATGTCGTCTTGATCGCCATGGATGATCAGTTTCGGCAGCGAGAGATGCGGAAGGCGATCGATCAACGTAAATTCTGCCCCAAGCAACCAATGGACCGGCAACCCTCCGTAATGGAACTTGGCCACCGCGGCGATCGAAGGGAACGACGATTCGAGGATTAGGCCCGCGGCAGGCTTTTGCACGGCAAGTTCTCCTGCGACAGCCGCACCGAGCGAGCGCCCGAATAGGACGATGCGCTCAGGGGGAATCATTCTGGTTCGTGTCAGGTAATCGTGCGCCCCCAGCGCATCCTGATACAGCCCCTCCTCAGAGGGAGACCCTTGGCTGCGCCCATACCCACGATAGTCGAAAATGAAGACAGACAATCCGATTCGGTAGAGTTCGCGCAAATTCTCCAGCCGGTTGATGATATTGCCCGCGTTCCCATGGCACCAGAGCACGACCGCCGACGTCGCGGCACTCTCGACGTACCAGCCGAATAGCTTCGTCCCGTCCCCCGACTGAAACCAGACCTCTTCCAGCGGCAAGCCGCTGCGGGCCTTCCAATCCTGATCCTTCCAGGGATCTGGGTGATAGACAAAGAATTGATCAAGGATACCCATCGTGTCTTACTTCGGGGGACGACGACTTAGAAGCGTAGCCCGATGCCAAATAAGGCGTACTGGGAGCGGAAATCCAGTGCGAGCTCCTTCCAGTGATAGTCGGCCGAGAAGTACTTGTACTCGCTGAACAGAAATATCTTCTCGGTCACGTTGCCCTGCAATCCGCCGAAGAATTGAGAGCCGAATGCCCATGAACCTTCAAAATCCTCGTCAGACCGACCTGGAATGTTGGCATGCGTGAGCACTCCGCTCGAATAACCACCTCCGACACCGATGTATGGAACAAACGCCTTCCCAGGGTAGCGAAGAGTCAGGTTCAACATCGTACTGAAAACCCAGAGGTTTGTACTGGCAGAAGACCCGGCGTGCGACGGCGAAAATGTGATCTCACTCCCGTGGCCAAACGTCTCCAGCCCGATCCCGACGATGCTTCCGAAATAGTGCGGGAACACCGCGGCCTTGATACCGGCTCCAGCCCCATTGGCAATCCTAGGGTCCGAGGGGTTGCCCCCCTGCGCAAAGAGGCCTTGATCTGACGGAAATGCACCCAGTGCATACAGGCCAACATCTACGTCGGCGGTCTCAGCGGCTGCAACCCAGTCAGGTTGCAGCAATGCAATCATGAGGGCAAGCGACCACGAGAAGAAAACCAGGAGCGCCAATGGGAATGGCCACATCGCGAGTCTACCCTACACGGCATTGGTCAGTACCGCCAACCAAAATAAAAGGGCCTCTGGGGTTCTACCCCAAAGGCCCCTTCGATTGCGGACGTTTGAAAATCAGCTTCCCTTGACGATCGTGCACCATTCGCCGAAGATCCCCAAGATATTCTTGGCGTAATGGTCCACCGACGAGACTTTCGTGATACCGCCATTGGCTTTGGCAGCAACGATACTCGCATCACCCTGGGCAAACGCCCCCAAAATCGACGTACCGCAGGCTTTCCCCTCTTTGGTCGCATTGCTTTCATCCGTCGCGATGTTACCGTACTTCGTCTCGTTGAAAGTTGTGCCGGCCATCGGTGAGGCGACGATCTGGCAGGCCGCCAGACTAAACGCTGCCACTGAGATTCCTGCAAGGGTCAAAATACATTTCAGCTGCTTCATGAGTCCTCCTTGTGATGGTTTGGTTATAGTGCGGAGCCTGCTAGAGAGAATCCGAGTATCTATCCCGGCAGGTAGTAGTACTATGGGTGCGAGTATATATGGTCTTGAAAGGTTGTCAACGATTAAATCACGACTTCTGAGACGACTACGTCGAGACATTCAGAAGAACGCCTGCATACTGAAGACTACATCGTTATCGTGATCGCGATGGTTATACTCCAGCCTGAGCGCCCAGTTCTGACTCACCGTATAGCGTTGGCCCACAAACCATCGAAAGTCGTCTGACTTATCCCCCAAGGGGATAGCGCAGGTACGTTCCGGATGCCATCAGTTTCCATCGGTCAGTGAGATCGGCCAATAGGCCGACGGTCCCCCCGCCGCCGACGCGATAGTCTTCTTGATAGGCACGGCTATAGTCGGCCTCGGCCTCTGCGAAGGCAAAAACAACTTCCCGTTTCAGCCAGTGAGATTCCATCGCCGCCCCGATGCCACCATTGACCACACCGTTGCTGCAGAGTTGACAGTCGCCGAAACGAATTGTGTTCATGCCCACATTGATCTTCCACGATGGTGCGTGAAAGACCGAGTCAATCGGTGAGAGGGACACGACATTAGCCAGTGTCGCCCGTTCGATGCGAGTCTGATCAGCCCGATTGTAATGTCGGGCCGTGATGGACGCGATTTCAATCTGGGCATCCGGTGTATATCCGACCTCCGGATCGAGCAGATCGTGATAGCCCGCCCGCACCGAAACTTCCTCAAAGGTATCGTTATTCCGCCACCCGGCTCCCACGCTGGCACGGGATGTTTTGTGCCCCAATTCTGGTTGTTTCGCAAACGGCACCACCGTGAACTCCTGAGACGGAATTCGGAGTTGACCGCGGGCTGTCAGGACTGCCCGGTTACGCTCTTTCAACTCAGGCGGCGGGGAATCGGTCGTCGCGATCCGATACCGGAGGTAGTCCGAGGCAAGCTCGAGCAGAAACGCCTGCTTCGTAAGACCCAATCGGACAAAAGCCGGTGAGGTGAGTTCGCCGAGATCTTGGGTGATTCGAAGCGCCAGGTCCCGTTCACTTGCCGGCAAAGATTCACCTTTCCGCCGGATCACGTTGCTGCGTGAAGGCCGATAGGCGATGTCGGAAACCAGCCCTGGTTTCGATGCAATCAGCCGGACTGTGTCGGCAGGAACGGTCCACAAAAGAAACTCGTCAGTAAGGTGTAGCGTGGGATCGGCATAATCGAGAAGTGCCAGGAGATGATAGGAACAGTTCTCTTTGAAGAAGAAGTAGTCGAAGGAGGCATTCCCCATTTCCCACGAGTGCATCAGCAACCGCGTTACCTGGTACTCCGTGAAATTGAGGCGATATTCCCAAATATCTCGATTTTCGAAGTCTCGATACTCCTGTACCTTCAAGTAGTAAGGATACGTCGAGAAGTATCCGCTGTACCCGCCGAAAATGCCACGGATCGGATAGGCTATTCCGGCGTCAGGAGGTACGTACGCCGCATAGTTGATCGTATGCGCCAGAATTCTGGTCTGTTCGGTCTGGCCCTTCTGATCAATCCGAAGAAACGTGTGACCGAACATGGATGCGGGATTGTTCAAGAAGGCAGAGGGGAAAATGAGCGTGATCGATTGGGCTTCAAACTCGGCAACCCATCGTTCGAACCGTTCGCATGCCATCTTCGGCAAGCGGGAATCGTCGAATTGCAACCGTTCCTGCAACCAGTGGTACCGGGCGATAAAGGCGCATTGAGCCGGCTGATTCGAGCGCCCAACGAGTTCATCAGAGAAGAACTGCTTCAGCGTCGCATCGAGTTCTGCCTGTGGGTCAGTTTTCCCATCGGGCGACATGAAAAATCCCGGGTCGTCCTGCTCACTGGTATGGCCCCCGAAGAGGTTTTCTCTATAGTGAAGCAGTAGGTGCCATTCACGGTCGTCCGCCAGCTTGGCTTGATGGGCGAGGTTAACTAACTCTTCAAGATAGGGGTTGGAGAAGGCATTTGCCATCGCAGGTGCAATGCTCGTCGCCAGACTCAATAAGACCGAAGCAAAAATTCGCAAGGGTGGAGTGCGAAAATATCCCGGGGTTCCAGTATGAAAGCTGGAACCCCGGATTAGTAAATCAGCGGGTAAAAGAGACTTGGGCCAAAACCGGATGGCCTAAAATCCCGTCATTCAGTGCTTTGACCATCGTGATCAGCGAATTCTCACCCGCCTCGACTAGGGCGGCATATTGCTTCTGTGTCATCACAAAAAAATCACTTTCATGGTTGGCAGGCACACCCATGAGCGTTGCCACGGTTGCATTATAGCCGAAAAGCACGTTCTGGTGAGAAAAATACTTGTCGCTTCTCTACGCTTCTGCTCATTGGGTTGCCGCGCGATGTATTTCTTCACCTCAAAGTTTCAAGGGATCAGTCCGGTCGGTTTCACTAGAACCGTGACACATGAAAACGATCGAGAACCCTATCCGAAAAATCTAACGGGTCCGCGAGGTCCGCCATAAGCTCCTGTAACTGACGTATCGCATTGCCTTGCTCAGATTCTGGCACCCTCAACGTTACCAATAGACTCGCGAGATATTCTCCGCGCCCAACGGCCAAATTGTGTTGAACCTCTGAATAGCCTATCAGCGTGAGATCCCTCGCCGTCTTAGTTCGCGCAACCTGCGCCCGTTGTTCACGGGAAGCCTTCTTCGGATTGAGAACGACGTGAAAATGATGTCTCAGGAGGAGATTTTTGTCTTCATAACCCTCCTTCTTTAGAGTCAGGAACGTATCGTATGTTTGTTCAATTTTTACATCCAGCAGTGGGGTCTCGCCGAGAGGTATGGATCCCATGAGGAAAACCTGTGCACCGGGAGGATCTGAAGTAATCTTCATTTTCTGGCTCAATTCCCCCTTATTACCCATGAAGACGACTTTCGTGCAGCCCGCAATGACTATTCCCATTACAGCCAGGCACAGTACGCCTCTCATTCTTCTCGTCATTTCTCTTTTTCCTGCTGAAGGAACGTCAAACATGAGCGCTTGTCTGCAATCAACAACTAATGCAAATTACCAGACAAGAAGGGTCGGCTTGAAGTTATTGAGGGATCCTTGCCGGGGTAATTTGGGTAAGACCCGATCCAAAATCTGAAATCTTTGCCGAGAGGGAACAACGGAACCTTACATGAAAACCTAACCTACCGTATCACCATCTTGCCAGTACCGGTGGGCTGGAATGTTATGTATTGGATCTCGAATTGTCAACATCCCCCCATCAACGGACAGGCGAAAACCTTTACAAATAAGTTCCGTCAATCCTCGAGCTGGATTAAAAAAACCCCTGCAGGCTGAAAAGCACATCGTTGTCGTGGTCGCGGTGGTTATACTCCAGCCTGAGCGCCCAGTTCTGTGCCAGTGTATAGCGTGGCCCACGAACCATCGAAAGTCGTCTGACTTATCCCCCAAGGGAAATCGCAGGTACGTTCCGGATGCCATCAGTTTCCATCGGTCAGTGAGATCGGCCAACAGGCCGACGGTCCCCCCGCCGCCGACGCGATAGTCTTCTTGGTACGCGTGGCTGTAGTCGGCCTCGGCCTCTGCGAAGGCGAAAATGACTTCACGTTTCAGCCAGTGGGATTCCGTCGCCGCCCCGATGCCGCCGTTCAGGACCCCGTTACTGCAGAGTTGACAGCTACCGAAGCGAATCGTGTTCATACCGGCATTGATCTTCCACGAGGGCCCATGGAACAGCGAGTCCATCGGCGAGAGTGACATCATATTGACCAGCGTGGCCCGTTCAACCCTGGTCTGATCGGCCCGGTTGTAGTGCCGCACGCTCACTGATGCAATTTCAACTTGCGCATCCTGTGTATGGCCAATCTCAGGATCCAGGAGATCATGGTAACCAGCCCGGATCGCCAACTCCTCAAACGTATCGTTGTTGCGCCACCCGGCCCCTACACTTGCACGCGAAGTGCCGTGACCAAGATCAGGCTGTTTGGAAAATGGATCAAACTTTATATCCTCTGACGGAATTCTGAGAGCGCTTCGGGCGGCGAGAACAGCTCGGTTTTGCTCTTTGTAAACGGACGCGTGGGATTTGTCCGTCTCGCTTCGATAACGCAGGTAGTCGGACGTCACATCGAGAATAAAAGCTTGTCTTTGGATCGGTAACCTGACGAATGCTTGCTGTTCTGTCGACTCTACGTGTTTTGTGATTTCAACAAACAATTGATGCTCTTCAACTGAAAGCCGTTCGCGCTTGCGTTGAATCACTGTTCTTCGTGAGGGTCGGTACATCGTGTCCTTAACAAGTCCTGGTTGAGCCACTACGAGCCGAACGGTATCCGCCGGGACCGTCCACGCATGGAATCGATCCGTCAAATGAAGAGTCGGGTCCGCGTATTCCAAGAGGGAGAGAATATGGTAGGAACAGTTCTCCTTGAGAAAATAATAGTCGAAATAGGTGCTGCCCAATTCCCATGCGTGCTCGAGCAATCGCCGCAACTGCGCTTCCGAGAACTGCAAGCGATATTCCCAGATGTCGCGATTCTCTATGTCCCGATACTCCTGCACCTTGAGGTAGTAGGGCGGCGTTGAAAAGTAGCCCTTGAACCCTCCGAAAATGCCTTTGATGGGATACCACAGTCCCGCATCTGAAGGAACATCCGCCGCGTAGTTAACCGTGTAGGCAAGGAGGCGCGTCTGCTCAGTTTGACCTTTTTGATCAATTCTCAAGAATGTATGGCCGAACATTGAGGCTGGATTGCCGAGAAAAGCCGAAGCGAAGATGAGCGTGATGGAATCGGCGTTCAGTTCGGCGATCCATTGGTCAAATCGTTCACAGGGCAGAGCGGGAAGCTTGAGATCGTCGATCTGTAATTCCGACTTCAGCCAATGATAGCGCGCGATGAAGGCACATTGAGCAGGTTGCTTCGAATTTCCGACCTGCTCCGTGGAGAAGAACGCACTTATTGTGCTCTCGAGTTCGGCTTGCGGATCGGTCCGACCGGTTGGTGATAGAAAGAACTGCGGATCATCCGCTTCGCTCGTATAACCGCCGAATACATTTGTCCGGTAGTGGAGGAGTAGATGCCACTCACGCAACTCAGCCAACTTAGCTTGACTAGCTCTCTGAATAAGCTCGCTTAGATAAGAATGATCGGGGATCGCCGTCGCACTTGCCGACTGAGAAACGGCGAGAACGAATAGGGGCGCAGCAAACCATATGCCTGAAAACAAGAAGGGCCCCCATCTTGCGATGGGAGCCCTCCACCAATCTTTAAGGCTACTGCCCAGAGACTTCCGCCAAAACCGGATGAGTAGCGACCGCATCATTTAAGGCTTTGATCATCGCGACGGGTGAGGCCTCACCCGCCTTCACCAACGTTGTGTATCTTTCTTGAGTCATCGCAAAAAACTCGGCCTGATGCTCAGCTGGAACACCCATCAGCGTCGCCAGCGAGGCCAGGTGTTCGCCCTGACCCTGTGCCATTTCCTGAGAGAGATTCTCGAAATTCAGCTGGGCAAACATGTTTGTCTTATACTCTACCCAGAACTTCCCACCGTTTTTACACCCCATCGTCTGTGACGTGATCCCGAATGCCTGAAACGGCACGATGGTATTGTTGGTCGTGGAAATCAAGACCTGTTTTCCCCATGCATCGGTATTTTGATCCCTCCAGAGCTCTTTCCCAAGACCACACCCAGGACCATTGTCAGCAATCCCCGTAGCCAACACAAAACCGGGCTGCGCTCCAAGAATTGCCAGTGCCATCAAAGCTACGATCTGTCCCTTGCGCATATACAACCCTCCTTTGAATGTGAATTTGAGCGAGGTCGCCTTATCCAAACCCTTGTGATGTTTTATACAATAAATAAATGGTGATGACTAGAAAAATTTCAGCAATAGCCCGCTGATTGCTTGACCACACAAGGCACCTACGAGCCTGATTTTGAACGGGGCAAACCTTGTGAAGTGAGGAGGACCGGTCACTGCGTGATCTGCAGCGTGGCAAGAACCGGATGAGTCATGATGGTTTTTCTGAGAGCTTCCGCGATCACGACCGGATCATCTTCCCCTTCCTTGACCAAGGAAGGAAAACGCTCTTGGGCCACCGTAAAGAATTCAGGCTGATATTCCAACGGCACGTGCATGAGAGTTGCCAACGACGCGAGGTGCTCGCCGCCTCCACGAGCCATGTCCTCTGTAAGGCTGGCATAATTGATTCCAATGAAAAGGCTAACCCTCTCGCTATTCCATATTCTTCCGTCATTACTACAGCCAGAAGTTCCTGAACTAATAGAGAATGAGTAGCTGCCAGTCATATTGGTGCTGGCCATGAACACTTGTGGGGCAATTTGCTTCTGACCTTTCCAGCCCTCCCACAATTTCTTGCCAAGCCCACAGCCAGGACCTGTATCGGGATTTCCAGCTCCCATAGCAAGGCCTGCATGACAGACACCCATAAAAGCCATCGCCATCACTACCTTCTTCCATACGTTCATCACGAGCACCTCCTTGCTTCATCTCTTCACAGCACAACTTCCTCTCAAACTCCTTCAGTCATACATTTAGTCGAACTGATCGTTCTTTCACGAAAATTCTCGGCGCCGTCCACCCCACCATGTGAGACTCGGACTTATCAGGCAATAATCAGTACTTAACTTCTCCCGCCAGTGCCAACAGTTGATCGGAGGTCCATTGTCTGACCACTTGGCAGTCGCGATCGAGGAGTGTGACGCTGCCATCCTGTCCCATTTCTGCCTCTGCAAGTAGATCTCCGGTTTCATTGATCAGACGATAGCCCGTCGCGCTCGTTTCGATTGTGGCACGCCGTTCGACGATTCCGTTCCGCTCGTAGGTCACCGTCGTGCCTCGATCACTCTCGGCCATCGTCACCGTGATCCCACCCAGCCGGACGACGCGGGTCGCTCCGTCGCCTCCCGCATCGTTGGCCTTGACAGGATTGCCCCCGGTCCAAAACTGAATAGAGTTGAAGATGAAGGCGTCGAGCAACGCAGAGAACATGTACACCGGAATGATGATCATGCCGAAGAAGACGAACTCCTTCATCCACTTCTCGTTCACTTCGCTGCTGCCTTTGATGTTGCTGTTCCAGTGATAGACATTTTTGGTCAGATTGAACGGTCCGTAACAGGCTGTCGTGACCGTCAGGAAGCTTCCCACAACTATCGCCGCGACGATCTTATTTATCAGCGTCTTTCCCTTCATGTCGTTCCTCCTTGTTTCTTGGGCAACTTCACACCAGTGGACCTGTTTTGACGATTCGCATTATCGCTCAAGCGAATGAGCTTGGGTAAAATCTTTTCCTTCAGAATGGTCAGACGCCCGATCCCGCGTGGGAGTGAGAATCGCTTCGGCCCCGCTGAGCCAGGATTGAACAGCAGTGTCTTGCCGAACCATTCGATTTTCGGCTGGTGCGTGTGGCCAAATATGCAGATGTCCGGCTGGATTTCTTGGAGAAATGTTCGTCCGTCCTTCGTGAGCTTCCCGCCTTTATACAGAATATGACGGATGGCGATGCGGCGGCCTGCCAGTTCGATCATGGCCTCGGACGGAAATACGCTTTGTTCACCATCATCGACGTTGCCGGAAACGGCGGTGACTGGCGCGATCTGTTCCAACTGTTCGATGACAGATCGTTTGCCGATGTCCCCGGCATGGAGAATATGATCGACGTTTCGGAAGTGTCGCCGGATGGCCGGATCGAATAGACCATGGGTATCGGCAATCACTCCGATCAGAATGGCTCTGCGCTGGTTCATGGAGCGAGCGGCAGGTTGGAGACCCGAGTGAAGCCTGCACCTGTTTCCAATCAAACTTAAAAGGTTCCGGGAGTTTCTTCGGCAAGGCAGCAAGTTCCGCTTTCAATCGTTCAGCCCTGGCGGCGCTCATCGGATGCGTCGAGAGCCATTCCATCCGGCCCTCGTCTTTCTCCGAGAGCCGCTCGAAAAACCGGATCATGCCGGACGGATCGATCTTCGCTCGCTGAAGCAATTGCAATCCCGTCAGATCGGCTTCGGTCTCCTGCTCCCTGCCGAACTTGAGCGTGAATAGTTCGACACCGAGTTGTTTCATCATCCCGACGAGGCCCTGTTGATTACCGAACACAATGGCCGCCACCGTCATCAGCCCAAGATTTTTCACGATCCGTTCAAGGCCATGCCGCTGCAGCACGTGGTTCAATTCATGGCTCAGCACGCCCGCCACTTCTTCGCCGCTTTCTGCCTTTTTCATAAGCCCGGTGAACACCACCACATACCCGCCAGGCAGCGCGAAGGCATTGACGACGTCGCTCTTCACCACGGTCACTTCGAACTTGTAGGGATTATCCGGAATCTGCGCAGTCATACGTTGCGTCATCTCTCCCAGCGCTGTGACTGCGGGACCCTCTTTCATCACTTCCTGATGGCTGAGAAAATCCCGATAGGCCGATTCTCCCAACTTTTGTTCCCACTCTACCGGAATCCGACTCACTGCAATCTCGACGAGCAGATCGGACCCGAGCCAGAGTCCCAACACCGTGGCCAGGATCACCCCGCCGACCACGCCCCAGGCAAGCCGGCGCCGGTGACGTACCTGACGCACCTGCTCCGCAACTTTTGCAAGCGGAAGACCGAGGTGGTCAGGCGCCGTTTCCCGAAAAGCCCGAATCACGTCAGGATTCTTCAAATACAGCGTCCGTTCCCCGTTCTGCCCAGCCCATTTCACGACAAGCTGGTCATGATCCAGCCCGCCCGCCGAGACGGTGAGGCTTGAAAAAGGAACGGACTCCGGCTGGCCGTCTGCAGTATCAGATGCAAAAGTAACGGTGAGTCCATGCTCTTCTACATGAACAAGGCAAGGCGCGCCGGCAGCGGGAAACTCGTCACCGAAACAGAGAGCGTTGGGGGTGATAGTGGTCATCTAGGGTTGAACGGCTGCTCAAAATGGCTGCGAACGAGGCCGCAGGCGAGCAGAAACCGGAGGCGTAACGGATTCCACCCTCCCTCCCCGAGCTGCCAAGACAGCTCCTTCCTCGTGTGGGGTACGTTGAGGATTTCCTGCGAGTCGAGAACGAAGCTTGGGAACTGGCGCGTCTTGGCGCGACTGGGTCGGGCGGATGATAAGGTAGGCGTTTTCAGCATCCGCTACTCGGAGACCGGGATGAACTGCCGTATCCACGCCCCGAAACTGCCCGGATTCCGGCTTTGAATGTATACGAGTCCTGGCCCCTTGAAACGGCAGACAAACCCTTCGCCTGAGGTGAAGCTGGCAACCCAGCCGGAGGTGGCTTTTTCGATGTTGTACGAGGTCGTGGTGGACCAGGCCACCAGGTGGCTATTGTCCACGATGTATTCCTGATCGGGCTTCAACTCGATCTTGTGAATGGCCCCGAAACTGTTCAGCACGAGGGTCCCCTTCCCGCCGATTTTCAGAATGAAGAAACCCTCTCCGCCCAGCAGCCCACGGCTTAGGCCCTGCATTTTGCTTTCGATGACGATCGCGTCGGCGCCCGCGAGGAAGCCGTCTTTTTGCACCATGTATTCATTCACACCATCGAGTTCCAAGATGACAATTTCGCCTGGTACCGTCGGAGCCAGCAATGCTTCGCCGGGGCCGCGGCTGGCGCGCAGCGTCTGGAAAAAGAACTTCTCCCCCGTCAGGAACTTTCGCGACAGGGCTCCGAGAAACCCACCTTCCATCTTGCTCTCAATGTCGATGGTCGGTGAGCACGCCACCATGGCGCCCGACTCGGCTTTGATGTTCTCGCCAGCCGCCAATTCCACTCGCACCATCGGAAATGCACCCGGATATAGGATTTCGCTCTTCATGTCGTCACGTCCTCCATCTATTCATACCGGCTCTTAGGCTACCCATCCGTAGGCTTTGAGGCTCGGCTCCGGTCCTTCTTCCAGATAGCTCATTCTGAGTTGACCCAGAACGTCTTGCGGCAACTCATTCCGCTTTGCCTTGACATCGACGCCAAACACACGCGCCGCGTTCAGCCCGAAGATCCGTTCCTTCATCTGACGCGTGAGCGGCTGGTAACGATACTGCTCGATCTGCTGATCAGGAATATGGAATCGCCGAAAGGCTTCGATCTGCCATTGCGGCGAACCATACCAAATCGAGTCTGTCCCCCAGAGCACGTGATCGACATCGAACGCATCGATGATCTGCCCAAGTACATGCGCGCAGACTGCCGGATGGGTTGTGACAAGCTGCGCAAAGGTCGAGCCGAGTTCCATGTAGATATTCTTGATTCCAGGCTGTACCTGCTTCATGCGGCAGAACTCGGTGGTCCAGGGAATTTCACCTGTCTTCGCAAACACCGTATCTACCGTCGCGGCACTCTTGAGCCCCGAGTGATAGACCAGAAAATCGATGTCGGGAAAATCTCTTGCGGCTTTGATCAAATCCTTAGGGTGGTTGTAGTCCGGCACCGGCCCAAGTGGAAGGCCTTTGTGGACGCAGACCCGCTTAATGTTGAGCTTCCGGGCTTGCTCCAGCATCGGATAGGCGATCCTCTCATCGTCCATCCACCAGCCACGATCGAATCCCTTTGGACAAGATCCGGTGTAACATTTCCACGCATCGACCTTGAGCGTCTCCGCCTGCATCGTCATGAAGTCCAAATCGGCCGCCCCCAGTTGGGGAGTGGCTAATCCATGCGCGAGCATTCGTTGGGACTGCGCAAGGCGATTGATTTCGTCACGGATATGCGCCATCTCGTTCGGCGGCACGACCGCTTCTTGCGGATAGGGTCCCGGCGGCGTGCTGATGAGACCGATGGCGGTTTCGCTGTCGAGGAACACTTCTTTCACAAAGGTTTTCCACGAAAGGTCGTCGATGGTGCCTCGATCGCCTGCAAGCTTCGGGTTGAGTCCTGATTCTCGTATCCGTCGTCTGAGCGACAGCAGCGCCTGTTTGGACACCGCGCCCTTTCGATTGTCTTCAACATCGGTCGGATCAAAGTGCGCGCTGACATAGTGCGTCTGCACATCGAATATAAAATAGGGCGTGCCCTGTTGTTCGGCGAAGGCAGCCGTTTCAAACAGTTCGATCTCTCCAATGTCAAAGAACTTTCCGAAGATCGAGTTCATAGCCAGCAACGCAGCTGCCATCCCGCCGGTCGTCCTGAGAAAGTCTCGACGGGTGAGGCCTCGTCGAGCTGCAGTCTGGTCCACAAGCGTGATGGCGCGCGCTTCAACGCGGGCTTGGTCTGCCATCTGGCTGAAGGGAGCAAATTCTTCGTTCGACACGATCCGCGTCGGAATGGCGGATTGAAATGTGATCCCTTTCCGAGCCGAGGCAAGGTGTGGAAACGGTGAGGGTGAGGACGCCATGGTGCCTATTCTCGTGAATGGTGTGCCGTGATTCTGTGGAATACGCCCGGCAGTGTCAAGCAACTAGCCCGTATTATTCATGAAGATTCGTCGCGAAAGCGTGCAGACGCAAAGCGAGACGGGCACTCGGAGGCGTGAAGCGCTGAGGCATACTCGTGCAGTATGTCGAAGGGCTGAACGGCGAGACTGCCCATCACAGCCTCGTATCCACGCTTGCAGCAGAAGCTGCATGAATAATGTGGGCGAGAGCGAGCGAACTAGTCAGAAATCTTTGACTGCGGAAGGGAGGGGGTCGGTGTATTACTTGGACCGGGGTGGGGACGCGGATCGGCTGCTCTCGATCGCGACCGATTGAATCTTAGGAATTGTTGCGATTACATCATGCAAGGGATCACCTTCTTGATCTTTGCCGTCGTGCCCGACACTATACATCACCCCTTTCTGCTGATTGACCAACATGGGAAGACCGGTAAAGGGATCGGAGTAGGCCTGTCCTGCCTTTGCGAGGCGCGTGACTACATTTCCATCTTGCGCCCCTTGTCTGATCCAGACTTGCAGACTGGCCAGACGGAGCCGCGCATCAGTCTCCACCGTTCGCCCAACATAGGGATCCCATGAAGGGAGTGGCTCGATTCCAATGATGTGCTCGATCGGATTCGCCACGTAGTCCAGCGCGCTGACAGCGGGAGTTCGAATGAAGCTGGACGGTTTCGGCAAGTTGGTGTATCGCCCTTCCGCCACCGCTTTGCTCGCCGCTTCGTAATAATCGGCATAGGCATTGGATCGCCGCTGCACAGGAAGGGGCATCGCAGCCGCCAGGGCAACATATAGAGGACGCTCGTTGGCTTTGTCGTTCTTCAGGCCCGTCGTCACGCCCTTCGTCGCCCACAAGAGATGGCTCTGCATCGGCCACCGGAGAGACTGCTCAACTTGATCGAATGGACGAACGACCTTGCCCAGTCGAGCAATTATTGACCCCTCGAGTTCCGGACGGGTTAAGAGCCCGGATGCGATCGCGGCATCGTCCTGGATAGCCGTCGCTGCCAGCATCTTCACCATCAATGTCTTCGACTGTCCGATCACCGCACGCCAGGATCCCATATCAGTCTCAAGTCGTCCGAGGCCGGTGTTGAGATCCTGCGCAAATCCTTCTGCAAGGTACAACCGATGGGCCAGCAAAATATGGGCGCAGTTCGGACTTAGAATCTGCCCGTAGCCCACATCTTCAAATGGCATTCCAAGCCATTGTTGGTAACGCTTGAGGGCGAGCGACTCTTGCGACACCCATGATCGCACAGCTGCAGCCTGCGGCTTCAGTTGTGCCACCGGGTCAGCACTGGTGAACACGCCGCGCACCCCGTTAGCGGGAGCTCCTGTCGTCCCTTTTCCCTCATCACCGAGCATGCACGCGCTTGCAGCTTGAAGATCGCTCGCGTCTACCTTGCGCTCGTAACCCACTTGGAGCGGATCCTGCTCCCCGGGAGCCTCAAACCCGAGCAGCATGAAATACCCGTTTTTTCTCGAATCAGTGAGTGCCAGTGGAGGACTCGCTGTCAGGTTGTGATAGACCGGCGACGGGGGAGCTTCCATCACCATCCAGGCCAATCCAACCGCCCCGATGCCGACCGCCACCAGCGCAACGCAGGAGAGCGCCAACCCCACACACAACAACACAATCGATCGCGTTGTCGAAAAGCAAGATCCGATAAACGACGAGATACCAATACGGACTCGCGCCACTCTGGCGGCAAACCGAGGGCGTGGCCTTGGCGACGTCAAACGATCCCGTGTAGAAACTTGACTTTTCTCTCCCGTTGAATCAAAAAGCACATCAACGGCCGACGCGGCGACCGAGAATGCAGATTCTGGCTTCGAGTGAGTAGACTCAACACCAGAATCCTGCCACGTCGCGGAAGACGGTGGAGGAGTATTCACAAACGTGATCGACTCACTCGCCCGAACCCACTCCGGTCTCGTATCTTCCTGAGGAACAACTTTTTCCACGATGGGAACGACCGCTTCAACGACAGGAGCCGCCTCCGAAGGAACCGATTCCCATCCACCGCTACGCGACAGCTCGACGACCGCTTCAGGTGACTCCTCAACCAGCGGTAACGGAGCCGGCGAATCGACTGGAGCCTCCCCCTTATCCTTGTCCCAATTTCGTTTCTTTTCAGACGGACGATGTGGGTGAACCTCGACTTCGCCAGTGTTCCAACGCGACAATGTATCCATCGAGGCGGGAGATGCCGATGGCGCGTCACTTGGCGCTACGGAGAGCGGAGGAGCCGAGGCGGCCTTGACCAGTGTGAATGGTATTTCACGGTGTTCTGTGGAAACCGGTTCAGGTGCAGGTGGTGCTTCCGGGATGACCGCTGAATGTGAAGGCTCCGGAGGGGATGCTTCCGGAACTAGCGCCACGGGCTGCGGTTCCATAAAAGACGGGAATGAAACCGGCTCAGATTCACGAGCGGGTTCGACCGGCTCTGACAGAGGCGGCACCGGAAGGCCTACTTTGAAGGAACTTGGGACATCGCTCGAAATAGTCGATGGCTCCTCTGGCTGCGAGGGTTCTTCCAAACGACGAACCAGTATTGGCTGTGGAAGATCGGATTCTCTGATCGCATCTGATTCTACAATCGATCCACTCGCTTCACTCAAGATCGAAGAGTGAGCCGATGGCAACGGCTCGGGATCGTTGAATGAGACAGGCAGTTCTGAGGTTGATGTACTGGATGGGGAAAGGAGCGGTGGGTCTGGCACGGATTCTGGCTGAAGTGAATCTATGTCCTTCGCACCCTGTGAAGAATCCGCATCCGGCTTGGAGGGTGCGGCAGGCGAACTCGACGACAACGTTCCTGACGCAAACTTCCATGCGCCGTCGAAGACAGTGTTCCACGAAAAGGGGACTGTGGGAGAGGAATCAACGGTGCGGAGATGGTGTCGGGATTTCGGGCTCTGGAAGTACCGCGGGACTCGTTGACGGCTCCGCCGCAAAGATCGACTCACTAGGCTCCGTCAGATCTGGCACAGGAACTGGACTCGACAACTGATCTGATACAAATTCAGGCTGAGTGGTAGCGGATGGCGCAAGAACGGATTCACCACCCAATAGGGGTGTTCCATCCGATTGAGCTAACGGAGCCGTCGACGGGGTCGCCTCCTCAATCCTGATCGTCGAATTCTCTATCTGCTCCCAGGGCATGGGAGAAGATAATCCCGGCGATCCGACGGAAGGGGTGATGACTCTCTCAACGTCTGCCGTATGCTCCTCTAAGGAACTAGGCGTAACTCCCTCCTCCGCAAACGGCGAAACGTTCGACAATCGGCTCCCCCTTATCATCACGATGTCCACTCGACGGAAGCGGCGGCTCGGCTAAAATCGATGGCAATATTTCCTGATCGAAGGCGATTGGCCTCCTGGATTGGCCCAGTAGATTCGGACGGAGGAATCTCCAGTTCCTGTGGAGCCAAACCGACCGGCGCCGGGTCTATCACAAAGCCCGGAACATCGAGCGATTCGATGACGGGATTCGACGAAGTGGGTGGCGGAGTCTCGTGATTCGGAGACGTCCCATCAAACTGTTCCCACGGCATCACATCAGACGCCCTAGATTCTTCAGTGGTGGCGAAGGTTTCGTCCTGAGGCTGCGAGGGTATCGACTTCCAATGACGTCACCGCGGCAGGAGCCAGCGGAGAGGCACAAGAAGCTCGCCTGTTTGTATGTCGAAGAGAGAGGCAAACTGAAAGGCCACAGGGCTGGCTGGCGCAAGTTCTCTCACTTTGGCATAGAGCTGAGAAGGTTTCTTGGGATTTTCAGAGTCTGGATCTTCGATAAGAATGTCGATGGCCTTGCCCAATTCGGCCACCGCAGCCATGGCATCCCCCTTTTCCTCGTACACATGGGCCAAGAGTTCGAGGAACGGGACGCAACGGGGTCCGGCAGCCAAGTATTCGCGCAATAAGGATTCGGCCAGCCAGAAGTCTTGTCGCCCGATCGCTTCATTGGCGAGGGACTCAAATGCTTGCCGAGCCGTGACAAGACTGCCTAGTCGTAGATGCAGCGTGGCAAAGAGCCGTCGAGCTTCCGTGTTGTGAGGATCAAGTGAGAGCAGCTCTTTCAACGCAGCGGACGACCGGCCGTACTTGCCGGTGTTCATGTGGGTGATGGCTTCCTCGAGAAGCGCGCTTTTCTTGCTGTAGCCGACAACACCCCGGTTGTGCACCCGGGAAGGAGTCTTTTTGTCAGTTTTTTGAGGGGGTTTCTTGTCGGTCCGCACGTTACAACCTTAGCAGATCATCGAAAGATACGAAGTGGCTCCCCTGGCCACTTTGCACCAGATTTCGTTTCCGTTCGGTTTCTCACGATCTTGAGGGGAAGGCAAACTAGACGGAGAAATGCAATCCTAGTGCCATTACGGTCTTCACGGTGGATTTTAATGTCGTTTATTATTAAGGTGTTAGATGAGTCTTTTCCCTTCCTTTTCCTGATTCTTTCTCAAAAATGAACAAGCCCGTCAAGAATCGCCGTCGAGAGAGCCTTCTCTCGAAGCGACGTATGGGGAATCTCCAAACGACTGGGTCATCTTTTCCGCGGGAAGCCACGAAGCAGGAACCAGGGTAGAGTAGGCAAGGGTCTCGTCTCTGAACAGGGTCTCGATCAACCAAGCGGTACGCCCGGCCGCCTGATCGAGGAAATCTGGCGCTAGTCAGTGGTTGCAGTAGCAACTCTCATGCAACAGACACGCGAGTTGGTTGTGTCGATGACAAGCCTTATGGTACCGTTCTCCATTCCCATTTTCATGCTCGACCTGGTCCGGGGGATGATCGGTCTCTCCACATACATTGTTTGGAAATCATGGATTTTTTCTCTTTCGGACAATTGAGGTGGATCAGGCAGGCCTCTCTCATCTGTCTGCTGGCAGTGCTGAGTGGATTTCTGCTTCCTCTCACCCTGCGGGCTGAATCTGGAGGAAATGCCTCCGGACGCGTCTCCCTCGACTTCAATGATGTCGAACTCTCTGTTTTTGTTCGCTTCATCAGCGAGTTGACCGGTAAGAACTTTGTCTTGGACGATGTCGTCAAGAAGGCCGGGGGGAAAATCAGCGTGTATTCCCCTACCAAGGTCACGCACGACCAAGCGTACAGCATGTTCGTGGCGGCACTCGAAGTCAGTCGTCTGGCTGTCATCACGAAAGGGAATGTCAATCAGATCGTGGCGATGGGGGAACTTCCTCCGGAGCGAGGGGCATTCGTCTACAAACTCAAAAACGCCAATGCGACCGACCTTGCCGCCATCCTGACCAATCTCGTCGCCCGATCACAGACAGTCGCACAGACGGCACCAGGCACACGGCCACCGTTTAGGCCCTTGAGCGAATTCGAAGCCCCCGTCCAGGTCTTTGCGGACAAGGCCACGAACTCGATCATCATCAGTTCGACCAAAAGCGCCTACACCAAGTTGCAGTCCGTCATTCGAGACTTGGATACGCGCCGGAAACAGGTCTTTGTCGAAGCCGTCATCTTGGAGGTGCAGGTCGATCGGCTCAGACAGATCGGGAGCGACCCTCTTCAGGTAATTGGCTGCGGGCAAGAGCGGTTCAGTGCAAGGCATTGCTGGATTCAATACCGCACCAGAAAATTTGGCAACCATCGCGCAGCCATTATTGGGGGCGCTGCAGGCGCTGCAACTGGAGGCAGTGTCGCTCCTCAACACGGTCAACGTGCGTGCATTCTTGCAACTGTTGCTGAGCCTCACGGACACGAATGTCCTGTCGACCCCCCAAGTGCTCGCCGCAGATAACCAAAAGGCCAAGATCGTCGTGGGTGAAAATCGTCCGTTCCCCACCGGTCAGGCCCAGGGAATCACGGGCGGTACCCTCGTCACGATCGAGCGAAAGGATGTCGGCGTCACACTGGAAATCACCCCGCAGGTCTTGGAGAACGACCTGATCCGATTAGAAATCAAGCAGGAGATTACCGCGATCGCGGAGAATGTCGCACAAACGATCGGGAGCGGGACCTCCAGCATCCCGGTCGGACCCACCACGACCAAACGGTCGATGGAGACGACCACCATTGCGAAAGATCAACAGACGATCGTCATCGGCGGGCTCGTGCGGGATAACATCATCCTCAACGAACGGAAAGTCCCTCTCCTTGGAGATATTCCATTCTTAGGTTGGCTCTTCCGCTTCCAAAGCCGAGCGGTCGAGAAGCTCAACCTGCTCGTGTTCCTGACCCCAACCCTAGTCAGGGATGAAGCAGACATGGTGGAGTTGAATGCCCGCAAATCAGCGGAATTGGGGACACTGCAGCGCGAAAATCGGATTGAGGAACCCACGAGGCTCAAGCAAGATGTCTTAGAAAAACTCGAACGCCCGAATGGAACTCCCCGCCCCCTTCCGAATACAGTAGATCCATCCGCTCCGCTCCAGCCACCCGTGCGACCTGAGTAATCTCTGAATCAGCGTCGGCCATCGCTGCCTTGGCTCGTATCTCCCACAAGTCCATCATCCACACCCTTTTCGAAGGCAACCCTCCCTTACTTAAAATGGTGTGACCACGCCATGACGTCAACAATCAACGGAATACCTGTAAAAGTTAGTCGGTCAGAGGTATGGGGTGAGTGCGCGAACGATTTCAGAACTTTCCTACTGAGTCAGCCAGAGTTGCCCTGCCTTGAATTGGTTTCAGGTTGAATCTGAGACGCGCGGTCCAGGAAAGTGTTGTCACAATCCTACTCCATCCCACTCAGGCTCACTCACCGCCTCGAAGGACCCGAAGTAGATTGGTCTATCACGCCCTGGGTGAATTTGTGACGCTATTACCCGGAATCAGATAGTAAAGACACAAGGTGGAGTTGAGCACAAGATGAGCACGGCTCCGGGGCGAAGGATAGACAATCCGTAGCACCTGACACTGAGAAGCGTAAATCCGCTGTGTCAGAATAGTCGTACAAGTCTACAGGGTTCTGTTGGACTAGCCTGCTGATCCATCCTATAGTTTGACCTTTCTATGTGCCTGCAATTCATAATACATTACCGTCTGCGGGGGCAGTAGAGGATCATGCTCAAGACAATTGCCATCATCCCCACCTATAACGAGCGTGACAATATCCCACCACTGGTCGAGCGTCTATTGGCACTTCCTCTCGATCTCGACCTCTTTTTCGTCGACGATGGGTCGCTGGACCAGACTGGCCGATTGCTCGAATCGATCCAGGCAACGCAGCCACGGGTGCGTGTTCTCCACCGTCCCGGGAAGCTGGGGATCGGGACAGCCTATCGCCAGGCGTTCCGCATGCTCTTGCGTGAACCCTACGACTGGTACATCGCCATGGACGCCGATCTGTCGCATCCGCCTGAGGCTATTCCAAGTCTACTCGAAGCTACAAACCATGCGGATCTCGTCATAGGAAGCCGATATGTCGAAGATGGTGACGCGGTCAATTGTGCTGCACACCGAAAACTCTTAAGCCGGACAGCCAACCAACTCGCCCGTCTGGCGCTGGGGATCACCGTGCGTGACGCGACGGCCGGTTTCCGGTGCTATCGGCGGGAGTTGCTGTCGACACTGGATCAATTAGCGATTCGCTCGAATGGCTATTCGTTTCAGCTCGAAGTGACCTACGTCACCCAGGCCCTGGGGTACCGTGTTCGCGAAGTACCGATCATTTTTCGTGATCGCGTTCACGCCAAGAGCAAGTTGGGGATGGGCGAGATACTGAGCGCAGTTCAAACTCTGTTCAGGCTTGGGGTACATCACGCAATCGGTAAGGCGTATCCCAGCCGAGCAAGAAAGTTCGATCCTAGCTCGGGGTGCGTGGGGAGCGCTCCCGGTCACCACAAATGACCCCAAGCTGTCACGCAAATCATCTCAGTCCTCGCCGGGAAGACTTGTGTCAACAAATCGAGCTTGTGCGTTTTTCCCGCCTGAACCTCGAGCGTGAACCTCATCAGTTCATCAGGTTCACAAATTTGAACCTTGGTCCTTAATGACTGGTGACCTTCGAAGAGAGACACCGCTCATGAACCTCATCATTTTTGTCCGACGTCACCCTATGGCGGTTCTGTTGCTGATAGGGGTGGCCATCTACTATTTCAGGTTCAGTCTTCACCCTGACGGGATGACCCTCTATCCAAAAGCGGCGGCCTGTATGCTCAACGGCCAACCGATGGGAAGTTGCAGCCCGGGCTTCACCTATCCCCCACTTTTCGGCTTTGCCATGATTCCCTTCGTGTTCTTGCCCATGTGGTTGAGAAATATGGTGTGGTATGCGGTATTAATAGGGTGTACCTGCGGCAGCTTTCGACTTGCGGAATCTCTCGTATCTCAATCGCTAGGTATCCAGTTCCACAAACAGGAACTCACCCGTTTCCGTCTGGTTTCCCTCGCACTTGTGCTCAATTTTGTCTTGGCGGACCTGGAAAATCAGGCCTATGATGTGCTGGTCTTGCTCTTCCTACTTATAGGTCTGATTGGGTTGACGAGAGAACAACCACTCTGGTCAATAATTGGTTTTGGCCTCGGAGCTGCCCTCAAAGCCACACCCCTGCTGTTTTTCCCTTATATCCTGTTCCGATACGGATGGAAACTCTTCACTTTCTGTGTGCTGTGCTATCTCACGCTCTCTTTACTGCCAGACCTTTTCTTGAGCGTGGAGGATGGTCTGACGACCTATTATGGAAATTGGATTCGACAGGTGGCGCTGCAGCCTTTTTTCGCAGGAGACTCTGGAGGAATGCCGCGGTTCTGGGAAGGAGAGAATAATTTAAATCAGTCATTGCGAGCATTCGTGTACCGCATCACACTTGGAATGCAAATTCAACAATATTTCATTCCGGTCTTATGTGGAGTCTATGGTCTGTGCTTGGTATACATGCTGTGGGTGTTCTCTCGCTCCTTCAAGCGCCAAAACCATGTTGTATTGGATGGATCACTTCTCGTCATTGGAATGTTGCTCCTTTCGCCAATGAGCAGCAAATCCCATTTTGTGGTCCTCATGTTGCCGTTCATGGTCATCACGGCATACATGATGACTGACCAGCGGTTGCGTACGGGGCTGATTCTCACTTCAGTCCTGAGCTGTGCCCTCAACAATCTCACCTCGCAAGATCTGGTCGGCCGTCAGCTGGCAGTCATGGCGGGCTACTGGGGAAGCGTCACACTCGGGACGATTACTCTAGCCCTGGCCATTGGATACCTGGCGAATATTAGGCAGAAATGACAGGCCCCCTTTGTTGAAAGGGAGTTCGAGAATAGAAAAGGGGTCGCGTGGAGAAGCCTGATTAGTATGAGAAAAATGCATGGGGTGAGTGACGGGTTTCGAATTTCATCTGACCCCCTTGATAATCAAGAAGATCAAGCACTTGACGATGCAAAAGAATGAAAAACACGGCAGAAGATCCGCAATTCTGCAACCAGACGCAACCAGCCCCGCCCCCCCAAGCGGCACAGACCGGCGTACCCTTGGGCATGGGTCCCATAAGCGCCTCTCACCCCACCGGCAAAAATCGGTTGCGCCGGCGATGTGTCCGGGGCAGCAGCGGGCCCATTGAGAGTTCGAGCCAGACCGGCATCGACTGTACCTATCCAAGACGTGTCACCATGAAGATCCTACTCATCCTCCTGTTGGTGCTCCTGCTGCCCATCACCGTACTCGCGCAATCTGGCGATGGTGCATTTGGCAACACCACCTTCTACAATTATGGCGGGGTCTCGGGGACCAGCCAGCAATTGAGCAACACCGAGTTCTACAACTTCAACAATGGTCAGTCGGCCACGCGCCAGTCCTTCGGCTCAACGGATGTCTATTCTTCGTCGTCGCCAGGACTGAGCGGCACCGTCCAGACGTTCGGCAATCAGTCCTTTGGCAATTGGAACAATGGCACGCATTCCACGCACCAGAGCTTCGGCGCCACACAATTCGACACCTACCAGCGTGGCAACCACACTACGAACTGCACCTCACAACACTTCGGGAATCAGACCTATACCAATTGTCGTTAGGAGTCCGTCGACCCCACCTATGTTTAGCGTCGTTCCGCCACTCCCACGGCGGCACATGAACGAGAGTGACCTTCCTCTGTTTGGTCCACCACGCGAACGTGTCCATCGCAGCCGTCGCTTGCCTTGACCGGATTATCCTCGCTCCAGAACGGGATTGAATTAGAGCTGAGAGTCTCCTGGCGCGACTGTGCAAGGGTGTGCACTGACTGAGGGGCACAGAATACAGCAGCACGTCTCAACGTGAATAGCGTGACGATGGCTCGAAATGCGGTCCATCACTAAATCTCATGGACTGACCACGGCATTGGAATTACAGGGTTGTTGAAGACTGCTGTGGCATCGTAGTTGCTCATAAGTGCCACCACGTGTCGAGGAACCACCGACTACCCTCTAATCATGAGTCGAGTGAGACCAATTTCTCACGGCTTTTGAAGGACTGCAGATGGCGCTATCTCGGATGTGGCGACGATTGCGGAATTTTCAGCGTTGGAAGAAAGCAACCATCCCCATGCTGCTCAATGCTGACACGGGAGAGTTGATCCCATTCTCCAGCTACACCGCGCCCCCAACAGGGAAGTGGATGCTTCGCCGTCCTCTCACGCTGCCTGGGAGTACGCTGCCTCTCTTTCTCGAAACTCCGCTCATTCCTAGTGGCCTCGCTGGGCAGAAAAGTGCAGGGGCCTCCAACCTGCCACCCCATCAGGTCGGACCGCAGCACAATATAGAAACCCCACTTCCTCACCCGCTCCCGCAGCAGTCCACTTAGCTTTTTCCCTTCGGCAGCAGCCCTTTCCACCACTCCCACGGCGGCACTGGCTGCGGATCAACCCACAAGCCTTTCTTGGCTTCTCGTGCTTCCTTCTCCAACCCTTCAAGCACCGTATCCTCCGGCGCATACTTCCGATACCACCAGCACCAGCCGTCTTTGACCAGCGTGTGATTGACGTGGGTGCCATCCAGCAGGAACACATCGGCAAGGGTGCGCCCGTACTTGTCCTGGCCGTGGGTCTGGAGGATGACATCTTTCCCGAAGACTAACGCTGACGCAGCCTGCTTCGCTCGGTTGCCGAAGGCTTGGCCTTTCTCAGGGCAGTCGATGCCGCTGAGGCGGATACGTTCAGGGTGGGTGTTGTGCAGGACTTCGATGGTGTCGCCGTCGAATGCGGAGACGACTGGGACGGATAAGTAGAAGGTAAACCTGCATGAATAACGAGATCGCTGCTAGGAAAATTGGAGGGGTTTTCAGGACATGCTGCTGACCGGCACCGATCACGGGATCAGAGCCACGGCCGTCAGCACCAAAGAGTGGGTCATGGGAACTCACCGCGCAGTGTTGTGTAGTGTCATGATGATTTAGAGCAATGAGGGTCACGGTTGATACAAGGATGCGGGCGCGTCAGGTCCCCGGGGTGCATGAGGCGCACACGGGAAATCGAGAAGCAGGAAGCGGAGATCATGATCCGCATTACCATGACCATTGAGGAGATGTGGGCGAGGAGAGGACAGTGGGCGGGGCCTATTGATTTCGAGCGTCACTTGTAGACCAACGTTGAGCCAAGAGACCATCTCATTCACACGCCCGTGCAAAAGAAAGGCAGGATGTCCAGAGTGAGCAGACATCCTGCCTCATTGGGGAACGAGCCTATCGTACGGGCTAGAAGAACATCTTCGCGCCGAACAGGAAGCCAAAGGAGGACGCGTTCCAATCGTTAACGCGAACCCCGTTGACCGTGACATGACCGTCGTTCCGTTTGTAGGCCATTTCCGTGTTCAGCGCGAACTGTTTGGTGAGCATGTAGTCGGCGCCCCAGCCGAGTCGCCAGGCGAAGGTGTTGCTGGGTGAAATGGTGGTGCCGCTGATCGCACTGCTTTCCCCAAAGCTGTTGACGTTCACGCCAAAGCTCATGTTCGCGTAAGGGATGACCGGGCCGAATTTGACCGGACGGACTTCAACGGTCGGCAGCAGCGAGACGGTGTCTTGATGGCCCAAGTCCAGGCCGGACGCTGCCGCATTCATGGAATGGCGTTCCCACTCCAGCATCATGCCGACTAAGAACCACTTGTTGAGGCTATACATGGCCTGGAAGTTGACCAGGGAGCCGACATCGGTCGAAGTGCCTGCCGAAACGGTTTGGGTTACTGGGGCAAATCCTGCGCGCATGCCGAGCATGACTTTGCCTGGGTCTATACCACCCTGTTCCATCTTCCAATCTTCCGCCTTAGCCTGGCCTCCTAGGACAAGCGCGCATATCACCATGACACCCACCAGGCCCCAACGAACCATATTGACACCCATGTATATCCTCCGTGATGTAATGATGAGAAATTAGGATTCAGAAACCCATTCTCTGGCGTCAGGCTGTTCAGTCGATAATGTCTACTTTCTTCCCCATCGCCTTGGCGCGCTTGAGACACTCGGCGTCTGTCACTGAACACCGAAGTGTGTCGAGTTCACTTTCTTCTACCAGCTCGACCTTCTTGCGTTGGGCCTTCGCTTGCTTCATGCACCCGGTGTCAGTCACCAGACACTTCATGGTGTCATTGGCGGTCGGAGCTGGAACCATCTCGACCTGCTTATCTTCTTCTTTCGCACGTCTGAGGCACTCCCGGTCTGTCGCAACACATTTGACCGTGTCCTCGGTCTTCTTGATGGCTTTGTCGATGGATTGATCGATGTTCTGATTCACCCGATCCTGCGCTTTGCGTTTGGCGCTTTCGGTGGCTCGACCCATGAGGCCATCGAGGTACCCCTGGGCCTGTACCTCCACAGTACTGATGAACATCAGCGCTATAACGCAGCCGATGATACGCATCGTCATAAATAACCTCTTTCACATCGAGTGCTGCTGCGACTGACTGGAGAGATGGTCTGACACCCTACCTATAAATAAGAATAGCAGATCGAGAGAACTCCGCTAACCTATTCACCAGGAAGGAGTTCGGACAGGATGATGATGGGAAAGCGACGGTCGAAACGAATCGAGGGTGGCATCGGGGCCTCGCAGGGAGGCGTATTGTAGGAGGGTTGCTAACTAGGTGCAAGGGCCGCAGGAATGGAAATTATTGTATTTCGACTCACCCTGTCCTCGTTGAAGATGTCACTAGAGAGACGGTACAATTGCTGCTCGACCAGGCACGAATTGTAACCGTTCAACACTGCGGGGGAGGTTGTCATGAGCACATTAACGAGACCGGGTGTTCCTGCCGGGGGGTTCAAAACTGTCGGACAAATTCATGCAACGAACACTCTGGTATTTTCACGGAACCAGAATGCGATGGAAGCGGCGGTTGAATTACTGTCTACGCACACGCCGGGAGCGCCGGTGGTGGATGAACGGGGCGAATTCATCGGGTTCGTCAGCGAGTTTGACATCCTTCGCGTGCTTGCGTCGAAGAAGGACTTGAATCAGTTGACGGTAGAGGATGTCATGGCCAAGGAGCAGATCTCAGTCACGAACGAGACCAGTATTGACGAGGCCGTGAAGGTCATGGATGAGAAGCGACTCCTTAGCCTACCAGTCAAGGCACACGGTAAGGTGACCCATTCGATCACGCGACACGATCTGCTACGGGCCTGGATCGGTCTTGGAATGGACATCGAAACCAATCAATAGTACCTAAGCAAGGTGCATCAGGGTGAGGAGGACTGATGGCGCAGGCCGTCGCGCGTATGTACTGGTCAACAATCGGGCTGAAGGAAACGCGCCGCTGACGGTCGAAGGACTTGTGGGGATGTTGCGGAGCTAGGGCTGCGAGGGAAGGCATAATAGCTAGGAGAACGGGGGGGGATGGCGTGGGCTGTTCACTTCGGAGCGACTCTTAGTACTTTCCCCACGAGAAATACTCCCCCTGAGACTTACCTTTCATCCTACCGGCTACATCGTCTATGACAAGGCGCTGCTTAGTTCTTTCAGGGGTGTTGCTTTGATCTGAAAGCTGCGGACATGAAACCTTTAATTGGTATCGTTCGTCTGAGGATTTCATCACGGTAAACAAGTGACGGAAGGAGCTTTCCAACTTATCGGTAAGTTCAAACCCTTTGAATTCGCTGCGCAGGTAATCTCGAATGACTTCCACGTTCACCTGGATGCGGGCTTTTTCGCCTTCGTTGCTCATTCTGCCCAGCCTTTCGTTTCAACGGATTCAATAACCGAGGGGGATGGCGCAGGCTGTCCCTTGTTCACTCGCAGCAGGTCTAATTCGGCATAGGATTTCTATTTTCATCGAACGTAAGATCTCGGCCACACACTGTGCAGGCAAAGGCTCCTGTCGTCAGGCCGAGATACCGTTCTTGCACGAGGCGGGGATGGTTACACGGTTGGTCTCCCCACTCAGTCTGCTTTTCTTTCTTCATCGCCAGAAATGCTGTTCTCTGCATAAGCCCTCCTCTGTCTCTCATTTTTTGCGATGCATGATGCACCAACCCAACCGCTCGCGCTGTCTGCTTTTATACAATTCCTGACTGGTGGGCTGGAGCTGGTGTGATCGATGCCGAAGGAAGATTGGTACCAACCTATCTAGTGTCTCTCTTCCTTCTCTCCTCGGAAGAGGTAGGCACGAAAATAACGGCCCGACCCCTTTCAGAGGGCCGGGCCTTCTCAGATTCCGCCATGGTGGCACTGCACGCACATGAGGAGGACTGTGTGCATGGACAGGGCTTCCATATCGGTTTCTCAAGCATCCTCATGCTATAGCATCCGCGGCTGTCAATATGGTCAATAGTGAACATCTTTCAGGTGAGCCCGTGCGCTATAAAATTCCAAAATCCATGGGGTGTCTTTACCGCTAATCGAGGTGCTCATCATGAGCCTCTGGCGTCGCCGTCAAGAGTATAGTGCTGCCATGATAGGAAACTTCTTCATCACACTGACGCAGATCGCCCTCATGTTTGCGGCGGTGTTTCTGTGGTTCTTCGGCTGATCCGCCGTGACCTTCGCTTCTCCATGTCGAGGTGCCGATATGGGGGCTCTAACACAGACGCATTGCCCTCACCCCGGATAATCGGGCCACTCTTCCCGCGTCTCTGCTCACACCCTTCGATTGTCTACCTGCTTCCCGGTCCTGTCGATGGCGGGATCGGGCCACGCCACTGGGCTCTGAGTTTCGACACGGGTTGGTCTTTGTCAGGCCACCAGACGGTCAGCTCTCTGTTGGTCTCCCGCACTTGCACCATGATGTCCCGGGATGGAGGGTCACGCCGAAACCAGTAACAGCCAGGTTGGGTGGGCGGCTCTGTCGTCCAGTTCATACCGAAGTCTCTGCGTCGTACGGCTCATGAAGAATCTTAATCATGTGTCGCGTCAAGGTTTCCTTCGAATAAATTCTATTTCTTTGCTGGAATGGCTTCGCTCTTATTCCCACTTTGCGCCGCCTTTTCAATTTTGCACTCGTTCTCGCAGGTCTTCGCGTGTGTTGCCTGCTTCTCGTGACAAGACCTCTTATCCTCTTGGCTAATAGCCTCGTCAATGCACTTTTTCAACTCCTCTTTCGCGGTTGCGAGACATTGCACGCAAAGGCTCTGATCGATCTGTGCATAGATCGGAGTTCCAAGCATGATGAGTGGAACCAACGCAAACGCAAATTTGAATTTCATATCAGTCCTCTGATGCGGAGTTCGCGACATGAAATACCTGGGCCATTGACTATTGGCTCCTCGTCCAGTGATCGCAGACAGGCTCGTGACTGACTTACTCCGTCTTGGCTTTCAGTTCTTTGGCCTCGCCTTTGATTCGCTCTCCGGCTGCTTTGGTTTGTCCCTTCGCCCGTTCCATCTCGCCTTGCACGTTATTCCCTTTCGCCTCTTCTGTGAGGGCTTTCGCTTCCCCCTTGGCCTTCTCAGCGTTCGCGTTGGCTTTTCCCTTCGCGTCTTCAACAGCGGCCTTCACCTCATCGGCTTGGGCAATCTGCTGCATGCCCACGAACACGAATAGAAATGCCATTGCGACAATCATGAATCTGCTCATGTGAACCTCCTTGTTAAAAAATGAAAAACATGGAAACTGCACTCGGCTAAGCATTTGCTTCTGCCAGGACGAGCGAGATGCCTTCTGTTCCCCGTGACGATCTATTGATCTGCCTCCCTCCTACCGGATGTCCTGCGTTTTATTTTTCGAGCTGGCGAAGAGACAGCACAAGTGTCTCCTCGTTCACTTCGCGCACTTTCGCTTCAATACGATCTCCTCGGCCAATAGGTTCGCTCATCTCGGTGCCTGAATCGACACGGTACCTCACTTCTTTACCGTCAGACTGCTTGATGAGATAGTCATCACCATCAACGCGCAACACTTCTCCCTTGATGGTGTGGACGCCTTGCTGTGTGTCTCGATGCTTTTCGGCCGCTTGCGTGACATTGGAAAGACTGAGACACAGCACGAAACTACACGACATGACACCAATGATTTTGGGAATGGATACCATGGGAGGGCCTCCTCGGTTAGATATAAAAACGTATACCTATGACGGTACTCTCTCCGGGGTCTTGCCAGCTGAGCAATATTGATCAGCTGGCGGAAATTTCCTAGGTGTTTGGCGACGAGTCGCATGGGCGTAACTGTCGGGTGGGCGAGTTTCTTCCCTCCCCCTACAAAAGTGGGGGTGAGGCACCATTGATCAATATTGACCAGTATGAACCAGATGGTCCTAATTATAGTGGGGCCTCGCTGGTAAATGAGTTCGCCGTTCTTCGTGTCAAGATAGTTGGTCGATGTGCCTAACTCAGTAACAAAGGAGGTGGGTCCATGAGAGGTGTGGCGTTGGGGAGCGTAATCACGCTCATTTTGTTTACAGGGTTGTTCGTGTCACAGGTTGAAGCGAAGAACCACGACAATGAGGGTAAAGACAAGAACAAGCACGTTGTAACAAAGCATGCTGTACCGACCCATGTCGTACCGAGTCTCGTCAAGCATAACGACACGCGAAGCGTTCCCATTCCCGGGACCTTACTGGCATTGGGTGGAGGGCTTGTTGGCCTGGTAGCTTGGCGGGCGAGACAACGAAAATCGAGGGCCTAACTCACGATCGAGCCTCAGACCTTACAGACGGTTCATAACTCAGGCTCTACACGGGCCTGAGTCCCCCCACCTCTACCACTCTACCTTGAAGCCAGCTGGCATGGGGACCATTCCTCTTCAAACACCAACTCAGAGGCAGCCTGCTTCGCTCGGTTGCCGAAGGCTTGGCCCTTCTCAGGGCAGTCGATGCCGCTGAGGCGGACACGCTCAGGGTGGGTGTTGTGCAGGACTTCGATGGTGTCGCCGTCGAGGACGGAGACGACGGGGCCGGTGAAGTTGGCAGTTGCGAGGGAAGCACACAGAAGAAGAAGGACACCGGCACAGCCGACGCGAAGACCGGCTCTTGTCCAACGAGTCAATTCTTTGTTCCCAGATACCCATCTCGTTGGGCATCTACGACAAACTGCGCAGTTGTCGAACGCACAGCGTCTTCGAGAGTATAGGTGAAGAAGTTAATCCAGGAGAATGGAAGCAACAATAGCCAGTAGAATGCTTTTACCGAAATTTCGTATGTGTACGTCTTTGTGAGCGCATTCCGGTCATAGACGCTATAGGACAACTCCCAGCCGATATGCTCAATAAAGGGGAAAATAAAGAGCGACCCATATGCCAATTTATGCCAGAACTCCCGCCACCCACCAGGAATTTGTTTTTCCAGAGCGCTGACCACGACTTCCGTCTCTGCCCCCTTAGATTTATGATCACCAGGGGAACCGCTGCTACAGCCTCCGTAACTTTTAAGTGCTTCTTGCAGTGCCTTAACCAGACTCAACGGTACCAGCACGTCCCTTTCCGTTACAGTGTAAGTCGATCCGTCTGCCAGACGAGCTACATACTTAACAGTGTGATGACAACGAGGGGATGCAGCCGGCTCATATGGGCTTGGGAGGGGGGTCACAATTGGGAAATCCCGATACGTCACGATACAGCCCGTGAGTGTGCCTAGAAGTACAAGAAGACTGAGGCTGCGCGTTCTCATGGATTACTTCTGCTTCGCCATAATCTTATATTTGGCCTGCTCGTATTTGCCTCCTTGTCAGTGCGTCGTCCCCTTCGCCACCCGCTGCCCCATCTCAATGGGTCATCTGCCAGCTCCACATTCTTGCCAAGTTTTATAGATTTTGCCCGAGTGAGGCGAAATAAAAGCAAACTCAAACGCGTTCGCTAGATTCGGAAGATCGGGGTTGCGCTTGACGATCACACAGCCATGGCGCATTCCGATGGATGCATAGAAATCCCCATTTTCGTCGGACTTCAAGAAGGTAATGGCGGTATCCGTTTGACCAATACCCGTAATGGCAATATAGAGTGTTTTCCCGATTCTATATTCGCATTCGAGGACCTGATGTGAGTCTTCCTGGCACTGTTTCCCTTTGAGTGCTAGCTCATAGACGCTGGTTTCAGCCTGAGCTGGTGAACCTGTTAACCACAACAAACCTAGGAGAACAATCAGGATCGAGGGATGAATCGAGAAGGGCATGAGAGCCTCGCAGGGAGGCGTATTGTAGGAGGGGTGCGAACGAAGACGCAAGGGCCGTTCGCATCGCACACCTGACAGTGCGTGGGTGTAATGAGGCCTGACTCGACTACATACTTCCGGACTCACGCTCTAGATCAGAACTGCTCTTCGTTTCGGTGACTGATCTGAACGGCTATGCTATTTTTCACTCGCGAATCGTTATGTCTACCCCAGGCGCATTCTCGGCCAACCCACTACCAGCAATAATCTCTCCATCAACGGTTGTAATCTTATACGCACACCACTCGATGTAACCTGGCATGCTAATGGTGCGATTGTCCCTTGTGTGGGCAATTATATAGCCGAAGTACGCCGTACGAACGGTGCTCGTTTGGTCATCCTTGACTGAAACTTCCGAATCCCTAAAGTCGACACTCGAATTATTGATGATAGTGATTGGAATATTCACATCAAGGAACGTTCGTTTTTTCATCGCTGAACGTTGGCCTTGGAGTGATAGTACCTTGCCTCCTGACATAGTGCCTCCTGGGTTAATTATGTGAGGAGCGGTGGAGCGTGGTCGGAATCGATCACCCAATTATTAAAAGTATAAAGGTGTTCGCCGGGTATTTACTTCCCCTTCGGCAGCAGCCCCTTCTTCTCCAGCTCCTGGATCTTATGATCGGCCAGCTCTAATACCATGGTAGATGTACGAATGCCATGGCCTGAGTTGGACTCAGTAGGCAGGTTGTGGCAGAGTAGGCTGAAGGTCTGGGCATAAACCAGTGAGGGCAGCCTGCTTTTCCCAGTATGGACTTAGCTTCTCAATAGCTCCACCCATCTGAACGCGGACCCGCGCATAGCCAAACTGTGTTCCTAAGAATGATTGCATAGGGTGCACAAGTGAGCGGGGCAAAACCAGCTAGCGTCGAGATAGACCGGCAGAAGAGAGACTTCAATACCTGGCGGCTCCTGGTTCGTCACCCAGAATTCCTGAAAGACCTGGTCTTGCTCCGGAATCAACAATGAGTCCCCCAGCTTAATCCTGGCTCAGGGTTGCGCGAAAGACATCTCAAATGGTTGCGGGAGATAGAGAAGGTTGCGGACAAGTGGGGGCTTACCCGGTTCCCACCCATGGCCCTTGATCCCCTCAGGAATGATGCTCCCAAAATGCTTGAAGCGTACTACTTGAATCAACGGGATCAGCAAGGCCCTTACCCTGTCACTTATCCAATCGTTGCAGTGACTGAATTAAAAGAGGATCGGTTTCTGTATTGCTGGGTGGATACGAACGAGCCTGTAGATAAGATTCTTGCAGCCATCGAGGCAGAATTGCGTCAGTTTTACAGAGCTACCAAGACCACGAGAAAGCGGGGTAGATCCAACGATCTTGATTTTCAATTGAAAGTCTTCGATCTGGTGAACGGAACGGCAGAAACGTCTGGGATGGATTTTAAGGGTACCGCTCGCAAGTTGCACCAACCGCGCTCTCGCGGAAAATTATTGACTGCTTTTCATCATTAGGATAATTTCCCAGAGGCAATCGAATAAGACTCGGCCACTCTGGGAGAGACTACATGACCACCGCCGATAAGCTGCGCGAAATCTCCATGGTTCTGCAAATACACAAGAAGCTTGACAGGAATGAGCTGCTTGCCGTGATGGGCAGTCTTATCGACATAGCCGAACGGGTTGAAAAATTGGAGACCGTGTGTCCAGGCCGTAAATGTTAGTCCCCTGCGCATAAGCTTTCTCTAGTGTTTGACTTTCCTTTTTTCATGCACAACGCCTCTCACACTTCGCCTCTCCTAAACATCTACGCCCGCTTTTCCCCCTGACAAGCTCCACCATGACGAAGTTCCAGCGATGGACTTCCGCGCCAGAGGCCCTTGCGCCGTCGTTCGCATCCCCCTACAAAGCCCTCCTCTGCGAGGCTTCTATGCCCTTCTTGATTCGCCCCTTCCGCCGCTTCCCTGTGCAATGCTCCGTCAGGTACAACGCGGGTTGGTATCAAGGCCAAGGCACGGCGTGGACCCTCGACTATGAATATTGTGTATCGAAGGTTGAAACCACGTGGGCTTCGGTTTTAGAGTGGCTTGGAGACCCTGAAAAAGGGCACCACATGGACGATCGTGACCCCGCGTGGTCACGATGGTATATACACTTGATCTCTAGACAGATTTCTGCACTCACCGTCCCCGTCCTTGCATAAACCTTGGCCCATAGTTCTCAGGGGAGATCGGCCATCGCACGCAAACGAACCACATCGTTTAATCCCCAGACATTCCTCCGCAAAGTGGGGGGCGGCAAAACGAGTCTGACGCCCTCCAAGAAGCAGATTCTCTATTCGCAAGGGGATAATGTAGCCACGGTGAACAGGTCACTCAACTTCCTCTAGGTAGCAGCCTAGGTGACAAACCCTCAGCCCACACGTTTCGGCTCGGCAGGAGGAGAACCTGTTTGAGGACTCCCACCTCCGAATCGCTCCTCTGTGCGCCTCCTCAGGCAACTGTCAAATTCCTGAATCTTCTTGCGAGACGTGGCGTCCCATGGCACACCAAATCTATGAGCGTCATGCATAAAGGGGCCTGGCGCAGCCTAGGAGAAATTGGGCTGCTTTGGGTCATCGCCCTAAGCGGTTGTGGGATACTCCACCCCTCGTCCTCGCCGCCAGCCGCCTCGGTGGCGAAGACAAGCGATCCAACTGTGAACTCCGGCGTAGTGCAGTCTCTCCAAAGACAAATAAGAGAACGAGATAAGCGCATTGCGGAGTTGACATCTCAATTGGACGCCTTAAAGGTGATTGATCAAGACCTGCAGGAACGGAGAACATCCAACCGACCACCCGCGACGTTGAGGCCTGCAACAACTGATCAACTTCCCTAACCCGCAGCCATGCCCATCGAAGCACCTGCTCTTATCGACCACCTTCTCATAGGGGCATCGCCCGGAGTTGGAACGATGGCACCACAAAACCTGCGAAGGCAGTCGCAGTGATCGCAACCATCTGAGGAGTGCTCGATACCCAGGCGTGATCGAGAGAGGAAGGGAGACAGCATGGCCGGGTTTGTCATGCGCAAGGATCAACGACTCAAGAAATTGGTGCCGGTGCGGTACCTTGGGGACGGGATGGCCGGTGAAGGAATCATCAAAGATCTTTCGCTGAGCGGGAGCTACATGACCGGGAATGCCCCGGTCTCCGTCGGGATGACGCTCGCCCTGCAAATTTTTGTGCCGGGGGACCCGGAGCCGTTGCTGATCGATCGCGCTATCGTGAAATGGGTCAAGGGGCCTGAGTTCGGGGTGGACTTCGACACACCTCAGCCGACGGTGGCTGAACGAATCACACAGATCATCTCCACGCTGGTCAAGACACAGCATGGCTTATCCCGTAAGAGATAAGCAAAGCGGGCAGGTGTTTTTGGCGGATTACACGGGGTCTTTTTCTGCCCTCCGCATTCCGGAGGCATGAAGGCAAAGACGATCTTAAGTTTGAGGTCATCGCTGTGCCTCCCGTCATTTGCTTCAATTGACAGGGCTTCCGGTTTTTTGAACACGTTCCGTGAATCGGGTGAGCGAGGACGGGGCTACCAGCGACAGCCTGAGACAAGAAAAGAGGGCACATCCGCGCAGGACAGCGGCTTGGCAAACACATAGCCTTGCCCGTATTCGCATCCGAGCGCGCGGAGGATCGTCAGCTGTTCGTCGGTTTCCACCCCTTCGGCGATCACCTGTCGCCCCAGCTGATGGGAAAGGACAATGATGGTCTTCACGATGGCGAGCGCATCGTCGTCGGCCCCCAGCCGCCGCACGAACGACTGATCGATCTTGAGAAACGCAATCGGCAGCTGCTGCAGATAGCTTAAGGACGAATACCCCGTGCCGAAATCGTCCAGGCAGGTTTGAACCTGTTGCGATGCGAGTTGCGTCAGGACCTCGGTGACCGCTTCAGAGTTTTGCATCATGTCCGACTCCGTGATTTCGATCTTGAGGCTCGAGGGATCCACGCCGGTGGCCAGCAGCACCTCGTTGACGAGTGCCGCCACATCGGCGTTCGCGAAATGGCGGAGCGAGAAATTGACGCTCACGGTCAGCGGACGTATCTGCGGGAACGCCGCGTGCCAGACCGTGAGCTGCCGGCAGGCCTCTCGCAGGCTCCACTCCCCGATTTTCGTCATCAACCCCAGTTCCGTCGCCACCTCCAGGAACCCATCGGGCCTAGTCAGCCCATACTCAGGATGTTCCCAGCGCAGCAACGCTTCGAACCCGGCAACCTGGCCTGACGTCAAGGCCACGATCGGCTGATACGCCAGCCGGAACTCCTGCCGCTCCAGCGCCTGCCGAAGATCGGCTTCCAGCTTCAAACGGCCCATCGCCTGCGCGTGCATCGCCGGATCGAACATCACAAACCCTGTCCGACCGGAGGTTTTGGCCCGATGCATCGCGGTCGTCGCATCGCGCAGAAGATGGTCGCCGCTCTCATACCCGGCATGACAGCACGTGAGGCCCAGGCTGGCCGTGAGCACAATCTGCTGGCCCTGAACGGTAAACGGCGCGGTGAATTCCTGCTGGAGCCGATTGGCCACACGCGTCGCATTGCTGAGGGCTTTCAGGTTATCCAGCAGAAACGCGAATTCGTCCCCCTCCATCCGGGCCATCGTATCGGCCGAGCGCACGCGGCGCAGCATGCGTTGACTGACGTCAATCAGCAGGCGATCTGCCGCCGCGGGTCCCAAGCTGTCGCGAATCACGCGGAACCCGTCCAGATTGAGCGAGAGCACGGCGACCAGATGGCTGGGTTGACGCCGAGTCTGCTGGTAGACGCGATCCAGCCGGTCCAGAAACAGCGCGCGATTGGGGAGTCCGGTAAGCGAGTCGTGAAACGTTTCCAGAAACAGGCGCTGCTCGGCCTGACGCTTGTCTTCGATCAGCCGTTTTCGATCGAGCGCTTGGGATACAGAATGACCCAGGCGGCCCAGGCGGTCTTTCAGCAGATAGTCGGTGGCGCCGGCCCGCATACATTCCACCGCCATCTCCTCACCGATGCAACCCGACACGACAATGAACGGAATATCGAGCCCCCGCTCTTGCATGAGTCGCAGCGCATCGCGCGCCGTAAATTGCGGCATGGAGAAATCCGACAGAATGAAATCTGGAGGTTGGTCGAGTTCGCGCAGGTAGTCGGCTTGGGAATCGACGCGGCGGGAGGCCAGTTCGAATCCGGCCTCCCGGAGCACGTCGAGAATCAGCTCCGCATCAGTCGGCGAATCTTCGAGGAGCAGGAGGTTCAGACTCCTTGGCATCGTCGTCCGCGGCTAATACAAGGCCGTGTCTTTCCTCGTTAAGGATTGCGCGAGCGCCTAGCTCGCTCACGATAGTGGCTCAGTATAGGATGAAACCCGCCGCCGACCAACGAAATGTGAAGAATCGCGCGGCGAGGCAAGCTGGAACAGAGAATGGGACGCGACAGGTAATCTTCGTCGAGTTCGATGGATGTACTGCGCTGCTAAATTTCTGGACAATTTATTGAACAGTGTAATCCATCCATTTTGCAGAGAATAGCCCTCTTCGATTCTTCATCTCTCAAGGGACATTCGGGTGCACTCTCTCGTGACTCGGTGAGAGGGCTTCGGCTGTCTTCAACTCCGATAAGTTTTGAATAAATTCGAGGGGGGAGCTGCATCCACCAAACGAAGCCACAAGTTAAGTGGCGCACAACACAAGGAATAGGCACCCATTCCGCTCGTCTGTGATACGCTTAGATGATGTCGAAAGGGAAAGCACCAGTAAGATAAGGGAGGGTCATGAATCTTTCGGAACATTCTCCGCGATCTGATGAAAAAGGTAAAGATTGCCGCCGCAGTTGAAGGAAAGTCGAGTAGGACGCTATTGATTCAAGCAGAAGGGACTCGTAGCAGAAGTTGGAAAATAAGCGCCTGCGGCCGAAAGGAAAGAATTAAGCCAATGGGAAAGACTCTTGAATATCAGGGATACACAATCCAGTCCTCCCCGCAGCACCTCGCAGAAGGTGAGAAATGGCAGCTGCGCATCTTCGTCTCCATGGACAATCACCAAGGCGTCATAGCTCGCGAATTCTTAGCCGATGTCGTGTATGCGACGGAACAGGAAGCCGATATCCACGGGATTGCTTTTGGCCAACGCCTGATTGATGGAAAGGTGGAGGGTCAGTCCGTCATGGATATGAAGACGGTGGATCGCCGAGCGACGCCGCGCCTCCGCGTCCAATTCCGTACTACGTTTTCGAGTTCCAAGAATAAAGAAGGGACGGGCCTCATCCTTGATCTGTCTTCGGGCGGATGTCGCGTCGAGAGTTCTGTTCCCGTGGAGCCGGGCTTATTGTTAGAGCTCCGCATCTATGCGCCAGACGTCGAATGGCCGCTTATGATTGAAGCGGCAAACGTGCAGTGGGTTAGCGGCCAAACATTCGGGCTGGCCTTCTTTCGGATCACGGAGGCTGAGCAACAGCGTTTGGGGCAGGTGATCGAGGCTTTGATGAAGGGCGGTGAGGGGAGAGCCGACCACTGAGTCTGAATCACTCATCAAGAAGGCGTCAGCCGAGGAGAACTCGAACGTCAAACTGTGCTGAATTTGTGCCATTACTAAGACTGAATAGCCGGAAACAATAGAAACATTGGAAAGTGTATATGAATGCTCGGTAAGCGTAAGGCAATGAAGCCAAGGCTTTATTGGGAGACCAGACCTCTAATCCTTGCCTTATGCAATTAAGGGGTATGGGGTGAGTGACGGGTTTCGAACCCGCGACCTCCGGATCCACAATCCGGCGCTCTAACCAGCTGAGCTACACCCACCATACGGAGGAGACACTCGACACAGGTTTTGTAACGGAGGGGATCTTAACAAAGACACAAGAAGACCCGCAACCAGGCATGACGTCGGAACGTCAATCGTGAAAGGCCTTCTGCTCAGCCATCATTTCCACTGATGGCAATTGACGATTGACAATTGTCAGCCCCTGGCATCGAAGGCCGCCTGCATTTCCGTAAGAATTGCGGCGGTGGCGGCCGCGGGATCCGTAGCATCTCTGACGGGCCGGCCGATCACCAAGTAGTCAGCTCCCGCCGAAATCGCCTGGGTCGGCGTGGTCGCCCTAGCATGATCATCGACATCTTTTCCGGCAGGACGCACCCCTGGTGTGACGATCAGAAATCGCGGACCGACTTTGGAGCGGAGGATCGCCGGCTCCTCGCCCGAGGCCACCACCCCATCACAACCTACCTCAGACGCCAATAAGGCGCGCGCGGTGACCAAGTCCTGGACGCTCCGCTGAATGCCCATTTCTCGGAGATCCTGGCTGTCAAAGTTGGTGAGCACCGTTACCGCCAACAATTTCATTGTGGACTCGCCACGGCCTTGAACGGCTGCGGCCAGCGCCTTCCGGTTTGCATGAACCGTCAAAAATTCCACGCCCATAGCCGCAACCCGCGCAGTGGCCCGACGAACTGTTTCCTCAATATCGAGAAACTTGAGATCCAGGAACACCCGCTTACCTTGGGTGATCAGGCGTTGGACCATCTCCGGTCCGGCAGCAGTGTAGAGTTCGAGCCCGACCTTCACAAACACGACCTGATCATGCACGCGATCGAGAAGCCGGTTGGCTTCATCGCTTGAGGGCACGTCGAGGGCTAAGATTAAACGGTCACGGGCTATGATGGTTGACACAGGTTTGTCCTTTTGAAAAATGGCTCACCTTGACGCTTCGGAGAACCGTGTGGTACAAGTGCATTCTTTTCTAGAGGAGTCTACTATGCCGGTTGTACATAAATCGACGATTCGCCGAGCCCGCCAAGCTGTGAAGCGCCACGATCGTAACCGTGCGACGCTGGGTGCCCTCAAGAGTCTCGTAAAGAAAGTCCAATCGGCCGTGGCCGAGAAAAAGGTCGAGGATGCAGCGGTATCCCTGCGTCAGGCCACTTCGGCTCTCGGCAAGGCCGTGACGAAGGGTGTGATGAAACCAAATACGGCTTCGCGTCGGATTGCTCGCCTGACGCTCCATGTCAACTCCTTGTCCGTTTCCCGCTCGTAATCGTTCGCACGTTCGAGATGGTTCTTGCCCTCATTGGTTGCGCCAACTCGGCCCCACGACCTGGTGAGGGGAGACGTACGTTGACTTGTGTACGGTCGCATAACCGTAATAACACGTCTTCAAGAATTCGAGCAGGACGCCCACCACTTCCACCCTTCAGCCTGGCGTCGGCATCTAAAAACAACTGAAGCGCCTGATGTAGGTGGTTGTCGGGAAATTGATCGAGAAATGCTCGCACCTTGTAGGGATCCATACGCAAGGTCCGAGCGGCCTCCCCCTCACGACCCCCTTGCCGTACGACTTCCTTAACCTTCCACAGTCTCCGATATTGCCAGGCCAGTGATCCAAGGATTCTCAATGGGGCTTCCCCCGCTTCCAAATTCCTGGCCAGGATCGCCAATGCTCGCCCGCGGTTTTCCTCACCGATCGCTAACGTCAAATCAAACACTGAAGCGCCGGGTTCCGTTCCGCGCAACGTCGCCACATCGCCGGCGGCAACAACCTGACCAGGCGAGACATACGCAGCCAGCTTTTCCAGTTCACGCCGAACCGAGTAGAGCGAGCCACCACAGGCCTCTTTGAGCAACTCGATCGCCTCTTCATTGAGCCGGACCCCGACCCGTTCAGCGTCCTGTCTGAGCCAAGGAAGCCACTGCGCCTCTCTGAGAGGAGAACAATCGACCGTCACCGCGGCCTTTGCTAGAGCCTGGGTGAACTTGAGCCGTCCGTCAAGTTTCGGTGCGACGAAGATCACGGCCGTAGAATCATTCGGCTCCTTCAGATAGGGAAGGAGCGCGTCGCACTCCCTGGCTGGAAGCTTATCGGCTGCTTTCACCACCACCACACGCCGAACCGCGAACACGGCGACCTCCGAGGCACAGGTGACAATCTCTGACCCGCTCACATCGTCTCCATAGAACAGATCGCAATTGAAGTCGCTCTCGCCCTCCCCCAACAACGCAGTCTTGAGTACACCTAGGGCCATATCGCGCAACAAATCTTCCTCGCCGACCACTGCATAAAGCGGCGCGACCGTTCCTTGCGCAAGCTGCGCGTTGAGCTGGGCATGAGAGATCGTGGAGGCCATAGTGGATATCCGATTTATTTGATGATGGTGGTGTCCACGTTGTCCGGCGCTGGGCTCGCAATCGGCTTTGCTAGTTGCCCCGATTCCAACTGAAGCAGAAAGCGGGATGCCAAATCCTCGGCGATGAAACGACCGGCCTGCTCCAAGGCCCGGTTCTGCAAGATGCGGTTGAATTGCAGGTCGGTCGTCACGAAGAATTCCGACGCGCCTTTCGCCATTTGCGCCCACACGACACGGTGCGTCCTAGTCTCTTCTACCTTGACGATCACCACAACCTCCGCGCGGCTCTCAAGCGTGGTGGTCTGTGTGAAACTGAGCGACGGAAGACTGACTGAGAGGATTTGCCCGGACAGCACAAGATCGGCTGCCTCAGACTCTGGAACGACCTGGGCCCCACTCCCGGATGAAAATTCATGGCGTAGATAGTTCGTGTAGCGGGATTCCAAATTCGGCTCAAAGCTTTTGTTTTCTAACGTCCGCACAACCAACCGCGGTGCCGGTGCCGTGGAAGAAGACGCCTCCGGGGCACTTCCAATTGTGGGTCCAGCCCCCTCCACTCGGAATTGGTAGCCGCAGCCGACCAAGAGCGCGAGACAGGCGAGACAAGCGAGAAGCGCGGGACAGACAAAAACGGCCCTGGCTTTCCACCCTTCCTCCACATCCCGTCCTTCTCGCTTTTCGCGCATGTCCCGTCCTTCTCGCCCGTCCCGCCTGGTCGCTACAGCACAAAGTTCATCAGCTTTTTCTCGACATACACAATCTTCTTCGGCTCTTTGCCTTGCAACCACTCCGCGATCTGCGGGCGAGCCAGCCCTTCGACCTGCTCGCGAGTGGCGTCGGCTCCCACGTCGAGTTTGGCCCGCAACTTTCCATTTACCTGGATCGGAATGGTCAACCGGTCGCTGACTGTCAGCCTCGGGTCAAAGATCGGCCAAGGCTGCTGAGAAACACTCGGCTGGTGACCCAGCACCTCCCACAGTTCCTCCGCCAGATGAGGGGCGAAGGGTGCCAGGATCAGGACGAACGGTTCAAGTAAGGCCCGTGAACGCTGCTCGGCCTTCGTCATCTCATTTGTAAACACCATCATCTGGGAGATTGCGGTATTAAACCGCAACCCCTCGATATCCTCCGTCACCTTCTTGATCGTCTGATGGAGCAACCGTTGATGTTCGAGAGTAGGAACCGTCCCCACCACGGTACGTGAGAGCCGGCCTTCTTCATTCACCATGAGTCGCCAGGCCCGTTCGAGAAACCGCGTCACTCCTTCTACACCCCTCGTACTCCAGGGCTTCACAGCCTCCAGCGGCCCCATGAACATTTCATAGAGCCGCACCGCATCGGCCCCGAACTGGTCCATGATCTCGTCAGGATTGACGACGTTGCCACGGGATTTCGACATCTTCTGGTTGTCTTCTCCCAGCACAATCCCTTGATGCACCAACTTCTTGAACGGCTCCGGCGTACTGGCCACCCCAATGTCGTACAGAATCTTGTGCCAAAACCGCGCATAGAGCAAATGCAGCACGGCATGTTCGCTGCCACCGATGTAGAGATCCACCGGCATCCAGTAGCGCTCTTTTGCCGGATCGACGAGCCGGTCATGATTCTTCGGATCAATAAATCGCAGAAAATACCAGCAAGAACCGGCCCACTGAGGCATCGTGTTGGTTTCACGGCGTGCCGGTGCCCCACTGACCGGGTCGGTGGTCGTCAGCCAGTCGGTTAAATTCGCAAGCGGGCTTTCGCCGCTCCCGGACGGTTTGAAGTTGTTGGTCTTCGGCAACAGCACCGGCAGCTGCTCTTCCGGAAGTGGAAGGGCCCGGCCATCGACCCACACAATCGGAAAGGGCTCGCCCCAATACCGCTGACGGGCAAACAGCCAGTCCCGCAATTTGTAGTTCACGGCCTTGCGACCCTTGCCGTGCGATTCTAACCAGGCCGTGATTTTTTGAATCGCGTCACCCGGCGTCAGCCCATTGATGGTAAAGCTTCCGTCCGGCGTCGTGGAATTGACAACGGTACCCCTGTCGGTCGCGACGAAGGCCTCTCGTTCAACCTGACCGCCCGCAATCACTTCGCGGATCGGCAAGGCATAGGTCTTTGCAAAGACCCAGTCGCGCTCATCGTGCGCAGGTACAGCCATAATGGCCCCGGTCCCGTAGCCCATCAACACGTAGTCGGCAATCCAAATGGGCAGCGGCTCGTTATTCACCGGATTCACCACATAGCCGCCGGTGAAGACCCCGGTCTTTTCCTTTTCGAGTTCCTGCCGTTGGAGATCACTTTTTCTGGCCGCTGCCTCGCGATAGGCGGTGACCTCGGTGCGGCGGTCGGCAGTCGTGACGACCTCCACTAACGGATGCTCAGGCGCCAGCACCATATAGGTCGCACCGAACAAGGTATCGGGCCTCGTCGTAAAGATCCGAACCGTGCCAGTGAGCACCGGCCAAATCGAACTCGACTTCCGCGCCGATCGATCGGCCGATCCAATTCTTCTGCATCTCCAATGTGCTGGCCGGCCATTCGACCAGCTTCAAATCTTCGAGGAGTCGGTCGGCATAGGCCGTGATTTTCAAGACCCACTGCTTCATGGGCTTGCGCACGACGTCGAACCCCCCCACTTCGCTCTTGCCGTCGACGATCTCTTCGTTCGCGAGCACCGTCCCTAACGCCGGGCACCAATTGACCGGCACTTCCGCCACATAGGCCAGCCCTCGCTCGAACAGTTTCAAGAAGATCCACTGTGTCCATCGATAATAATCCGGGTCGATCGTGCTGATCTCACGCTCCCAGTCGTAGGACAGACCGACACGTTTCATCTGTTGCTTGAACGTCGCAATGTTCTGCGCAGTCGTGGTGGCTGGATGGACACCCGTCTTCACCGCATACTGTTCCGCCGGAAGACCGAAGGCATCCCAGCCCATCGGATGAAGAACATTGAACCCCCTCATACGCTTGTAGCGAGAAACGATGTCGGTCGCCGTGTACCCTTCAAGATGGCCGACGTGGAGACCAGAGCCGGAGGGATAGGGAAACATGTCGAGACAATAGAATTTGGGCTTCGATTGGTCGTCCGAGGCACGGAAAGGCCGATGCTGTTCCCAGTAGGCCTGCCATTTGGCTTCAATCGCACAGTGATCGAAGGTTTTGCTCATAAAACCGTGCCGATGTGACAGAAAAAATGACGCCGGACTCTAACACACGATCGGCGGGGGCAACAAGAATCGACAAAGGGTGTCATTCACACGACACTGGCCGGTCTTCGCAGGAGGACCGGCCTGTTGATTCAGAGAAAACGGGCTCTGCAGGCTGGCTAGATTACAGGCCGCCCGTTGAGGAGTGGAGAAAAACTGGTGACCGAGACGAACTGAGTGAGCGGGGACGGGAGGCAGCTGAGAACTCGACTTGGCACTATGAATCAGATGGGCGACGCCAAATTGTTTTGCCGCAATCAGACAGCCCTCATCATCATCCATGTAGAGAGACCTTGTCGGATCGAATCCCAGTAATCGCTGACAATGAGGCCAATACTCCGGACGCATTTTTAGATACCCCACTTCAAACGCATTCACGATTCGATCGACATGCCGATCGAGCCCGGTCTTGGCGACTTTGATGGCCACGCCCGATTCATGGGCATTCGTCACGATCGTCACTCGTTTCCCCAGCTGTCGAAGGTGTTGCAGAAACTCCTCTGCACCGCACAGGAAGCCGATCATATGATCCAGCTCCTTGGTCATGGCCACGACATCGATTCCCACTCGCTGCGTCCAGTAGTGCAGATCGGTCCAGGCCAGTTCGCCTTCGACCGAGCGGTACATCGCCATCAGTGCGTCGCGAGACTCTTCGAGCTGTAGACCGTGAAGCGCGGCATAACGACGCGGCAACTCCTCTTCGAAAAAGAAATTGTCGAAATGGCGGTCGAGCAGAGTCCCGTCCATATCGAGCAGGACATCGTCGATCTCGTCCCAATTGAGGAAGTGCTGAGGACTGAGTGCTGAGTGCTGAGTCATTGGGAAAGTATATCGGAGGCCGACCGAGAAGACGAGCTGGTTGTGTTTGCCAAAATTCTTATGTTACGGTCGAGACACGATTCCCCATGCCACGCACCAAGAACACCCCCATACAGACAGCACCAGTACCGTCAGCCACAACGGCTCGCCCGCCTATTGTGGCCATTATCGGTCGCCCCAACGTCGGCAAGTCGACGCTCTTTAATCGCATGCTCGGCAAACGAACGGCCATCGTGGACGACGTTCCAGGCGTCACCCGGGACCGTAACTACGCCGACGCCACCTATCGAAATCGGCCGTTCCGCCTGGTGGATACGGGGGGCCTGGACCCGTCAGCCTCGGAAGGCATGCTGGCCCTCATCAAACGTCAATCGGAGCTCGCCATTGCCGAAGCGGACATGTTGATCCTGCTGATGGATGGCCGGACCGGGCTGACGACCCCGGACCAAGAAGTGGTCCGTCTCTTGCGCGGAACGCCGAAGCCGTTGTTTGTCGTGATTAACAAGATCGACACGCCCAAGGTCGAAACGCTCGTGGCGGATTTCTATCAATTGGGTACCGAGACGCTCTATCCTATCTCTGCGGAACATGGCATCGGCGTCTCCGACCTTCTGGATGCGATCTATCCACTCCTCCCGGTCCCGGATGAGAACCCTGAGCAGACGACGATGCCCCGCATTGCCGTCGTGGGACGGCCGAATGTCGGCAAATCCACGCTGGTGAATGCCGTGCTCGGGGAAGACCGAGTGGTGGTCAGCGATGTGCCGGGAACCACCAGGGATTCGATCGATTCGATCGCCCTCCATCAAGGACGGCGGTATCTCTTCACCGATACCGCCGGTATTCGCCGGCGCGGAAAGATCGACCGGGGGATCGAAGGCTATAGCGTGGTCCGATCGCACTTGGCCATCGGCCGGTCCGACCTCGGGATCTTGTTACTCGATTCCATAGAAGGCGTGACCGAGCAGGACACCAAGATCGCCGGGATCATCATCAAGCAAGGACGGGCCTGCTTCCTCCTGGTCAATAAATGGGACCTCCGGGAAGGCGATAGCCAGGCCCGACAGGAGGTCGAACTGGAACTTCGGCGGCGCTTTCCCTTTCTGACCTGGGCACCGGTCCTCTTCGCATCCGCGGCTAATCCCGATTCACTTGGCCAGCTCTTTCCTACCATTGATAGGGTATTCGCGGCTTTTTCAAAACGGATCCCGACCGGAGCGTTGAACAAGTTCCTCCAGGAGATCCTCGCCACCCACCCCCTGCCGGTGCGGAAAGGCAAACCGACGAAGATCACCAAGTCTGCCTTCATGACCCAGGTCGCGACACAACCACCTGTCTTTGCGTTGTTTGTCGGCCATCCGGACAATATCACGCCCGCCTACCTCCGCTTTCTCGAAAACCAACTCCGCGAGGAATATGGATTCGAGGGAACCCCGATTCGTATGCTGGTTCGAAAGAAATAGCTGGTTCAATTTCCGCCACTGCAACACCGTCTTTGTGCGCAATCTGAGCTCAAGGCGTCACGTTGTGGTCGGTATTCGCGGGATAATCGCGCTTTCTACACCTGTCGCTTCGGTGCAACTCTTGCAGAGTCCGAAGACCATTTCCCCGAAAGGATACGCGTGCCACAATCATCTCCGCAGAACCAAGCCAACTCCCCTCAGAATGATGTCTCAGGATCAGAGGAGACAGCCCTCCAAGGAACAGGTGCGATACCACAACCCCTTCTCTCTTCCCCCGACTCCGGCATGATCGTGTTTTCCTCATCCGCTCGCATCCTGCACATGAATGGACCAGCCCGTGCACTGATGGCGTTGTTCGGTACGTCCCATGAGCGCTGGCCGCAGATGGCGCCCGAATCCATGCCGTCCATCCTCACGGAGTTCTGTTGCGACGTGCTGGCACAACTCCGACGTCGAATCGAGGCGCAAGACTGGACACAATTCGAAATGCGCCGCATCTGCCATATGGTCACACCATCCCTCCTGCTCACAGGGTTCGGAGTGCCGAATTCAACCGACCGTGAGATCCGGGTCATCCTGACCCTCACCCCCCTGCCCTCCACTCCATTCGCAACCACGGATTCACGGCATCTCCACCCGCCAACCGACGTTCACGCTCCCGTCAGTGATGCAATTTCGTAAGGACATCGCCTTCCAAGTCACTGTGGTGGCGGCTTTCGCCTTGACTCCTCGCAGGCATCATGATATTCGCTCAAGCTGATGATGCATTCCGCACATACAGAGACTCATCCCCCTACGGCTCGCGATAACCCACAGACCAGCGGGATGCGCGATTCCTCTCTTCGCAGGTTGCAGCGAGGTGCGATCGAGACCCTCTGCGCCGGGGTGGTCATCCTCACCCTCCTCGGCCCCGTCCGTGCCGAGGAACCACCTGCGCCAGACGAAATACTCTCGCCCCCAGCCGCTGAAACCCCTGCTCCAACCCCTGCCGCCGTTGATCCAGTCACCATTGATCCCTTCATAGAGCTACGGGGATCGGTGTGGCGGACCAAGGCCGGGATCGTCTTTCTCAAGACCCCGGTCGGACTGCTGACTCTCACTTCCAAAACAACGCTGAAGGATCTCAAAGCCTCGCAGGAAGTACGCTTTTGGGTGCATGAGCGCCATTCCGTCGTCGAGATCCGAAAGAGAGCCGACGGATCGTTGGTCCATCGCTACCTCAGCGGGCCAATGACGTCCGGGACCGATGCTCCAAAAACGTTACGCTGGTGGGGACCTGACGGTGACCAGACTGTCCATGTCGGCACACAGGAAGAACGCCTCACCAACTATCGCGAAGGAGATCCGCTGACCGTCGAAGTCGATGAAACGAATACCATCAGCGGAGTGCATGATTTACAATTCGACCTGCAGGTCAGCCAAACCCCGCCGGCCGGGGCCGACGTGCAGCTTCTCCTCTCGGGAACCGTATCCAAGCTCAAATCCAACTTCGTCTTTGTCCGCACCCCCATCGGCCTGGTCATGCTCAATTCGAAGATCGGGGTCCCTCGTGTGAAGGTGGGACAACCGTTGACGTTGCATATCGACCACGAGCATGTGACCGTCACGCTCTCACCCACTGAGACACCAACTCCCCGACGCAGTGCCTCTCCAAACCAGTAACAGACATTCTAAAAGGTCCGCTGGTCTGTCTTGTCCATTTAGTCTGTCTGGTCTATTCGGTCTGTCTAGTGTATTTGGTTGAACGAAACTAACCAGCTGAACCAGATAGACAAGAGAGACCAGACAGACCTGGCTTCCGGCCATACGCTCCCTGTGGTTTGCTTGACAGGCCTCAGCCAAGCCCCTAGACTTCGCCCCAGCCATGCGCGCCCCTGCTCCCAAAACGCCTCCCCAACGCCCAGCCATGCAAGAGCCTGACGAGTTTGATAGGCTGTATCGAGACCATGTCGATCTGATTTATCGTTACGCCTATCGCCTGTGCGGCGAAACGGAGTCGGCAAAGGATCTCGTTCAAGAAACCTTTCTCAATGCCTACCAAGGACTCAAAGATTTTCGAGGCGAAGCGCAGGTTTCCACCTGGCTGTACACCATCGCCTCACGGGCCTGCATACGGATGCGGCGCAAGCGCAAAGGGCAACCGGAACACGAGCTGTCGCTCGATGAGTTCGTACCCACCTCCGAGGGAGAGTTTCGCCTCCAGATCCCGATGGACGGGCTCAGTCCCAGAAGAGGCATTGCAGAACAAGGAGCTGCGGCAGGCCCTCGATCAGGCGATCGAGAAACTGCCTCAGAAATATCGGATGGCCCTGGTGCTCCGTGATATGGAAGGGTTGAGCGCCAAAGAAGTGGGGACCATCATGGGCTTGAATGAGCGCGCCGTAAAATCGCGACTGCACCGAGCACGTTTGTTTGTACGGCGAGAGCTCAGCGCCCGCGGCATCACCCACCACGATGACCACAAGTCTGGAGGCTTGCGCTCATGACCAAGAAAAAGACGGCGGCGCCAAAGAAACAGTCCAGGCCATCGTCTCACCGCCATACTCATGGCCAAGGCCATTGCGTGGATCTTCTCCGGCAGTTGTCTGCCTATATCGACGACGAACTCCCATCGGACATTTGCCGGGAGATACGCCGACATCTGGGGGCCTGTCCGAATTGCGAAGTCTTCATCGCCTCCCTCCAGCACACCGTCACACTCTGCCGACATCGTCCAGCACCACAGTTGACCTCGATCGAGCGGGTGAACATGCGCCGCGCAATCCTCGATGCGGCCAACGCACGGTGAAAGAGACGCTCGGGCTCATCTGCCTGGCTCTGGTACTCGCGACCCCCACAAGAGTCTGTCCGGCAATGTCGAACAGGCTCCTAACGCGCTCCCAACCGAGATCGAGGTGGAAACGGTCACCGTAGAGATCCGCTCACGGATGTTCATTCCACAGCACGTCCACTTACATCATGATCGCAAGACAGTGCTACGGTTCCGCAACCACGATACGGAACTCCATACCGTGGTAGCCAAGGAGCTCTTCTTCGGCGTCGACCTCAACGTGGGCGGCAACGGGGCCCCGGAGTTCGGTCCAGATGGACTCAAGCGGGTGATCATCCCACCTGAGGGCCTGATTGAATTTCAGTTCACACCGGCACGTACTGGAACCTTCTCCTACCTGTGCGACATGCCGGGTCATGACATGAAGGCCATAATCGTGGTCGAATAAGAAGGAGACAGGTCGTCCTCTTCGCATGATCGTTCGTCTGGCATCTCGATACTGGTTCGCTTTGTTCTGGATTCGGACGCCTCGCATTTCACGATTCATCAGGTTTCAAGAGCGACGTTTTCAACAGACTGCTAGCCGTTGAATCGGCTTCCCGGCCCCTTCCAGGTCTTCAAAGCAGCGTGGTACAGTACCGCCTTCTTCTCGTCACTTATATTAGGAGCCTATCCGACATGATGCGCCCGCAGATCTTCCAACGTGGCTGGTTCAGGATCCTGTTCCTCGCCGGAACCCTGTCGATTGTCACTGCGATGGCCCTGATCGAAGCCTCATCGGCATCAGCCGCTGCCGCTGCGAAGAAGTCGAAGCAGGCCGTCACCTCTGCTGAAGCGACGGCTCAGCGTTACGCCGAAGCGATGGGAGCGGGAAACAAGGTGGGCGTCGGCCAGCTCGACTTCGCCTGTCAATATCCCCTCGTCACTGCAGCCCCCCATGGCATCAAGACCTATCCGGCCGACTCCGACCTCGTCTACGACTCCTGCTGGCAGCGCCTGCGAGAGGCCCATGCCTCCACCCTCGTCAGAACCGATGTGGGCATGGAGGTCTTATGGCCCAGTAATGGCGAACTTGGTCTTTTTCAGTGAAGACCTGAACCGCTATCCCGCCTCGGCCTTCGTGACCGACTCGCTGGGTCTTACGCCGCCGGGAACCGGATTCCATACTCACATTGTCGGAAGTGCGTCGCTCCCTTCGGCCTCGTTCCGTCTTCGACCGAATGGCCCGATCGTGGCGGTGCCGACCACCTTGGTGAAATTGTCCATCAGTTACCAGGATCCCCTGACCGCTCCATTGACCTACGCAGCTGGTTCGGTCAAGTGGACGAATACGATTAAGCGGACCAGGCGCGCGCTGAAGGAAATTACCACCCAATGGGTCGTCCTCTCCGGGCTGAAGAAACACGGCTTCGCGGGCGACCAGGCGGTCGTGAACCTTCCCGTCACCAGCGGCGCCATCTCCGGCAGCGGCATCCAGGAGAAGATTCCGTTTGTCACGGAAACCAGTCGGGCTCTCCCCGACTCGCTGGTCTGGTGGGGACCGACGGATGTCCCGGGTCTCTTGACCGCCGGGGCCGCTCGCGCGGCCACCTTTCCGGAACTGCGCGACCGTGTGGCCATGTTGAATCGTGTGCTCATCATCGATCCCAATCAGGCCGAGGCCCTCATGGTACTGAGCCGACACCTCTATGCCATTGTCCTGCGCGAGGCCATCCCGTTCCACAAACTCACGGTGAGAGATCCGGCGCTTGCCTTGGTCGTGAACGAGCATTTTTGGAACATCTACGCCCAATCGACGCGCATGGACCTGTCGCTGGGGATGGAGATGGGTGGGTTCGACAAACCGACGACCGCCGACTACCTGTACCGCATGCTCTCAGCCATGCGAACCTTGGCCGTGGTACGGCCGGAACAACTCGATAACCGATTTCGGTTAGGCGTGGCCTTACGCTGGAACAACGATCAAGAAGCCGCGATCGAGACCCACCGATCCCTGGTCAAAGCCATCCCGGCTGAGCAAAGAGCCGGCAGAGCCGAAGCCTTGCTCCAACTGGCCTGGTCCCGCATCAACAAAGTGGCTTGGAACCGCATCTTTGACGACTCAGACATTCGAGCTGCCTATCAGGATGCCGACGAGGCGCTCACGCTCGCCGACCTGCCGCTCGATAAATTTATGGCCGAGTACACCAAAGCCTACAGCTTGCTGTTCACCCCGGACCGAGACAATCGGGCGCTCTTGGAGCGACTGACGGAAGCCAAACGATGGTTTGCGGAAATTCCCGGACAGACACCGGACATCTGGCAATTCTTCATCGGGGCAGAATCGTTGAAGGCGGTGCTGGACGCAGATCCCATCTTCCAGCCGATCTTGGCTCAGGCGGAGGAAAAGAAAGGGTGACGGTCCTGCTGCGGATGAGTCGTAGCGTCTTTTTGCTGTCCAGCTGTCGCGTACCTTGGCTCCGGCCATGTTCAGGCTTCAGCGCAAACCCATCGGATCTGCGCTTTCCACCCGTTGATCAGGCCTCACCAGAGGGCCTGCTCGCCGTCGGAGGCGACCTGCGACCAGAACGATTGCTCGAAGCCTATCGACACGGCATCTTTCCCTGGTACAGCGACGATCAGCCCATCTTGTGGTGGTCGCCTGATCCTCGAACCGTACTCTTTCCCGACAAACTCCATATCTCTCGCAGCCTCAAGAGAAGTCTTCGTCCCGGCCTATTCAGCGTCACGCTCGACCGGTGCTTTCGTGACGTGATGCAGACATTGCGCAGGACCAAGGCCGCAATATCCAGACGGCGGCACCTGGATCACTGCGGAGATGCTCGAAGCCTACACGCGCTTACACGAACTTGGGTACGCCCATTCCGTTGAAACCTGGCAGGAAGGACAGTTGGTCGGCGGACTCTATGGCGTGGCACTCGGCGGCGCCTTTTTCGCAGAGTCGATGTTCACCCGTGTGCCTGACGCCTCGAAAGTCGCCTTGGTCTCGCTCGTGCGCCAACTGCAGGCCTGGGGATTTCACATCATCGACTGCCAGCAATCCTCACCGCATGTGATGGCCTTCGGCGCCGAAGAAATCCCCCGCCGGGACTTTCTCGATCACCTGACCGCAGCACTTGCATGCCCGAACGACGCGGGCGCTGGCAGTTCGATCTCATGATAGCGAATCGACTTAATCCAGCATTTCCGCCTTCCGTACTTGAGCAATTCCCTTGTCATAGGATTTGGGCTAAACTGCGAAGGAGCACGGCCTCTTCAGCATGAGTGATAATTCAAAAATAGAATGGACTGACGCGACTTGGAATCCGGTTAGGGGCTGTTCCAAGGTTAGCCCTGGCTGCGCAAACTGCTATGCAGAGACATTCGCCGAACGTTTTCGCGGTGTCCCTGGTCATCCGTACGAATATGGATTTGATCTGCGTTTGGTACCAGAGAAGCTGGCGGAACCACTCCGCTGGCGTACGCCCAAGATGGTCTTTGTGAACTCGATGAGCGATCTCTTCCAAGAGGAGGTGACCGACGAATACATCGTGTCGGTTGTTCGTGTGATGCAGCTAGCAAACTGGCACACGTATCAGGTACTGACGAAGCGTTCGGAACGGATGCGAGATATGCTGGAGACAAAGCTCAAGTTTGCTGCGGCACTGCCTCATATCTGGTGGGGCGTCAGCGTCGAGAACAAGAAGCATGGGCTCCAACGCATTGATCATTTACAGGCATCACCGGCAAGAATTCGTTTTCTTTCGATAGAACCCTTGCTCGAGGATTTAGGAAGATTTAGCCTCACCGGAATAAACTGGGTGATTGTCGGCGGTGAAAGTGGAGCTGGTGCCAGACCCATGAAGAAATCTTGGGTACTTTCAATCCGCGACCAGTGCCGGAAGGCCAAGGTTCCTTTCTTCTTTAAGCAATGGGGTGGTGTCCGCAAAAGTGAAACCGGCCGCTCTCTCGACGGCAAGACCTATAATGAATTCCCCCAACGTGCGGAAGCACCCGTCATGGACCATCAGCGACGTTTGATTGCCATTGAAGAAATCGAATCTCTGCGTCCTGCTGGTGCACTCCATTGAGCAACGGTGATCTCTACACCGGCCGCGAACAAACTCTCGTCAAACACATCATCCTTAAACATTACCTTGAACGCTTTGCGATCATTGTTGGCTCGCACTGGGACACCCTAACCTACGTTGATTGTTTCTCAGGGCCTTGGAAGGTCAAATCGGAAGAGTTCGAGGATAGTTCATTTGCGATTGCCATTGAGCAATTACGCAAAGCTCGCGACGTTCACAAGAAACGAACTGGGAAAACCCTAAAGCTTCGCTGCTTCTTCCTCGAGAAAGACTCCATCTGCCTATACAAAACTCAAACAATTCGCGGACCAAACAGATGACGTCAAAATAGAAACAAAAAACAAGAAGCTCGAAAATGCCATCCAGGACATCTTGAAGTTTGTACAAGAGGGTGGCCCTACTTCGTTTCCTTTCATATTCATAGATCCTACGGGATGGTCTGGATTTGCACTGGAAACCATCACTCCGCTCCTAAGATTAAATCCTGGAGAGGTGCTGATTACTTTCATGACCGAACACATTCGACGTTTCATAGAGTGGCCGCAGAAGCAGAACCAAGAGAGCTTCATCAAGCTTTTTGGCTCTAGCCAATTCAAAGACAAACTGAAAGGCCTCGAGGAGAAGGATCGAGAAGACGCTATCGTTACGGCTTACAGCGAATGCGTAAAACGTGTTGGCGCATTTGGATATACAAGCTCTGCCATTGTTCTTCATCCCGAAAAGAACCGGACACACTTTCATCTCATCTACGCCACACGAGACCCCAAAGGCATAGAGGTGTTCAAAGAGGCGGAGAAGAAGGCAATGCCTGTCATGGAAAAAACAAGAGATGAAGCCCAAAAACGAGAAAGAGAAGAACGAACAGGTCAAACAGAGCTAGGGCTATTCTCAAACGTGGCGACACAAGACCCATCTGCGTACTTTCGCTCTTTACGAGACAGATATACATCTCGTGCGCGAGCGGCGGTTCTAAACCTCATCCAGACCAAGAAGCAGCTTGCCTATGATGAAGCTTGGTCTTCAGCAATGACATTTCCTCTGACTTGGGAAAGCGACCTGAAGGATTGGATCCGTGAGTGGGAACAAGATGGGCGATTGGAAATCAGTGGGTATGAAAGAAAGACAACGTGTTCCTCAATTAGGGACAGAATATTTGCCTCGTCTGGAAGGGTCATGAGCCTCTTTTTCGAGGACGCGGCTAGACTGTCCTTCACTGCGCGCATCGAGAGCCCACTGCTTCATCGTGCGCGGCCTCAGCGAGGGCAAGGAAGGCTGGTCTGGCGACAGGACCCGCTCTACTCTCTTCCCCATCTTCGCCAGCTCCGCAAAATAATGCGCGAAGGCCTTCATCCCGCCGGAGGCCTGGCCCCAGTCGAAGTATTCGTTCGGCGCATGGTAGCCATGCTCGGGCAGGCTCAGTCCCATAAACAGGATCGGCACCTTCCAGGCTTTCTGCATGGTGACCACGGCACCGATCGATCCGCCTTCGCGGATGAACGCCGGTTCTTTTCCAAACCCGGCCTTCACCGCCCGCTTCACCGCTTCGACATAGGGTCCATCAAACAGTCCTTTGAACGGCTGAAGCATCCCTTCCCGTTCGACTTTCACGTTCGGATTCAGCTTCGCCACGTGGCGCTTGAGCAACGCAAAGGCCTTCTCTGGAGTTTGATTCGGCACCAACCGCATACTCACTTTGAGTTCGCCATGGCCCGGCACGACCGTCTTCACCCCTGGGCCCGTGATAGCCGCCGGTCAGGCCATGCACCTCAAACGTCGGCGCGGCCCAGATCCTGCGCATGATCTCGGCGGGATCGTGCGTGCGCAGCGTCTGAAATCCATAGGCCTGCTTGAAGCTCTTGACCTGGAAACCTGACGCAAGGAAGCTCTTGATCTCCGCTTTGGTCGGTTCGACCACATCCTGATAGAACCCGGGAATCTTCACCTTGCCGGTCTTGGCATCGACGCAGGCGTGCGCCACTTCCATCAGTTCCGCGAGCGGATTCCGCGCGGCGCCTCCGGTCACACCAGAATGGGCGTCTTTCGTTCCAGTCCGAAGCGTGAGGCGCGCGCCCAGCAGACCGCGCAGACCATAGGGCATGGCGGGCTTTCCTTTTGCGAGCCAGATGGTATCCGACACGACCACGGAATCGGGACATGGGATGGCTTCACGATTCTTCAGTCCTGCGGCAAAATGCGGACTGCCGATTTCCTCTTCCAGCTCCCAGAGAAACCGAACATTGATCGGGACTCCTTGCTCGATGGCGTACCGCGCGCCGAACAGGGCCGAGAGCGCCGGACCCTTGTCATCCGTCGCACCACGACCGTGATACATCCCGTTCTCGTTCTTGAACGCAAAGGGCGCCTGCGTCCATTCCGGCTCCTGCGCCGGTTGCACATCCATATGGTTATAGATGGTGACCGTCGGATGATGGACTCCGGTCATCCAGCCGCCGGACACGATCGGATAGCCGCCGGTCTCCACAATCTGGGCCTCAGCCCCCAGATCGGTGAGGACCTGCCGCGCGAATTCCGCCATGCGCCGGATGTCGGGGGCCTTGGCCGGGTCCATGCTGATCGAAGGAATCTCCACCATCTGGCCCAGCAGATCTTCAAACCGGCGGCGGCTGTCTGTGACGTAGCGTTCAAGGCGTGCGCGATCGATCATGGGTGATTCTCCAGGAAAGGTCGGCGGATTATAACGAGTTCGTCGAGGAGGCGGAAGGGACTTCTGCGACGACCTTCTGTAAAATAGAGCCGTGATACACGGCAATGCATCTCGTGCACGAACGTTGGTGAGTCTCCTCGCCGCCCTCTGGCTTGGGTGGTCCGTGGTCGGCTCTTCCTGTGCTTCAGCCGCAGAACCCATCACCATTCGTGAGATCGTCGACGAGCCGAAGTCGTTTCATTTGAAACAGGTCACGTTGCGGGGCACGGTTCGCAATGTGACGCCGCTCGATCCCTACAAGCTCCAGGCCGGCACGATGTGCTACGGCGCCTATTTGTTCTACTTGGAAGACGAGACATCTTCGATCAACGTCGCCGTCTACGGACGCTGCGGAGTCCCGACTCGTCAAAGACCCCGATGTCGAAGACGGGCAACGGATTGAACTCACTGCCACGATCCAGTCGCCGAGTCACGGGGGCTACTATTTGAGTTTTCAAGGGGTGAAGGTGGCGAGAGAGCGAGAAGGCGTCATTCAGGCGGTGGCGGATCGAATTACTCCGCTCGCCGAATAAGGTCCGCACTACTGTGGGACTCGGAATGAGAGTCATGAGCACGCGAACGATGACCGTTCAACTTGCCATACCAACTGCAACTAGGATCGGCTGGATCGGCACCGGCGTGATGGGGTCGTCGATGTGTGGCCATCTGCTCACGGCCGGCTATCACGTGACCCTCCATAGCCGCACGACAGTCGAAGGCGCAATCCGTTGCTCGATCGCGGCGCGACAATGGGCCGAGAATCCGCGCGCTGTGACGGCTGAATCCGATGTCCTCTTCACGATGGTCGGCTTTCCTCAGGACGTCACGCACCGTCTATTTCGGCGAGACTGGAATCCTGGCCGGCGCACAACCTGGCACGGTGCTCGTCGATATGACGACGACGGACCCCGCACTCAGCCGCGAGATTGCCGAACGTGCGACGGCCAAGGGTCTCTCTGCGATTGACGCCCCGGTATCCGGTGGCGATGTAGGCGCACGCAATGCCACCCTCTCGATCATGGTGGGAGGCGACCGCAAAGCCGTACAAGCCGTGATGCCGCTCTTCGAGCTATTGGGTAAAAAGATCGTGCATCAGGGAGGACCCGGCACCGGGCAACAGGCGAAACTCTGTAACCAAATCGTGATCGCCGGCACGATGGTCGGTGTCTGCGAGAGTTTGCTCTATGGCTACAAGGCAGGGCTCGATCTGAACCGGATGCTGGACTCCATCCGTGGCGGCGCAGCCGCCTGTTGGACGTTGGACAATCTGGCGCCGAGAATTCTACAGCGAAATTTCGACCCGGGATTTTTCGTCGAGCACTTCATCAAGGATATGGGCCTCGCGCTGGAGGAGTCGAAACGTATGGGGCTCGTGCTGCCCGGTCTCACGTTGGTGCACCAGCTCTACCAGACCGTCCAAACGCTCGGGCATGGCCGTAGCGGAACCCACGCGCTGATGCTCGCGCTTGAAGACCCGTCTCCAAACGGATCTACATAGTGTGTCGCGTATCAGCATCGACTGCTCAAAATGCCGCCATGCGACCGTCGCTCGATGCGGGAACTAACCGGTAAGTTAGAGAATTCTGAGTGGTGCAAGCACGGGTTACGGCGAGAGTCGGCGGTAATGTTTCAGGAGAAGCAGCCCGCCCCACGCGAACGAGGCCAGCATCAGGAGAATGCCGAGGTTGTAGGCGAGGTGAGCCAGGCGATGGTCATACTCCAGCCAACCCAACATGGTCAGGATATTGTTCCAGTCATGCCCGTCCGTTTCCTTCCCGGTCACCCCGCCAAGCAGCATGAGATCCAGCGCCCGCGCATCGTTGATATAGGGGGCGATATCCATGAAGCTTTCCGCCGTCCACCAGAGGGCCACTGAGGCGCCGAAGGGATCGCGCGTCTTGATGAGAAAGGTGCGCCAGGCAGACGAGCGGCATCAGGATCTGGCCGAGACTCCCGCCCAGAATCGTCATGAAGCGTCCCAACGGGATAAAGAGAAGATGGCCGGCTTCGTGGAACGGCAGATTGATCAGATGGAGAAACGATTCCCCTGTGTAGTTGGTTTCGAGCGGCGTGAAAATGAACGCTCGGCCCCACCAGAGCAGCAACAGAAACACCGCGACCCGGCCGGCGAACGTCAACGAGTCGGTCGACGTATCTGAGTCAACGAGCCACTCCTTGGCAAGAGACACCCAGCGCGAGCTATTCTGTGATTCCTGCTGCCGCTGCAGCGAGGCAAGCGGCCGATACTTTGCAAAGATGATCCCGCATTTCACGCACTCCGTCGCTCCGTCCGGCTGGTCAGCCTGACACTTGGGACACGACACGGTCGAGGTCGCGGTGGACTCCATAGCCACACTGTAGGGCCGAGTGCGCAATCGGACAAGAAAATCTCTGGATTGATCCAGAGTGCAATGCGAGGTTCGTCGCGGGATGCTCAAAAAGGCCGTCCAGCAAGGCCGCAGCCGATGAAAGCACCGGAGGCGTAGCCTCTGGGCTACGTTGAGGATGCTTTCGAGGCGAGAACGAAGCTGGCGGACGCTTTTTCAGCATCCCGCTAGTGGAATGAGAACGGAACAGGCGCAAAGGTCAGCACAAACACGGCAAGTGCAATCCATCCGACAACGATCCGTTCTCGGCCCAACGGTACGTGAATATCGTGCACCGGCGGATGTCCGAAGCCCCATAGTCCTGCCATGAAGGCCCAGAGCCACCAGCCGGGCCAGCCCACGAATCCCAGCACGATGAGGATCGGCACCATGACAAACGCCATGGTGCGTTGGCGTGAGCCCCACAGGGCATACGCCACATGTCCGCCGTCGAGTTGGCCGATGGGAATGAGATTCAGTGACGTCACAAACAGACCGAACCAGGCGGCGAACCCGATGGGGTGCAAGACGATGTCGGCCTGAGGAGGGATGGATCCGACGACCAGCCAGGAGATGAACTGCAAGAGCAACGGTTCGCCCAGCTGCAATCCATGGGTCGCCGTCCGATCCACGACCGTTGACAGGTTCAGACCGATGACCAGTGCCACCACTGCGACGATGAAGCCGGCAAGCGGACCAGCCACGCCGATGTCGAACAGCGCGCGCCGATTCATGATCGGCCCGCGTAGACGAATGATCGCTCCGAATGTGCCGATGAAATACGGAGGGCCCGGAATGAACAACGGCAGCGACGCCGGTACCCTGTGGATGCGGGAGAGCACATAGTGCCCGCATTCATGGGTGACCAGAATGAATAATAGCGTGGCGGCGAAGGGAATCCCGCGCCAGAGCGTCTCGGGGTGTTCAAGCAGGAAATTTATCGGCCCATGGATCGGTCCGTTGTAGACCTGATAGGCCCCGGCCCACAGTGTGGTAAAGATCGTCGCCACAAAGAGGCTGACGGGCAAGATCCATTTCGAAAAGGGCGTCTCCTCGAATTCGTCGTCCGGGGAGAGATTCCCGTGATCCTCGGACGGTCCCGCCACAACCGGCAGCTCTCCGCTGCGGATCGGTTGCTCATCGTTCCGCTGGTCGAGATTCATAGGATGCCTCTTCAATGATCCGACGCGAAGGGGTTATGGTCCAGTTCTTCGCGAACCGTCGTGGCCGGTCCGTGACCAGGCAACAAGCGATATTCAGGCGGCAACCCAAGGACGTGAGTCCGGACCGACCCCAGATGGGTCTGATACAACGTACTGGGATTCGAGCGGCCAATGGATCCCGCAAACAACGTATCGCCGACGAAACAGACGCGTTGTGACTCGGCATCCACACGATAGCAGATCCCGCCAGGGGTATGGCCCGGCGTGGCGAGACAATGGACGCTGAGACGCCCGACCGAAATCGTCTGACCATGTTCCGGCGCAGTCAGCGATGCCTCCGAGGGCTCGCCAGCTGAGGAGGCTCGACATCGTCCGCTCCCAGATAGACCGGCACCTGCCACGAAACTTCAAGAATCTGATCAATCCCATCGGCATGGTCCGCATGGCCATGCGTCAGACAAATGCCGGTCAGACGCAGAGTCGATGGGATTCGACCAGGCTCGATCATCGCCGGAGCATTGTACGCCGTGTCGATGAGCAGCGCCTCCCCGCCGTCGTGCACCATATAGCCCTGCACCCCATAGCCATTGATCGACGCCCTGTATCGTTTCAACCCAGGAGATCGATGGTATGCGATCGACGGATCCCACTTCTCAATCACAATCTGTTCCAACGGACCAGAGACGAAGTCCTAACGCCTTCGCCAGCGCCCGAACTTCCATCGCGATCGGTGGCTAATCGCCTCGTTCCAGCGCGGTGATGTCGCCACCGGCAATCCGGTCATACGCGCCACATCCTCCACGGACCATGCCTGTCCCATGCGGGCCTTCTTGATGATGTCGCAGAAATCGTCTTCGAGCGGCATGTGAAACGCCTTCGAGCTATCAGCAGTCAGCGCTCAGCTCTGAGTTCGATCTTTGCTGAAAGCCGATGGCTGACCACTGACGGCTATCGATTCTGTTCCACGCCTATGCCATCTTAGCTTAGGCCGCTAATGATGCGGCGATAGTCATCCTCGGAGTAGGCTCTGAGAGTCGTGGACCGCACATTGCCGAGCGATCCCAACTTGAGGCCGAAACTCGCCAGCTTGTCGTTGTTGGGCATCTCGACGATGAGCACCAGATCATACGCCCCCAACGTCATGTAGAAGGATTTGACCTCGCCACCCAAGTCCTTCGCGAGCTTCTTCACCCCATCGAGCCGCTTCGGCGAATCCTTCACATTCTTAATTCCCTGATCCGTCCAATTGAGGAGCATCAGATAGGTCACCATGACGACCTCCTTTCATGACTCCCCAGCGAGCACTTTCTTCAATGCGGACTGCGAGAGCACCAACCTCGATTGGACCATCTGTCCACCTTTTCCACCAAAGCTCCGGAGGCTTTCACTCTTTGCAGCGGGTGGCGCCGATCAGGGCGCCAGACCGCCCGCAGCGGGGTCCCTACACCGGGCGGGGTGCGAGGACGGTCGGGCTGGTCGGCGACAGGACCCGCTCTCCTCTCAGCCCTCCGGAGCTAACTTTATTTCTTTCACCTCTCCAAATCCCGACAGCAACTTCGGCAGGGCCTCGCCGGCCCCGACGGCGACAATGGTCAGTCGCTCGGGATGGAAATGTTTCTTCGCCGCCGCCAGGATTTCATCTTTCGTCAATGCGATCACGCGGGCACGCAATTGCTGGAGAAAATCCTTGGGAAGCCCATCATATTCCAGCTCAATCAACCGCCCCACGATCGCCGACGGACTGGCGAAGGAAAACACAAACGAGTTCACATAGGCCTCTTTCGCTTCTGCCAGCTCGCTGTCCGTCACCAACTCGGTCCGCATCCGTTCCATGTTCGCGACAAATCGAGCGATGACCTCTTGCGTCGATGGCAACTTCGTCTCTGCGCGCATCAGCCAGACGCCTTGATCGTGCACCCCGGAGTTCAAGCGGCTGCCGACCGAGTAGGCCAAGCCCCGCTTGGTCCGCACGTCGTTGAAGAGACGGCTGCGAAAGGAACTGCCCCCCAGAATGTCGTTCGCGATCGCCAATGCCACATAGTCCGGATCCTGCTCTTTGATCGACAGATGACCGATGCGAAGATGCGTCTGCGAGGTATCCTTGTTCACGAACCGTACAACGGGCTTCGCCGTCGGGCTCTGGGGCACGTCGGCAATCGTCAGCACCGGCACCTCGCCTCTTTTCCAATCGCCGAATACTTCGCGCAGCAGGGCCAGCATCGCGGACTTGTCGAAGTCGCCCGTCACCCCCAGCATCATGCCGTTCGGATGAATGGTCTTCCGGTGAAAGGCCACCAGATCGTCTCTGGTGATGCGGGTGACGGACCTGATGCTGCTTTCACGCGCCGACGGATGATCCGCTCCATACAGGAGCTTGACGAACTCGCGTCCGACGATCGAACCGGGGTTGTCTTGCCTGCGGCGAATCCCTTCGATGGCCTGCAGCTTGGCCAGTTCAACCCGCGCCGGCTCAAAGGCGGGTGTTCGAATGAGTCCCGCGAAAATCTGGAGCCCCCGCTTCAAGTCCTTGCTGAGCACATCGAGCGATGCGGAACCGGATTGCCGTCCGATCGAGATGCCGAGATCCCCCGCGAACTGTTCGAGTTCCTCGTCCACTTGCTCGGCCGACAGACCGCCGCCCCCGCCGGTCCGCATGATAGAACCGGTCAACGAAGCCAGGCCGATCTTATCTGCCGGATCGAGCCAGCCGCCCGTTCGCATGGTCGCAGTCATGCTGACCAAGGGCAACTCATGGTCCTCAAGGAGATAGACGACCATCCCGTTCTCGAACACCACGCGATCCGGTTCGGGCGGGGTGAACTCAACCGGCTTAAACGTCATCTGCCTGGGATCGCCCAGCGCAAGATCTCCGGCACAGGCGGTCAGCACAGGGATGGCGACCGCCACGATCGTCGAGCACAGCACGACACTCCATCGCTTCACGTTTCGCGTCTCACGTTTCACGTGCCTCATCGCGCCACCTCGCGCTGCGGCGCCGTCGCGACATTTTTTTCTCCGGCCTTCTTCACCAATACGTGGCCACCGTTCGGTTCGACTTCGTGAAATAGTCAGCTGCCACGCGCTGGATATCCACCGGCGTCACGGCTGCAATCTTGTCCCGGGACTTTAGCGCGTAGCGCCAGTCTCCCGCCACCGTCTGATACAGCGCTAACTGAGACGCGAGGCCTCCGTTGGATCGAAGCGCCCGGACCAAATCGGCATCGAGATTATTCAGCACTTTCTCAAGCTCCTTGGCGGAGACCGGCTCCGTCTTGAGCCGTTCGATCTCGGCATAGATGGCCGCTTCGACTTCTGCCGTCGTATGGGGCGCAAGCGGCGTGGCATTGAGCACGAATAGGTTCGGAGCGCGGACCCCCGGATAGTTCGAATCGGAGTTGACCGAGGCGGCGATCCGTTTCTCACGGACCAGATTCGTATAGAGCCGGGAGGTGAGCCCGTCGCTCAGCACCGCGTCGATCACGTCGAAGACATAATCGTCGGGATGGCCCAATGCCGGCTTGTGAAACCCGATGACCAGCGACGGTTCGGCATCGAACTCGACCTCCACGCGGCGTTCCCCTCGTTGAGGCGGCTCAACGGTGACGATCGGAGGCTGCGAAGGCGAGGCCGGTATCGTGCCGAACGTCTGCTCGATCAGCGTCATGACGTCCTTCGGATTGATATCGCCCACGATGGCAATCGTCGCATTGCCGGGACCATAGTAGGCTTTGAAGAAGGCTTCGGTGTCGGCCGGCGTGAGCGACAGGATGTCCGACTCCCAGCCGATCGTCGGAATGCCATACGGATGTGCGCGGAAGGCAGCCGAGGTGAAGGTTTCGAACAACAGCCCGCTGGGGCTGTCGTCATTTCGCAACCGCCGCTCCTCCATGACCACTCCGCGTTCTTTGTAGAACTCACGGAGGACCGGATGCGCCATGCGATCGGCTTCGAGCGCAGCCCACAGCGGCAGACGATTTGCCGGGAGGCTGATCATATAGCGAGTCAGATCCTTGCCGGTCGCGGCATTGAGCCCGACCCCTCCGTGGCGTTGGTAGAGTAAGGCCATTTCATTGCCCGCGACGAACTGTCCCGCCTGTATCTTGCAGTTCGGTGAATCGTTTCTGCAGCGCCTCGATAGCTGCCCGATCCTCGGAACTGGGCGGTCTCTCCTGACTCTTCCGTGCGAGTTCTCGTTGCCGCTGCTCCAGCTCGGTCCCCACTCGAAACCATTCTTCGAGAATGGGGCGTTCTTTCTCGTAATTCTTCGTCCCGACCGTCCTCGTGCCCTTGAACGCCATATGTTCGTAGAGATGCGCCAGGCCGGTTTGCCCCACCTGTTCGTTGACTCCCCCGACCCCGAAGGTCATGTTGAGAGAGACCACGGGCGTCTGATGCCGTTCGACCATGAGCACAGTCAATCCGTTCGCCAATTTGTGTTCCACCACACGATCCGCCAGCCCGAACGAGGCCGCATGCGGCAGGTCGAGGCCAAGGCTAAGGTTCAGGCCAAGGATTACACAGAGAATCAGAAAACACCGACCATTTTTTTTACGTGTCTTTACTCAACCTCAACCTTAGTCTCAACCTGTTTTTCATATGAATAGCTCCATGAGTTGTTCCGGTCGTTCGATAAACCAGTCCGGACGACAGGCCTCCATCTTGGCTCGATTCCCCATACCGTACCCGACCGCACAGACACGAATCCCGGCATTATGCCCGCCGTTGATGTCGTTGGTGCTGTCCCCGACGAGCACAGTCTGTTCTTTCGATACACTCAATTGCTCCATGACATGCAGCAGCATGCCGGGCTCCGGTTTCAATCCGAATCCGTTGTCTCCTCCGACGACATATTGGAAATGATGTGCCCCCAATCCCTTGGAGAATGACGTTCGTGTACTCAATCGACTTGTTGGTCGCCACCGCCTTGCGCTTTCGCTGCGAAATGGATAAGCGTCTGTTCGACACCGGGATAGAACGTCGTGCGATCGAGGCAATGAGCCAAGTACTGGCTCCTGAACACCCGCAACGCCTCGTCGAACGTGACCCGGCTGCCCTCGCCGATCGACAAGCGCAACAGTTGTTTCACCCCATCCCCCACAAACCCAAAGATTTCCTCGATGGGCCGCTGCGGTAGCCCCAACTCGGCCAACGTCAGGTTCACCGACGCGGCAATGTCCCATTTGGACTCGATGAGCGTCCCGTCCAGATCGAAGATCAACAGCTCGACCGAGGTCTTGCCCATCATTATTTTGCCTTTCGCAACTCGTCCTGCAACGCCCCGAGACGGTCTCGCTTCGCCGGGTCGGTTTCTTTCAACAAGGCTTCGCGCACGAAATTCACCATCCGCTTCTGACCCACGTGAGGGGGAAGCATCGGCTCGACAATCTTCCATCGATTGTTGACAGCTTTCACGCGAAACCGAACCTCTTCTGTCTCAACATCCTGAACGAAACCGGCGGTTTCCAGATACACCGAGCCTATCACCTGAAAGGTAACCGGAATCACAATTTCCAGCCTATCGATCACCTCCCATTGGCGATAGTGCTCCGCCACGACAAAGCCCCGTGTCACGACGACATGCCCCCACGCCGGCTCTTCATTCCAACTTGTATAGGCCGCAACCGTTTCGACCGACATCGCATCGAGCCGCGCTCCCTTATAATCGAGCGTCACATATCGTTTCACCACATCTGCCGGAGAATGTTTGATGGATGCGGTCTGCGCGAGCCCGTCTCCGGCTGACAACACCAGGGCAAGCAACTGACACAGAATAAACACTAGCCGCCCCACAACGTTGGGTATCATCGTGTGCCCGTTTCTTCCAACTCTTTACTCCTCCCTGGGGGAACTGAGTGAGCCTCCCTTGCAGGCTGTTGAAAAAGTCTGCCAGCATGAAGAAGGTTGAGGTTCAGGCTAAGGTTGAGATAAAGAGAGTCTGATCTTCGCTCAACCTTGACCTCGACCTCAGCCTACATCAGAAGTTGCGGCCTTGCTGGACGACCTTCTTGAACAGCCTCCCTTGCGCACGCCCGACAATAGAGCGCTCAGTTCGCTGGCCCTGTGCGAGCACAGGGCCAGCTCAGCAGGTTCAGCTCACCCGACTTTGTGTAACTTCATGAAATTGGTCTCCCCGGGCTGACCAATCCTGGTCCCCGACAGAATCACGATCCGCTGTCCTGTTGTCGCCAGTCCCTCGGTCTTCAGACGGCGTTCCGCTTCATCGATCCGTTCATCGGTTTGAGCGATCTGCCGCATCGTATGAGGGATCACACCCCAATACAGCGCCATCCGCTGCCGTACGGATTCAAATGGAGTCAATGAAATAATTGACGCGTCAGGCCGCTGCTTCGACAGCAAGCGCGCAGTCGTACCCCGCTCGCTAAATGCCACGATGACGCTCGCCTCGATGGCTGAGGCTGCCGAAGAGGCCGAATGGCAAATGGCCTCCGGGAATGAGCCGTCCCCCTGTGGCGCATCGGACGAGCGCGTACGCCACGATCGAGTCCCTTCTTCGACGGCTCGAACGATTCGGTCCATGACACGGACTGTTTCAACCGGGTGCTGTCCGATCGCCGTTTCTGCGGACAGCATGACGGCATCAGTCCCATCGAGCACGGCATTCGCCACATCCGACGCTTCGGCCCTTGTCGGACGCGTGTGGTGCGTCATGGACTCCAACATCTGAGTGGCCGTGATCACGAGGCGGCGGCAGCGGTTGGCTTCGGCGATAATGCGCTTCTGTAGGAGCGGGACCGCCTCCGGCCCCATCTCTACTCCCAGATCGCCCCGCGCCACCATCACGCCGTCCGCCTGATCAAGAATCGAGTCCAAGCACTCAACCGCTTCCGGCCTTTCGATCTTCGCAATAATCGGCACGTCGCCGCCCCAGTCGGCCACTAACTTCCTTGCAGCCACCACGTCATCGGGACCTCTGACAAACGAGAGGGCCACATAGTCCACCCCCTGTGCGATGCCGAACCGGAGATCGTCCCGATCTTTGTCTGTCAGGGTGGGGGCGCTGATGCGAGTATCCGGCAGGTTGATGCCCTTGTGCGAGGTGAGTCGTCCCCCGGTCACGACTCCGCATTCGACGGCGCCGCCGATAATCCGATCAGCAATCAGCTCGATGAGCCCGTCGTCAATCAGGATACGGGCGCCTGGCTGGACATCCCGCACCAGGTATGGGTAGGTCACCGGGATCTCACGCATGCCCGACGGAGCGATAGACTGTGCGCCGAGTTGACCACCGGACCGGAGCAGAACCGTCACGAGCCTCACAGTCTGGCCGGCAACCAAATCGAGCCCGTTCTGATCGACTTCTCCAACACGGATCCTCGGTCCTTGCAGGTCCTGGATGATCGCGATCGCCACGCGCCGACGATCCGCTGCTTCGCGAATGGCCTTGACCGCACGCGCATGCGATTCGTGGGTCCCATGAGAAAAGTTGAGTCGAGCCACGTCCATGCCGCTTTCAATTAACTGATCCAGCAAGGTGGGCGAATCACTGGCGGGACCAATAGTGCACACGATTTTGGCTTTACGCATAAACAATGCTGTCACTGGATATTGGTCAATCGGAATGCGCGCCGCTTGAGACAGACAAGACGGGCGGGAAATGAGATTCCAACTTATCCCGCATTTCGCGCGCGCCCTGCTTTTCCCGTTCTGCTCGCGATGATGTCTAGGAATGCCATTCTAGCAAACGACCACCAAGCCCACAACGCAACCGCCGTTTCAGACGCAGGCCGCCTCGTTCATCCATGATGGAGTCGCCCTGTGACTGTGACGATGAGGAGAGATGGACTCAGGGCACGGCCTTCACGGTGAGATCGCCACATTCCATTCATCTCGCTAGCCCGCATTATTCATGACGGTTCGTCGCGAAATCGCTGAGCCGCGTCGCGAGACCAGCGCGCGGAGCCCTGAAGACCCGATGCGTACTCGTGCAGTACGTGGAGGGTCTGAGGGGCGAGCCCGCTGGCCGTAGGCTTGTCGCAGCAGCGGATCGGCGATTGCAGCAGAAGTGTTCATGAATAATGCGGGCTATAGCAGCTCACTTCCATGCATTCGGGCGAAGATCTCCCAGTCGAACTGCTTCGGTGCCACAGCGTGGAGTGGGATCGCCTCGATGTTGCCTGGCCCTCGATAGGCCAACATGCACCCGACCACCCGCTCCGGCTCCTTGACGAGACGACGAATCGCTTCATAGGCCAGATCTTGTCCGATGGTCTTGTCCTCGGGAGTTGGGGGCGCCCCCCGTAACGTGTGCCCGAGGATCGTGGCTTTTGTCGTAGGGGCGAGGCGATATTCACCAGGGTGTGCCTGAAACTGTGGCCACGTGGCGAGTGTGCTGGCAACATACTCGACAAGACCGCGCACGCCGCCGTCCGGGTGATGGCGATGGGGCGTCTGTTCCGCCACCACAAACAGATGGCTTTTGTTCGGGACGCCAAAGGTGCGGTTGAGCGTGCCCAGGATGAAGTCGTCGATATACGCGTCGGGATCGGGATGTTCGTTGACCAAGAGGCCTTCAGCTCTGGCCTGATACGCACAGGCGAGGGCGAGATGGCCGGACCCCGCCCCCATAATCTCGACGAAAAAGACGCTGCCCATGGCGGAACTGGTGGCTTTCAGCGACTCGATGGATTGATTCGCCAGAGACACGGCCGAATGAAAACCCAGGGAGGTCGTTCCCGCCAGATTATTGTCGATCGTGCCAGGAATCCCTACGGCCTGGACCCCAAATCCTTCGTAGAGCGCCCGTGCGCCTCGAAGACTCCCGTCCCCACCAATGACCACCAAGGCTCCATCTTCCATATAGGGCCGAAGATGCCGCATGGTGGCCTGTTGCACCTGCTCGTCCTTGAAATCTTCGAATCGGCTGCTCCCAATCGGACTGCTCGCATGGCTGCCCATACCGCGGGTATCGTGCTCGGTCACGGCTTTGATCCAGTTGTTGGCCAGACCTAAGAACCCGTGACGGACGAAGTGGACTTCCAGGCCAAACCGCTGTCCTGTCACACGCAACTCTTTCAACGCGGCGCCGGCACCGGCGAAATCGCCACCCGAGACCAATGCCACAATCCGCTTGATCTGTCGAGGCTTGAGCGTGATCCGGTCTCTGCGTTCGCGCTCGACCTTCACCCAGGTTTCCCGCGCCGCCCGTTCCCGCGCTGACAAACCCACAGCGGTGGAATAGCCGGATAAGAGTCCCTGTTCGTAGGTCAGCAAGACAACGTTGTCCTGTCCCTCCTTATATTCGCCAAACTCGGTGAAGGCTTCGCGAAAGGGACGAGGATCGAGATAAATCATGAGCGCCCGCAGCGTGGAGCTGTGGCTGTACAGACACACGGCCTTCCCCTGGTGGGACTGACCCAACCGGCGGAAGCCATCGACAATATCCACATAGACATCGAAGAAAGAATGCCCACCCGGGTAGCTGTAGAGTGGATGTTTGATCAGGCGCTTGGCCGTCTGGCACGTCCACGCCGAATGCCTTTGCAGCCTCCTCGGCTTCCACCTTCTTCTCCAGACCTGTGACCCATCCGAAATCCTGGGAGTCTAAGGCGGGATCGCAGGCGGGTGGGAGTGCCTCAGCATGGTGCGCCTGCGCCTGCATCAGCGCCGCGATCACCCGCTCATACAATTGCCGCGTATTGGGGCTCTGGCTCACCAGATGGACGAAGGTGCGCGGATCGAGGTAGTTGTGAATGTGCAGGAAGTCCAATTGTTGCCCCACCACGCCCAGCATCCGGGCCAGGGCTGCACCGACTGCGTCGGCTTTGGGGACGCCTCGCTCAGGATCCAGCACGTTCGCGAGGCGGCGCCCGACTCGATAGGTGCCGCTCTCCATGCGTGAGATACCATGACGCATCGTGAACAGAAGCGTGCGACCGGTTAAATCGCGCGGCAAGAGCCAAAACCGATCTTCGCCCAAGTCCAGCACGATACGATCCTCGACCAACTGCGGCGTCAGTTGCGCGCGCGGCACGATCGCCACCGGCCGACGATGCGTCGGCTTCTGCACTGACCTGATTGGCATGCGGAGGAGCGGAGCCAATTCGCCTGCTGCGAGGAGAGCATTCCAAGCGGCAAAGAACACCAGTTCGTCACCCCGGCAACCCTCTTCGATCAGCGCGCGACGGGTAGCCCGATACTCCTCCGCCCCAGGAAAGCCCCCTTGCGCACCGTGCACAAACGCCCTGATCTTCTCCATGGCGTCACGGGTTCGCTGTGGTCGATCGACTGAGGAAGTCGGGATGGGTGGGAGCGTCAATTCCCTCACCGGCAGGTGCGACGCGCCAGCATCTCTCCATAGGCCAGGAGCCCTTCGACTGTCACAAACTCAAGCCGGTCTACTGCGGATTCCAATCTGTACCTCGTTGGCTCGTCCCTGCATAAGTGAGCATCGTACCTGCCCGCACGGTGGCCGGGAGATGCCGGACAGGAGAACATCCTCAGCAAGATGAATACGTTGGATGCTACGCTGGCAGATGAGCGATAGCAACAATTCCCTCCAGGCGACTGCGAGAACTAGGTCCACGGTCAGGAACATCCTGCTCACGCCCGTTGATCCTCCAAGATCGTGCGTGCTAGGGTTCGCACTGTGCTTCCTCGCCTCGTGATACGAATGCGAAACTATGGATCGAACTTGGAAGATTTATGGAATACTCGTCGTCCTTGGTGGGCTACTGTCGGCGGCCCCACAGGTTCCCCCAATGCCGGCTCGTCGTCTGAACCGACCGTACCGTCTGCCTCTGTCCTATCCGTTCAGCCCGCAGGGCCAGCTCTTCACGATGCCACGCCGCCTCTCGATCGACAATTGCATCGAGCCGCGAAGGATCCTCTACAAAAAGCCAAAGACCTGCTGGAGGCAATTCAGCAACATGAGGGCAAAGCCCTCCCTGGATATATCGGCGGCAGGGTGTTTCAGAATCGTGAACGACGCCTTCCCCCCGGCCACTATCGCGAGTATGATGTGAATCCAAAAATACGCGGCCGCTCGCGGGATGCGGAACGAATCGTCATCGAACAAGACACCGGCAGAGCCTACTATACCGGTAACCATTACCGAACGTTCATGCCATTGAATGAGATACCATGACCCCGAAACACGCACTGACATTGACCGCCTATCTCCAATCGACGAAGGCCCCCTGGACCTCATTGCTTGATGGTCACAGCCGGGCAGCGCGCTGAATCGCTGGTGCGTCCACCAACTGAGTTTGTGTTGAGAATCATCCAGGGCGCCAAGTGTCAGACCATCGCCGGCCTGTTGACCGAATGTGCTCGCGCCTTGGATTTTCCCGACTACTTCGGCCACAACTGGGACGCCTTGGAAGAATGTCTGATCGATCTGGAATGGCTGCCGGCCAAGGGCTATATTCTGCTCATCACCGATGCCGGATGCGTATTGCCCGATGACGAAGAAGAGTATGAAACCTTTCTTGAGATCTTGCGTGATGCGGGAGAGGCCTGGGGAAACGGACAGGCGGGAATGGGCGCGCGACGAGCAACGCCCTTTCACGTGCTGTTCGCTGTATCGGAGCGGGAGAAAGCCAAGCGGACCCACTGGGGAATGAACGAAATCAATGCAGAACCGACTCGGGAACCGGGAATACCGCGTCGGACTTCCTTAAAACGGACTTAGCAGGATGCGCCTGTCCTACGGGCGCATCTTCTTGGTCACGCTCAGCAATCCTGTCCAGCGGAAGAGTGAACGATACAATCCGGTCGCGACTCCAGAGCGTGAGGCGGTGTGAATCGATGCCTGCCAGCGGGCTTCGACATCGTGGCGATGAACGACACAAATCCCATGCGTTTCTCGCGCATCGTCGAGAGGGGCTTTTTCACCCACCAGCTCAGGTTTCCCTTCTTGTCGGCACCACGAACAGATAATCTTCATCGCTGATCTCTTAATCGCTGTCTAGAATCTCGAATATTACCCGCTTAATTAGGCAAGAGTCGAGCCGCACTCGATTGGTGGGACGAATCAGCTTATTTGCAGGGGTTACGAAAAGTCCCTGCCTCACAACAACACAGCCTGTATCAAAAAATGTTGTGAGGCGTATCTCTTCAGCCACATTTGCGCCACAGTCGCTTTATCGTACCGTACGAAATTCCTCTTTCTTGACCGAGGCTCAACCGCATGGTACTGTGCGCCCCCATTATGAAAACCACTCGTTCTGCCAAGCTATTTGCAGACGCGCAACAGTTGATTCCCGGGGGCGTGAATAGTCCGGTGCGCGCCTTTCGCTCTGTCGGAGGCCAACCCCGGTTTATCAAACGCGCCAAAGGCGCCCGCCTCTACGACGTCGATGGGAACAGCTACCTCGACTATGTGCTCTCATGGGGCCCGATGATTTTGGGCCATGCGGCCCCATCGGTCATCAGTGCGATCAAAAAGGCTGCCGCAAACGGAACCAGTTACGGCGCGCCGACCGAACTGGAAGTCATGCTCGCCCGCATGATCCGCGACGCCTTCCCATCGATGGAAAAAGTTCGGCTCGTCAGCTCCGGCACCGAGGCGGTCATGAGCGCGATTCGTGTCGCGCGGGGCTTTACGAAGCGAGACAGTATTCTGAAATTTGAAGGATGCTATCACGGCCACAGCGATTATTTGCTGGCGAAGGCCGGTTCAGGGTTGGCCACGTTGGGGATCCCGGATTCGCTTGGAGTTCCGGCTGACTTTGCGAAGCACACCTTGACTGTCCCGTACAATGACATCCAAGCGGTTCAACAGATCGTCAAGGAACATCGGAACACGATTGGCCTGCATTATCCTGGAACCGATCGCAGCGAACATGGGCGTCGTGCCGCCGGCGCCTGACTTCCTTGCAGCACTCCGCCGACTCACCAAAGAAAACGACATCCTCCTGATTTTCGACGAGGTGATCTCCGGCTTTCGTGTGGCCTACGGCGGAGCCCAAACGCTCTACGGCATTACCCCGGATCTGACGGTGCTGGGGAAAATCATCGGCGGAGGATTGCCGGTCGGCGCCTACGGAGGACGGAAAGAGATCATGGATCTGATCGCACCGTTGGGGCCGGTCTATCAGGCAGGGACGTTGTCGGGAAATCCGTTAGCCGTGTCCGCCGGCATTGAAACGCTCAAGCAGCTCAAAGCCCGTGGGGTCTACAAGAAACTGGAAGAGAAATCAGCAGCCCTGGCCAAAGGAATTGGAGAGGCCGCAAGAAAAGCGGGCGTGCCGCTCACGCAAACCAGAATCGGCTCGATACTTGGAGCCTTCTTTACGTCAGGCCCGGTGGTGGATTGGAATACCGCAAAACTGTCGGACACGAAGCGATACGGACAATTCTTTCACACGATGCTGGAACAGGGGGTGTACTTGGCCCCCTCTCAATTCGAAGCCGCCTTCCTCTCGACCGCTCATTCAACCCGCGACATCGACTACACGATCAAAGCCGCACATTCAGCGTTCGAAGAACCTCTAATCGCGTCCGCTCGCAGAAGCCTCGTTCAGTATCTCTGCTTGATACAGTTCAGGATCGTTTCAGATACAGCACGACAATTCTGGAAAGCTGTTCAAAACGACCGTCCAGCAAGGCCGCAGCGAGCGAAGAGGCGAGGCGTACGCTCCGGTACGTTGAAGCCTTGAGCGATGCGAGAACGCAGCTGGCGGTCGTTTTCAACAGCTTCCTTATTCGTCGTCCTCGTCTTCCGCGTCCAACACCTCCTGCCGCTTCTGCTCTTCCATGGCGTTATGTAGGAGCATTCGGACAAACATCGAATAGAGAGAGCCTTTTTCCAGCGTCCCGCCTGGAGGAATGGCGATCTTGCCTTCCTTGATCATGCGATCCATCCAGACTTTTTGATCGGGTGCGATCAAGATCGGAATCTCGATCAACCCCACACGTCCCATCATATCCATAAAAGCCTCCGTGAATTGTGAGCGAGACGACCAAGCCGAGCGCGACAGGCGCGGCACGAAATTCGAAGTTCCGAACACTTCAGCCTTCAGACTGCCTCGCCCTTCCCGCTTTTCTCGCAAGTCTCGCAAGCCTCGCGGGAATAACGCGATACGCGTTATAACAGCATGCGGCTTTTTGCATTGTCAATCAGACCGCTCTGGCACGGAGTGTGCGTTCCCGCGAGCATCATGGCACAAGGTCAAACCACGTTCGTTGCACTCGTAGCCATCGGCGTCATCCTGATCGTTCCCCATCAGGTCTCGGCACAACAATCGACCACCCCACCCTCATCATTGTCTACAAGGCCCTTGGCTCCTGGGACAACCGAGTCCGAAATTCGCGACATCTTGTGACCTCTGCCGGAAACCTGACGAGAGACCAGGAAGCGACCTGCGCCCTCAACGACTTCACCGTGAGAAAGGATTGCGGCCGCACAAGAATGCGAAGGGAACCCATCGCTCATTAGACCAAAGCCTCAAGTCAACCTTGCCTCGTCATCCACTCACACCCCCAGAAGATCAGGGACAATGGGATTCGCAAGCAAGAGGACCAGCTGAGTAACTCGCCCGCGAAATCGCGCAATCGACGCAGAGCACTCTCTACTTTGGGCGCCCGCACACGAGAGTGCCCTGTTGCTCGACATCACGCTGGTCACACTGTTCGTAGTAGCATTCAATCCCTTTTGATTGGTAAATTGGGGGCATGACAACGCCACCTACCCATGTGCTGCAGCGAATCAGGCCATTGTGTTTCGGCGGCAATCCGAACCTCTTGCGGGCCCGGTTGCTGCGCTTGGATCGGTAGCCGCCATGCCCCACGAGGCCACACTCATCTATAGTACGGCGCTGCTGCGCCAGGCAGTATTCGCATTTTGGCGGCGCTCCGTAGGTGTCGGCTTCTTTGTTGCGCTTCTCATAGCCACGATCGGTCTCGTCGTACTCGTGGCACTAGGCCAGGCCTCCTGGATCATCGGTGCACTTGCAACCGTGCTGGCGGTGGGCATCGGGTTCGCCGCGGCTGTCTACATCGTTCACTACCGCAACTCGCTGCGCAAATTCCGCCAGATGGACACACCTCGATCCACGTTCCGCGCTGATGAGTCCTCGTTCACCATGAGTTCGGACATCGGCACGACGACGCTTCAGTGGTCCACTGTCAAAGAGTTGTGGCAATTCCAGAGCGTATGGCTGTTGTTGTATTCCAAGTCACAGTTCACCACGTTACCGATCGAGTGCTTGTCGCCGGAAACGCAAGCGTATATTGTGCAGTGCGTTCGTGCAGCAGGCGGCAAAGTTGATGGCTAACCCTTCCAGCAATCCGTGAAACGTGAATCGTCAAACGTGAAAGGTTTCGGAGGAAGAACACTCGGCAATCCTACGTTTCACGGTTCTGAGAGCGATGTGAGAACGCTGCATGAGAGCAGGCGCGCCCCCGGGCACAACGGCTGTCTTGGCAGCCTCAGGGCAGATGGGTGAGAAGAGCGACTCTTTCAGCCTCCTGCTAAAGGGCCTTTCCAACATCCCAGGACACCTGACTTGTTATACGGAATCAGATAATACATAGTTAGACATCACCGGACGCATAGAGGCACTCGAATGACATCGCAATCCGATACACCTGTGAAAAAAAAAGGCAAGATTCCTTGGTATGTCTACTTTTTTGGATCAGTGATCTATACCGCTCTTGGCGGTTGGCTGTTCGCAGAATCGTCTCTTCTGGCATTGGTTTGCATCATCAGTGCGCCGGTGGGGTTTTTCTTTGCTTGGAGAGCTTGGAAACAAGACAGACAAGATGCCTCGTAACCATGTGCTGCAGCGAATGCGACCATTGCGCTATGGATGCAATCCTCTCTCCTCATAGGCCGGACCGCTGAGCTTCGGTCGGTAGACGCATTCTCGTTGGTGACACATGCCGGACCTTCCCGAGGAACTGATCCGAGCGAATACCATCCTTGGCGAGTACGTCGCAATTCATGACGCGATCTTTAAGTTTTCGTGGCGCAAGACACTCCCAATTCCAGGGCTTTTCAAGACCACTGACTTTGGGTCTCACTTTAGAGACCTCGATCGATTGGCCTCCAAACTGGCTGCTATTTCGGCAAGCATTGAAGGCAGAGTCAGGGTCGTTGGAGGGTTCCCACCAGTATACGGCGGCGTTGCTAGAGACTATCCAAGCGCTGCGAGAGATCTGCCGGCGGTTTTATGAGCAGAGCCAGGGTAATCTCGGCAAGTATCCGATGGCAGAGTATAACGCCAACCTCAAGACCTACGAAGGCCTTGTGAATAAGTGCCAAGAACTTGGGGTGGCGCTCAACCAACGCATACGCAGTGAACAGGCCCAACCGGAGAGTTGAATGGGATAGGCCAGCGGCATTGCCGATGGGCACCCTGCCGCACCTTGGAGAACGATCAACCCCAGGTACGATATTCTGACTCTGGCAATGGATAAGACCAAGAGGGAGGAGAATACTTGCAGTTGGGTTACGGCTTCTTATTCCTGTCCTTCCTGTCTTTAGCCATCGGGTTTGGCATGAAAAACCACCAGCCGAGTACGAATATGCCGATCGTCCAGACGGCCATAATGACCCAGCTCCAGAACCCTGCCATTTCCATTTCATGACTCCTTCTTGAAGACGACTATTTTAATACGGCGACCATCGCCTTGTCGAGTCGCTTCACTTTCCCATTCCCATCCGTTGCCGCCAATCTGGCCGATCCTTCAACGACCACACGCCGGCTCTCCCGCTCTCGGATCACGTGCGAAAACGTGAAGGAGGCTGCCGTCATGTCGGAGACGACCGTCTCGACGATCAGCCGGTCGCCATAGCGGGCTGGAGATCGGTAATCTACTTCTGCATGCACCACGACAAACATCGTGCCTTCTTTCATGAGCCCGGCCACCGACAACCCTCGCTCTTCGAGATACTGCGTCCGCGCCCGCTCGAAATACTTGAGATAGTTCCCATAGTACACCACCCCGCCGCAGTCGGTGTCTTCGTAGTAGATGCGAATATCCATATTCTCTACTCGCGAGACAAGCGGGACGGGCGCGACTCGCCAGAAGATTGCCTGTCTCGCTCTGTCTCGCACATCTCGCTAAACGTTCAGAACCGGAAACTTTGGCAATGATGTCTCGCTGACGCCCGATAGCTTGACGACAACTTCGTACAGCTGCTGCACCCGCTCGGCTTTGACCGGCTCGAAGCCGTGGCCGAGGACGGCATGGTTGGCGGCGTCGAGCAGCGGTTTCATCGTCGGCCACTCGCGCAAAAAGGCTTGGCCCATCTGGTCGCCCAATCCTGCCAGCGCTCGAAACTGCGCCTGCACGGGCAATTTGTACTTGCCGTCGAGATCTTCCAGCCAACAAGATCGACAGGTTTCTCGTAGCGCCTGCGGCAATTGCTCCAGCTGCACGTCCCAGGTTTTGATCGTGTATTGCTTGAACAGTTGTCGCTGGGCGAAGGCTTCGAGCGCACGCACGAGCGAGACCATGGCTGCTTCCGGATCGTGCAGGCCATGCAGTCGCCGACCGGCATGGGCCAGCAGATCGAGGGCCTGCATGTCTTTCACGGGAGCAGGATCGAGGACGAGCTTTTCCAAGAATCCCGCGTTCGCTTTGATGGGTGGTAACAGCGACGTGAGTCCTGGTGGTCCACCCCACAGAGACGCCATCTCGAAAGCCTTCACGGCAGTCTTCAGCTTCTCCCAGGCTTGACGATAGTGAAATCGTTCCCACAGATCGTAGCCATCGGCCAGATCTGCAAAGGCACGGTAGAGGGGTTTCTGCCCGCCGCTCACCCGTACTTCGACCTCGCGAAACAGCTTCGCCGCTGCGGCAAACAATCTTCGGTTGAACAGCTCACAGCCCTCGCGACGCGAGACGGATGCCGCCTCGTCCCACGGATTCCCCTGCGTCCATATGAACGGCTGCCCGGCTATATCAATCTTGTCCCCATCCTGCCCCTCTCGCGCCGGAACAAGCGACACAATCCGCGAACTCATCGGCATGGTGACTAACGTCAGTGCACCCGCCATGGCTGCCGTGGCCCCCGTCACATCGACGACGAGTTCGCCTGGCTGCACATCCCACGTACGTAACATCTCCGGAAGTGTCCGGGCAAGCGTCTGATAACAGCCGACAAATTCACAGGTCTCAGCCATGACCACCCAATCCCACCGTCTGGGCATGTGCTCGATCTTCGGCTGGACCTCGGATTCTACGAGCGACTTCGCCCCTTCAGGCAACACGAAGCAGAGCGAATCCGGCTGCAGACGATTAATCGAATAGACGGCCGCCGCTGCATGGTCGGTGAGCGCGATCACTAATGCTTTGACTGGTTGGTCTTGCGCCATTTTGCGCGGACTATAGCATCGGCCCGCTGAGCGATCAATTCATGGTCGAGCAATACGCGTTCTGCTTGACGGTCTACGGAAAGGCGCTTAGACTTTCCTGACGATCTCCAACTCCTCGCAACCCTTTCGAATACCGAATGAGGGCCCCCGATGATCTGGTGGTATTGGATGCTGCTCGGTCTCGTGCTTCTCGGCGCCGAGATGGTCACGCCCGGGGGCTTCTATATTCTCTTCTTCGGACTCGCGGCTCTGATCGTGGGCAGCTGTGACCGGCCTGGGGTTCGTCCAGGCGGAATGGCTCCAGTGGCTGCTTGTTTTCAGGACTTGCAATTCTGTCACTGCTGGTCTTTCGCGGACCGTTGTTGGCCTGGATCAAAACCCAGGAGGTCAAGGACCTGCCGACCGTAGATTCGATGGGAGGCGAAACCGCGATCCCGCTCGAAGACCTAGCGCCGAGGGGCACCGGCAAGGCGGAACTGCACGGCACCACGTGGACCGCTCATAATGCCGGGCCCGCTCTCTTGAAAAAGAATCAACGCTGCAAGGTCGAGCGGGTCGAAGGGCTCACCCTGTGGATTACAGCCGAATGAGTGAGGATAGCCTGGAGGGCTCAACGACTGTGGAGGAGGTAACGATGACCGGTGGATTATTTGTCGTGTTGTTGTTGGCACTGTTGGTGCTGATTATCATCGCCAAGACCGCCGTGGTCGTGCCGCAGCAAAGCGCCTATGTGGTCGAGCGACTCGGCAAATATGCGGCCACGCTGGATGCGGGGTTTCATATTCTCCTCCCCTTCATCGACCGCATTCGCTACAAACATTCGCTCAAGGAAACGGCCATCGATATCCCCGAGCAGGTCTGTATCACGCGCGATAACGTGCAGGTGTCAGTGGACGGCATCTTGTACCTCAAGGTCTTGAACCCTCAGCGTGCCTCATATGGCATCAGCGACTATAATTTTGCTCTGATCCAGCTTGCGCAGACCACACTGCGGAGCGAGATCGGCAAGATCGAACTGGACCGGACGTTCGAGGAACGGACCAACATCAATATCCAGGTGGTGAACGAACTCGACAAGGCCTCGGATCCCTGGGGCGTCAAAGTCCTCCGGTACGAGATCAAGAACATCACCCCCCCGAAGGGCGTGCTGGACGCGATGGAAAAGCAGATGCGCGCGGAACGGGAAAAACGCGCGGTGATTCTCACGTCCGAGGGCGAGCGCGACGCGGCCATCAATCAGGCCGAAGGAGAGAAACAGCAAGTCATCAAAGCCTCTGAGGCAAAGAAGCAGCAACAGATCAACGAAGCGGAGGGAGCAGCCGCAGCAATCCTGGCTATTGCCACGGCCACCGCAGAGGGGCTGCGCAAGGTCGCAGAAACCATTCGAGTGCCGGGAGGTCAGGAAGCCGTTCAACTGCGCGTGGCGGAGCAGTACATCACGAAGTTTGGGGAGTTGGCCAAAACGACCAATACCCTCATCCTGCCGGCATCGGTCTCCGATGTCGGCTCCATGATCGCCGTGGCGATGAACGCCATGCGGCAGATCGGTCCCATCACCACAACGAAATCGTAACCGCCCTGCGAGTCACGTTTGACAGCTGACGGCCGGTTGCCTAAAATCACTTCCTATGAAAGAACATGTCCTCAGCGCGTTTGGCGAAAGCGCGACCGTCAAGCAACAGTTCGCACACGAGCACGCCGATCGCATCGTGCAGGTCGCAAAGCTGATCGCCACGGCCTTTCGCGATGGGCACAAAGTGCTGCTTTTCGGTAACGGTGGAAGTGCCACGGATGCGGCTCACCTGGCCGCCGAGTTCGTCGGGCGGTATAAACGAGAGCGTGCCCCGCTCCCGGCCATCGCTCTGGCCACCGACATCGCCGCCATTACCTGTATCGCCAACGACTACGGCTTCGAAGAACTCTTTGCCCGCCAGATTCGTGCCCATGGCCAGAAAGGCGATGTCGCTATTGCCATCAGCACCAGCGGCAATTCACCCAACGTGTTGAAGGGTGTGGAGGCCGCACAGGCTTGCGGCCTCACCACCATTGGCTGGACCGGGGGGACCGGCGGGAAACTGGCTGGTCTTGTGGAATTTCCATTCGTCGTGCCCTCAACGGTCACAGCCCGCATTCAAGAAAGCCACATCACGCTCGGCCACGTGCTGTGTGAACTCATCGAGGAACAGCTCCTTGGCAAAGCCTCCTGACCGGCAGCGGCCCCCTATCACGACCCCGAAACTGGTCCCGCCGATCAACGTGACGGATCTCACGACGTATCCGCTCAAGAAACGGTACAGCAAGGTCCGCGTCTCCGACTCGGCTCGCCCCTGGCACCGTGGGGGCAGCTTCAGCCAATTCTATCGCTCGCTGCCGGATATCCTGGCCGTGAAAACGTTGCGCGCGGTCGCCAAAGCCATCGCGAAGGCCCATCGCAAAGGCCGACCGGTCATCGTGGGAATCGGCGCACACGTCGTCAAAGTCGGATTGAGTCCGATTCTCGTGGACCTCATGCAGCAAGGAATCGTGTCGGCCGTGGCCATGAACGGCGCCGGGATCATTCACGATTTCGAATTGGCGCTCATGGGACACACGTCAGAGGAAGTCGACGCGGAGATTGACGAGGGACGCTTCGGGATGGCGGAGGAAACCGGCCGCATGCTGAACGAGGCGATCGTCCGCGGAGCCCACGATCGCGAGGGACTCGGCGAATCCGTCGGCCACTACATCAACCGACGCCAGGGACAGTTTCCCCATCGAGAAACGAGCATTCTGGCAACTGGAGCACGGCTCGGTATTCCGGTGACCGTGCATGTCGCCATCGGCACCGACATCATCCATATGCATCCGGCTGCGGACGGCGCTGCCATTGGCGCGACCTCGCTGCTGGACTTTCGACGGCTCGCGACCGTCGTGTCAGGGATGGAAGGGGGCGTGTATCTCAATCTCGGCTCTGCCGTCATTTTGCCGGAAGTCTTCCTCAAAGTGGTGTCCCTGGGGCGCAATCTTGGTCATGATCTGACCAACATCACGACCGTGGACATGGATTTCCTGGCTCACTACCGCCCGCTCACCAACGTGGTGCGTCGGCCGACCCAGAAGGGCGGGAAAGGCTACTCCCTGATCGGCCACCACGAAATCATGGTGCCGTTGCTGGCCGCAGCGGTGCACGAAGAATTAGGGTGACCCCCTTCGCATGGCTCCACGCCAATCCCCTCCAGTGACCTCGCAGCATCTGACCCAGATGTGGAGCGAACTGAACGGACGCTACTTCGCAGGCCTGCTGCCTCCGATCGATCTGGTCTGGAGTCGACGGCTGACCTCCTCAGTCGGCCTGTTCGTGAGTCGTCGAGGACCGCGGCCCCGACTGGATCGGGATGGTCTTCGCCCGCCGACTACGCGCGAAATTCGTCTGTCCCTTCCCCTGCTCCAACAGGTCGTCCAACGGAGCGAGTATGGCGAACAGGAGATCGTGAGCACGCTGGCGCACGAAATGATTCATCAATGGCAATACGACATCCTGAAGCGGCGACCGAATCATGGACCAGATTTTCTCCGCAAGATGACCGAGATGAATCGGGACGGCGCCCTGGCCATCACCATCTACCATTCGTTACAGAAGGAAGTCCTCGCCCTCACGCAATTTTCCTGGCGTTGTCGGCAATGCGGCCGAGTGTACCGACGCCAGCGACGGACGATTCAGCCGCGTCGGCACCATTGTGGCATCTGCCGGGGATCATTACAGGAACTAAGCCCGTCACACGCCCATCGTCATGCGTCATGCGCGGAAAACAAGGAACGCTCATCCAGTGCCCCAACGACTGGATGCGACGGACAACTGAAGCTAGCGTTTTCTCCCTCCAAGGATCTAGTCTCCTCCGTACCCTAGGGGAGCAACCTCACTCCTTTTCTGCCATTGACGAATGACCTTTGACCTGTGACGGTGTTTCATGATGCGCTGGTCTCGCCAGATCCTGTTCGGGGACGTCGATGCCATGTTCGCCTCAGCGGCCGTCCTGGCAGACCCAAGTCTTGCGGGCAAACCTGTGGCCGTCGGTGGATCATCCCCGCGAGGAATCATCGCGGCAGCGAGTTATGCGGCTCGTGCGTTCGGCGTCCATTCCGCTATGCCGACAGGCGAAGCCAAACGTCTCTGCCCCCATCTCATTCTCGTTCCCCCGGACAGACCGCTCTATCGTCGGCTGCATGAACAGATGCAGGCGGTCACCGATCAATTATTCCCCCTCACCGAATGGAGCAGCATCGACGAGTTTTATGCCGACACGACACAGCTCCAGACCCGCTATCCCGATCCCTGCGCACTTGGACAACTTGTGAAGGATGCACTGTGCGAGGCCACGGGATTGCGTTGCACCATCGCCGTCGCGACCGGCAAGACCGTCGCAAAAATTGCCGCGGATAGTCACAAGCCGGATGGACTGGTGACGGTCCCACCAGGTACGGAAGAAGCATTCCTAGCGCTGCGGCCTCTGCGCGCATTGCCGGGGATCGGTCCCAAGACCGCGGCGCGCCTGGCACCGCTCGGACTCAAGACGATCGGCGAGCTGTTGGACCAACGCTGGGATCAACCCTTGCGCCATATCTTCGGCACGCGACTGCACTGGGTTCGAGAACTGGCGAGGGGGATCGACCACGAACCGGTGGTGGCCGATCGCGAATCCAAAAGCCTCAGCCACGAGACCACGTTCGAACAGGATACGCATGATCGTCCATTTCTTGAGCGGACCCTGCGCGGATTCCTCCGCGACCTGGCGCGGGATCTCCGACAGGAAGGATTGGCCGCCGGATCCTGCACGGTGAAGCTGAAAAGCGCCCGTTTCGCCATCACGACCAAGCAGCATCGCTTTCCGCGCCCGCTGAACTACGATCCCGACATGTGGCCGACCGTCCAACACGCGCTACAGGAACTCATTCGGCCCGGCACCGAGTACCGATTGGCCGGGCTCGCGCTCTCCTCCTTGACGCTCGCGCCGCCCGGGCTGTTCGACCAACGGCGGACGAAAGCCATTGAGGCGATGGACGCGCTGATTACCAAACACGGGTCGTCGGTGATCGGCTTAGGCGGCGTGAGCCACGACGATACCGAGTAATAATTTGAGACTGTGCAAAGCCGCCGGCGGCCCATGGATTCACGAATTCCCTGGAAGACGCAGCGGGAGCGGGAGGCACCCAGAGGATGATGAAAAAGCCCGCCCAGCAAGGCCGCAGCGAGTGAAAGGCCGAGGAGGTACAGACCGCGCTTCGTGTGGGCCGTTCGCCCCTAGAATAGATCTTGGCGAATGGAAAACCCCCTCCAGCGCCTCCGACCTCCGAGAAGCTTATCCTCACCGTTGAGGCCTTGAGCGACGTGAGAACGCCGCTGGAGGGCTTTTGCAACATCCTCAATCTGTCTCTTTCCATCCAAGCCTCCAGCCGGTATGATGGGGCCATGCCCACGAAGGTCATGACCAAGGAGCAACTCACTCCGCTCTTGCAACAAGCCCGCGCACAGAAGAAACGGATCGTCTTTACCAACGGCTGTTTCGATCTCATGCACGTGGGCCATACGCGCTACCTCCAGGCTGCGAAAGACCTGGGTGACCTGCTTGTCGTCGCCGTCAACAGCGATGCGTCCGTCAGGAGTTTGAACAAGGCGCCGGATCGGCCGATCGTCTCGGACAGCTCAGCGGGCGGAAGTGGTCGCCGCGCTCGGCTGTGTCGATTATGTGATCCTGTTCAACGAACCGGACCCCCAAAGCCTGATCGCCGCCTTGCAACCGGATGTCCTCGTCAAAGGCGGAGATTGGGCGGTGGAACGCATTGTCGGCCGCGAGATCGTCGAAGCGCGCGGCGGAGTCGTCCGTACCATTCCCTTGGTCCCCGGCGTCTCCACAACATCGCTGATCGAACGCATTCGCTCAACCTCAACATAAGCAGTCGCAGTGCCCGATACTACCTACACCCATTCAGCATCCCAATGGTTCGTTCCTGTCGCCGCGGCACTAGGAAGCGGAACAGGTCGTCCTTCACTCACCGGCCTGCACAGCTCCACCGCCGGACTTGCCCTTACCACGCTCCTGCATCCCCAGTTGGGCAAACTGGGAGATCGGTCGTGGTTGATCGTGACCGGGTCGGATGAGGCGGCTGAACGCCTCTTTGATGACCTGCACTTTTTCCATGATCTCATCGGTCTTCCGACGGCTCCCCTCGCCTTGTTCCCAAGATGGGAAACCTTGCCGTACGAGGGCAGCGCGCCCCATGTCGGTCTGATCGCGCGCCGGATGAATACCCTGCATCACATCCGAACCGCACCACAGACCTGCCTGGTCACCTCCATCGCGGCACTGATGCAACGACTGCTGCCCGTCACGACCTTCACCGACACCACCCTGCATTTCAAGCTGCGCGGCACGATCGAGCGAGAGGCCCTCACCGGAGGACTCTTGCGTCTCGGATACCGCCGAGTCTCGGTGGTGGAAATCCCCGGCGAGTTCAGTATTCGAGGCGGCATTGTGGATATTTTCTCGACAGCCTATGCCGACCCGCTCCGTGTCGAATTTCTTGGCGAAACGATCGATTCGCTCCGCCTCTTCGATCCCTCCACGCAGAAATCCACTGCAAAACTGGATCGAGCGGTCGTCCTTCCCGCGCGGGAATACCTTCGTACGGAGACTTCACCGGATGCCCTCGCTCCCATTCCGGAGGATGCTGAGTGGCGTGCGCCGGATCTCTATTCCAACATGAACAACCTCTTCGATTATTTCACCGAACAGCCTGTACTGGTCCTGGATCAGCCTGCTGCCTTGACAGGGAGCTGCACGGATCTCTGGAGCAAGATCGACGACGGCTATCTCCGCCACGCCGATCGGGAGACCATCGTACCCTACCCGTCACCGGAGCGATTGTTTCTCTCCTGGACGGAACTCATGGATCGCACGACCGGCTGGCCCACGCTCGCGCTTGAGCCGCTCACAGCGAGCGATGCGTCCTGGAATCCGGTCCAGACCTTCCCCGCTCAGACCCCGGCCAGCGCTGGTCTCGGGGCTCGTGGGATGCCCTTCAGCCAGACCCTGGCCATCATGGATCGCCTCCGAGAGGAGTGCCGCGTGGTGCTCGTCGCAAGAAGTCGCGGCCAAGTGGATCGCTTGTTGGCGCTCTTGCGCGAACACGATGTACCGGCGACGGAATGGACAACGGAAGCCTGGACCCTATCCGGTAAAACCAAAGCGCCGTTTTACGTCTTGCACGGCGATTTGTCTGCGGGATTCCTCGCACCGGACTTGCGTCTGGCCATCCTGACGGAAGAAGAACTATTCGCCAAAGGCGCGCGTCACAAACCGCAGGCGAAGAGTAAGGCCGCGACCTTCCTCTCCTCGCTGGAAGATCTCAATGTGGGCGACTATGTCGTCCATGTCCAACATGGCATCGCCAAGTATCAAGGACTCAAACGCCTCTCGGTGCAGGGATTCGACAGCGATTATCTGATCCTGGAATTCGCCGGCGGCGACACGCTGTACGTCCCGCTGGAGCGGCTCGACCATGTGCAGCGGTATAGCGGGGCGGACGGCCATGCGCCGCGCCTGGAACGGTTGGGCGGCACCAATTGGGCCAAAACGACCGCGCGTGTGAAGCAAGACATCGAGGAGATGGCCCACGAGTTGGTCGACCTCTATGCCAACCGCGAACTCGTAACACGCCACGCCTATGGGTTCGACAGCACGATGTACCACGAGTTCGAAGCCGCGTTTGAGTACGAAGAAACGGCGGATCAACTTAAAGCGATCGAAGACATTACGCACGACATGGAGTCCAGCAAACCGATGGACCGATTGGTGTGCGGCGACGTCGGGTACGGAAAAACGGAAGTGGCCATGCGGGCGGCCTTCAAGGCAGTGGAGGATAACCGTCAGGTGGCGGTGCTCGTCCCCACCACCCTGTTGGCTCACCAACATTACGACAACTTCTCAGAACGATTCGCGCCGTTTCCGGCTCGCGTGGCCTTGCTTTCTCGATTCCAATCGCCGAAGGAGGCCAAAGCCATTCTCAAAGACGTCGCAGCCGGAGCCATCGACGTGGTGATCGGCACGCACCGGCTCATCCAGAAGGATGTGGTATTCCGCGACCTGGGTCTTGTGATCATCGATGAGGAACAGTGGTTCGGTGTCAAACACAAGGAACGCCTGAAGCAACTCCGCACCCAGGTCGACGTCTTGACGCTCACGGCCACCCCCATCCCTCGCACCTTGCAGATGGCCATGGCGAGCGTGCGCGATCTCTCGATCATCGAAACACCTCCGGCCGGCCGCTTATCCATTCGCACGCAGGTCGTCCGATCGAGCGACACACTCATCCGAGAAGCGATGTTGCGCGAACTGGGGCGGGGCGGGCAGGTCTACTTCGTCCATAACCGGGTCGAAACGATGGAGAAGACGGGAGCCTGGCTCCAACAATTGGTGCCCGACGCGCGCATCGTGATGGCCCATGGGCAGATGAACGCCAAACCGCTCGAAGCCGTGATGCTGAAATTCTTCCGTCGAGAGGCGGATGTGTTGATCGCCTCGGCCATTATCCAATCGGGCATCGACGTGCCCCATGCCAACACGATCTTCGTCAATCGCGCCGACATGTTCGGCCTTGCGCAGTTGTACCAATTGCGCGGGCGAGTCGGGCGAAGCGGCGACCAAGCCTACGCCTACTTCCTGGTCCCCGATGAGGGACAGTTGAGCGAAGACGCCCAGAAGCGCCTCACGGCGATTCAGCAATTTACCGAACTGGGCGCCGGTTTCCGAATCGCCGCGGCGGATATGGAAATCCGAGGCGCCGGCAACCTCCTCGGGAAACAGCAGTCGGGGCATATCGCGGCCATCGGACTCGATCTGTACATGCACATGGTGGAACAGGCCGTCCAGCGTCTCAAGGGCCAGGTGGTGGAAGAAGAGCCGGACCCCGTCCTCCGGCTCAACGTCTCCGCCTTTATTCCGGATGAATATGTCGCCGATCCCCACCAGCGCCTTTCGTGTTACAAACGACTCTCGTCCTGCACCCAAGTCGGTGATCTTGCCCTACTTCATGGCGAAATACAGGATCGGTATGGGCTGGCCCCGGACTCCGTCGAGCGACTATTCGAAGTCATGCAGGTGCGGCTCCAGGCCAAGGCCTTGCGCCTGAGCACGATCGAACTCAAGGCTCATTCCGTCGTCGTCACGCTCGACGCCAAGAACAAGGTCTCAAGCCAAGCGATCCATCGGATGATGGACCGGTACAAAAAGCGCATTGGCTTCCTGTCTCCGCTCTCGTTCGAACTCCAGATGCCGCATCAGGACTGGCCTTCCATCTTTCGAGAACTCACGGCAACCTTGCAAAGCCTCGGAGGCTGTGATACCAACACCACGATGTCCCCGCAATCATCTCCCCAACAAGGTCTCACGCGCCTATGACTCGATCATCGAACGGGTCCGCGAACGTCGTCGCTGGCCGACTTCGTCTCCCTGCTCGCTCGGCGCCATCGGCGGCACTTTCTTGTTACTCACCGGCTGCACGCCACCGCCCGATGAAGGCGTGCTGGCCTTCGTCAACGGTCGACAGATTACGCAGACCGAATTCGATACCCGCTGGGGAGAACTGGCCGAGGCCACCAGGGCGCGGTATCAGAAAGAAGGGGGGAAACGCCTCTTTCTCGACGAACTCATCACCCGAGAGCTGCTCATGCAGGAAGCGCGCAAGCTGGGACTCGACCAGAACGATGTCATCCGCGATCGAGCGCAACGCTACCGGGAGCAACTGATTCTCGACGAACTCCTCAAGGACCGGATCAAAGCCAAGGTCGAACTCTCGAAAGAGGAATTGGACGCCTTCTACGAGCAGCATGCCAACGAACTCCTCACGCCCTTGAAAGTACGAGTGTCGCAGATGCTGCTGCCCAATATTTCGGCCGCGAAAGATCTCGAAAAGCAGATCAACCAGGGGGGACATTTCGCCCAATTTGCGCAGCGCTATTCCATCGACGGCAAAACGAAAGCGAACGGGGGTGATCTCGGCCCCTATCGTAAAGATTTGGTCGTCCCCGAAGTCGATGCAGTCATTCACACCCTCAAGCCAGGATTCATCAGTGCGCCGATCAAGACGGAGGCCGGTTATTACCTCGTCATGATTACGGCGCTCGACAAGGAAATTATTCAGGCGGATGTGGCCGTTCGGGAGCGCCTCAGACAAGAACTGCTCAACGAGAAGCGTCGAAAACGTTTTGACGGGGTAATCGCCGATATCCGCGCCAAGGCGATTATCCGCCTCGCCGACGCCTCCCGCTATGTCGCCGACGACGTCGGTACCCACTGAATCGTCGCGGATCGAGATTGCCCTCACTAGCCAGGACTATTCATGAATACCTGCTACGTCGTCCGATCCTCTCGCCCGGCGGGGCTTTTCTCGTTCGGCTTCCTCGACGGACTGCCGGTACGCCTCCGTCGGCCTTACTTGCGAGAAGCCCCGGCGGGCTTCGGCCTCGAACGCCTCGCGACGGCATTCATGAATAATCCGGGCTAGGCTCCTCAAGCCCTCTGCAATTCGTGTACAATCCGACGAAACTTCGCCGACCGGTCGATCTCATCGGCACGTGTCGAGCCCCATATCCATGATCACGATCCGTTCGTTCATCACGATGGCACCAGACTGGCTGAGACGCACGGTCTTCTTCGCGCTTGGGCTGATCGCACAGGCCTCCCTTCTTTCAGCCGCGCAGGTGGAAGATGGGATCGTCGCGATCGTCAACTCGGACCTCATCATGCTCTCCGAGATGAAACGGGAACTCGCCCCGGAGCGTGAGCGGATTCAGAAAGAGTACCGCGGCGACGCCCTCGCGCGCCGGCTCAAGACGGCGGAGTACATGGCGCTGACCTCGATGATCGAGCGCAAGTTACAACTCCAGGAAGCCAAGGCGCGAGGCATCACGGTCACTGATCAGGAAGCACAACAAGCGATTCTGCAGATGAAGCAACAGGGCGGGACGATCGACGAGACGAACCCGGCAGACATAAAAAGAGCGCGAGAACAGTTGATGCTGCTCAGGATCGTCGACCGCGACGTACGGAGCGGGGTCATGGTTGCAGACTCCGACATGAAACGGTACTTCCAGGAACACCGCGACCGGTTTGCGCTCTCGGAGGAATACACGCTCAGCCAGATTCTCATCAAGCCTCGCTCACCGGACGATACGGCCGACGCGAGGGAGAAAGTTCGTGAGGTGATGGCGCGGCTCAAGCAGGGGGAGTCTTTCGAGGATTTGGCGCTGCGCTTTTCCGACGGCCCGAACGCCTCACACGGAGGACATCTGGGCTTAGTGCGGCAGGGAGAGCTCTTGCCGGGGATCGAGCGCTCCATCGCCACCCTGGTGCCCGGAGGCATTTCGGATATGATTGAGACCTCGGAAGGCTTTCACATCGTGCGCTTGGAGGACAAGAAACCGAAGCAGTTCCGCCCGTATGAGCAAGTCCGCGCTGAAATCCAAGGACTCGTATTCCAGCAGAAAAGCGAAGATGTCTTCCAATCATGGCTGGAGAACCTCAAGAACAAGGCCTACATCGAGATCAAGTTCGAATCCGCTCTTTCAAGACCGTCCACAACCGCTCCCGCCCCTCGCCCGTCACCGACGAGTAAGGAATAACTGCGTCGCCCTCGACCAATCCCAGCCCTTCCTGCAGCCGACGAAGCGCACCGACACGCTCGCTCATTTTTAACTTGTCCACTTTTGTCGCCACCACGATGGGAGGCCGTCCGACGGACAGAAGCCATGCGATCGTCTCCCTATCCTGTTCGCTCAGCACTCGGCTTTCCACCAACACCACCACCACGCGCAACTGTTCACTGCCGCCGAGATACTGCTCGATCAATGGCGCCCACTGAGCCCGCAGCGCCTTCGATACCTTCGCGTAGCCGTACCCGGGCAAATCCACCACCACGAAACGCGCCAATCCCGGATCGTCGCTGGTAATCCGAAAGAGGTTGACCAGCCGAGTCTTTCCCGGCGTGCGGCTCACCTTGGCCAGTCCCTTGCGCTGCAAGAGAGAATTGATGAGAGAGGACTTTCCGACGTTCGACCGCCCGATGAAGGCGACTTCCGGGAGGTCACTTTTCAGAAACTGCTCTGGCCCTGCACAACTTCTGATAAACTCTGCCGTAAGGATTCTCATGCTATATCCAGCCACTCACCTTTCGGAGTCTGTAGGAAAACTATTGTGGCACGGTAGAAATGTAATGATCTGTACATCTAGGACAACAGGAGAGCACGGCGCAGGATGCTCAAAAAGGCCGCCCAGCCAGGCCGCAGCGAGCGAAGAGACGAGGCGTACGCTTCGGTACGTTGAGCCTCTGAGCGATGTGAGAACGCCGCTGGCGGGCTTTTTCAGCATCCTGTCAGACACCACGTTATTGACACAGAAACTCATCGCCTCTGTGATACGCAGCCTCTGATGCGGAAGTCAACCGCACAATCCCGGTCCCGCGTGAAAGCCTTCCTGATCATCGGCCTCTGCCTCCCGATCGGGGCGGTTTTCTTTCTCTGGTTACTCAAGATGCCCGACATCTCAGTGCTACGCGCGACCAATCCAACCGTGACGGCCCTGATGGAAACGCGACAGACTCAGGCTGAGGCAAAAGGTCACACCATCGGACGCCATTGGATGTGGGTGCCGCTCTCACGTATCTCCCCCTACCTCCGCCAGGCAGTCGTGGCGGCAGAAGATGCGTCGTTCTTCACCCACGAAGGATTCGACTGGGAAGGGATCAAGGATGCGGCTTTGTATAACCTCGAAGCGGGCGAACTCAAACGTGGAGGGAGCACCATTACTCAGCAGCTGGCCAAAAATCTCTACCTGTCATCCGAACGGTCCCTGCTTCGAAAGGCGCGGGAAGCGCTGATTACACGCTCCCTCGAACATCATCTCACGAAGGAGCGTATTCTCGAACTGTACCTCAATGTTGCCGAGTGGGGGCAGGGCGTCTATGGCGCTGAGGCCGCGGCTCGTCATCACTTCAAGAAGTCCTCGCGCGACCTGACGGCCGACGAGGCCGCCTGGCTGGCCGCCATCTTGCCTGCGCCACGGCGATACGATCCGATGCGAAAAACGACCGCCCTGGCTCGCCGCCACGAACGCATTCTCAACCGGATCGATCAGGAATCCAGCCAGCCGTCACCGTAACGACACTGGGACTAGGCTGAGGTCGAGGTTTGAGCGAAGAGCAAGCTCTCTTTATCTCAGCCTTAGCCTGAACCTTCTTGGTGCCGGCAAACGGCTCAGCATCCTGCTAGGCCGACTCAGAGGAATCGCCGACCTCACGACACTCTCGTTCGCCGAAGATCGCCGACTCATGGAGATAGTGCTTGAACTCAAGGAGATTCCCGGAGGGATCTTCAAGAAAGAACGTGTGGTGCTCGATCCGGGTGCCGGGGAACCGGACGCGGGGCTGTTGGTAGAAAGACAACTTTTTTGCCTGGGCCTGCTCCAAGAACTGTTGCCACGATTCTTTTGACAAAAAAGTCAGACCGAAATGGTGGGGATAAATGCCTTGTTGCGGAGGTAGAGGTTCCGTCATCAGATGGGCCACGAGTTGATGCCCCGCGAGTCCGAACGTGACGGCGTGGCTTGACTCCCGACCCAACGTACAACCAAGTCCATCGACGTAGAAACGTTTCGTCGCCGCCATATCGTATGTGGGGAACGCCAGGTGAAAGAGCGTGTCCTTCATGGAAATTGTCCTTGAACGGTCGGCTGGCCGATCCCGTTCCACCACCCCGCAGCCATATGGGAAGTCACATGCCTGATGGCAAATCGTCCGTCTGGAGAGAGGACTAAGGCCCCAGCCGACCCACGGATCCGAGACACCAGCATCCGCAACACCTGGCGAGCGGCGACCACAGGGCTCTTCCCCATAGCTAGACGATCGCAGATACTCTTGGCGATTACAAGGCGGATGATGCCTTCGCCCGTTCCTGTCATCGACACAGCCCCGCTCTGATTGTCCGCGTACACTCCACAGCCGATGAGTGGGCTGTCGCCAACCCGCCCTGGCAACATCGAATCGATACCTCCGGTCGAGGCCCCTGCCGCCACTGTCCCGGACCGATCCAAGGCGACAGCGCCGACGGTGCCGTGCCGTTCTGTTGTTGAACGTCTCTGTCTCGCGAGAATCCGGTCATAGGAGAGGCGGCGAGGCACTCCGGTGGAACGATGCCGATCGAGTTTGAAATGCTGCGCAAATCTGCCGGCGGACGGTCCGACTAACAGAACATGGCCCGTCTCTTTCATGACCAGGCGGGCCGCCGTAATCGGGTGCACAATCCCTTCGATCGAGGCGACGGCTCCGGCTTCGAGGTGAGCCCCTTCCATGATTGCGGCGTCCATACGCTGCACCCCGTCCAACTGGCGATTCGCGCCTCGTCCTGCGTTGAACAGTCCCGATTGTTCCAGGAGAGTGATCGTAGATTCAACCGCGACGAGGGCAGGGCCTCCTTGCGCAAGAATGCCGTAACCGGCCGCGATCGCATCGGCCAAATAGGTGGCCTGCGCCGACGTCACACGCCGGGAACCGGCGCCTCCGTGAGCAAGAATGAGAGGACGCGAACTGGTCAATTGAGGAGAAGATTCCTAACCTGCCGGTACGTCGGATCTTTCATGCGATCCAGATCGGACCGCACGAACCCCAGCCCGGTGACGCAGAGCTCGAAGTTGTCGGAGAGTTTTCGGAACAGAGGAGGTTCCTCATTCGACGGGCCATCAGCCATTCTCGCGACAATCCCGTAGGAGCGCTTTCCCGTCTTCATATAGTCCACAAGGAAATCCTTGTGGTAGATCAACCCGGCCGTCTTGAGTCGGCGCAGATATTCCGGAAATAGTCCCGCCATGAAGAGTGTGAAATCGCCGATGTGTTGATGCACGTCCCGTTCACGGTCCATCGACTGGGCCTGGAGCAACACTTCGGACTCAAACAAGAGGTCCACCACCGTATCGACGGGTTTGTCCTGCTGGTTTTTTATTTTATATAGTTGGTCTGTGTGGGCAAAGTCGACGAGCAGATTGGAGACGTAACTGGTCACGTTAGGGTCGGGCCATCCGAGATGTTCCGTGAAACTTTTCTCGGTCAGGGCGCCGAACAACTGACGGAGCGGATGCCGTGGCGGAACTTGCGTTCCCATATCCACCTCTCACACATTCCAAACACGTACAAACTCAGTATAGCAGACGATGGCCGATATCAGCCCCCATAATCCCTTTTTCGGTCTTCACGAGATAGACTTGAGTACAGATCGGAGCTAGCTCGCGCCACGGCTGTCGAGCACAAAGGTCACCGGCCCGTCGTTCAGTAACTCGATCTGCATGTGCGCGGCAAAGACCCCGGTTTCCACGGAAGTACCGTGGTTCCGCAACCCTGCCACGACCTGCTCGTATAATCGTTTGGCTTCATCCGAGGGCGCAGCCTCGTCAAAGCTCGGACGACGGCCATTCGTCGTCCTGCCCAGTAAGGTAAACTGGGAAACCAGTAAGACCGACCCCCCGATGTCCGCCAGCGAGCGGTTCATCTTTCCCTCCTCATCGGAAAAGATGCGGAGCATGCGGATCTTTTCGACAAGATAAGCGACCATCTATCTCTCTATCGCCTTTCGCCACGCCCAGTAAGACCAAGAGACCGGTTTCGATCTGGCCCACGGTCTTGCCCTCAACATGAACCGACGCTCTGGTCACCCGCTGAATCACGGCCTTCATGAGTTACGATCGTTCCGGTCGAATGTCCGCCAGGGTTCCTTCGAGAGTGAGGAGTTTTCGTTTCGTAGGCAAGCCACCTGAGAATCCGCCCAGGGACGCATCCTGTGCCACAATCCGATGGCACGGAATCACGATCGGCATCGGATTCGCCCCCACGGCATTGCCAACAGCTCGGGCATACTGCCTTCCTCCTACGCGAAGCGCTACCCATTGATAGGATCGAAGCTTGCCGTAGGAGATGCCTTGTAGGGTCTGCCAGACCTTCTGCTGAAAACTTGTCCCTCGTGAAAGGTCCAGCGACAGATCGAAGGACCTGCGCATTCCGGCCAGATAGCCGGTCAATTGCGCCTGCGCCTCTCGCAATCGTGGAGAAATCCGGCCCTCCGGCAGCTCGGCTGATGAAAATCCCAATTCTGCCAGCACGACCTGGCGCGACGCCTTCGGCAACACCACAGCGTTGATCCCCTTCGTCGTTTCGGACATACCCATCCAGCCCCATGGCGTGCGGAAAACGCAGGCCATAAGGCGGGCAGGATCCGGCGTGAGTCGTTTGGGTGAAGGTTGTCTTTTACCCATTATCCTAGGTCGCTCTTCGCTTTAGTTTCCGTCTGACCATTCCCCAGACCAGACCGAGCTCTTCCGAGTGCAGCAAGGCATGAACGCCCAGATAACCTCCCACACTCAATCCGATGGCCACGAAGAGCATGGCCGATTTCTCCATCCATTCACCGGGATGTGTCCAGACCTGCGCTGAAGCCACCCACGCACAGACCACGACCAAGGGAATGGATGCGACCAATACACGCAGCGACGATCGTCCAACGGATCCCCACTCCACGCCGCCCAACCGCCGGTGCAGCACCGCGACCAAGATGCCTCCGTTCACCATCGCCGCCAAGGCGGTGGCCAAAGCCAAGCCGGGCGCGCCCATAGACGACATCAGCAGGAGCGAGAAGATGAGGTTGGCCGCGACGGCGATCGCCGCAGAGATGGCCGGCGTGCGCGTGTCTTGCAGCGAATAAAAAGCGGACACGATGATGCGGACGCCACCAAAGGCCCAGAGGCCGACGGAATAGCAAAGCACCGCCGCCGCGGTCTCAGCCGTGTCGTGTGCCGTAAAGGTCCCGTGCTCGAAGAATAGATGGACGATCGGCTGACGCAAGAGGATCAGGCCAAACATCGCCGGCAGGATGATAAAGAGGATCATGCGAAGGCCGAATCCCAATGTCGTCCGCAATTCATCCAGCGCCCCGCGCGTGGCCTGTGCCGAGAGTGTCGGTAAAATGGCCGTGGCCAGCGCCACGCCAAAAATCCCGAGCGGAAACTGAATCAACCGCATACCATAGAAGAGATAGGTCGGCCCACCCGCAAAGAAGGAGGCGAGGATCGTACTCACGGTAATGTTGATCTGTGTCACAGAGAGACCAAGAAGCGACGGCACCATCAGCGCGCCGATCCGCCGCACGCCGGGATGGCCTGGCGCAAACCGAAATCCGAACAACATGCCACGCAGACGCAAGCCGGGCAACTGCATGGCGAACTGCGACGCGCCTCCCGCCACAACACCGATGGCCACGCCGAGGATCGGCTCCGGCATGGTCGGCGACAAAAAGAGCGCGCAGCCGATGATAAAGATATTGAAGAACACCGGTGAGAACGCCGGCGCCGCGAAGGCGCGCATGGAATTCAGGATGCCCATCGCCAGCGCGGCCAGGCTGATAAAGACCAGATAGGGGAACATGATTTGCGTGAGCAACGTTGTCATGCCCAGCTTCGCGGGATCGTCATGAAATCCGGGCGCAAGCAGCCAGACGATCCCGGACGCAAGGATAATACCCAGGATCGTGATACCGGTCACGATTGTCAGCAGCGTGGTGAAAACGGCGCTCGCCAGCTCCCAGGCGTCTTGTTTGGATTTAAGCGTCTGATATTCCGTGAATACCGGAATGAAGGCGGAAGACATCGACCCTTCCGCAAATAATTCGCGAAGCAAGTTGGGGACACGATAGGCCACGAAGAAGGCGTCTGCCGCAGGCGTCGCGCCAAACATCCTCGCCAACACCATGTCGCGGACGAAGCCAAGAATCCGGCTTGAGAAGGTGGCCACGCCGATCAAGCCGGCGGCTTTGACCACCGAGCGAGTTTCATCCTGCGCATTCGTTGGAGCTGGGGATACTACGGTAGGATCGGACATGAATCGGGATTCTAGCGGAACGACGCCGGGCAGTCTATCAAGCCGACGATTATGGTCCCTGAATCAACGTGTCCGGTAACTCGTTGGGGTTGTCGCCGGAACCGGCAGGACTGACTTGCGCGAGGATGGCCCCGCACTTCGCCATCGCCGCACAGATGGCGTCGGTCGCTTGTCCGTTCGAATGCCGTCGATGATCCCGTTGACTAGCCCGCCCCATGTGCCGGCGGGGACGCGATCATTGATACCTTTGTCCGCCAATACGTGCACACGTCGCTCCAGCAACGAGACGAGGATTAGGATGCCTGTACGGCCTCACGCGTTGTGCAACCCGTGCTTGTTGAAAGCTTGCCCTGCACACAAGGTCACTTTCTCGACCACGCCGGTCTATAGCGTAGGGGATCGATCATGCTATCATAGGAACCACTATTCGGAGTCGAGACCGTCCGATGTCGCTTGAACCCTCATCACATTTACCCGGCGGATTTCAGATCACACACCGCACCCTCGGCATCTACCAGGGAAGTGCGATTGAGCTGGCGTTTTGGTATCCCTCATCCGGGATGCCGGAATATGGGTTGTGCCGGTTCGCCACGAAGGAGAAGGCTGAATCGTATCGTACGTATCTCTGTTCCCCTGCCTGCCCGGAGCCGCTCAATGAGCACGACCTCACCATTGAACCCTATGATCTCGCCGCACACCAGGAACTGATCAACAATCACCCGCTTCATTCTGCCTGGGAAACTCCAACTTAACGGGATGCTGAAAAAGTCGCCCCTTTGAGCATCCAATGGGAAAACTCTCTGGTTATCCCAGCCAAGTGGATCATTGGATTTCAGGCTGGCCAACATAATTTTCCGCAGCCTGCTAGCCGTGGCAAACTCTATTGCTGCGGACGATGGTTATGATTGGGCAAGGGATTCGCCGGACCGTTCAGGCAGGGACACCGACTTTACCCGAGGATTTGTCCGGCTGATCCGGTATCTGTGCTTGGACGAAAGCAAGCAGGCGCTTGTTCTCTTGCGCGGCTCGAAGGAACTTGAAGGCGATGCCGCGAGGGCTCACAGAACGAACCATCCCGGCCACTTCAAGAGGAAGTTCACTTTCGTCAAGCGACAATTGTAGGTAGAAGATGTCGTCCGTATGGACCTGGGTCTCGCTCTTGATGATACAGCCGCCCATCGAGAGATCAAGCACCGTTCCTTCACCGCGAACCTTGCCCCCGGAGAACGAGAGATAGAGCCGCACGGGAATCCGGAGATGTTCGCGTCGATCGATCGGATGGTGTGGATGGCTGTACCACAGGCGCGGCGCGAGAAATCGATGGTTGCAGGAAGGGCAACGGAACGGCGAGACAAAGACGAGCGCGGCCACATGTTCACGCGGAGACTGAGGACGGGCGCGAAGGACGCTGTCCTTCTGACATTGCGGACAGGTAAGCTGACGACTCATTTAAATAGTGTACCCCTGACTACCACTATCAGCCCGCATGCATCATGGCAGCTAGTGGGGCGGTGAGGGTCGAATTATCCGCGCCATCACATCACCCCTGACACCACACGCGTTCCATAACCGTACTATAAAGGCCTTCCCCCGACAGTCAAGCTGATTACCATCTCGCGCAGGACTTGGAAATGACACTTCGTGTTCTGCAGCTGAAGAAGACTCGAGCGGGCACGGGTGCATGGCTCGGCATCACCCTCTGGGCTGAGACCTCCTTCAGGCCATCGTGGAGTCCATGGCACCCGCACGTCCCGCGATCCACCCCGTGGCCCAAGCCCATTGAAAGTTGAAGCCGCCGATCCGGCCATCGCAATCGAGAATCTCACCAACCAGATAGAGGCCCGGCACCAGCTTCGATTCCATTGTCCTGAAATTGATCTCTTCTAATGGGACACCCCCGGCTGTGACTTCGGCATAGTTCCACCCCCGATGCTGTTCCACCGGAAACCGGAACGTCGTGAGCGCCTCGATCAGCCGATTTCGATCCTTCCGAGGCAGCTGCGCGATGGCCTTCTGTGGATCGCACTCGATATGAAGACAGAGCGCCTCAGCGAACCGTTCTGGAACTATTTGTGTGAGCGTCTTCGCAAGGGAGCGTCGAGGAGTGTCGGCCGCTTGGTCCATGAACCATTGCCGCGCCTGTTCCTGCGTCTGATCAGGAAGAAAACTCCCATACACTGCCACGGTTTCTTCTTGCTCCTGTGCCAGGCACCAGAAGCGGCTCGCGTCCATAACCACCGGCCCACTGATCCCGAAGTGGGTCCAGAGTAAACCCCCAGTCCGGCTGTCAACGTGGCGACCCTTCACAATCGTGGTGAGTTTCACATCGTGCGAGAGACCTGAGAGTGTCTTGTGAAACATCGTGCCTTCGAGCACCAGCGGCACGAGCGCCGGGACAGTGGCCGTCACGTGATGGCCGAGTCGGCGGGCAAGGCTATACCCAAACCCGTCACTCCCCGACTTGGGAATCGATCGTCCTCCGGTCGCCAAAATGACTTTCCTTGCATGTAAGATTCCTTGCGAATGGTGAATCACAAACCCATGGCTATGATCCGTGGCACGTTCGATATCACCCACGCGATGGTTCGACTGAATCTCAACCCCAAGTTGATGACACCGTTCAACAAGCGCGCGCAGGACTGTCCGGGCTTTGTCGGTCACCGGAAAGAGCTTCCCGGTGTCTTCGTGTTTGAGCTCGACCCCTAACGAAGCAAACCACTTCACGGTCTGATCAACGGAGAACGCCGCCAGCACGTTCTTGATGATCCGGCGATTGCCAAAGTAGTCGCTTGGGGTAACGACCTCGTGTGTAACATTACAGCGGCCGCCCCCGGATACTAGGATCTTGGCACCGATCGTATTCACGCCATCGAGCAGCACGATCCTCCGTTGAACATCGCCCTTCGCGACCGCCTCTGCCGCGAAAATCGAGGCTGCCAGCCCGGCGGCGCCCGCACCGACCACCGCAATATCATGCATGTTGTCATGTATAGACATTAGAGAGTTTTAACTGCCAGTTAACACCTTATTAATCTCGCAATGCTAGTATTCCTCGCGTGCAAGGATGATTCGTCGGCGCTGGAACACATGAAAGCAGGAGGTGAGCACGATGACCTGTCAAAAATGCAAAGGACTGATGGTGAAAGAATGGCGACCGGAGTTTTCGCAGGAAGCCGCGGTGCTCCGTTGTATCAATTGCGGGCTGGTCCTCGATCCGTTGATTGCGCAAAATCGCGTGACCCCGTTGCGCGCAAAGCAGCGGGTCTTGAATGCGGCTTAATGGTTCGTTCAAGCTCGTGAGCCACTTCGCTCGGTGCGGGCAACTTACCAAACCGACCGAAGTGGGCAGGTGTGGACGTTGCGTTCGTGGTTAGACCGAAAACTCCGCCCATAAGAATGTGTGATCTGAGGGGTCTTTCGCTCGCCGCGGCTCGACGTCCACCTCTACCCTGACACAGCGCTCCGCCAGCGAGGCTGTCGCCAGAATATGGTCGATGCGCCAGCCTTTATTCGCTTCCAGCGAACCAGGCGCCCGGTAATCCCAAAATGTATACTGTTGTCGGTCCGGATAAAGTTTCACGAACACGTCCTGAAATCCCCACGCCAACGTGTTCTCATACGCCCGCCGCGCATCCTCGTGATAGCAGACATGCTTGAGATGTTTCTCGGGACTGTGCACGTCCATCGGCCGAGGGGCCACGTTCATATCACCGCACCAGATGGCCGGTTTGTTCGGCGACACATGCTTTTCGAAATACTTGCGGAGTCGATCGTACCAGCCAAGCTTGTATTGATACTTGGGTGAGTCGATCTCGAAACCTTGCGGCACATAGGTATTGACGATGGGAATCCCCTTGATCACCACACGCAAGAGCCGCGCGTCCTCCGGTTCGCCTCCATCGTCAAACCCATACGCGACCGCCTCCGGCTTCTCCCGGCTCAATATCGCTACACCGTTATACGACTTCATCCCCCGGTAGGTGATGTCGTATCCGGATTCCGCCAATGCCAGTAGCGGAAACTCGCTGTCCTGAACTTTGGTCTCTTGAAGACAGAGGACATCGGGTTTTTGATGGGCCAGCCAGTCGAGCACGATCGGCAAACGTTTGCGGAGAGAATTGACGTTGAAGGTTGCGATTTTCACGGGAGTCCTATAGACACTCAAGCCGTTGCATCCTAGCAAATGGCCCACGGGGGAACAAGACGAGTGGTATCGTCAATCACGCGGTCGGCAGAGGAGGCTATTTCTGTCTTCATCGTGACTGGATAGGGCGTGACGTCACAATGCTGAATCGAGCCCCGAAGAGTTTCTTCTACGCCCGGCCTCGATCCGAGAGGTCCTAACATAGAACGGCCCTCAGGAGGAAAGACCTCCTGAGGGCCGAGCAATCTACTGACGCGATTGCGCTCAGTTACGGTGCGACATTAAGAGTAGGAGCTGCCGGAACTGTCGCTTTCATGTTGTGCTTCATCGACTGAGTGGAGCCCTTAGCTTCTCCAACTTTGGCTTTTGCCGTGTGCTTTTGCGCCTTCATTTTGCCCTTCGTTTCATGGCTCTTCGCCTTCATCTTTTCCTTGTGCACCTTCGTCTGGCCCTTCATCTCTTCCTTCTTTGCCTTCCCATCGCTCTTCATCGCGTCTTTTTCAGCCTTCATCTCGCCCTTCATATTACCCATCTCGCCCATCATGGCCTCGTCGGCCAGGACCAGCGAGCTGGTTCCAATCAGGCACAACGCCGCAAACCCGATGACGATCAACTTCTGCATTAGACACCTCCTGGAATAGATAATAATGAGTAGTGATGGTTTCCTCCACAAGGAAAAACCAGCCTGCGCTCCTATTTCAATCCTGTCAAGAGTTAGCGTGGAAACTGTAGGTCGCATATCAATCGTCCTCCTTGGGTATTGCGTGACCTTCCCCGATTGAGGGTCGACCGCCAATGAGAGCTACCATGAAACTGACGATCCTCCTACAGTGACAGGTGGGTGAAACAGATCCAGGCGACAGAGCTGTCAGCGCAGCGACAACGGCGAACACGGATGATGGCGAAACTTCGGAGCGGTGCGAGATCACCGGTTGTCGTTTCGGTGATCTCGTAGTCGCATTGCAAGCGATGGGGCAATAGGGACAGGATCGGCGTTTCGGATGCCCATAGGGGTGGTCAGTGCCAGTTGTTGATCAGAGCGCGGAGATCTGTTCCGTCTCGCTCTCCGAGAAAGAAATGACCCTGACCAGCTTTCTGAGGCTGCGCGGAAGAGATAAAGATGAAGGGCACTTCAGTTCTCTCTAGGCCAATCACGAGCTGCATACCTGAGACAGGGAACGCGTCGGCAAGATCTGGCTGCCGCAGAGGCCTCTCATGGCTGCGGCACATATAGTAGATACGCAGCTAACCTACTCGCGTACGCGCTAGACGGCTCTCCCATCATGGACTGACTTCGTCCCGTGACGGGGCAGAATCTCGTCGAGAGTCTGTGTTGGACGACAAGCGAGACATGGCCAGGACACCGCCATGCACACGACCATTTTTCGGCTGCTAATCTCAGCAGAGCCCGCACCAGCTCCATGCGTTGCTGGTCAGAGCAAGGATCCACGCGGATGGCTCGCAGCGCGAGACCAGCGCGATTCGCGCGGCTGCAACACCCTACCCCCACGATTAGATGCCGACCTGATCGTGGGTCCTAGAGAATCGTGGAGAAGGATACCTTTCGAATGGAGCGAGAACACAAACCCTGGATGAGGGGATGCCGGATGGACGATGTGCTCTATGAACCAAATGGGTTCACTTGCTATCTAAAAGCAAAGAGTTCTTGGGCTAGGTAAATAGGAGATCATGAAACTCGTTCATGAAGCCGTAATAGAGCGGGGCGAAATCTTTGAGGCTCTCGGGGCTGGTTTCTTTGAGACGTTTGAAGAAGAGGACCTGTGTGCGAGAGTCGATCTGTTCCAGTAGCTGGCCCAATTGAGCCATGGTATAGCTGCCGGTTGGTACACTGAGGACATAGTGCACGAGACGTTCGACAAATTGCTGAGCCAGATACTCACTGGCGAGGTAGCCATCCGGGAGTTTTCCTGAAGCCAGAAACTCATCGAAAGGTATGGCTTGTGCGGCAAATGGAACCGCTGGCTGCTGATGAGAGGTCACGCCGATGATACCCCAGCTTGTGACGGATAAATGCCGGTATGATGCAGCAACTCTACTGGACCTCCTGAAGCACGTCAAGTGCGCAGAAGAAGCATGCAAGGCCTGAGCTGAAAGACTGGTGAAGATTTAAGACGCTTGGGTCAAACAGAAGGGGCGGAGTTCCTGAAGAGAAACTCCGCCCCTTCTGCAGCACGGGCCTCGCGGACGCGTTAGAGCCAATTGACGCGTTCGGCGGGCCGAATGTAGATGGGCTCTTCGACCTGAATGCGGGCCACTTCCTTCCCCGACTTATTGAAGCCCAGCACGGTATCGTTGTACATCTCAAACCGTTTCCCGTGGATCTGGGTCTCGAACACCTTGGGGCCCGGAATGACATCGTACCGGAAGATGATCTGCTGACTCGCCCGCCACAGTTGCAGCACCGCGAGCAGTTCCCGACTGGGCACCAGATACTTCTCGATCGCGTTATCGACGCCCGGCCCGAACATCTGCCGCGCATAGCCGCGCGGACTATGCCGCGGGGGGATGTAGTAGCCGTTCGGCTCGGTCCCCCACTGCGGGTACAGCGGCAGCGCCACCTGCTCCACCCGAATCGCGTAGTACAGCGGGTGCCACCGATCTTCGGCCCACAAGCCATCCTCCCCGATCCGCATCAGGCTCTGCATCCGGATCTTGCCCACGCAGGCCGCCATACAGCGCGTCTCCATCGGCTCGCCCCCGGTCAAGGGGTCTTTGCCTTCGATCCGCGGATAGCACGCGATGCACTTCTCGCTCACCCGCGTGGTGCCCCGATACATCGGCTTCTTGTACGGGCACTGTTCCACGCACTTCTTATACCCCCGGCACCGGTTCTGGTCGATCAACACGATCCCATCTTCCGGGCGCTTGTAGATCGCCTTCCGCGGGCAGGCCGCCAAGCAGCCCGGATAGGTGCAGTGGTTACAGATCCGCTGCAGATAGAAGAAGAACGTCTCGTGCTCCGGCAGACTGCTCCCCGTCATCTTCCACGGTTCGTCCCGCGAGAACCCTGTCTTGTCGATCCCCTCCACCAGCGCCCGCATCGAGGTCGCCGTATCCTCATAGATGTTCACGAACCGCCACTCTTGGTCCGTCGGGATGTAGCCGATCGCCGCCTGGCCGACCTTCGCCCCCGCGTCGAAAATGGTCATCCCCTCGAACACCCCGTAGGGGGCATGGTGCTTGCGCCCCACCCGCACGTTCCACACCTGGCCCCCCGGATTCACCTGCTCGATGAGCTGCGTGATCTTCACGTCGTAGAACTGCGGGTACCCGCCGTAGGGCTTGGTCTCCACATTATTCCACCACATGTATTCCTGCCCCTTGGAGAAGAGCCAGGTCGATTTATCCGCCATCGAACAGGTCTGACAGGCCAAACACCGGTTGATGTTGAAGACAAAGGCAAACTGCCACTTCGGATGCCGTTCCTCGTAGGGATACAGCATCTTCCGTCCCAGGTGCCAGTTATACACTTCAGGCATTGTGCTTCCTCCTCGTTAATCGTTAGTCGTTAATCGTCAAGCCAGCTTTCGTTCGATTCACGTGTTCACGATTAACCTGTCAGACTTTGATCTTGATGTGTTCCCCTTTGAGCCACTTGATCATGAACTCATTCTCTTGGCCCGGCGTAAACCCGGTCCGCACCGGCTCCCAGGGCCCGCGGGCCCCGATCCCGCCGTCTTCGGCCTTGGTGATCCGGATCAAGCATTCCTTCGGCACGGTGTTGATCGCATGGTGGTCCACCTGATAGCCCCACTTAAACTTCCAGGCGATGGCGTGCTTGCCCGGCAAGGAGTCGGTCTGGTGCATCGGCATCAACCAGTTCCGGGTAAAGGACTGCTGCGCCCCGTACCGGAAATTCGACTGATAGCCCGTATCCACCGCAATGGCCCGCCCGTCCGGGCGTGTCTCATGGCCCTTGACCGACTTCGGCGTGGCCACGTACGGGGCGTGCTTCGCCATCGTGACATGGTAGGGATAGGCCGGGTTGTACTTGGCCCGGATCATGAGGCGCGCCACCTTGTAGTACGGATCGCTTGGCTTCCAGCCCCGATAGGGCCGATCCACCGGGTTGCCGTCCACATACACGTAGTCGCCGTCGTTGATCCCGCGGTCTTTCGCCGCTTGCGGGTTGATGTGCAACTGATGCTCCCCCACCCCCGGCGTCCGTTTATCCATCCGGTACGGATCCCCGAAGTTCGATTCATAAATCTGCACCCAGTCGTTCACGGACCATTGACTGTGCACCCGATGCCGGGTCTTGGGCGTCACGCAGTAGAACTGGTAGCCCTTCTCCCACAAGGGGTTCGCATGCCGCTTGATCTCCTGCCACGGCAGCTTGATGTTCCGCACCGTTTTGTCGTCATGGTGCTGCGCCGTGATTGGAATGCCATAGTCATCCGGCCGCACATACGGATTCGTGGTCATGATCGCATTCGGGAGATACGGGGTCGCTTCCGTCCCCTCGCGGTGTGAAATAAAGTTCTCGCCATATTCGATCGCTTCCGGCTCCGTGCGGTAATTCTCGTACCGCCCCGTCCGGGTCCACATGGGCTTCGACTCGTTCGTCTCCTCCCAGAACGGGGTGCGCGGATAGGTCCGCACCATGACCATCCAGCCTTTTTCCGACTTCAGCATGACATCGGCGCTGTAGCCATAGAAGGTGCTCGAGGCATCGAGCATCCGCTGCGCATAGACGTCAACGCGGTTCTCATACACGAACTTAAAGTAGTCTTTCATCCGCTTATCGCCGGTCATCTCCGACAACTTGGCCGCGACCCCGGCAAAGGTATCCAGGTCATTGCGGGTATCGTAGAGCGGCCGGATACCCCCCTTCCAGATCTGCACCCAGGGGTTCGACACCGTCACCGTCATTTCGGGATAGGTGAACTCCATCCAGGAGTTCGCGGCAAAGGCGATATCGTTATGGTTCACGTCTGAGGTCATCTCGATGTCCTGACAGATCAGGGTCTCGATGTTCGGATCGACGTTCCTGACCATGTCATAGTGGTGCTTGGCGTTGTTGAGCACGTTCACGTTGACGACCCAGCGGAACTTGCTCGGGGTCGGCATGTGCGTCTTGCCCGTGAACACCTTGCGGCCATACTTGGGCGTGCTCACGATCAGGGCGGTATCGCCATGGTTCCAGTAGCCGACCTCTTCGCCGTAGTAATAGGAGGCCGTCTTGATTTCCTTGCCGTGCGCGTTCGGATCGAGCGTGATATTGAAGGGATCCTCCCCCGTATGCACCGCGAGCCCCGCCCCGGACCAGGGCGTGGCCGTCCATGTTCCCGCTTTATAGTTACCGGCCCAGGTATGTTGCCCCGTGCCGAACTTCCCGACGTTCCCCGTGACGATGAGCACCATCGCCGCCCCGCGCGCATTCACAGTTTGATGGAAATAGTGACAGGTTCCTTCGCCGTTATGAATGGCGGCGGGCTTGATCGAGCCGGAATCCCGCGCCCAGCGCACCAGCAGATCTTTCGGTGTCCGGCAGATCTGATGAACGGTATCCAGGTCGTAATCCTGGAAGTGCACCAAGTACAGCTGCCAGACCGGCATCGCATCGACTTCACGCCCACTGAGCAGCTTCACGCGGTAGGTCCCGGTGAGGGCGGCGTCAATGCCACTGGTCTGATAGTGCCAGCCCACCTGCTCCCGGTGCAGCGGGACCGCCTGCTTCTTGTTCAGGTCCCAGACCATCATCCCCCCGAGCCGCTCCACCTGCGGCGGCTTCAGCGACTGCACCCGCCCCGAATAGCTCTTGGAGAAATCCGGGAACTGGTACTCCGCCACCACATCGCGCGGATCCAGGAACTGCAAGGTATCGGTCCGGACGAGCACCGGCGAATCGGTATAGCCCTTCAGGAAGTCCACGTCATGCATATTTTCATCGACGAGAATCTTCATCGCGCCCAAGAAGATCGCCCCATCCGACGCCGGTCGGAGCGGCATCCAGTAGTCCGCCCGATAGGCGGTGGGATTATACTCGGGCGTGATCACGACGACCCGGGCGCCCCGCTCGATACACTCGAGCTTCCAGTGCGCTTCCGGCATCTTGTTCTCGACGAAGTTCTTGCCCCAGCTCGTGTTCAGCTTGGAAAACCGCATGTCGGAGAGGTCGATGTCAGATCCCTGCGCCCCACACCACCAAGGGTGGGCTGGGTTCTGGTCGCCGTGCCAGGTATAGTTCGACCAGTAGCGGCCGCCCTGCGCCTGCTCGGGGCTGACCTTCCGGATCCAGGTATCCAACAGCGCGTTGACACCCCCGTTTATGCGAGTATTGCCCATCTTGCCGATGATACCGAGGACCGGCATGCCTGCGCGATGCTTGAACGTGCGGGTGCCCGCGCCTTTCATCATTTCAATCATTTCCGGCGCATACCCCTGCTCCCGAAGCCGCCGGGCGCCGGCCTCCCCGCTATACCGCGTGGCAATGATGATCATGGCCTTCGCCGCATAGGTGAATGCCGTGTCCCACGACACCCGCAACATATCATCGAGAAACCGGCTGTCGAACTTATACTTGCGCTTTACATCCTGCGACAGCTCCGGCGAGCCCGCGTCCATCCACTCCTTCCACCCCTTGCGCATCAACGGGCCCTTCAATCGATAGGGGCCGTACACACGGCGATGAAAGGTAAAGCCCTTTAAGCACATCCGCGGGTTATGGGCAAACGTCCCCCGGTTGCCGTAGAGGTCTTCATAGGTCTGATGATCGTAATTCTGTTCGACCCGCATCACGACGCCGTTGCGGACAAAGGCCCGGACCCGGCAGGCATGCGTGTCGTTCGGGGAACACACCCACGTAAACGACGAATCGTAGCGATACTGGTCGTGATAGACCCGCTCCCAAGACCGGTCCGGATAGTCCCCCAACGGGTTCCCGACTTCGATCACCGGCTGCAACGCCGTCAACGCCAACACCTGGTCCGCCACCGCGACGGCCGCGACGGTCCCGGCTGTGACTTTTAAAAACTGCCTCCGTGACAAAAACATGGATCCCACCTCCTCACAGTTGAGGGCTTCACGCAAGCCCGCGCGACGTCTCTTCCCCTAACCACAAAAAAATATTGCCCCTGCTTTAATCAGAGAGTTGCCAATAGCAGGACGAATCGAACATGACATCTGTCGATCAATCATGACCAGACCGTTAGTTTGTATTGTGCTCCTGGGATCGTGGGCCTTTCGTATTCGCAATATGCACACCAAGCTCGATGGATTTAACGTGTTCGGGAAAGGTATTATAAACAATTGAATAATAACTTGAAAAGTACATTGAACATGATCATTGAAGACGATCCCCGTATGTATCGCTGAGTACCTGCCGTATCACTTGGTAAACGCTCAAGCGATCACAAGGATCAAACACATGGTAAATCAATAACTTGGTTACAATATTCTCAGGTTACCTTTTGGTAGCGTTTTGGGGTCCTTGAAACGATTGTAACAAGATAACAACAATGAATGTAGCCCACCGGATCGCTTGACAGGTTTGTTCCTGTATCAGTAAAATCCCACCCCTCTCCTCTTCAAAGATTGCGATCGAGCGGGAATAGCTCAGTGGTAGAGCATCGCCTTGCCAAGGCGAGGGTCGCGGGTTCAAATCCCGTTTCCCGCTCCAACATTCAGTGTTCTTCTCAAGATGCTTTCCTCTCCCCATGCATCATGCATAGAGTCCACCACTCGGCTTCCCGATCGGAGTACGTCTCTCCACAAGTCGTGCTGACCTAGACATAAATAACGTAATTTTTGTATCGGCCGAAGAGACTGTTCCTACTCTGCATGCGTTGCATACCACGCTCCGGTGTTGATCGGTTGTCAGCGTGATGTGCAATCAAACGCCCGGGAAGGGTCTCAAGTGTGAAAACTTCCAATGCGTCGGCGCCTTCAAGTTTCTCAAGGGATACCATGCGATCGCTCGATTGATGTCCTCAGAGCCATCTCGCATGTTTGCGGTGGTCTCGTCAGGGAATCATGAGCAAGGAGTTGTGCTGGCCTGTTCTCTTCATGCAGCCACCGCACATGTCGTGATATATTCAAACCGTTCTCTGCCATTAAGCATGCAGTTCTGGCTCTGAAACTCGGTGGGCGTGGTCGAAGATCGGAGCTGTGCTAATGCAGGTGCGCGAACTTGTGGATGACTCTCAGGCGATCATGGTCCACCAGTGTAGTATACTAATCCGTTCCCGATAGCCGGTCAAGAAACAGCTATGGTCGAATTTGTCGATCAAGCTGACGATCTTGACATCGTGTTGGGGTCAGTCGGCGGTGGATACTTGCTCTTCAGTCTCTGTCTTAGTGCGCAGGCACTCCGACCACGCATAGCCATTTTGCCTGTGAGCCCACCGGCGCCTTGGATGCTATGGACTCCAGTCAAGCGGGACCGTTTTGTTCTCATGCCTAACCCGAACATACATCCCGATGGCCTTCGAACGAGTCTTGGAGAGCTGACCCCTCCGATTCTCCGTCGGCATGTGGCAAGGTTCTTCGCATTGAAAAGAAGAGAAAATCCGCCATGCCATGCAATCCGTCCATGAACGACTCAAGCTTATGAACGAACCCTCAAGTGTGGTGGCTCGGTTGCTCTGCTCAAGCAAGAGCCTCACTTGTCGGCAAACAGATCGGCCAGGGGCGTACGAAGGACAACGTGGAATGGTTGCAGCCTGGCATGTCCGGATAGGATCGAGGCAATGCAGCGATAGGGTGGTTAACGGGCTGCGTGTATAAGGGATTGTAGCCGCCCCACCTGTTCAGCCGCGCGAGAAAGTTCGTCCGGGGTGAGCGGGGTTCGACTAAATCGTCCCTGATGGTAGAGGGTGATCACATCGGCCACTATCGGACCGGCCGATTTCCATTCTTGTTCAACCAGTCTGGCAAATTCACTGGCTGTAGCAGTTGGAGGCTTGTTCACCCCGTGTTTCTCCACCGTGCGAACCATGCGAGCATAGAGCTGGACGATCGCAAGCTGCTGGTGCGATGTCGGAAGATGTGTAGTGGCCCAGAGCCCTATCCTATCCCGAAGTATGAGGAGGAGTAAGGCAAGGCCGACCACGATTACTCCCGTGACGAGTCCCAACATGCCAGGATGGAACGTTCGCACCATGTGCGTCAGGCGGCTGAGGACCTGGCTTATCGGGGCACTCAGTAACGAAACCCATCGACTCACTCTTTCACGCAATGCATCACTGCCTTCTCGTACTCCATGAACAACTGCCAGTTGATCCTTCGCGCTATAGTGGACGAACAGGCGGTCCCACTTTAGCCGAAGAGATTCCCCAAGTTGGCTCAGTGGCTCCCAGCGCGTAGTGATAACTGCTGCGCTAACGGTTGGGGTGGGATCCATGGTGATCCAGCCTGAGTGAGGAAAGTAGACCTCGACCCAGGCATGGGCATCCCGCTGGCGTACAGTGAAATAGCTCCCATATTCGTTCCATTCCGTGGCCAGGAATCCTGTCACGAGTCGAGCGGGAATGCCTACAGTTCGCAGCATCACAACCATGGCAGTCGCGTAATGTTCACAATACCCTGTTTTTCGCGTGAAAAGAAATTCCTCGAGCGGATGACTGAGTGTGGTTGTGTCAGCTTCAAGACTATACCGATAATTCTCCAAGAGATGTTGCTGGATCGCCAGCGTTCGCTCAAATGGGGTCGTGGCCTGTTGGCTGACGCGATACGCCAAGTCTGCGACCTGCTCTGATCCCACGGGAACCTGAAGATAGTGGGAACGGATTGAGTCGGGGTAGGCCAGAATCGATGCGATTCGTTCGTCCGCGACGAGCCGTGGCGCTTGAGAGGTGACGGAGTATCGGATGCGGGAAGAAGGAGGAAATGGCAAGTGGAGCCCGCTCATGGCATCGGCCTGTACAGTGAGAAACTCGCCGCTCACAAGTTCCGCGAATGGGGCGGCAAACAAGACTGCGGTGTCGAGTGTTTCCAACAGGATGTCTTGGCGAATTGGTATGGACTGGCTGTCCGGAAGTCGGCTACCCGCTGGGCGAGTGAGGAAAGTTCCATCAGCCACGAGGTTCAACGAACGCCGGCGGGTTCCGCTGTGGCTCCATGATTGTCCATTGTACTGATCGTAGGCAAGACCTCTCAGGTAGAGGCGATCTTTCTCAACAGCAGGTTGGTCCGGTAATTCAATCCGCATGACGATCTGAGGATCTTGTTTAACTGAGCCGATCGTGCCGAGGTCAACTCGATCAGAAAACCCCGTCGTTCGCAGCGCCTCCCCGCTCGTCTTCTGCAGTACGCCCGCGCCGATGCGAGGGATGAGAAAGAAAATGGCGAGCGTCAGAGTAATCGTCAGGACGGCGGTGCCGTTCGTCAACCAAAAGAAGCGGTGAGTGATGCGGCCCGGGGATGTCATGAGACAGGCCGCCGTGCTTGAGGGTGTGACGACAGCAGTGGTTTCGCCCGTTTCTTGGGTCAAGTGATACAGCAAGAGTGTCCAGACAGCCGTGAGCAGATACAACAGAAAAACTGGGACATACCAAGCATCGGTCGTCAATGCCGCGGCAGCCAGGATTGCCATAAGACTAATCGCGTAGAGATGTCGATAATCACGCCGCTGTTGAAGAGTGAGTAGCTTGATATCCAGCAACACGACCAAAAAGTGGATACCTGCCGGGAGAAGGTCTCGTGATATCACTGTGAGATCGATCAGCAATATGACGAAGGACCCCATCAAGAGGACATTCCACAGGGTTGGCGAGACCGTGACCTGTGCCATCGCCCGTCGGACGAAAAGGACTCCTCCTGCGTGAAGCATCGAGATCATGAGGATGATCGCTGTAGGGAATGCGAGCCAGAGCGAGACGCTCTGGGAAAACACGAGTCCGCTGAACGCTATGGTGGCGAGGAGGACGGAGCTGAGGGCAAAGGCTTGCTCAAAAGGCATGTGTCAATTCTTCGAGTTGTGAGGCATGAAGCACCCGATCAGCTTGCACCGTGTTTGTGGCAACTGCCTGATCCGACCAGGGTACGACCGCCACTGTGTAGCCTCGCTCGCCTTCGTGGGTGAGCGGAGGGTGCTCGCCATGATGGCCAACGCCACCGGTTTCAGGTGGCTGCCGTTCGCACAATGCCAACAGACGCAGCATCGCCAAGAGGTGAGCGGATCCCGACCCGAGTCCTGAGTCTTCTGTTCCTACGATGAGTCGTACTGGGTAGGCCTGCTCCGTCAGTTGCCAGAGAAGTGATGCCACAAACGTCACGCTTCGTTCGAAGAGAAGTTCGCATTCTTCGGGAGCCACGATTGAGAGGGCGACTGTGATGCGTCGTTGATCCTCTGCTTCAGTTTCCCGCACGATCAGCTGAGACGTACGGGCAGTGGTCATCCAATGGATGGCTCGCGAGTCATCGCCAGGTTGATACAGACGGAGATTGTACAGTTGAGTTCCATGTCCTCGCCGTGGGAGGGATTCTCCTTGCCCTTCGCTGACCAATTCATCCACGAATCGCAAAGTGAGCGGCTTGATGGGAGGACTGACGAGCAGATGCGCTTCCGTGGAGTAGCGCCCTTTCTTCACGAACAGTCCGAAGGGAAATAGCGTCTGCGCCCCGATGCCTTCGAACCGGATCCAGCCCCGTTTCGTGGCAAGGAGTGGATAGGAGAGGAGCACAGAACTTTGCGGAGGCAGGACCTGAATAGCGAGACCTCGATCGACATCTTGGCCGTCGACGACATCGAGTAGACGCAGAGAAAAGCTTGGCAGGTGCCGGTTCCGGTTGGTGACCGAGAGTGTCAGAGTGGTCGGCTCGTTGGCCATGATGAGATCGGGCACATGACGATGAAATTCCAATCGCCGAAGACAGTGCTCCGAGAGCAATCCGGAGATCACAATGAGGCTGAGCATCATCGCGAGGAGTAAGTAAAACAGATTGTTGCCGGTGTTAATGGCGGCGAGCCCGATCCCGAATGTGAAGAGGAGAAACCTAGTTCCTTCAGGCGTGAGACGAATCGACCGCCGCCGGGATAGGCCCCGGACGAAGGAAACGGCTGGGGAAGCACGGAGGTTGAGGAGCGAGTGTTTCACGCGCGTAGCTCATCCAGTTGGCCTGCTGGCAGCATGCTGAAAAAGTCCGCCAGCTTCGTTCTCGCATCGTTCAGACCCTCAACGTACCAAAGAGATTCTCGCAGGTCGGAAGCGCTGGAGGGCCTTTTCCGTTCGTCAAAATCCATTGCAAGGATGAACGGCCCACACGAAGTGCAGCCTGTACCTCCTGGGCCCTATACTCGTTGCGGCCTCGCTCGCGGAACGGCGCGTCTCGACGCACCGGGGTTGGGCAGGTGAGAAGTCCGGCCTTTTTGAGCATCCCGTGGGACGATTCTGCTGCTGTGCCATGGGACAGGACCATCGAAATTCCCGCATGCGAAGATAGTTGCTCCACATTCTGCTAGACAGGAACGGGAACGGTCTCGACGATGTCGACTACCATACGCTCCGCCTGTTCGAAGCTCTGTGTCCGCATGCCATGGGTCCGGTTCAGCATGACGCGGTGGGACAACACGATCGGCGCCAGTTCTTTGATGTCGTCGGGAAGGCAATAGTCGCGTCCGCGGACGACCGCCAAAGCCTTGGCCGCTTTGCTCAACCCCAGCGCCCCGCGTGTGCTGACTCCCAGGGACAAGAGCTCGCTCTGTCGAGTCGCTTGCACGATCGCGAGCAGATAGTCCGTCACACTCTCTTCCATGTGAACCTGATCCACGCGAGTCTGCAACGCCAACACTTCGCTGGCTGACAGCACGGCGTCCAGTGTTTCAGCGGGACGCAACGAAGGCGGACGGTCGAGCACCTTCCTTTCTTCCTCGAGCGCGGGATATCCAATACAGAGACGCATCAGAAACCGGTCGAGTTGGGATTCAGGAAGGGGGAACGTCCCGTGATATTCTGCAGGGTTCTGCGTGGCGATGACCATAAAGGGCTGCTCAAGGGGATGCGTCTGATTATCGACGGAAATCTGCGCTTCACTCATCGCTTCCAGGAGACTGCTCTGGGTCTTCGGCGTGGTGCGATTGATCTCGTCAGCCAGCACGACGTTCGCGAAGATCGGACCCGGTATGAACTCAAACCCCTGTTTTTGCCGGTTAAACATGGAAACCCCGACGATGTCGGAAGGCAAGAGATCGCTGGTGAACTGAATGCGCTTGAATGAACAGTCAAGCGATCGAGCCAAGCTATGTGCCAATGTGGTTTTGCCGACGCCAGGAACATCTTCGAGTAGAAGATGGCCTCGGGCCAGAAGGCAAACCACCGCCATCTCGATAACGTGGGTCTTCCCCTTGATGATCAGCGCAATATTGTCCTGGATCGACCGGATGGTGTGAGCTGAACTCATGTTGGGATTAGTGGTCCTGGTAGTTCAGGAATGCCTGGTGATCTGACACGATCGAAGTCTAACAAAGGGTCTGTAGATGGTCAATTTTCACATGAGTTCTTGCATTGACCAGTCTGAAGAGGGCGATCCGTAATGTTTTGCGCCGGTGGGTTGTCCCATTCAGCTCTATCACAGGCTGCGGGAAAACTATTTCGATACAGAAGAACTTGAAGGCCTGCATGTCTTAGACAACAAGAAGAGAACACCCCCGCAGGATGCTCAAAAAGGCTGGAATTTTCAACCCGCCCAACCCTGGCGCGCCGAAACGCGCCTTGTCCCATGCAAGGCCGCAGCGAGCAGATTTTTTCAGCATCCTGCTATTCCGGCACGAGGATCAGCATCCAAGGAGGGCTTTCTTCGACCATGTCAGAAAAACGTCGGGCGGTACTGCTGGTGGGAATCCCTGGAAAGACGGCTCCACGGCGAATCTGAACGGACCGGAAACGATAGGAAGGGTCCTGTGTGGGGAGAAGGGGAAGGACTCGTGGAATCTGCCTGCGTAATGGGCCGCAGTCTGACAGGTTCAGGGTCTCGCCGAGCGCAAGACGCGAGAGTCGCTCGAATATCTCGCCGAACATCGTTGAGAGGTTGTCTGCTGTGAACGGCTGATTGCCCTGTCGATAGCGGACATCGTCGAGGAGCTGTGCCAGAATTTCCCAGAAGACCTGGGTATCGACGGCTCCGAGGACGCAGAGGAGGCCTCGGCGCGCCAGCAGGTCGAGCAAAGCAAGGGGGCCTCGAATCTCGAACTTCCATGGTGGAAAGAGAAGTGCGCGGTCCCCGTGCTGGACCTCCAATGCTGGTTCACCCGAATAGTGGGTCTGCCGGAACGAGCCTTTGGTTCGATGCAGATCTTGAGTGATGATGTGCTCAGATAATCTGGTCGGTTCGTAGGCAAACGTGGGTGTCGCGGGAGCCCAGCAGGTCGCGATCGTGTAGCGGGGCGCGAGCTTCCCTGCCTGATCGAGGTTGCCCAGGTCGAACATGTCCTGGTTCCCGTAGAATTGAAACGAGAGACCGGTCCGAGATCGCAGGCCGTTGAGTCTCTCCCGTTCCGGATGGAGTGGACCACCCAGCTTTGAGCCTGGCTGAAGCCGATCAAGCACTATGAAGAATCAATTCGCGCTGGCGTTGTTGAAGGGGGGCTACGTATAGCTCGACAAGCTCCGTGGCAAACGAGAGGTCGCCGGCTCCCAGATCGAGCAGGGAGGCCACGTCTGCTTCGAGCAGCAGGTCAAAGGGGTTGGGATGGGACTGGGCGAACGTTTGAATCTCTTCGCTCCGCAGGGAGGTCACTGGCCACTGGGACATCGGGCCTTCTACGACGCCGAACCACACACAGAGGGCCCGCACAGCTTTTGTCGGAGGGAGCCCTGTGAGTTCTTTGAGTCGAGGACCTGGCAGATTCTGAATTCTGGTTGCTTCTGAGTTTCCCAACGCCAGGGTGATCGCATCACGGATGATGACGGGAAGATCGACACGGTGAGTTTCTTCGATCAACCGTTTCAACGTCGCAGTGAGCTGCTTTGCCTCAACAAGCTTGCGTGAGGCCTCCCACTCTTTGTCGCGTTCCTGCAAGAGCTGAGTGACTTGTGAACGAAAGTCTGCAAGGACCTGTGCAGTAGAATTCATGAGTCGCTTGGTGCGGGACGTGAAAGCAGATCCGTCGATGTCAGTTGATTACTATACGGCAGCATAACGACCCGGTCCATCAGCGTCAAGGTTTCCGTCTTGCCCATTCCGAGAGACCTGTGTTAGGTAGGGGCGATGTGCAAAATTCTCATGATGTTGGCTACACGCGCACTCTTCGTCACATTCAATGTACTGTTGATCCTCGGGGCATGGTGGTTCACCGTCGCCTGTACGAGTGGCGGGGGCGCCAGATCTACTACCGCCTCGCAAGACGGGCAACATGTCCTGTTCAAGGAGTGGCAAGTCATAGATACGGCGACGGGCCAACCAGTCTCTCTCGACCAGTGGGCGGCGTTGTTGCTCCAGCAAGAGATCATCTATCTCGGAGAGGAGCATCACAATCGGTTTCATATCGATGCAGCGCTGACGGTGCTGCGGAGACTGAAGGCGGAGGGGCGTACGCCGGCCTTGGCGATGGAAATGTTCGGCTGGGACGGCCAGGCGGCATTGGATCAATATATTTTCGGTTCGGAAGTGAGCCGCCAGGAGTTCCTGGTAGCCGTCCGGTGGCAACAGAACTGGGGTGGCCCTTACGAGGATTATGAACCGCTGGTTCGGTTGGCAAAAGAACACCATTGGTCTCTCGATGCCATGAATCCTCCAAAGCCGTTGGTGCGGATCGTTGCCAAGAACGGCTTGGCTCAGGCGGAGTCTGACCCAATGATGGCACAGTGGGGCATGAAGGACGAAGCCATTGTCGATGATCCTATCTATCGAGCACGTATTCTTCAGCAACTCCAAGCCTGCCATGGCAAGAGGGACGACAGCCTCTACCAAACGATGCTCGAAGCTTCCATGGTTCGCGATGAAGGGATGGCCAAGACGTTGGTCCATCGTCTCAACCAGATTCGCTCGGGGAGCGATACGATGGCTGGGCCACTGGTGAGCTATACAGGAGGCGGACACATTCAGTACAATCTTCCGGTTCCGAAGCGAGTGGCCCGACGCCTGGCAGACCAAGTCCGCCAGGTCAGTGTCTATATGACGTCTTTCGAGGTGGGGCGCATCGAGGAATTTCAAGACATGATCCGCGAGAAGATTGCGGACTATCTGTGGCTGACACCGGTCAGTGCGCAGGGGCCGCCTCGCCGATGTTGAGAAAGCCGTGAGGCGTCAAGCCTGGCGAGTGCAAAATACTTCTCTGATAATCGCTGGAGGCCGCACCTTCTACGCCTCACTAATGGATAACGGAGGAATCTGATGCCAGAACAACCGGTGATTGCTCAACGGACACCATGCATTGTCGAGGTAGGTCCAAGCACCGTCTATTGGTGTCAATGCGGGCGATCGAAAGCGCAGCCGTTTTGCGATGGATCCCATACAGGGACCGTGTTCTCGCCGATGGAAATTCACTTTGAAGAGAAGAAACGCATGGCGTTCTGTGGCTGTAAGCAGACAAAAAAGCCTCCCTTCTGCGACGGGTCTCACTCGCGGATCTAACAGGCTGCGGAAAAGCTATTGGGCACAGTAGACAGTCAACGGCCGGGCAACAGGGGAACGCTACTGGCGGACGTTTTCAGTATGCTGCTGATCATGTAGTGCCGGCAGTGAATCCGACAGTGAGTGCGAGCAATTCGGTGGCTCTCTGGTTGCGCCTCCGCGACCGCCCAAACAGGCGTCTGCAACCTAAGAGCATGCGCTGCTGTGTGTCGAAGGAGGAAGCCAGCGGTGATGCAGCCGTCCGTTGAAAACCGATGAACTCTTGACAGTTTCCCGGGTCTGTTTCAAACTACACCGCAATACAGTTCTATATACTTTAGTTGGGGTTGTTAGCGATTGGGAACGCAGCGCATGCGAAACAAGATCCCCTGTTCTGCTGAACGGTTTAGCCTCCTGGATCCTCCCATGATCCAGGCTGTGGTTGACCGCAATGCCTTTCACATCGGCAATCAATATCTCTCTGAAAATCGCGTTCGGATCGTCGAGGCCGATGATACCCAGATTTCGTCCGCTGTCATCGGGAATTCCGGTCTCTATGAGCAGACCATTCGTCTCAAAGAGGGACATCTCATCTCAAAGTGCAGCTGTGCGCTACCGGAAGAGCCGATCTGTCGTCACTGTATTGCAGTCCTGTTGGAATACCATCGCTGGGCACAGCCGAGAAATGGCCAGCAGAAGAAGGCGAAACCGTCCGAAGCCCCACAGCCGGCACAGGCCTCTCCGAATCGCGACAGCGCGCCGGCGCCAAATCCCGCTTCGACGACCGACCTGAAGCTGGGCGAGTTGATGGCATTCATCGCATGGTTGCAACCTGCGTTGCATGCGTTGGAGCGTGGGCAGCCGATGTCCGACTCGCCAAAACTCGGCGGGGATCTCGCTCTCTGGATTCAGGCCATTCGTAATCTAGAGGAACGCCGCCGTGAGAGCGAAGAGATACGGATCAACCTGGAATCCGACATACGGGACCGGGAAGCCTATGTCGGCCGATTGACGCAACAGTTGCAAGCTTCGATGGAGGAGATCAAGACGACCCAAACCAGTTCTCAGCAACTGCAACAGGAACTGACTGCTTGTAAAGAAATGCTTGCGAAGGTTTCCGAGGTTGCCTTCGAGATTGGGAGCTATGACAACCAGCTCAAGTCTATCGCAGGTGAGGTGATGTCAAAGGGATCACAACTCGACAAGCTCGCTCAATCTTTCAAGGAAGTCTCGGCGGCATTGAAAGCGCTTTCTAAGACCTCTGCCATTTCCTAGCCCGTCTCGCTCAGTCTTTCCTCCCAGGCTCCATGCGTATCTTGAACCTATTGCGTCTGGTCAGGCAACTTCAGTATGATACGCCCCTCGTTTATCCATTTGATCCGAGGGAGGGAGGATTAAGTCATGAAAAGGATTTGTGCAGGGATTGTCACGGTAGCGGGTACGATCCTGCTAACTGGTGCGTCCTACGTTCTAGCGAATGAACCAAAGGGTGAGGGTCCACCTGATTATAGCGGGATCTCCAGCATATATTACATATTGATCGGATTGATTCTAGCCTACGGCGTCTACGATTCGTTCTTCAAAAAGTCCTAACTCGCGTTATTCATGACGGTTCGTCGAGACTTCGCAAAGAAGTCAGACAAGGGGCGAGGGGCATGAGCCGAGAGGAAAGGTATTTCTTCTGGTTGCCCCTAGCCTCTGGCCCAGCTCCTCTCTCACGAATATTGGTGATTGCAGCAGAAGCGCATATGAAAATGCGAGATACTCTAGCGCATCTAACGCTACTTTAGCTTTGGCGACTGTGCGCAGGATGTGCGTCCATGCGTGCGGCCGTACTCACGCCTCAGGGTGCCGGGAGCCGACCCAAATACCGTCGCCATGTCCACACCGAATGGACGTGGGCGATTCCCAGGCTCATGGTCTCCATCATTCAAGTGTTTGTAGCATATCGATGTGATGGCAACACCCTAGCTCATCAAGGCTTGACGTATTGCACTTGGAGTTAGAACCTATTCTCTATGGGAGTGTCTGTGAATGTGGGGGAGGTTCAGTACCAATGCCGGCGAGCCTGGCACGAGGAAACACCTTCATTGTCTGACCTATCAATCGAGGTCGCCCCGCACGGAGCGCGTTCGTTCGTTTTGGGAAGGGCCCCTGACGCAAGGATTCCATCTCTGCCAAGGAACTCCGTAGGGACTGAGCGATCAGCCATGCGAGCGTCAAACTAGGACTCCAATACACGGCATCACGTAGACGGTCGACAAGATCGCCAGGAAGGCTGACGGTTAACCGGACCGAGCGAGGCTGTTGCTGTCCAGGCTCGCTCGGTTTGGAAGACGGACTAGAGCCCCCGCGGTGCTCATTCTTGGTCGAATGACTCGGAGCAGCCTGATCGGTCAATGACATTATATCCCTCTCCAAGTTCTCTGAAATGAAGTGGTCCCTCGGATTACGGTCTAATCTATATGTTAGCCAACCACTGTCAGATTAGAGGGCCGCGCCGCTGCTGAAGAGCAGGGTGCGGCCCCGATGGCGGAAGCGCGTGGTGGTGGGAGGGCTCCGGATGGGCATAATCCAGAGGTAGTCCCGCCTGCGTGAGAGGCATCAACCTCTTACGTGGGGACCCACCGACCTTTCGCTTCGCCAAGAAACTTCCAGTTTCAGGCCATCGGACGTCTCTTCCCTTATGTCTGCTGCTGAGAGAACTACGGCGGTACAGCAACCCCTGTACCAGGATATTTACGTTGAGAACATTCCATGGCTTACGTTGTAAGTCATTGACTAAATGTGATTTGGCGAGTGAGCGGGAAACAGAAAAGATGGGACAATCAGTCAGAATCGTATCTGTTTCGGTACGCTCATTATATCCTGCGAGATACAGGCACGGAGGAAATGCGGTAGATGAAGGCTACGAAGAGCCAGAACTGGGGCCAGATCTACTTATCGGTGGAGATGTTTCATCGCGGAGGCACAGAGGAGGATGAAGAGACCGATCCAGAGCGCGGCTCGTTGAAAAGGGATCGCTTCGTAGGATTCATCTCCGCCTTCCTCTGCGTCATCGGACTTGAAGAGCACCGTGTAGAGGAAGAGCGTGAGAAGACAGAGAACGAGAAACAGCTTGATAAAGAAAACGGTCAGGTATTTCGCATGATGCTGGATCCCGCTGCCGGTTTGCGAGGTGATGACCTGATTAACATAGTGGAAATTGATGCCACCGGTAAGCAGCAGAACGAGGAGCAGGATACCCGCGACTTTCTTGTAATGCTGATAGAACGCATCGGTAATCGGCTTGATCTGCTCCTTGGCAACCGCCTGCTTCAGCCCAGGAGTCACGGCCATGACGAGGAACGCGAGTCCACCGATCCAGACGACCGCCGACAACAAGTGGATCCAATGATTAATGATCGGGATCAGCGTATTGAGGTCGGTAACGAGGCTTTGAAGATCGTCCATTCCGATAACCGTCAGGCGTGAAACGTGCGACGTGAGGCGTCCCGATCGCGATCTGAGAACGTACTACTTACCACGCCTTACCCCTCACGCCTTACCCCTCACGTCAAAACTTAAAGACCGGCGTTTCGTTGCCGAATCGTTTCTTGCGGAGTTCTTCCATCAGCTCAATGGTAATCAGAGGGATGCTATTTTCTCGTGCGTGCTTTTCAACACCTTTTTTCACCATGGCGCGCAAGAAGTACGGAATCCGGTTCAGTCGTGCTTCTGAGTCCTCATCCCATGCCACCAGGCTTTCTTCCGGCGTATTAAACGCGACTTTGATCTTCTCGCCACCCTTCGGGGTATAGAGACACCATTGATCCTCGTCCAGCCAGTCGCCGTGATCGACATAGGGGCGTGCGCGGCAGCCGCCGCAGATGTCTGTATATTCGCAATCACCGCATTTACCTTTCAGATGCGGATAGCGGAAGGAATTGAATACGTCGGACTTTTCCCACAGATCGACGAAGCTTGTCTCGCGAATATTCCCGGCAGACAGCGGCATGTAGGGGCAAGGGGTCAACTCGCCGTTGGGGGTCACACGCGCGTAGTTGGTGCCGGCAAGACAGCCTCCGCCCATATAACCAGTCGCTTTAGTAATAGAGGAGTTCGGATCTTTCTCGTACGCCAGCCGTTTGAAATGCGGCGCACAACGAGCCCGGACGAGCATGCCCTTGTAATTATCCTGACAGTTGACGAGGTAGCCGAGCACTTCTTCGTACTGAGCCGGGGTGATGTCGGTCAGTTCCTCGCCGCGGCCGGTGCAGACCATGAAAAAAACATTGAGCACCTTGGCGCCAAGCTGGTGCGCCCAATCGATCACCTCAGGCAGTTCCTGATAATTCATGGGCTGCGCACTGAAGTGTACTTGAAACGCCAGCCCGTTCCGCTTGCAAGCCTCGATGCCTGCAAGTGCGGCTTCCCATGCGCCGGGCACGCCACGGAAACGATTGTGCTTCTGGGGATCGAGCGAATCGATACTGATGCCCATGCCCATCACGCCGAGCTCGACCAGCTCCTTCGCCAACCGGTCATCGATCAACATCCCGTTGGTCCCGAACACCACCATGAAGCCGAGCTTCACGGCGTGGCGCGCGATGTCGAGGATGTCAGGACGGACGAGCGGCTCGCCGCCCGTGATCACAAGGAGGCAGCCCTTGTTGACCTCGGCAATCTGATCAATGAGCTTGTAGCATTCTTCGGTCGAGAGTTCGTCGTCCCCGCCGGCGGACTTCGTCGTCGCGTCGAGGTAGCAATGGTCGCACTTAAGATTGCAGCGCTTCGTGAGGTTCAGCGCGATGAGATAGGGTTTGAAGTCGTCGACGGTCCGACCATCGTGCGGCGCAGGAGCAGTGGTTGACGGAGTAAAGAAATGCGTCATCTGTTGCTGGATGTTTCCGAACGCGCCTGCAAGAGACCCGGCATTGAAAATTGGAAGAGATTTACCCATGAGTGTTAGGCGCTAGGCGTTGAATTGTGAATGGGGAGCGTGCGCGTCGGGACAGGTCAATGTCATTCAACATTGAGAATTCAACATGTGCCATCGGCAAAGCTAGGAGCTAGCTTTGCCGGTCAGGTTGGCGATCATGTCCTTTAGGTTGCCGGTCTTCATGGCTTCCGCCATGTAGTCTTTGGCTTGTTCGATGCCCTCGTGAGCCACTTCGGCCGTGATGACCATGACGCCGAGCTTATCTGCATGTTTTTCGATGAGGGCACGCGTACACTCGCGCATAAACCCTTCAGGGGCCCGTTCGAGCCGTGATTGAGCCTCCGGCGTCCAGGTATAGGGGGAGGCAGGGACAGGTTCCTCCGCGTGGCCATTCATGTTCCCATGACCGTTCTCATGCGAGGCGGTCGAGCCACCGGCGTCGTTCGCCACAGCGGTCACGGTAGCCCGGGCTTCGGTCGAGGCGCCGGTTCCCTTGTTTGCGAAGATGGGGGTGTAGTCTTCTGAAGCCGCTTCTTGAATCATGGATGCGGCATACTCCAGCGTAATCGTGGTCATGCCGAGTTTGCGGGCAGTCTTCTCGATTTTTGCCTTGGCGCGCCGGCGTTGGAAGCCCGCTGGAACTGCACGGATTCCTTCTTTAGCATCCTTCGTCCATTGCATGGGGACGTCATCGTAGGCCAGATCGGTTTCGAGCACCCCTTCGACGTGCGCCGCCGCTTCGAAAAGAGACTTGTCAACCAGTTTGAAGCGGTCACCTCCGGCAGCGCAGACGGGGCACTTCACGGGCGTCTCGCCCTTGCCGATGTAGCCGCAGCCGTCGCAGATGAAGTAGTCCTGGGTCATCCGGTCCAAGTAGGCTTGAGTGTTTGCACTGACCGTCGATTTTTCTTCCACAACCTCGGTCATCATACCGCTGAGCGTCGAGCCCATGAGATCCTTCAGCACAGACTCATCAGCTTGCATCTTATCGCGGTCGATGCCGGCGGCATCCAGGCTGCCACCCAATGCGCGCATCGCATCCATCGCGCCCTTAGGTAGGATGTGTCCGATGGCCGTATCAACCACTGTGTTGCTGATGATGGTGTGGCCTTTTTCGATGGCATAGCGGTGGATGGCTGTCTTGGCCACACCTCTGGCAAACACCGGGATCTTTTCCATCCGGCGGAGAGCTTCTTCAGTCCAGGCGATCGTGTATTCGGCCAAGGTATCGATCGGCGGCACGTATTTCCGGTTCGAAACCAGGATATTGCAGGGCGCTGACCGCAAGAGATTCTCCGTGTTGCTACCGATGTCCATATCCTCATCGCTATGCACACCGATCCGTCCGACAATCAGCAACGCCGGAATATCCTTGCGCACATATTGAATGATCTTTTCGAAGGCCTTGCCGTCCAGCAGGGTGGTCTTGACGTCGGTTTGCTCGGCCTGAGCAATCTCGCGGCAGATGTCGAGGTGCGACTGGTAGATCTTCGCGAGGCCACTGTCGATGATTTCCTCGTGTAGCTTTTCCTGCTCCTTGAAGCGGAACACTTTGCCGGCTTCCTCGTTGAGGACACCGGAGATGCTATGAAAGGCGGCATAGTGGAAATAGGGATCAAAGGCTGAGATGGCTTCGACCGGCATATTGAAGGCCTTGCCCAGGGACAGGCCGGTCATAAGTCCGCCGAAGGAATAGGGGCTGCCGTCTACCGCCACCACGATTTTCCCACCGGTCATGGGTTGGGTTTGCTTGACGATCAGCATGTCCGAATTCCGCACACGACGAAGCACGCGCTCGGTGTTGCTGCCGATCACACTGTCCTTCACGGCGCCAACGCCCAAGGCGCCCATGATGACCAAGTCGTAGACATTGGTATTGATGTCTTCGGCCAGCACCTTCCAATTCCGACCTTCGAGCGAACGACGCTCGATCGGAAGATTGTTTTCCGCGCATTTCTTATCGACGTAGTCGAGGTAGGAGTCGGTGATGATCTGGAGTCCACGGGTAATCAGCGAATCGTGGATTTGGCGCTGCCGGTCGAGCTCTTTTTCATCGTGGTACTCTTCGGGTAAGCCTGCTTCCATCTGCTTGAAACGCTTATCATGCATTTTGGCCGCATAGACGTGGCTGCCCACGATCTTCGAGCCGAAAGCTTTGGCGAAATGAACTCCGATGTCGACGGCGGTGTTGGAATGGTCGGAGTTATCGACCGGGACATAGATCGTCTTATACATCGAAATGTCTCCTCAAGATGCCCTCCTGGCCAGGGCGAACGAGAGTAATTGTCAAAATTTCCAAATAGTTGACGAACCTCTACCCCTTCAAAGAAAGAGGATGATAGCACCGGCCTGAATTCGAATGCAAGGAGGATGGACAGTATCAAACGGGGGGATGGTCAGCTCTTAACGGTCACACGAAATAGAACTCGCCTATACCTTGGACGGTTCCACTCCGACTGACGATTGGCCTATGATCTTTGACTTCCGTGATCGGAGTATTTCTTCCAAGGACAGGAGGGCATCGCGTCCGGAATTCCCCTCGATCCCTCGGATCAAATTCTTGTCGGCGTAAGGGCCTGATTCATTCGGGGTTTGGGAAAGAGACCCCGTCCACTTCCGTGGATCCCTGCTTCCTGCTTTCCTTTCCCAAGCCATGAGGCAGGCCTTGGCGATAAACGAGTTGAGCGGGGCCGGATTATAGAGGAGCTTTCTGATACTCGTCGGAGTCAGCATCAGACGGGTTATAGCCGGCCGAGAGGTAGCCCTCTTCTAACAGCCGTGCTTCAAGATCGGTGTTCGGCTGAATACCCAAAAAGAACATCAGGGGGAAGACTCGCTCCTCACCCAGGATCGATGCGACCTTCTTATAGGACTCCACGCTTTGGAGCAAAGACTCCTCGGTTTCTTTTGGACTGTTCAGCGAGTAGTTGAGGATGACCTTTCCCTTGAATCCCGCTTCTGCCAGATAGCGACAGCCATCGTAGAGCCGCTCAAGTTTAAATCCCATATGGAGGTTGTTCAGCACCTCTTGGGAGCCCGACGTAATAGCCACCTCAAGATCGCCGACGCCGGATCGGACCATGAGTTTCGCCAGCTCAGGGGTGATCAGCGATGTCCTGATATAGCCGGACCACTCGATCTCCAGCTTCTCGGCGAGGATCCGTTCAAGAATCTCGATGCATTGGGGATAGGCTTCTTTCCCGGTAATAAATTGGGCATCCGTGAACCAGAAACGCCTGGCGCCCCATTGATGGTAGTGCTGAGAGATATCCTTCACGACCATGGAGGGCGGCCGATAGCGGACCCGTTTTCCTTCAATGTAGGGATACAGGCAGAACGCGCAGTCGTAGGGACAGCCTCGCTTCGACTGAACCCCGATGGATTCGCCCAGATACTCCCGATGCTGTGGGAAGATAGAGGTCAGATAGGGCAAGTCGACAGTCAGTGCGTCCAGGAGGGCCGGCGAACCCTGCTGGCCCTTTCGAATGGTCTTTCCCTCCCGGAGGATGTAACGCTCCTTCTCCAGCGATTGGCCTTCAATCACCTTGAGGATGGCGTCTTCACCTTCCCCAAGAATCCCGATGGTGCCTTCCGGGAGTTTCAGGATGAGTTGATCGGCAAAGGCGGTAAAGGCTCCGCCGCCGATCATGATCTGCGCCTTCGGGAACTCCTTCGCGATCAACCAGGGGTAGGAGAGCGCTGCCCGGATATGACTGTAGTAGCGGTAGAGCTGTTGCAGCCCCGCAAACGAGGCGACGACCCGCTTGAGTGGATTGCTCGCAAAATAGAAATTAAACGCATGTTCCAGCGAGGAGTCTCCCTCGTGCGGAGAAAAGATCTGAATGTCGCGCCAGGAGAAACAGACAAGGTCCGGCTTGAACTCGGTGGCGGCATCACGGACCGCACTGCTCCGTTGGGCGTCGGGAAAGAGGGAGAGATCGAGGATGCGCTGCCGCACATCCGGCTTGCGGCGATGAATAAAATCAGCGAGATAGGTCACCCCGATGGGATAGACCTTTTTGCAGGGGAGAAAGATGTAGAGGATTGAATTCATTACTATCAATCAGATCATGTGCTGAACACTCGCTTTTTATTTGGTGGCAACATGAATCGCCACAATCCCACCGGTCAGATTGCGATACGTGACCTGCCGAAAGCCTGCGTCGAGGAGCATCTGTTTCAATCGTTCCTGATCCGGGAAGTTCCGAATGGAGGCCGGGAGATATTCGTAGACGCCGGTCGTGTCATGCGCCACTTTCGTGCCAATCCAGGGAAGAAGCCGGAACGAGTACCAATCGTACAGAGCCCGCAGCCAACCAAAGACGGGTCGGGAAAACTCCAGGCACACAAACCGCCCGCCTGGTTGCAAAATACGATGAATTTCCGTGAGGGCTTGCCGAAGGTCGCCGACGTTCCTCATGCAGAACCCCGTGGTCACCGCATGGAAGGTCCCATTGGGAAATCCCAGATGCTCGGCGTTGGCTTCGAGACAGGTAATCTTCTGTCCCAGGCCCCGCCCTGTGACTTTCTTCAGCCCCTCGACGAGCATGGCATGGTTCAGGTCTGAAGCAATGACGCGGCCGTTGGCTCCCATGCGCGGTTCAACCAAGAGCGCGAGATCGGCTGTGCCGGATCCGACGTCGAGTGCCCGGCCTTCAGTGGTCACGGGGACATAGGAGGCAGTAATTTTCTTCCACCGGTAGTGCAGTCCAAAACTCAGGAGTGTGTTGTTCAGATCATAGACGCGGGCGATCGAAGTGAACATCCGCTGGACCGCCTGCTCGCGCGCCTGACCGGACCAGGTCGAGACGGTGCGAGGAGCCGCTGAGGCGTCGGTCCCCTTCTGAACGGGTGGTGTATCCACATGCACCATGAGAGCGTGGTAACACCGCCCCTCCGGGTTTGTCAAGGCGGCCCGGTCCGCATGCTATAATCCCGCCCCTGATGAACAACTCGATCATCATCAAAGGGGCGCGCGAGCACAATCTCAAGAACATCGATGTCACGATCCCACGCGACAAGCTCGTCGTCATCACGGGGCTGAGTGGGTCGGGCAAGTCGTCGCTGGCCTTCGACACGATCTATGCCGAGGGGCAACGACGGTACGTCGAGTCGCTCTCGGCCTATGCCCGTCAGTTCCTCGAACAGATGGGCAAGCCCGACGTCGATTCGATCGAAGGGCTCTCGCCCGCCATATCCATCGAGCAAAAGAGCACCAGCCACAATCCGCGATCCACGGTCGGAACCGTGACGGAAATTTACGACTATCTCCGTCTCCTCTTTGCCCGGGTCGGACGCCCTTCCTGCTTTCAGTGCGGCGAGGAAATCACGGCGCAGACCGTGCAGCAGATGGTGGATGCCATTGGCCTGCTGCCGGAGGGGAGTAAGTTTCAGCTATTGGCCCCGATCGTCCGCGGCAGGAAAGGAGAGTATCGAAAAGAACTCCTCGACATGCGCCGGGCCGGCTACGTCCGGGCCAGGGTCGATGGTCAGCTGGTTGAGTTGGGCGAGGACATCACGCTCGATAAACAGAAGAAACACACGATCGAAATCGTGGTCGATCGGTTGGTGATGAAGCCGGGCGAGGCGATGACGCGGCGGTTGGCCGATTCGGTGGAAACTTCGCTGAAACTCGCCGGTGGGCTTGTCGGTGTGCTGACGGACAACGGGAAAGTGTCACTCTATAGCGAGAAGCTCGCCTGCATCCGCTGCGGCGTCAGTTATCCGGAAATTACGCCGCGCGTCTTTTCGTTCAACAGCCCGCATGGAGCCTGTCCGGCCTGCGACGGCATCGGTTATGCCATGACACCCGGCAATTCTGACGATGAAGACTTCACCTTGCTGGAACCCTGCGAGGTCTGCAAGGGCGCGAGGCTGCGACCTGAAAGCCTGTCCGTCAAGGTGGCCACACAGTCGATCGCGGAGGTGACGCATCTCTCCGTGCGAGCCGCGTTCGACTTCTTCAGTTCGGTGAAATTCACGGAGCGCGAACTGGTGATCGCCCATCGCATCTTGAAAGAAATTCGCGAACGGCTCGGGTTTCTCGTCAACGTCGGTCTGGATTACCTGACGTTGGATCGGGCGGCCGCCACGTTGTCCGGTGGGGAAGGCCAACGCATCAGGCTCGCCACGCAAATCGGCTCCGGCCTTGTCGGCGTCCTCTACATCCTCGACGAGCCGTCGATCGGTCTCCATCAGCGGGATAATCGACGCCTGCTCCAGACCTTGCTGCGCCTGCGCGACCTGGGCAACACGGTGGTGGTGGTCGAGCACGATGCGGAAACCATGATGGCGGCGGACCATCTGCTGGATATGGGGCCTGGCGCCGGAACGCAGGGGGGGCGGGTTATCGCCCAAGGCACGCCGAATGAGGTCATAGGGAATCCCGACTCGCTGACGGGCCAGTATCTCCGCGGCACGCACATGGTCAGCCTGCCTCGCCGCCAGCGCAAGGCCAAGGGGTTGTTGTCCATCGTGGGAGCCACGAAACACAATCTCAAGGGGATGACCGCCAAGATTCCGCTCGGCCTGCTCACCTGTGTGACCGGCGTGTCGGGGTCCGGAAAGAGTACGCTGGTGCTCGAAGTGCTGTTCCATTCCCTCTCCCAGCTGCTCTATCACAAAAAACCGAAGATCGACGGCTGCAAGGAGCTGCTGGGCGCCGACGCGCTGGACAAAGTGATCGACATCGACCAGTCCCCGATCGGCCGGACTCCACGATCGAATCCGGCGACCTATACAGGTCTGTTCAGTTTCATCCGGGATCTCTACTCCAATCTGCCCGAGTCCCGCGTGCGGGGTTACAAGCCAGGCCGCTACAGTTTCAATGTGAAGGGCGGCCGCTGTGAGGCCTGCCAGGGCGATGGGTTGATCAAGATCGAGATGCATTTCCTGCCGGATGTCTACGTGACCTGTGAGGTCTGCAAGGGCCAACGGTACAACCGCGAGACGATGGAGATTCACCATAAGGGAAAGAGCATCGCCGACGTGTTGAATATGACGGTGGACGATGCCGTGGAGTTCTTCGAGCATATCCCGTTCATCAAGCGGAAACTCGACACCTTGCATGATGTCGGGTTGCACTACGTGAAACTTGGCCAGTCCGCCACGACGCTGTCCGGGGGCGAGGCGCAACGAGTCAAACTCTCGCGCGAACTGTCGAAACGTCCGACCGGACGCACGATGTACATCTTGGATGAACCGACGACCGGACTCCATTTTGCCGACGTGCAACGGTTGCTGGATGTGCTGGATCGACTTGTCGAAGCCGGCAACACCGTGGTCGTGATCGAACATAATCTCGATGTCATCAAGAATGCGGATTGGGTCATTGATCTCGGGCCGGAGGGTGGCGATCGAGGCGGTGAGATCGTGGCGGAAGGACCGCCGAAGGAAATCGCCAAGTCGAAGCGATCGTATACGGGACAAGTGCTGAAAGAGGCGGGGGTATAGGGGACAGGCTCCGCCGTCGGCGGTGCCTGTCCCCGTTAAGCCAGGGACACCGGATAAAACCGTGTGCTGACAAAGGTGTGTGTGAGCGGACGCGGGTCCTGTCGCTGACCAGCCCGACCGTCCTCGCACCCCGCCCGGTGTGGGGCCCCGCTGTGGGCGGTCGGGCTCCCAGGTCAGCGCCACCCGCGAAGATTATTTCCCTTCCGTCCATCCCCGCTGAGAGGGAGGGGGGAAGTGGTGGCTGATGGCCCTCAGCCACACATGGGAAGCACTTATGCCTATCGAGGATTTTAATCTTGAGGAAGTTAAAGATAAACGGGAAGGTCGTATCAAGGCACATCTGCCGAAAACGAATGATCTAACCATTCTTACCCTTAAAGGCCATCTCTTGGTCGAAGAAGTGTTAGACGAGATAGTTCATGCCTACTGTCTTCAGCCGTCACATTTAGACGGTGTTGATATTCGCTTCCAGGTTAAGGCCAGGCTGGCGCGAGCCTTGATAGGTGATATTCTTCCAAAATCCATGTGGGCCATGGTGGATGCGCTAAATTCAATTAGAAATGATTTGGCCCATAGGCTCGAGAGCCAGAAGCTTAGGGCCAAAATCGCGGCGTTTGTCGAGATCAAGTATCGCGACAATAAGGAACTCACAAGGCCCGATAAAACTCCTGAAACTTTAGACGAAATCGCCCACGAACTCTCAATTACCATACATTATCTCCTTGGGCAGCTAACTGTATCGGAGACTTTTGTGAAGGCCTACCTGCATCTGAGAAGTGAGATGTTGAAAAATCAGAAGAGCCAGTGACGACAATTTAACACGCTGGAGATACCTTCATGCACACTGTTGCTTTGTTGACGATCTCGAACATTTTCATGACGATCGCCTGGTATGGGCATCTCAAGTACAAGGCCTCGCCACTGTGGGCGGTCATACTCGTCAGCTGGGGGATTGCCTTTGTCGAGTATTGTTTCCAGGTGCCGGCGAATCGCATCGGCCATTACCAATTCAACGCTGCCTAATTGAAAACCGTCCAGGAAGTGATTACCCTGGTCGTGTTTTGCATCTTCTCAGTGGTCTATCTGAAGGAAAAGTTGAAATGGAACTATTTGGCTGGTTTTGCCTTGATGATCGGCGCCGTGTTCGTCATCTTTTAAGGATGGTGAGCGATGGCAACGAAGAAAAAAGAGTCGGGGAAGGCTGTCCGGCATATTCACAGCCAGGCGGGTCAGCAGAAGACTTTGAAAAGCTCGGCGTGTTCTATCTGGGTCGGCCGTATGATCATGGCAGCCAAGCAATCGAAGCCGGGCTGGCTGTTGTACGACTCGAAAGATTTGGTCACCCATGCCGTCTGCGTCGGGATGACCGGAAGCGGGAAGACCGGCCTCTGCATCGGATCTGCTCGAAGAAGCGGCGATCGACGGCATCCCTGCGCTGATCATCGATCCCAAGGGGGATCTGGCGAACTTGATGCTGACGTTTCCGCAGCTCCGTGGCGAGGATTTCGCGCCCTGGATCAATGAGGACGATGCGCGCAAGAAGGGGCTCTCGCCAGCGGACTATGCGACGCAGCAAGCCGAGATGTGGAAGAAAGGCTTGGGGGATTGGGGCCAGAGCGGCGAGCGGATTCAGAAGCTCCGCGATGCCGCGGATGTGGTGGTCTATACGCCTGGCAGCAACGCAGGCATTCCGGTCTCCATCCTCAAATCCTTTGCAGCACCGTCGCAGGAAATTCTGGACGATACTGAGATGCTGCGCGAGCGGATCAGCACAACGGTGACGAGTCTGCTGGGTCTCATCGGCGTTGAGGCTGATCCCATAAAGAGCCGCGAGCACATTTTGCTATCGACGATTCTTGATCATACATGGAAGGCGGGCCAGGATCTGGATCTGGCCACATTGATCCAGCAGATCCAGACACCGCCGGTTACCAAGATTGGAGTGTTGAATCTGGATTCGTTCTACCCTTCGAAGGAACGCTTTGCCCTCGCCATGCAGTTAAATAACTTATTAGCTTCACCGGGATTTTCATGCCTGGTTGGAAGGCGAAGCCCTTGATGTCGGTCAGATGCTCCATTCGCCGGAGGGGAAACCTCGGCTCGCCATTTTCTCGATCGCGCATCTCAACGATGCCGAGCGGATGTTCTTTGTCACGTTGCTGCTGAGTCAAACGCTCGGCTGGGTACGAGCACAGTCCGGTACGACCAGCCTCCGCGCCATCCTCTATATGGACGAAATCTTCGGCTATTTCCCTCCGGTCGCCAATCCGCCGTCGAAGCAGCCGTTGCTGACATTGCTAAAGCAGGCTCGCGCGTTCGGTCTGGGCGTGGTGTTGGCGACACAGAACCCCGTCGATCTGGATTACAAAGGCTTGGCAAATACCGGCACCTGGTTCATCGGACGACTGCAAACCGAACGAGACAAGGCTCGAGTGTTGGAAGGACTGGAAGGCGCATCGGCAAGCTCTGGGAAGAAGTTCGATAAACAGGGGATGGAACAGCTTCTCGCAGGACTTGGGAACCGAGTCTTTCTCATGAACAATGTCCACGAAGATGCGCCGGAGGTCTTTCAGACAAGATGGACGCTTTCGTATCTTCGAGGGCCACTGACGCGGACGCAGATCAAGACGCTCATGGATCCTCTCAAGGCCGGTGAGGCGTCAGGCGTAAGGGGTAAGGGAGACGGAAGGCCAAGCCTCGCCTCAGCCCTCACTCCTCACCCTCACCGGCCTAGTCCGATGCTCCCCCCCGATGTGCCGCAACAATTTATCCCTATCCGAGGAAGCCAACCGAGCGGCAGCGCTTTGATCTACCAGCCGATGTTGCTCGGGACGTCGCAGGTGCGGGTATCAGACAGCAAGGCCGGCGTAGATGTGACGCAGGATGTGACCGTACTTGCGCCGATTTCGGATGGTGCGGTGGCAGTGGATTGGGATCATGCAATGGAAGCAGACTTGGCCGTCGCTGACCTGGAGCCATCGCCCTCAGATGGCGCGCAGTTCGGAGAAGTCCCCAGCCCCGCAAGCAAAGCCAAGAATTATGAAGCGTGGAATAAGGACTTCGCCGGGTGGCTGTTCCGCACCCAGAAAGTCGATCTGTTGAAGAGTCCCAGCACGAAAGACGTCTCGAAGCCTGGCGAATCAGAGAGGGACTTCCGTGTGCGGCTGCAACAATCCGGTCGCGAAGCACGGGACAAACAATCGGACAGCCTGCGTCGAAAGTACGCACCGAAGATAGCCGCCTTGCAAGATCGGATCAGGCGTGCAGGACAAATGGTCGAACGGCAGCAAGCGGAGTCTCGCTCCAGTCAAATGCAGGCGGCCATTTCGGTCGGTGCATCAATCCTGGGCGCATTCCTTGGGCGAAAGACAATCAGCGCGGCAAACATCGGCCGGGCGACAACGGCGATTCGCGGAGCCGGACGTGCGATTAAGGAATCCGGTGACGTCGGGCAAGCCGAAGAGAATGTTTCGGCATTGCAGCCAACAATTGGCCGACCTCGAAACGCAGTTTAAGACGGAGACCGATGCACTCGCTGCCGCGACCGATCCTCTCAACGAGAGACTCGAAAGAGTCTCTCTCAAACCCACCAAAGCCAACATCACCGTGAAACTCGTGGCCCTAGCCTGGACGCCGCACTGGCGGGACGGGAAGGGAGTCCTGACCCAATTATGGCAATGAGATGGCTTGGCGTCACGAGGCTCAAGCGTAGCGACTTTATGAGGTTTTTCTCCTCGCAGACAGCGTGGTCTTATGGATTCGTGACGGGTTTGGTCGCAACCCAGTGCAGGCCCCGTCACATTCAGTTCACCCGAGGCGTTGGTCGGCCTACCCTCACTTACCTGATAGTAGCAGAACCCTTCGTGCTCGACGAGTTTCTTCACCATCACCCCTGCGGCTGTTTCAAGCGTGGCGGCAAGCGTCTCGTTCTGGGTACCGAAGACACTTCCGCCACGAACCGTTTTCCCCACGAGCGATGTCACGGCAGCTTCGGCGCGCATGGCGTCACGGGTCACTCGGGCCAAGGCCTCCAGGGGAATTGTGGGATGATCGGCATCGAATTCAGGGTAGGGCGACTCCTGGGAGTTCGGTCCCACTCGCAATGCAGTCGCGCCATGTACGGCCGGTACTCGAAAGGCCGCGTCGAAGAAGGCTTCCAGGAAAATACGCATCAGATCAGCGCTGACACGTTGAGAGTCGACTGCTGGTGGCCGACATGCGAACTGAATTGGCAGGGCTCACCTCAATTTCCGCCGAGATCCCCGGAAACAGCAAGGTGTTGCCGCTTCGATCGACGAACCCTTTCGAAGTCACTTTGACGACCCCCCGAAGGCCGGCTCCCGCGGAGGTCCGGTCTTGCCGTGAAACTGAGATCGCCAAAATAGGCCTTGTTGTACGCCAATAGCATCCGAGCGAAGCGAGAGGAATCCTGCTCGAGTTGATCCTCATCAAGACCGAGACTCCCATGCCATCGCCCGGCCGATTCGATGACTTGTGTGAGCTTGTCTAGATCGATGCGCGCGGTCGCGTCATTGGCCACGTCATCGAGGACGTTGGCGAGAATAGCGAGGGAGGCCTCCTTGTCGGGATGCCGCTTGCGAATCGTCTCAATGACGGCTGCCAGGGGACGGACGCTCGTCGCTTGTCCCTCTGGGGTTTGCAGGGACAGGGGCTCAGGCGAGGTGGCGGCATCAGGTCGTTCCCTCAGTGGTTCGTCGTGGGCTTGCCCGGTACAAGCTAGGAACTTCGTCGCGAGCTCTTTGTTATCGGCCAACTTCTGGCGGAATTTTCCGTGATACAGATCCGGTTGGTCACGTAGTTGCAACACCGAAGAGCTACAGCCTGCTTGCACGAGCAGGATGACCAGCAGAACGAACAGGGAATGTGGCAATCGCGTCATCGTTGCCTCGTGCAGGTAGATAGGCTGAAGGCTGTTAGGGGCAGAAACCAACTTCAGCCTTCAGCCTGAACACCTGGGCATTGTGCACGTTGGGTCAGTGCTTGCGTTCTTTCTGCATGATCTTGTCGGTCCAGGCCAACAGGATGGCGGAACCGAGGAACGTCATGTGGATAAAGATCTTCCATTTAATGTGTTCAGGGTCTTCATGCTCGATATTGACGAACGATTTAAGAAGATGAATGCTGGAGATGCCGATCAGGGAGGCTGCGAGTTTAATCTTGATGGTGCCGGGATCGATGTGGGTCAGCCATTCCGGTCGATCGGCATGCCCCTCCAAATCCAATTTGCTCACGAAGGTGGCATACCCGCCGATGATCACCATCGTGAGCAAATTTGCTACCATCGTGACGTCGATCAGTCCAAGGACGCCCAGCATGAAGACGGTCTCTTGCTGCTGATTGATGTGCCAGATCATCTCCCATAGTTCGACGAGAAATTTGTACGCGTACAGCAGCTCGGCAACGATGAGGCCGCCATAGAGTGGGGCTTGGATCCACCGGCTGGCGAACACGACAGTTTCAAACAGGTGTTCAACGCGGTTGATGGGAGCGTGTGCGTGCTTCGCTGACGGCTGGTTCTGAAGGATCGGAATGACTCACGGCGCGCTATCCTAGTCGGCGAGAGGGGGAGCTGTCAATTTAAACGACACGACAGAGACGATCGGCGGAGAAATGATGGTTGCGGAGGAACGCTGATCACTCATCGAGCGTAGCAATGGGGGAGTCCGACGATTCGATCCGGCTCTGCGGTACATACAGAAGGCGAACAGTGTTGATCATTTTGTGATCTTCCGTGGCCTTCTCAAAAAAGAAATCGGCCCCGGCGAGAGCGCAGGCGGTCTTATTGTCGCGCGAGGGATCGTCCGTGACGATGATGATGATCGGCGGGACCATCAATTGCTTGATGTGTCGGAGGGCTTTGATGCCGCAGCCATCTCGGAGCGAGAAATTGAGGATTGCGATATCCGGTTTCCGATTCAGAATCATCGCGGTGGTTTCTTCCGAGTCCGACGTTTCTCCCACCACGTGCACGCCGGTGATTTTCTCAAGGCGCTTCTTGAGTCTGTCGCGAAAGTGGGCATCTGCGTCGGCTAGAACGATGGTCATGCTATGGTTCCAACAGGGTGATGGTCTCTCGAGTCATACATAGTCCTTAAGGCCGATCGAAGAGAGAGACAGTCAACTGAACGCATACACAATGTAGGAGAAATCTGACTCTGCCCTGATCGCCAATAGCGACGAATGGTTCAAGCCGCCGCTTATGTTCATGTATGTGCGAGTGAGTCATCGGTGTGGTTATCCAACCAAATGATGGTCGACGGCATAGCGGATCAGTTCGGCGGTGGTCGCAAGTTGTAGCTTATCCAGGAGACGGGCTCGATAGGTACTGATGGTCTTGATACTGAGGGTGAGAGATTGTGCGATGTGCTTGACGGATCGGCCCTGCGCTAACAAGACAAGGACTTCGAGCTCTCGCTCAGTCAATGGGTGATGGTCGGGGCAGGCGGGATTCATGCTCAGGCTGCCGGCCATATGTTCTCCGAGAGAGGCAGTGACGTACATGCGGCCGGTCAGGACTTGCTTGACGGCTCTGGCCAACTCTTCTGGTGCGGTCTGTTTGGTGAGATAGGCCATCGCTCCTGCGCGGAAGGCACGAACGGCGTATTGTTCCTGGGTGTGTAGGCTCAAAACCAACAGAGGAAGTCGGGGGGCTGTGCTGTGTAGCTCACAGAGCAACTCCAGCCCACTCTGATCAGGAAGGCTGATATCTATGATTCCCAGATCCCAAGGTTCTTGCTGCACCGCAGCAATCGCCTTCTTGCTGCTATCGGCCTCTCCGACTTCGACGTGAGAAAAGACCTCCTCAAGAATCTGTTTCACGCGCCGGCGCACGCCTTCGTGATCGTCGATCACGAGAATCTTCACCGGCTGTGTCCCGGTCATGGAGTGAAACACTCCGCAGCCGGTACGGAGGCGATGGCCGTGATTCCGACACCGGACGTTCCTGCGAGATGAAAGTGGCCGCCCAGGAGGGAGGCTCGCTCCCGCATGCCTCGAAGCCCACAGCCTATTGTCTTAGTCGTGTTATGCCTGCTCACGCCTCGACTGGGAGCGTGAGGCAGTGTGGCTGTGACATGATGGGTGTGTGGATGTTTCATACCGTCACAAATATCGGTTCAAGGTAGATGTCAGCGGTGATGCAGGTGCCTCGGCCCACCATGGATTGAATGTTCAAGCGCCCCCCGATTTTTCGGACCCGATCTTCCATCTGGGCGAATCCAACGCCCTTTGTCGCCCCGTGATCGACTTCGAAGCCTGATCCGTTGTCGCGAATACTCAGTCGTACTCGTGAGCCCATTTGCCGAAGGGCGATCACGATTCGTGTGGCGCGAGCATGCCGGACGCAATTGCTCAAGACTTCTCTGCTGATTGCAATGAGTTCCCGTGCTTCTTCACCGGTCAGAATCTCCTCGGCCACCGGGTCGACCTCCACACGAATCCGTAACTCACTCACCCGCTCAAATGTCTCGGCAAGGGCTTGTAACTCGGAAACCAGTCTAAAAGGATCTACGCAGTCCGTTTCTACACTCAGAATCATGCGCCGGATGTCTTGGATGAGCGTGTGGATCTGGTCGGTGGCCTGATCGCCTATGCGCGGCTTAGCCTGTGGCGTTCCCCGGCGCAATTCATGGGATTGCGAAAGGCTCAACCCGATGGCATAGAGCGCTTGCAGCACAGTGTCGTGTAACTCCCGTCCGATGCGGCGGCGATCGTGCAGCAGGGCACTTAATCGTCGCTCGGATGCCGTGAGGGCCGCGGTAAGGTTGTTTTCGGCCTGTGCACGCAGCAGGCAAGAAATAGCCTCGGCTGTGTCCGTGGGAATTCCTTTTGCGCGCGATACAGGCTGCTGCGTCGGTTGGCCGGAAGCATTCCTAAACCCATTGATAATCTGGAACTTCTGTCGGTCCTTCATTAGCGAGCACACCCTTTCCCTCTTCGACCGAGGAACGTCTTCGTAGTCTTTCCCCCCACGGACTCCTCTGGTTGAGAGAACATTACTAGTACGCGCCTACCATGTATTTCGTCACCTGGCTGAACCGCCAGGTGACGAAATACGTAGATTATGAAAAACCTGTCGCCCAGTGAAATGGTGCGGACTTGTTGGTTTCTTGAAAGGAGACAGTCGATGCCTAGCGTGAAAGATATCGAGTTCAGTGAAAATGGCTTCGTCGTGAAAACATTACACGGCGAGCAGCTCACCCAATCTTATCGACTTCGGCACAAAGTATTTGCCGAATCACTGAAATGGGTTCCTGAGACGGATGACGGACAGGAGATGGATCTATACGATCTGTGGGGAGTAACCGTTGGCTTGGTTAGAGATGATGGAGCCGTGGTTGGGATGGCCCGACTCCTTCCCTCTTCCGGGCAATTCATGCTCGAAAAGGAATTCGGCGCCTTGCTCCCGTCAGGCTACCAAATCAGAAAAACTTCAGATACTGCCGAGATCACCAGGCTTGCGATTGATCCTGAAATCCGAGATAAAGGACTTTCATACAGGATGATGCTGGCGCTGTTGAAAGGCGTCTATCAATGGGCAGTGGAGAACGACATTCGGTACTACTATCTTGAGGTCGAGCACCGGTTCTTTCGAACGCTTCGAGCACTCGGCTTTCCTTGTGAAATGATCGGAGAGCCGGTCGTGCTTCCTCCAGCTGGAGCCAGTTCTGTGGCAGCGCTGTACGATATGGTTCGGTTCGACGAAGAGAACGCGATAAAGAAACCACAGTTACTGGACTGGATCTCCTCTATTGAGACGCTGGAGGGCGAGATGATTAACGGTCGGACTTCTACGTATTCAAACTGCGAGCAGCTGGCGTTAGTGAATACAGAAGCGTAATGGGATGCGGGGTGAACGTCGTTCCAGGGGCAGCCTGTTGTCCTCTTGTGAGGAACTCACGGAAGCCGATTGTCATTACACCACATTGGGCAGACCATGTTCGATGGCGGTCGCAACCGCATGGGATCGCGACGTGACGTCCAGCTTCGAGAAGATGCTTTCTACGTGGAATCGTATGGTTCGTTCGGTCACGCCTATGATTTTGGCGATTTCCCAGTTTGTCTTGCCGTTTTTTACCCAATTTAAGATCGTCATCTCACGCAGCGTGAGCTCCCTGACGCAGGGAGCTACCGCCTGTGAATTCTTCGGGGCCGTGCGTAAAAGGGCAAGATGGACGTGGTATCCAAAGTACTCGACCAGGGGCACATAACGTTTTGCGTCAACGCGTTCAGCAGAGGCAAATGAGCAAAAGGTTGCGACTCCACATGCAGGATCCGCTGATCCTGTTGTGATCCCATCCCCTAGACCGAACTCCTTCGCTGCTGCCATAAACTCGCGCTGTTTGTCCGAGTTTGTGGCCTTATAGGTGGTTTCCCAATGTTGCGTCCCTGGTTCCTGTAAGGCCGTCTGGAAGACTGGGTCGACTTCAAAATAGCCCTTCTGCCAATACAGGCGAAGCCATTCTTCCGGATAACTGACATTGAGTACATTGGTAAAGCCTTCAAACGCGCCCGTACGGCTGAGTTTTGCGAGTCCACCAATCACCCGGGAAAAAGGAAACAGGGCTTGAAACCGCCCGAGCACATCTTTGACATCTTCGGCAGTTTCCGATTGCGCCGTAAAGTGCAGTACTTCGATGAAGGCTTCACACTCGGTTTTCGTTAATTGCGTAAATAGGTCTTTGGGGAAGGGGCGCTTCTCTTTAAGGTGTGCCATAACCGGCCTCCAGTATATAGGGCAAGGCGGATGGAGCCTACCATAATTCAAGGCAGCATAGCGATATGGGATTTTGGCCCTAGCTAGATCCTCCTCAATCGGCTATATCGTGAGGCGCAGTCAAGCTGTTTCATGTCAATGATACTGCGTAATCTTGAATTTGTCAGCTAACATGGACCTTCTGTGAGGATTCTGGAGTGAATCGACGATGCCTCCTGGCTCTGGGACTCGTATGCATACTATGTCCGTCGCTTGGACATGCCCAAGCACTTCGGTTCCAGCCCCAGGGAGCGGCGGCGACTGGACAGGGGAATGCCTTTATCGCACAGGCCGATGATGCGTCTGCCATTCACTACAACCCGGCCGGACTAAGCCAGGTGAATGGAGTCCAAGTCGTCACCGGAACCAACCTGGTAGGCGGGTCCATCAAGTTCAATAGCCCGACCGGGACAGACAGTCGAGGGGACTTTGGAGGAAGCGTGGCGTTTCCCCCGCCAAGCTATTCCTACGTGAGTGCGAACCTAGGATATCTCGGATTGAACCGCCTATCGAATGTGACCGTCGGTCTCGGCCTCACTTCGCCATTCGGGTTGAACACCCGCTATCCCGTGGATGGCCCCTTCAATACAGTCGTCACCTCTGCAGCCCTTCCACTCCTCGATATTAAGCCGACCATAGCCTATAAGTTCAATGATCAGTTGGCTATCGGGGTGAACGCAGACATCTATACCTTCGCAAGCTTTCTTGGGCAGGGGCATGCGGAACAGCGGCAAGTGGGCAGCGGAGCGCTTGCCGGTGCCTCTCTCGAATTCAACGGCAACGGAACAGGGGCCGGCGCAGCCTTCAGCTTACTGTACACACCACTGAGAAACAGCGATGGCAAACCGATCGCCTCCGTTGGACTGGTCTATCGCACCCAGGCAGTGCTGCCGTTAAGTGGTTCATTTTTAGTTAACGGGGCGAAGGTTGCCGATGCATCCACCAATCTTGTTCTTCCGCAAATTTTTGCTGGGGGCATCGCAATTTGGCCAGTTCGTACGAGCGAGCGGGAATGGAAACTGGAACTCGACGTGGAATATGTCGAGTGGAAATCGAATCGTAACCTGGACATCCAGCTTTCCTCCGGCGTGGTCGTCCCGCAACCACAACAATGGAAGACAGTGCCGGTTGTGGCGATCGGCACCGAATACAAATGGCTTGATCCCGAATGGTTACCTCATTGGGATGTGGCAGTCCGATCGGGGTACACACATACCGAAAATCCCGTTCCCGACTTGACGTTCAACCCGGGTATTATTTCTTTATCTTCCAATACGTTATCCCTTGGAGCGGGATTCTTGTGTAAGGGCCAGGGCCGGTTTCTAGGAGTGGTGCCTTGCGGAGGAGCATCCGCGCTCTGGACGAAAGCAATTGGACTGGATGCGGCATTTCAGGAATGGTTCTATGAGCCGCGGACGGTTACCGGTAATCGCGCCCCCACCGTCGATGGGACATACCATGCCTATGTCCATTTGGGGACCGTGAGCTTGAAGTTCCTGTTTTAGCAGGATGCCGAAAAAATCCGCCACCTCGTCTTGTTTATTTGGTTGAACCAGGCCAACGAAATAAACGAAACAAACCAGATGAACCAGACAAACCTCACAGATGACCGAGTTCAACTACGAGACGGGGTAGTTTTCGAGAGAGCCTTCCGCATCTCCGCAATAGTCTTCGCATCAAGGCCGGCCGCCATCAATTCATGATCTGTGGCGGCCGCGATGTTCCCCAAGCTGCCATGCTGTTTGAGCAGGCGGGCCCGTTTGATCTCGCCGATACCGATGATCTGATCGAGCGGAGAGGCCATAAGGGCTTTGCCACGCAGCTTGCGATGGAAGGTGACGGCAAATCGATGGGCCTCGTCGCGAATGCGTTGCACGAGATGGGTGGCCGGGGAATTCGCGCGAAGCACAACGGGATTTTTTCGACCGGGCAGAAAAATCCGCTCATCCTTCTCGCCGCGTGCTTTGGCCAGTCCAATAATTGCCAGGTTCTGATGGCCGACCTGTCTTAGCCCTTCCATGGCTGCGGCGAGCTGGCCTAAGCCTCCGTCGATGAGGATGAGGTCCGGGCGCGCGAGATCTTCGCTATCTCCATATCGCCGCGTCACGACTTCCTGCATGCTGGCGAAATCGTTGGCGCCGGTCACGGTTTGGATTTTGAACCGGCGGTAGTCGGATTTCTTCATCTGGCCGTCTTCCCATACGACCATGGACGCGACGGACTGGTTTCCCATGGTGTTCGAGATGTCGAACCCTTCGATACGCCGAGGTGCGATGTCCAATCGTACAAGCCGCTTGAGTTCTTCAACGGCCTGTCGTCCGATTTCTTCGTCTCGCAGGTGATTGGCGACGGCAGCGCCGGCGTTCTCTTCCGCCAGAAGAAGCAATTGGTGCTTGACGCCCCGCTCGGGCGCTACGACGCGGACTGCGTTCCCACGCTTGCCTGAGAGCCACTCTTCGATGACCGTGAAGTCGTCGAGGTCGGTGGGAATGAGCAGCTCCTTGGGCGGCTGACCGTCTTTGTTGTAGAACTGCTCGATGGCGGATCGAACGAGTTCCTCGTCGCCGGCATCAGCAGAATGAGGCCAAAAGAAGTCTTTGCGTCCGATCAAGAGCCCGCCGCGCACGAAGAGGATTTGGAGATCGACTGCCGAGCCTTGCCGCGCCAGGCCGATCACGTCTTGATCGGTCGTCGTCGTTTGGGTAATGCGCTGTTTTTCAAGCGTGCGTTCGATGTTGAAGAGCCGATCGCGCAAGCGCACTGCCTCCTCGTATTCCTCACGCTCTGCCGCAGCTTCCATCTGAGCGCGTAAGTCGTCCAACAATTCATGGTCGCGCCCTTCGAGAAACTGGCGCACCTGTTCGACGATGTGGCGGTAGTCCTCTTTCGATTGATTGCCGGTGCAGGGCGCCATGCACCGTTTGATCTCGAATTCGATACAAGCTCGCTCCGCCTTGCCATTGATCTCAATGGTGCAGGTGGCCAAGGGGAAGGTTTTCTTGATGACTTTCAATGTCTCTCGTAACGCGCCGGCAGGCGTGTAGGGACCATAGTAGAGTGCGCCGTCTTGTTGCACGCGGCGAACGATAGAGAGGCGAGGGAAGTCTTCTTTGATCGGTAAGCGAAGATAGGGGTATTGCTTGTCGTCCCGTAAGACCACATTGAACCGGGGCCGATGCTGCTTGATCAAATTGCTTTCGAGGATGAGCGCTTCGAGTTCTGAGCGGGTCACGATCGTTTCGAGGTCTGCGATGTGACTGACCAGGACGGTGTGTTTCGGAGAGTGGTCGGTTCCTTTTTGAAAGTAGGACCGCACGCGGTTGGACAGGACTGCAGCCTTCCCGATATAGAGCAAATCGCCCTGCTCGTCCCTGAACAGATAGACGCCGGGCTGATCAGGCAGGTGGTCGAGTTTAGATTGAAATTCTGCAGAAGTAGCCATCCGCGGTCAGCCTTCAGGCGTCAGCATGGGAAGAGTGCTCGTATGGCACCATTCTACGGCCCGAGACACCCTGGGGCAACTCGATCTAGGGATTGATGCCAAAAGCTGATCGCTGACGGCGGCGGATCGCTCGCTCAGCGCAACGACCGGACAAAGGAAGGACTGAGAACCCCCCTAGCCACTTCCGCAACCGGCCCCTTCATGGTGAGACTAAAGTCTGCAGCGACCTCGATGTTAAGACTACCTCCCGGCATCTTTACTGTGACGGGGCTCTTTACTAACCCGATCCGAACGGCTGCACTCGCGGCGGCGCAAGAGGAGGACCCGGAGGCCTGGGTTTCCCCGGCCCCGCGCTCCCAGATCAGGATGAAGAGTTCTCTTGGGCCGGTCGGCACAGCGAGTTGCACGTTCGTTCGCTTCGGGAACAGGGAATGGTTCTCTAATGCCGGTCCCAATTTCAGGAGATCCTCTCGAGACCAGGACTGCCCGACTGGTTTGAAGAGGACACAGTGGGGATTCCCCACACTCACGCCGGTGAAGGTGAGAGATTGGCCGGCGGCATCAATGGGCTGTTCGATCAGCTCGCTGGCCGTGAGAATACAGGGGAGTGCGGCCGGCTGGAACGTCGCCCGGCCCATTTCGACGGTGACGGCGCTCGCATCCCCATGCCGGTCCACATGCAGCGTAATCGTGACCAGCCCGCCTTTGGTCTCGACGGTGAAGCGCTTCTTTTTCGTCTTGCCGGTCGCGTGAAGATAGCGGGCAAAGATGCGCAGGCCGTTCCCGGATTTTTCCGCTTCGCTACCGTCAGGATTGAAGATGCGCAGGCCGAAGTCCGCTTCCTTCGACGGGACCAGCGCAAGGATCCCATCGCTACCGAGGCCCCAGTTACGATCACAAATGGCTTTGATCTTTGACGGACTGAGCGAGAACGACAGTTCTTTTGGATCCATCACCACATAGTCATTACCCAGCCCATGCCCACGGAAGAACCCGTTCTTCATTATCGATCTCCTTCTGGTATTTCGTCGTTCGTGAAGCGGGAAAGATTACGTAGTCACTGGTCAATAGTCATTCGAGAAATGGAACATGCTGGGAGCGATGACCGGCTCACCATTGACCGATGACGTCGGGCTAGACAATCTTCACGCCAGGCGGTCGTTCGATGAGTTCGACTTCGTAACCGTCCGGAGCATCGATAAAAATGAAGCGGCTGCCAGAGGATGTTTGCGTGGGGCCGTCCGTGACCTTGACTCCCTTCGCATTAAGCGACGCGATGGTTTCGTCGAGGCTCTCCACCTGAAAGGCGAGATGGACAAGATCTTCCTGGACTTTCACTGGCCCGCTCGGAGGAAAACTGGTCAGCTCAATCAGCTCCTCGCTGTTGGGCACCTTGAGAAAAGCCAAGTGCGAGCCGCGCGGCGAGACCTTCTGTTCCAGCACCTCCAGTCCAAGGACGTTGGTGTAGAAGGCAATCGTCTGCTCCATGTCGCTGACACGCATACGAGTGTGGAGGAGTTTCTTGACCTTCATAAGGCCCATTATAAGCAGTCAGCTTTCAGCAATCAGCATATAACCTCCTGAGGCTGACGGCTGAGCGCTGACGGCTATGTTTTTTTCTCTCTCGCCGGGCCACTGGTCTTGCGGAGCAGGATTTCGGCACTGCCTGGAATCAGTAAGTTCGGCATGGGGCCTATCTCCTGGTAGCCCAGCTTCGCGTAAAATTTTCGGCCCTGGTCGTTAAAGTCCGATACACAGGCGAACAGGTTCTTCCCCCTCGCGAAGACAACTGCTTCGACGTGGGCGAGCAACCTTCCCCCTAGCCCCTTGCCTCTCGCCCAGTCCGCCACTCCAAACAGTTCCAAATAATCGCCGAGCAAGAACTTCTGACGAACGACTGCGATGCCGGTAACTCTGCCGTTCTGGTCCAAGACGTAGCTGTCACGCCCGTGTGGGAGCGGCGTGAAATAGCTGTCCCAGTCCTTGCCTTGATAACCCAGTTGCTTCCACGGGTCGGAGTCGGTGAGCAACTCAATGACGGCTGCCCGATCCTCCGCCGCCATGGGACGAACGATCGGATCGATCATGGAGCTGCCTGGCCATTACAGTTTAGGAGATCACTCATGGTCATGGGGGTGAGGTGTCGCTCTGGCAAGAGTTGTTGATGCAGATCCTGGACGACCTCGTGCGTATGCTTGCCTTTTCCATTCGCGTGCATCACGATGACACTACCCTTCCGGACTAACTGCTTCAGTCGGTTTTCGATTTGAATTGCCGTGAGCGTTGGGTCGGGATCGCCGGACACGACATTCCAGAGAATGAACCGGAGCCCGAGGTCGCGGGCCACATTGACAGTATCGTCGTTGAACTCCCCATAGGGAGGGCGAAACAACGTCGCGTCATGATCGTACTTGGCCTTGAACAGACGAACTGGTCCGAGAATTTCTTGTTTCTGCTCGCCTGCTGAATGGAGCGGCAGATGGGCGTGGACATCCCCATGGGTGCCGACTTCAAAGAACGGGATCTGGAGGAGGGCCTTTACTTGTTCATCGTGTTTCGTCATCCATTTCCCGGACATGAAGAATGTGGCGGGAATCTTCTGCTCAATCAAATAGTCGATCAGTGCCTGATCGTAACCCGCTCCCTTCTGCACCGGGCAGAGGTCGAACGTCAACGCGACTCCCGGACAAGAGGGAGGGCCCGACTTAATTACTTGGGCCTGCGTGAAGGTAGGCATCGCTGGAACAAGCAGCATCATAAGGGCGAGGGCGAGGCCTAGCATCTCTGGCAAGTGGCGTAGTCGCATGGTGATGAGTATACCCGATCCAGGAGGCTTCGCAAAAACGATTGTCCCTCGAGGGTCAGAGCGATACGAGAACGCCGCACGGGAACGGGCGCGTCCCTGGGCAAGGAGGCTGTCTTGGCAGCCTCAGGGCGGGCGGGTGACATAGCCGCCTGGGCGGGGCGGGTGAGAAGAGCGACTTTTTCAGCGGCCTGCTAGGAGGCGAAGCCGGGTTGACGCTTCAATTCCCCTACTGTTACGGTGAATGCATGGCTGCCTCCAATTGGCGAATCGGTCGTGCGCTCGGAATTCCGATTCATGTGCATGCCTCCTGGTTTCTGGTGTTCCTCTTTGTGACGTGGTCAATGGCGACGGGTTATCTGCCGGAGACGTTGCCGGGCCTGTCGGCTCCACGCTATTGGGGGATGGGTGGCATTGCCGCCCTCTTGTTGTTCCTCTCCGTTCTGCTTCATGAATTGGGACATTCCTATGTGGCGCTGCGCTACAAGATCCCTATCAAGCAGATTACGCTGTTCATCTTCGGGGGGATGGCTCACATGGGAAAGGAACCGCCCAGTCCGCGGGCTGAATTTTTGATCGCGATAGCGGGACCGCTCGTGAGCTTGATCCTGGGAGCCGGTTGTCTCGGCGGAGCCATAGCCGTGGAATCATTATTCGCGCGATCAGGGGGTCAGGGGCTTGTCGTCCTCGGGAGCTTGCTTGGCATGGTGAATGTGCAGCTCGGACTATTTAACCTGATCCCGGGGTTCCCGTTAGATGGCGGCCGTGTCTTACGGGCTGGACTGTGGGCCTGGAACAAGGATTTCAATCGAGCGACTAGTCAGGCCGCGATCGCGGGAATAGGATTCGGTGTGGCGCTTGGGTTGATCGGTGCGGTCTTGATGGTGGGGGCCTGGTCCGGCGCTCTCGGACATTCCACCGCGACGAACGGGGGCTGGCTGATCTTTATCGGCGCATTCCTCTTTTCGGCAGCCCTGACAGGCAGACGACAAGCCGCCCTGCGGGCTCCGCTAGCGTCGGTGACTGTTCGCCAGATCATGGTCCATCGGGTCGTGACCCTGTTACCGGATATGAGCGTGCAAGACGCGGTCGATCAATACTTTGTCGCGCATGGATTCGGTGGATTTCCCGTGTGTGAAGAGGGGCAGGTTCTCGGAGTGGTCACGGTGAAGGACGTGCATGCGCTTCCCTCAGCACTCTGGCCATGGCGTCGCGTTCGCGAGATCATGCGCCCGGTGTCGCCGGCCCTCTGCATTCCTCCTGACTGGTCTGCCATGCAGGCGATGGAATGCATGGCACAGGGCGGGTGGGACCGTCTCGTGGTGATGGAGAACGAAAAGATCGTAGGGCTCGTCACCCGGTCGGCTATCGCACATCACTTGCAGTTGCATAAAGCATGAGAGGAGCAGCGTTAAGAAATTGAAAGGCGTTGCCCTTTCATGTCTTACACTCAGTCGTTCGCGCGGGCAACGGAAATGTTTTGCGCAATGGCAATACGCACAAGGTGGACCGCGAGCAGGAACCCATAGACGACGCAGAAAAACTTGAAGGTCGCTCGGTAAAAGTCCGTCAACAGGATAGGGAGACAGAGGGCAAAGAGCAGGCTTGCGATCAACGTCATGAAGGTCAACCGCTTGCAGAACTCATGGTGAGCTTCCCGGCCGATCTGCTTCAGCGCGTGAGCGTAGCGCTCGGCTCGTTGAATCCTGGCTGCCTGTATGGCAGCCTCACCTGTGCCCCAGTAATGCAAGTAACCATAGCCACCCAGAATCAGCACCCAAGGCAATACCCATAGAGGCCAATAGCTCGCTCCTCCGTAGGTCTCGCTACTGAGCAAGGCGGCGCAGGAAGGGGCATAGAGCAATCCCAACACCAGCGGCAGGATGCGCTCATCATTCGGACGTTCGCCCTCGGGTCCCCCATGAATCAGCTCTCGTTCAAATAAAGGGTAGCCGTACTTGAGGACCACGAGCGCGATGGCGGCACTCATGGTTTTGTCGGGAATATAGCGGATCCAGTTCTGGAACCAATTCACAATCCACCAACTCAGACTGTCCCCCCAGGTAATTCCAAAGATGGATTCGAGGTAGAGGTGCGCAGTGCGTTCCCATTGGAGTACGCGTAGGCTCACTGATTCGGCAACTTCTGGGTTTAAGGCAAAGGTCGTTTGCTCATGCAACGCAGCTTGGACGAAGGTTCCCGGCAGGCTCATGACAATCGCGCCGCCGACCCCAAAAATATAGAGAAACCACGCATGGGACAGAGCGGAACTGCGTCCTTTGCGGAGATACTTTTGAAAGCCTCTTTGTCTGGCCATCCAACCCCAATAACAGGCGCCGGCCATGCTTACCAGCGACCAGGGGAAAATCACGACATCCGCTCCGGTTTCCGGATACAACAACCAATTCACGGCGGAATTTGAGAGGAGGGCCACGATGGCCCCCCACCAGGGGCCCAAGAGAAAGGCAACCAGCGCTGTTCCCGTCATATCAAGGAACAGGATGCTCTCCAGATGCCGACTCAACGTGAGCCCAACATAGTTGAGCAGCAAGCCTGCTGCGACGATGACGCTGGTTTCGTACAAGAGGAGGTAGGACACGCCACGGAAGGGCTTCGATGAAAAGAAATCGATCGTGGGAGGCGAATCAGGGGCCGGACGTTCGGTTGTGGAGGGCGATTTCCGTTCCTTCTTCGATGTCAGCGACGTCAGCCGGGTCTTAACATCCAGCAGCTTCTCCATGAGGGTCAATAGCGCCGCGATGAAGCCAATCACGGTGCCACCGAGCATGAGCATATCTTTGCCGAAATCTTCAGGCATGAGGCGGTTCCCTTAATAACAGTGTTAGGTGCCATTCTATCCACGAAGAGATATCCCCGCCAGCAAAAGTCCAGAAGCCGACAGCCAGATTTGGTTTGTCTGGTTTCTCTGGTTTGTTTTGTTCATCTGGTTGGTCTTGTCAACCAAGCCAACGAGACAAACCAAATGAACGAGATAGACCAGTTTTCTTATGTTCGCGGACTATTCGGCAAAGCCGGGTCTGACTGAGGGGTTTTCGTGGCTGTGGCTGACAGTACCTGCGCCTGTTGTTGGAGGCGGTGGGCGACTTCTGCGCCGATCAGCAAGAGGGCCGCGGAGTAGTAGACCCATAAGAGGAGCAGAATGACTTCCAAGAAGGAGCCGTATAGGTGGGCGTACACGGTCGCATAGGTGCTGTAGGTCACGAATATGAGTTTGGCTGCGATCCAGAGAAGGCTAAACGTAAGCGCCCCGATCATTGCCTCACGCCATTGCGGTCGCCGCCGCGGAACGAGCCGATATAGCGCTGTGACCGCGAGGAAGGCCAGCGAGAAGGGAAGGGTGTAGGTGAGAAACAGATCGTGGGCTGCAAGGGCCAAGAGATCGAGCCCCCAAAGTCTTGGCGCATACCCCGTGAGGAAGTTGACGATCTGAGTCGCGCCGAAGGAGAGCAACAGCACGAGTTCGGTCACCGCAAGCGACGCAACGGCAATACCGGTTGAGATGAGGGGGTGGCGGCGCCAGGTGCTCTCGAAGACGACGTTCAACGCATAGTCAAGTTCATAGAACACCAGCGCGCCGAACCAGACGAACGTCAAAAACACAACCCATCGGACGGTTTCCAAGGCGCTCACCCGATGCAGCTCCTTCACGACATGTTCTCCCAGCAAGGGAAAGAAGCCCTTAAGAAAACTGAGAAGAACCTGTGCTCCGATCACGTCCTGACTCACCACGAAACTCAGGCCGTAGAGCAAAAGGAAGACGAGCGGAAAGAGGGAGAGCAAGGAGAAAAATGCAAGAGAGGCGGCCAGACTGGCGCACCCATGGCGCAGAAACGATCGTACCAGATCTCGAAGAAATCGAAAGAGCTGCATAAAGCGCGACGGGTAAAGGGCTTGTCACCAACGTAGCACGAGTCGCCCTCTCGTGCACCTGTTAGACCGCACCCTCTACGTTGGTTTCTACTGTAATAGCCAACGTTCAGGCGAAGGATATGGGCCAGCAGGATGCTCAAAAAGGCTGTCCAGCAAGGCCGCAGCGAGTGAAGACCGAAGGCCTCGCTCTTCTCACCCGCCCGCCCCAAGCTGCCAAGACAGCTTGTTCTCCAAGTGGGGTACGTTGAGGATCTGAACGATGCGAGAACGACGCATGGGAAATGGCGCGTCTCGGTCGGGCGGGTGAGAAGAGCGGCTTTTCAGCATCCTGCCGGAGAATTATTTGAGCGTCAGGACTGATTGGAGGGCGAAGCTGACGAGAGGGTTGGGAAAGAGGCCGAAGAAAATCACGCCCGCGACGGCGCAAGCCAACACGAAGGATAAGGCCGGTGAGGTCACAAGGTGTGGCGGCGCGTCGGAAGAAGGATTCGGATCACGCATATACATCACCATCACCACCCGCATGTAGTAGTAGGCCGATACGACGGCAAAGATCAGGGCGATGGCGGCGAGCCAGGCCAATCCTGCTTCGACTGCCGCCATGAACACATAGAGTTTTCCGATGAAGCCCGCGGTCGGCGGAATACCTGCGAGTGAGGCCATGAAGACCAGCATGAGAAAGGCCGCGAGCGGCTGACGCTTTGCGAGCCCTGCGAAATCATCAATCTCTTCTCCCTCGACCCCGCCTTTCCTGAGCATGCCGATGACGGCGAAGGCTCCGAGCGTCATGAAGGTATAGAGGGTGAGATAGATCATGACGCTCGCAAGACCGGGCGTTCCCCCGGACGCGCCGACCCCACGGGCTGCCGCCACAAAGCCGATCAGCGCGTAGCCGGCGTGAGCGATGCTGGAGTAAGCCAGCATGCGTTTAATGTTGGTCTGCACGATGGCGACAACATTGCCGAGCACCAGCGTGAGTATGGAGATGAGCAGGAACAGGAGCGACCAATCTGCCTTCAGCCCGCCGAGCCCTTCGACGAACACACGCATGAATGCAGCAAAGCTGGCAGCTTTTGCGGCGACCGCCATGAAGGCCGTGACGGAGGTCGGGGCGCCCTGATAGACGTCGGGCGTCCACATATGGAACGGCACTGCGGCGAGCTTAAAGCCGAAGCCGACTGCCAGCAGAATCGTGGCGATCAGCACGAGGGGGTCGTCCACCCCGCGAGTTCCGATGGCGCCTGCGATCGATATCAACTTGGTGCTACCGGCGACGCCGTAGAGCAAGGAGATGCCGTACAACAGGATTCCCGAGGAGAAGGCGCCCAGGACGAAGTACTTGGCTGCGGCCTCCAGCGAACGAGGCTTAGACCGGTTGAGCCCGGTCATGACATAGAGCGAGAGAGACATGAGCTCGGTGCCGAGATAGATCGTCAGCAAATCAACGCTGGAGACCATGACCATCATGCCGGAGAGGGCGAGGAGTATGAACCCATAGTACTCGCCGAGGTGTATGCGCTCCGCTTTCAGATAGGGCAGCGACAGCAAAATGGTCAGCCCGGTCACCCCGCAGAGGACGATTTTCCAGAATCTGGCATAGGCATCGATCACCACCAGGTCGCTAAACGCGGACACCCGGACATTGAGCGCACTGATCTGTTCAGCGGTGATCCCAAGACAGAGAGCGAGGGCGCCCACACTCAGCCAGGCCAGGAGATCTCGTCGCGAGGCTGGGGTGATGGGGTCCAGCACGATGACGAGACAGGCAGTGACGGCGACAATGAGCTCGGGAAGCAAGGCTAAGAGGTCAGTGCCGTACAGACTCATCTCAATGTGCCCTGAGTCGTCAGCTGCGCTTCACTGTCCGCCAGCAGTGGCCCCCTCCCTCCGGCAGAGGGATGGGCGGTCGGCGCCACCTTCGCGCGAGACATGGAGTCAATCGTGTTGGTCACGCTTTGGTGCATCCGACTCACGAGCGGATTGGGATAGAGCCCGATCCAAAACACCAACAGAGCCAGCGGCACCAGTGTGGCGAGTTCCCGTTGGTTGAGGTCCCTGAGTGTCGGAAGGTGGTGCGGAGACGGGACCCCGTAGACCACTCGCTGGATCATCCATAGGAGATACGTAGCGGCCAGAACGATACCCAACGACGCAAAGGCGGTCGCGATCTTGCTCCACAGGAACGTGCCGACAAGCACGAGGAATTCTCCGACAAAGCTATTGGTCCCAGGGAGGCCGAGCGAGGACAAGGCGAAAATCACCAAAAGAGTGGCATACTGCGGCATCGGCGCGGCTAATCCGACATTATCGGCGATCAACCGGCTATGGGTGCGCTCATAGATCATGCCGACGCAGAGGAACAGCGCGCCGGTCGTAATTCCATGGTTGACCATTTGGAGAACGGCTCCTTCGATGCCCTGTTGGTTCAAAACAAACAGACCAAGGCTGACGAACCCCATGTGGCTCACGCTCGAATAGGCGATCAGTTTCTTGAGATCGACCTGGGCCAGCGCCATATAGGCGCCGTAAATGATCGCGATGATGGAGAGAGCGACCATCATAGGCGTAAAGTCGCGGCTGGCATCCGGCAACATCGGTAAACTGAATCGCAGGAATCCATAGGCGCCCATTTTCAGAAGGATGCTGGCGAGGATGACGCTGCCGGCGGTCGGGGCCTCGACATGGGCGTCCGGGAGCCACGTGTGAAACGGGAACATGGGGACCTTCACCGCGAAGGCGGCGAAGAATGCCAGGAACAGCCACGTTTGCAACGAAGCAGGGTAGGTGCCCTGGCTTAAGGCGAGGATGTCGAACGTGTGCCCTCCATAAAAGTACAGGACGAGGATGGCCACGAGCAACAGTACACTCCCTGCGAGGGTGTACAGAAAGAACTTGATGGCCGCATAGAGCCGGTTGGGCCCTCCCCAGACGCCGATCAGGAGGTACATCGGAATCAACATGGCCTCCCAAAACACGTAGAACAGGACGAAGTCCAACGCGACGAATACCCCCACCATAGCCGTTTCCATGACCAGCAACACGGCCATGAAGCCCCGGACTCTTGTGGTGATCGCATTCCAGGATGCCAAGACGCAGAGGGGCATGATCCCGACGGTCATCAACACCAGCGGGAGGCTGATTCCGTCGAGACCCAGACTGTAGTAAATGGGAGGGGCCGTGATCCAGGCAACATGCTCGGTGAACTGCATCTGGCTGGCCTGTGGATCAAAGAGCCACCAGAGTGGGAGGGCCACACACAGGTCGGCCAAGGTTGCGGCCAGCGCAATCCATCGAGCGGCCGATTCTGACGCGAAATACATCGCGACGGCTCCCGCAAGGGGAAGCACGAGGAGGAGTGAGAGCCAGGGAAAGGAACTCGTCATCGGTCAATAGTCAATTGGCAATCGGCATTGGCAAGAGAACAGCTGTTCATTGTTCCCATTGACCAGTGACCGTTGACCATTGACACTCCTTACAGGAATAAGAACATCGTAAAAAGGACCACCGCCCCAAGCGCCATGCCGAGCGCATAATGTTGCACCTGCCCGCTTTGCATGAGCCTCAAGAGCCAGCCTCCCCAGGCGATCGCGCGGGCGACGCCGTTCACCGCGCCGTCGACCACGTTCACATCCACGCGCTTCCACAGTTCAGTTGCGGCTGAAAAGGTGGGACGGACGATCGTTCGATCGTAGGCCTCGTCGACATACCATTTATTCAGTGAGGCCCGATACAACGACTGCCACCGTCGAGCAAATCGATCCGGCAGCGCCGGGTTGAGCACATAGACATAATAGGCGCCGGCGATCCCGAGTAATCCCATGCCCGTGGCCACCACCATGATGCCGATGGCAGCTCCTCCCTCGTGAGCCGCGCCGCCTGCCTCTGTCTCAAACGTCGGTCCAAGAAACTCAGGAATGCCCAGATAGCCTGTCACGATGCTGAGCACGGCCAGGATTATCAGCGGCAAGGTCATGGTGTTCGAAGGTTCGTGGACGTGGTCTGCATGATGCGGATCAACATGCGAGGGGCCCCAAAACGTAACGAAGACCAGCCGGAAGCTGTAGAACGCCGTCATCAACGCCGTCACGAGTCCCAGGACCGTCAAGCATTGACCGAGCGGGCCGGCCGACCAAGCCGAGACGAGCAAGTTGTCCTTGCTAAAGAATCCTGACGTCAGGGGGAATCCTGCAAGGGCGAGCGAGCCCACCACGAACGTCCAATAGGTGACCGGCAATTTCTTTTTCAATCCGCCCATGCGCCGCATATCCTGTTCGTGATGCAGGGCGATGATGACGGACCCGCAACCGAGAAACAGGAGGGCTTTGAACGCCCCGTGGGTCAGGAGATGGTACATGCCGGCGGCATAGGCGCCGAGACCGCAGGCCATGATCATGTAGCCGAGCTGGCTGACTGTCGAGTAGGCCACGACACGCTTGATGTCGGTCTGGGTCAAGGCGATGGTCGCCCCAACGACCATGGTTATTCCACCGGTGATCGCCACGACAGTCATGGCGGTGGGAGACAGGTTATAGAGCGGAGCCAATCGCGCGACCATGAACACGCCCGCCGTGACCATCGTCGCAGCATGAATGAGCGCCGAGATGGGGGTGGGGCCTTCCATCGCATCCGGCAGCCAGACATGGAGCGGAACCTGGGCCGATTTGCCGATTGCACCGGTGAACAATAAGACGCAGATGAGCGTGAGCACGGAGACGTCCCAGGTCCCTCCAAACGGCCCAAGGACATTCATGACGTCGCCAGCGGACTCGTGCGCGCGGGCAAAGATTTCGTGATAGTCGAGCGATCCGAAGCTGTACCAGACCAACAGGAGGCCGAGCATGAAACCGAAATCGCCGACCCGGTTGACGATGAACGCCTTTGTGGCGGCGGCGCAGGCAGCCGGACGATCGTACCAGTGGCCGATGAGCAAATAGGAACAGAGACCGACGGCTTCCCAGAAGATGAAGAGTTGAAGCAGGTTGTCCGCCATGACCAACATCAGCATCGAGAAGGTAAAGAGGGCGATGTAGCTGAAGAAGCGGGCATAGCCAGGATCTCCGCGCATGTATCCGATGGTATAGATGTGGACGAGTGAACTCACGGTCGTGACGAGGAGCAACATGACGGCAGTCAGCCGATCGATGGAGAACCCGATGTGAATATCGAGAGGGCCAGATGTGAGCCAGGTGTAGAGGGGGAAGCTCGTCTGGTGACCCCCTGCCACATCGAAGAAGACCAGGACCGAGAGCAGCCACGACACGACCACCGCCGGCACGGCGACGAGGTGGGCGTTGTCCTTAATCCAATGTCCGAAGAGCCCGAGAATCAGGAACGAGACCAACGGAAGGAGCGGAATGAATTCGTAGGTCATCGAAATAATGCTCAATGCTCAATGCTCAATGAAGCGCCCACAAGACATTCCACGTATTGAACACTGAACATTCATCATTCAGCATTGCGTTCAGATCTACCATTTCAGCAACTGAAATTCGTCGATGTTGATGGTGGACTTGGCCCGATACAAGGCAATGATGATGGCCAACCCGACCGCGACTTCTGCCGCGGCGACCGTGAGGGCAAAGAAGACGAAGACCTGCCCTGCCACATCGTGGAAGAACTGCGAAAAGGCGACGAAGTTGATATTCGTCGCGTTCAACATCAATTCGACCGACAGCAAGATGACGATGATGTTCCGACGGAGGAGGACTCCGATGACTCCCGTCAGGAACACGATGCCGCTCAGCACGAGATAGTAGGACAATGGGACCGTCATGATTTCGCAGGCTCCCCCAGGTCTTTCTTGGCCAGAATGATCGCGCCGATCATCGCCACGAGCAGAATCAATGACGCCACCTCGAAGGGAAATAAATAGGTGGAATAGAGTACGTCACCGATCGCCCCAGCATTGCTGCTTCCCCCGACGGTCGTCTCTGTGCCGGTTGCCACGACAGGGGTCGCCCAGCCCTTCATCGCCGTAAGGATGACGGCCTCGATGACCAGCGTCAGTCCCACCGCAGCAACCATGGGCCATTGCCAATGGTAACGGTCATCATGTCGCAGGTTCAGCAACATCACGACGAAGAGGTAGAGGACCAGGATGGCGCCGGCGTAGACGATGATTTGAACGGCTGCGAGGAATTCCGCGTGGAGGGTGACAAAGAGCCCCGCGACGTGAAAAAACATGATCAACAGCGCCAGCGCACTGTAGATAGGATTGTGCGCCGCGACAACGAGCACCGCTGTAGCGGCGATCACGAATGCAAAATAGAAAAAGAATACCTGTTCCATCACACGTCTTCCTTTGTGCCGCTAGCAGGATGCCGCCACAGTCTGCCGGCCCAACAGACCATCGCATGTGAAACGCGGGCGATTCAGCTGGGTTTTTGCGGCAGGTGCTTGAACGCAACGTTGAAGAACGCCACATTCGGGTGTTGGAGCTCCAACTGCTTCTCGCGAACAGGGAACGACCGGTCGCCGATGGCGAGCAATTGTTCCTTGTTGAGGTGCAGTTGCCGCTTGTCGTACACCGACCACTCGAATTCGCGCGTCATGCCGAGGGCATCCACCGGACAGGCATCGACACACAGCCCGCAAAACAGGCAGCGGGTCATGTCCATGTAATACTCTTTCGCGTAGCGCTTCGTCGGCTCGCCCGGCACTTCCGCGCTGACCACGCGAATCACCCGCGATGGGCAGGCGGCTTCGCACAGATCGCAGCCAACACATTTGTCCGTCCCGTCGTCGTACCGCAATAACGCCAACATCCCGCGATAGTTGTCCGGCAGCGTCCGCTTTTCGTGCGGGTACTGCAGGGTGACTGGCCGGTAGTGCAACATGTGCGACATCGTCACTTTCATCCCGACGAGGATTTCGTAGAAGGTGATGGTCTTGATCCAAGCCTTGAAAGTCATGTTGATCTGCTCTGTGTTGTCGGTCTGGTTAATGTGGTTGTTCTGGTTTGCCTAGTTGATTTCGATATCTGTGCCTCTTGCCGAGAAAAACAAACCAATAACCCGTTTCAGCTTCTCGGAAAGAAATACAGGGTAATGGACGTGATGATGATATTGGCCAACGCGATCGGCAACATGACCTTCCAGCCGAACCGCATCAATTGATCGTAGCGCAGTCGGGGCAACGTGGCGCGTATCCAGATGAACAGGAAGAGGAAAAAATAGACTTTCGCCGCAAACCAGGCGATGTGTTCCACCCAGGCCAGCTGTTCGAGGCCGACATACTCGAAGATCGTGCCAGGATAGGGGGCGTTCCAACCGCCCAAGAACAACGCGGAGGCGACGCAGGACACGAGGGTCATGTTGGCATATTCCGCGCTGACGAAAAAGGCGAATCGCATGCCGCTATATTCCGTAAAGAATCCGGCCACGAGTTCGCTTTCTGCCTCCGGCAGATCGAACGGGATACGATTGGTCTCAGCCACGGCAGAAATGATGAAGACGACAAAGGCAAAGATTTGGGTATGGATTGGAAAGAATCCGTCGGGCCGTCCTCCCCAGATGAACCAATGCCAGAAGCCGCCTGCCTGGGCCTCTGTGATCTCCACGAGGCTCAGGGTTCCCGCCAAGAGCAGCACGCCGACGAGGGCCAGCCCAACGTTCAACTCGTAGCTGATGACCTGGGCCGCAGCGCGCAAACCTCCCAGCAGTGAGTATTTGCTGTTGGATGCCCAGCCTCCCAGGATAATGCCGTACGCACCGATCGAGGCAATCGCCAGGATGTACAAGACCCCGATATTGATGTCCGCGACGACGAAGGGTTTGATCGTGAGCCCATAGATGTCCAAGGTCATGTTCGGGCCGAAGGGGATGACGGCGAATCCGATCATGGAGACGACCATGGTCAACATCGGCGCCAGGGCGAACATAGCCTTGTTCGCGCCGGCCGGCACGATGTCCTCTTTGAAGAACAATTTGATGCCGTCGGCAACCGGTTGGAGGAGTCCATAGGGTCCGACTTCCATCGGGCCCATGCGATCCTGCATCCAGCCAAGCACCTTCCGCTCGAAATAGGTCATCGTCGCGACCGTGATCATCACGATGCTCATTTCCGCCAGTATCTGGGCGAACGAAACCGCAAGTCGCAAACTCAGTTCGGTCACGACAGCACTCCCGGATGACAAGTGAAATACACCATAGGTTCTCGTCCGCTCACGTCGTTTTCATCACCGACACCACCGCCGCCCGACAGGATGGGACTTTCGTGTCCGGATCGATGACACAGTCAAAAAGTCGCATGGCGTCCTGCGCGAAATGATCGGGGAGCCACGCCAAGCCCTCGGGCACACGATCGAAGACTTTCACCGTGGTCGTGAATTCGCCCCGGCTGTTCGAGAGGCGGACTCGATCCCCCGTTCCGATGGCACATCGGGCGGCATCCACGGGATTCATCTGCAAGAACCCGCTCGGTTCGATCTGCAGCAATCCCTTCGAATGGGTCGACAGCTTCCCTGAATGGAACAGGCTCTGGACCAGCCCCAGCTGGACCGTTCCCTCCGGACGCACGGCTCGCGCGGGCAGAGTATACCGAGTCGCAAGGTCCCGGCGATATCCCTCGTGCACGTATCGGTCGACGGCGGCAGGATCCACTGCGGGAGGGATCGGCGAGGGGCCGAGCGATCCGTAACCGGGAATCACCGCCCGGATCTCTTTGAGAATTTCCTTGGCCTCGCCGTATTCCAACGGCGCGCCGATGAACACCGAGAGGGCCGACAGGATTTCCCAGTCGGGGCGGCTGTCCCCTACCGGATCGATCGCGGGCCGAACGGCCTGGACATGGCCCTCGGTATTGGTGAAGGTTCCGGCTTTTTCCATGGCGGAGGCGGCCGGGAGCACCACATGGGCGAGCGCAGCCGTTTCCGTGAGAAACAGTTCCTGGCACACAAGGAGATCGAGTTTGCCCAGCGCCTCTTTGACTCCGGTCTGGGGCGGAAGGCTCCCGACAGGATTTTCTCCGATGACGAAGAGGCTCTTGATGGTCCCGGCTTGCGCACGGTCGATCATCTCGATGAGTGTGGCTCCTGCTGCCAGAGGGAGTTCCTCTTTCCAGGCACGAGTCATCTGGGCGCGCGCGTCCTGATCGGTGAGGTCGAGCGCGCCCGGCAGCAGTGCCGCGACCGCTCCCATTTCAACCGCCCCTTGATCGTTATTCTCTTCCGCCAAGGGAGCAAAGCCGCAGCCCTGTGCGGTCAACTTCCCGGTCAAGAGAAGCAGATCGAGGAGATTGAGACAGATGCCATAGCCGCCTTGGCTGCGTAACAGGAGCTGGCCGGCGAGCACCACGACACGGCGCCCTCCAGCCAGGGAGGCGGCCATGTGGGCGAACGATTCGCGCGATACCCCGGTGCTCAGGGCCAGATCGTCCCAGGCCAGTTGCTGGACTGCTTGAGAGACGGCCGAGACATAGTCCGACGCCCGTTGGCGGACTGTACTGTCGATATGGTTGTTCTCGACCACAGCCTTCAGCAGGCCCAGGACGGCTGCGCCGAACTGGGACGGTGCGACACAGAAATGTTGCTGCGACAGGTTGGAAATGTTGCTGATCGTACCGATCGCAGGCTGGATCGCCTCGATCGTCAACAATGTCGCGTCGTGTTTCTTGACGGCTTCTTTGACTTTAAGGCCGGTAATCGGATTGGCTTCGGTGATATTGGTGCCGACCAGGAGGAGCACGTCCGCTTGCATGATGTCCTCGAACGTCACGGTCCAGCGATGCGTGCCTTGCACCAATCGCATGGCCTGCACCCCGTTGACATGGCCGTACCGCGCGCTGCTATCGAGGTTATTGGTCCCGATCGTGAGACGCATGAACTTCTGGAACAGATAGAGTTCTTCGTTGGTACAACGGCCGGAAATCAGTCCGCCGAAGGCTTGCGGGCCATGCGCTAACTTGAGCCGGTTGGTCTGTTCGGCCACAAACTCCAACGCCTCTTCCCACGTGGCTTCGACCAGCGCGCCGTTCCGCCTGATCAACGGATGGGTCACTCGGCTGGGATGGCTCGCTGCGTGAAATCCAAAAAACCCTCGCGCGCACAGGTCCCCGCTGTTCCGACCGGCGCCCTGGGCGCTGTTCACCTCGATCAACTCCTGGTCCTTGGTTTGGACCGTGATCTGGCAGCCGTCGCCGCAAAAGGTGCAGACGGTGTCGGCGCGTTTGAGCATCCAGGGACGATATTCGTACATCGAGAGCCGGCTGGTGATGGCGCCGACCGGGCAAATCTGCACGCAGCCGCCGCAGAATTCGCAGTCCAAGGGATGGTCGCCGAAGGACTTGATCTCGGTCATCGTGCCTCGTCCGACCGGAGCGAGGGCCTTGACGTCCATCACCTCGTCGCAATAACGGACACAACGCAGACATTGCACGCAACGGTTCATCTGCGTTTCGATCAGGGGGCTGAAATATCCCTTCTGGAAAATGCGCTTGGTTTCCGCAAACCGACTGGTGGCGGTGTATTCATGGGAAAAATCCTGGAGGTCGCACTTCCCGCCCTGATCGCAGACCGGGCAATCCAACGGATGATTGGCCAGGATGAATTCGAGCACCGACCTGTGGGCGTCGTGAACGACCGTCGTGGCAGTGTGAACAGCCATGCCCTCGGTCGCCACGGTGCTGCAAGAGGTCTGGAGTTTCGGCATCCTTTCGACTTCGACCAGGCACATGCGACAGTTCGCATCCGGCTTGAGTTTCGGATGGTAGCAGAAGTGCGGGACCATCACGCCGACCCGGCGAGCGGCTTCGATCACCAGTGTGCCTTTCGGCACCGAGATGGGAATACCGTCGATCGTCAAGCGAACTGTTTCTGTCGTGGTATTAGCCATATTCGTCGTTATTCGTTAAACGTTAACTGTTAAACGATGAGACCAGAATCCATCCTATTCGATTAACGAAGAACGATTTACGTTTAACGTCTTCAATGTCTCACCCCTGCCGGCTCCAGCTTGATCAGGTTCGCTGCCTCCGCTTCCTGAATCAGCGCGACGTATTCAGGCCGCCAATGTTTGAGCGTGCTCATAATCGGTGCCACTGACGCATCGCCGAACGCGCAGACCGTTCGGCCCTCGATGTTCTTGCATAGATCGACCAAGGTTTCAAGGTCCTCCGTTCGCCCTCGCTTCGCGACGATTCGGCGCATGGTTTGCACCAGCCAGGAACTTCCCTCGCGGCAGGGGCTGCACTTACCGCAAGACTCATGATAGAAAAACTCCATGAGGCGGAGCGCGGCCCACACCATGTCCGTGCCCTCTTCCATCACGGTGACCCCGCCGGAGCCGAGCATGGAGCCGGCAGCGGCAACGGATTCAAAATCGAGTTTGACGTCGAGGTGGTTCGGCGTGAGGAACGGCGCTGACGCTCCCCCTGGGATGAAGGCCTTGAGCGGTTTGTCGGAGCGCATCCCTCCGGCTTCCTCGTAGATCAATTCGCGGAAGGTGACCCCCATCGGCACTTCGTAGTTCCCCGGCCGTTTCACATGGCCGCTGACGCAGAACACTCTGGTGCCGGTGCTCTTCGGTGGAGAACCGATCGACGCGAACCATTCGGGGCCCCGGCCGACGATGTAAGGAAGGTTGGCCAGGGTCTCGACGTTATTCACCACGGTCGGTTTGTTGTAGAGACCGTGTGTCGCAGGGAAAGGGGGCTTGACGCGAGGCAAGCCGCGCTTGCCTTCGAGCGACTCCAGCAATGCCGTTTCTTCTCCGCAGATATAGGCGCCGGCGCCTCGATGCACCCACACATTGGCGGTGATGCCTGTGCCCAGAATGTTCGTGCCGATATAGCCGGCGGTTCGCGCTTCGGCAATCGCCTGTTCCAAGATCCTGGCCCCGAGGACGAATTCGCCCCGTATATAAATATAGGCGGTTTCTGCCCCGATCGCGTAGCAGGCGAGCACGATGCCTTCTAAAATCTGATGGGGATCTCGCTCAATGAGCTGTCGATCCTTGAACGTGCCCGGCTCACTCTCGTCCGCGTTGCAACAGAGATACCGCGGGCCTTGATAGCCTTTGGGCAGGAATCCCCATTTCACACCGGTCGGGAAGCCTGCGCCGCCACGCCCCCGGAGCCCTGACTTCATCACCATGGCGGTGACCTCGGTCGGCGGCACCTTCCCCACAACTTTGCGGAGCGCCTGATAGCCGCTTGCACGCTCGTAATCTTGGAGCGAGCCGGTATAGCCGGGCTGCAACATGTTCTTCAGGAGGATTGGTTCGTGCTTTGACATCTTGCTCTCGTTAGGCGAAACCCAGGGGCCTGCCTATCCCTAACGCCTTACGTTTCACGCCTCACGGCATTCACCGGTTCAGGCCACATGAACGGGCCGGTCTTGAGCGAACAGGTCCCATGCTGTTTGAGATCGGCCAGGATTCGGTCGAATGCTTCTTCTGTGAGCCGTTCGTAATAGTCCTCGTTGACTTGCATCACCGGCGCGGTGCCACAGGCAGCGAGGCACTCGACCATGCTGAGGGTAAAGAGTCCGTCGGCCGTCGTTTCACCCGGTCTGATTCCGAGTTTCGTCTTCACCCACCCGATGACCGTATCCGAACCGGCCAGCCCGCACATCAGAGACTTGCAGACTTGGAGATGAAATTTCCCCACGGGCTTGAGATTGAGCATCGTATAAAACGTGGCGGTCTCATAGACTTGGGGTGGGGTCAGACGCAAGAGCCCCGCGATCTCCTTCATCGCCGCCTCGGACACAAAGCCCGCATCCCCTTGCGCCAAGTAGAGCAAGGGAATCAGCGCCGAGCGCTTCACCGGATACCGGCTCATGATGTCGTCAATTTCCTTCTGATACTTTTCTTTCAGCATATGGTTTTCCTGTCTACCCACCCACGGTGAGGGAATGGAGGGTGCCCTTTACTGCGCGCGTCCAACGAGGGCCTTCCGAGGCCGCGCGTTGCGCGAGCACGAGGGCATCCTCGTTCCCTCACCTATCGCATTCTCCCATCACGACGTCGTAGGTCCCGAAGATCGTGATGATGTCGGAAATCAGGTAGCCTCGCGCCATGTGGTCGAAGGCGCCCATATGTACAAATGAAGGCGCGCGAATCTTCATCCGATAGGGGCGAGGACTGCCGTCGCTGACGATGAAAAATCCCAGTTCGCCTTTTGGAGCTTCTGTCGCACAGTAGATCTCGCCTTTCGGCGGCTTGATCCCCTGGGTGTAGATGATGAAATGGTGGATCAGGCTTTCCATATCCCGCATCACCAGCTCCTTGGGCGGCGGGATATATTGCGGCGCGTCGGCCATGATCGGCCCTGGCGGCAGCTGGTCGAGACATTGTGCGATGATCCTGGCGCTCTGTCGCATTTCTTCCATGCGGATCCAGTACCGGTCGTAGGTGTCGCCGTTCTTGCCGATCGGCACTTCCCAATCGACTTTGTCGTACACGCCGTAGGGTTCGGCCTTGCGGACATCGTAGGCGACGCCCGACCCTCGCAATACCGGCCCGGTGCAGCCGAAATTGATCGCGTCCTCGGCCGAGAGCAGGGCCACATTCTTTGTGCGGCCGAGCCAGATGCGATTCGACGCGATGAGCGAATCGTATTCCTTGACCTTCTCGGGAAAGCTATCGAGGAACGCGCTCATCCGTTGGACCAATTCGGGGGTGAAGTCGCTATCGACACCGCCGATGCGATAGTAGTTCAGGGTCAGCCGGGCCCCGCAGAGCTTTTCGAACATGTCCAACAGGGTTTCGCGCTCCCGAAAGGTCCAGAAGAACACGGTCATGGCGCCGATATCGAGAGCCTGCGTGCCGAGCCAAAAGAGGTGCCCGATGATGCGTTGCATCTCAGCCACGATGGTCCGGATATATTCGGCTCGGATCGGCACCTCGATCTCGAGGAGTTTTTCCACGGCGCGTACGTACGCGTAGTTGTTGGACATGGCACAGACATAGTCGAGCCGGTCCGTGTGCGGGATAATCTGCATGTAGGTCAGACCCTCGGACAGTTTCTCGACGCCTCGATGCAGGTAGCCGAGGTCCGGTGTGGCTTTCACAATCCGTTCGCCGTCCAACATGAGCACGACTCGCAATACACCGTGGGTGCTCGGATGCTGCGGTCCCATGTTCAGCAGCAATTCCTCTTTCCGTTGGGAAGCGGGTACGCCAGGCTCGGCGCGAAAGGCGTCCTTCTGCTTGTCGGAGATTTCGCTCTCAGTCACGTCGAGCGATGGCTCGTCCAATCTCGGGATGAAGTCGAACTGGCTGCGCCAGCCACGCCCTTCAGTCGGAAAATCTTTTCTCAACGGGTACCCCTCGGCATAATCCTCCGGAAGCAAAATGCGCCGGAGATCGGGATGGCCGGAAAAGTGAATGCCCATCATGTCGTACACTTCGCGTTCCAAGAACTCGGCTCCCTTCCAGACTCCGGTGACCGACGCAATCGTCGGGTCGTCCTCCGTGATGCGCACCTTGAGGCGAAGACGCTGCTGAAGGGGGAGCGAGTGCAAGTGGTAGACGACTTCGAACCGCAGCTGATCTTCAGGATAGTCGACCGAGCAGATATCCGTGAGCTGGTCGAAGGCTGCCTCCGGCGCATCGTGCAGGTGGCGCGCAATCTCCAAGAGGCGCACGGCGGCCACGGAGATCGCGGTCTCGGCACGTGCGGTGTCGACGCGGGTCGCAAGGATCGCGTCCGGGAATTTCGTCTTCAGGCTGTCGATCAGGACTTGCATGGTTCTTGTTCGCGAGACCGGCGCGATTTGCCAGTCGCGCATTTCCCGCTTCTCTCGCTCGTCTCGCGGTTTACCTCACAAACACCTTCTCCCGTTGAATCTTTTCCTGTAGCTTCAGCAATCCATCGAGCAAGGCTTCCGGGCGGGGCGGACAGCCCGGCACATAGACATCGACCGGAATAATCTGGTCGACGCCTTGGACCACTGCGTAGCTATTGTAGTGATTGCCTGAGGTGGCGCAGGAGCCCATAGAAATGACATAGCGCGGTTCCGGCATCTGGTCATAGATACGGCGGATCACCGGCGCCATCTTGCGCGTCACAGTGCCGGCGATGATCATGAGATCGGCCTGCCGTGGCGAAGCTCGAAAGACGCCGGCGCCGAAACGATCCATGTCGTACCGAGACGCCACCGTCGCAATCATTTCGATGGCACAGCAGGCGAGGCCGAACGTCATCGGCCACAACGCCGACTTGCGAGACCAATTCACGACCGCGTCCAGATTGGTCGTCAGAATATTCGCCTCAAACTGTCTCTCCAGAAAACTCATCTCTTCTACTCCACCATTACCAGAAGGGGATTGTCGGGATGCCCTTCATTGCGCGCGTCGAACGAGGGCCTTCTGAGGCCGCGCGTTCCGCGAGCACGAAGGGCATCCCGACGGTCCCCTTCTCAATCCCATTCTAACGCCCCCTTCTTCCAGGCGTACCAGAATCCGGCCAGTAGGATGAAGATAAACACGAGCATCTCGATGAGGCCCAGCATGCCGAGCGACTGAAACCGGATGGCCCAGGGGATCATAAAAATGACCTCGATATCGAAAATAACGAACAACATCGCGATGATGTAATAGCGCATCGGAAACTGGATGCGCGCGTCGGAAAACAGCGGGCTTCCGCTTTCATAGGGGGTCAGCTTGGCTCGATAGGGACGACTCGGACGAGCGAGCCTGCCGGCGAGCAGCGCGAAGGCGCCGACGACAAGGGCAACGACGATAAACAAGAGAATCGGTATGTAGTTCTCCGGAATGCTTGCGCTACCCATGAGGGCTCCGTGAAACGTGATTCGCCCGATGGAGGTTCATCGTGTTGTCCTATGTGATCATGCTGCTGTACACACTGCCAACGCTGAGCCGAAGAAAGGTTTGAACTTCAAGCCGTGCAGTTCCGGACGACTGATTCCCTTGTGTTGAACAAGGACCTTGAACGTGCTGCCCATGCCATTCGGCTTCAGAAGATGAATCGCGGCACGAAACGCCGGGCTTTCCGGCTCCAATTTCCCAACCATCTCTTCAACGCCGAGCCCCATCAGAAAACTCATTTGGTTCGTGAACCCCGTCACGTGGAGTCCCTGCATCTCACCGACAGCGGCCAGGCTCGAAAAGTCCACGTGGGCGGTCATATCCTGCTCGCCAACGCGCATAAATGGATCGTCGTTCGCCCGCTGCTGGAAGTAGCAGAGGAATGTGCCGTCCTTCCTCTCAGGCCCATAGAGATCCTGCGCCGTATGGCCATAATCGATCGTTAAGACGAAACCACGATCCATGCGCCGAGCGACCTGCTTCATCCAGTCCATCGCGAGGAGATTCACCTCAGTTCGATAGCCCTCCGGCCACGTGGGATTCAATTGCTGCAGATAGTGAACAAGCGCGGCCGTCGACAGGGGCTTGAAGCAGTTCACAAAGCGCCCCTCTCGATAGTCTACATACAGTTCTTCGGTCCGACCGGCCGCGACTTGAACCCGGTGCACCGGAAAGGCATCGATCAGTTCATTGCTGAAAAACAGACCGGTCACACTCTGCGGGGCCAGCCCGTCAAGGCCTTCCACCCAAGTGACGAGGCCAGGCTTGCTGAGCCAGTGGGCCAGGTTCTGGCGCTGCAGTTCCCTCATCGCAGGGCTCCGTTCGATCAGGACATAGCGGACACGCGATGCGAAACCATCCTGCTCGGCATGGATCGCTGCCAGGCAATCTCGAGCTAATAAGCCTTTGCCGGCACCCGCTTCGACGATCGTGAAGGGAGTAGGGCAGCCCACTAATTCGTCCATCTGTCTGGCTTGTGCGGCAATCGCACGGCCGAGAATCGGATGCACATCGGAGCTGGTATAGAAATCACCTGACCAGCCGATACGTTCCTGGTCCGCACCGTCCGGTTGGCGCATGTAGTAACCGAATTGCGGGTGATAGAGCGCCAGTTCCATAAAACGGACGAAGGGAATTGGCCCGTTCTTGGCAATTTCTGACGAAATGGCAGCGATGAGTTCAGGATGCCCGGTTGTCACAAGCAAATCCCCTTATCCCATCGACAATACAAGAAAAGTGACACGAATAGCCTAGGGTAAACCCCACCCTTCCCCGTTGAAACACCAACAGAGGCCAAAAGTGGCGTAGATTAGCCCTGAAATTGCTCGCTAAGTCAAGGCGGAGAGTATTGGAAACTCAGGCGAATCTCCCCATTCGAGAGGGTGTGATACTCCAGAAAAATGTTTGGTGATGGATGACCACTTGGCTGGGGATTGGGGGCTCCCCCCTTTCCTCTTCATCAACCAGCTCGTTTGGTCCTCGTTATGCGGGTTGAAAGGCTCGGACGCAGTACATAGCTAACAGCGGTGATGCTCTCTTTTTTCTCTTTCTCTCTTCAGCTCGGCTGGAAGGGATGTGGACTCAGGAATTCAGACGATTCTGCTGCAATCGCGATCCACGACAGGCCCGTCCGTCGGGCTCGCGGATCTCGGAGTATCGGGTCCTCAGGCCCGCGCACCGTCTCGCACGACGGCTCAGCATTTCGCGAGACCGTCATAAACATGCGGGAGGCGTTCGACATGGCGTCTGCCATATTCAGTAGGTGGTGACGGCCACGCACGACGGCATTGCGACGCTTCGGCGCAGTTTTAAGGAGTCCGGTGAGGTGTATGCGGGTCAGTAGCAGTGGAGGCCCGTCGCATCATGGCGACGCCGAAGCTCCACGCCCTTCGTCAGCCGAGCCTCTTTACGCTCCGTGGCACTTCTTGTATTTTTTCCCGCTGCCGCAGGGGCAGGGATCGTTGCGGCCCACTTTCTCGTCGCTTCGGTGAACAGCCGTCTGTGCTGCGACTGGTTCTTCTCCGCGATTGAGGATGAGCGCGGGTTGGGGGCGCGAGATGACGGGGGGTGGCGTGGGAACGGAAGGTTGCTCTTCGTTCCGGACCGCCTGTACATGAAAGAGCCGATCAAGCGTGTCTGACTTAACTCGTTCCATCATGCCGGAAAAGAGATCGTAGCCTTCGCGCTTGTACTCAATGAGCGGATCTTTCTGCCCATAGCCGCGCAATCCGATCCCGTCACGCAGATGATCCATCCCGAGAAGGTGGTCTTTCCAATGGTGGTCGATGACCTGGAGCATGAAGGTCTTTTCCAGGAAGCGCATCAATTCCGGGGTCAGATCCTGTTCTCTCCGATCATAGGCCTCGCGCACCTGCACGCGAAGGTCTTCGAGCAACGCGTCGCGGCCCATGGCTCTGAGCGCCTCGCCGCCGTCGCCTTTGCCCTGGGCGATGTCGAAACCGAACTGGCCATGCATGAGTTCAGCGAGCCCTTTGAGATCCCATTCCTCTGAGTATTGTTCAGCCGGGCAATAGATGTTCAGCGCGGACTCCACCAGGCCGTCTATCATGCCGCGAAGTTCGTCTTTCAGGTCCGATCCGCCCAAGACGGCACGCCGGTGTTGGTAAATCACCTCACGCTGCTTGTTCATGACGTCGTCGTACTCCAGCAGCTGTTTCCGGATTTCGAAGTGGTGGGCCTCGACCTTCTTCTGGGCGTTGGCGATGGCCCGTGTGACCATGCCGTGCTCGATCGGGACACCTTCTTCCATGCCGAGCTTGAGCATCAGCTGGGAGACCCGCTCGGAGGCGAAGATGCGCATCAGGTCGTCTTCCAATGACAGATAGAACCGTGACGAACCAGGGTCGCCCTGGCGACCGGCGCGGCCTCTGAGTTGGTTGTCGATCCGTCGGCTTTCATGGCGTTCGGTCCCAAGAATGTGGAGTCCACCGGCTGCGATGACTTCTTGTTTGTCCTTCTCACAGTCGGCCCGAATCTGTTCGAATATCTCCAGCTTGCGCGCATCCGACAGATCTTCTTCCCGGTACAGAATCTGTTTGAACATGAAATCGGGATTACCGCCCAAGAGAATGTCGGTACCGCGGCCCGCCATATTCGTGGCGATGGTGACGGCGCCCTTGCGCCCAGCCTGGGCGATGATCTCGGCTTCTCGCTCATGCTGCTTGGCGTTGAGGACGTTGTGCTTCACGCCGTTCCGGCTCAAGTATCCGGCGAGGCGCTCCGATTTCTCGATGGAAATTGTGCCGACTAAGACGGGCTGGCCTCGCTCGTGGCATTCCTTGATATCTTCGACGATCGCGGTGAACTTTTCTTTCTCGGTTCGGTAGACGACATCCGCGTAATCCAGCCGGATCATGTTGCGATTGGTCGGAACCACGTTGACGTCAAGATTGTAGATCTTGGCAAACTCCGCCGCTTCCGTGTCCGCCGTGCCGGTCATGCCGCTGAGTTTCTTGTACATCCGAAAATAGTTCTGGAAGGTGACCGAGGCCAACGTTTGATTCTCGTTGGCGATCTTCACGCCTTCTTTGGCTTCGACGGCCTGATGCAGGCCGTCGCTCCAGCGGCGTCCCGGCATAAGTCGTCCGGTGAATTCATCCACGATGATGACTTCGCCCTCTTTCACGACATAGTCCACATCCCGTTTGTAGAGGGCATAGGCCTGGAGTGCCTTGACGACGTGGTGGACGAGATCCATATGGTTGGGGTCGTACAGGTTGTCCACGCCGAGCAATTTCTCAACTCGGACGTTGCCGTCCTCGGTCAACGACGCGGTCTTCGTTTTTTCCTCGATCGTGTAGTCGTGCTCCGGTTTCAGCTGCGGGATGATCGCGTTGATGCGGTAGTAGAGATCGGTGGTTTCATCCGTCGGACCCGAGATAATCAACGGCGTGCGGGCCTCGTCGATGAGGATACTGTCGACTTCGTCCACGATGGCGAAGTTCAACTCGCGCTGCACGCACTGGGCCAAATCGGTGACGACCAGGTTGTCGCGGAGGTAATCGAACCCGTACTCGTTGTTGGTGCCGTAGGTGATATCGGCACGATAGGCTTCAGACCTCGTGCAGGGGCGGAGAGACTGGAGCCGTTTGTCGGAGGCGTCATAGGTCGGATCGAAGAAAAAGGAAGCATCGTGTTGAATAATGCCGACCGAAAGTCCCAGCGCGTGGTAGAGCACGCTCATCCACTGTGCATCGCGCTTGGCGAGGTAGTCGTTCACGGTGATGAGGTGCACGCCCTTCCCTTCGAGCGCATTGAGATACACCGGCAGCGTGGCCACCAGGGTTTTCCCTTCTCCGGTCTTCATTTCAGCGATGCGGCCCCGATGGAGAATGATGCCGCCGATCATCTGCACATCGAAATGGCGCATGTTCAGCTTGCGGCGGGACATTTCACGGCAGACCGCGTAGGCCTCCGGCAGGATGTCGTCCAGAGTCTCTCCGGACCCAAGGCGCTTCTTGAACTCCTGGGTCTTGTCCGCGAGGGCGTGATCGGAGAGCGGAGTCAGGCCGGACTCCAAGCCGTTGATCTGTTCGACAATCGGGCGGATTGTCTTGATTTCACGATCGTTTTTGCTGCCGAAGATCTGGTTGAGTAGATTCGTGACCATGATACTGTCGTTCAGAACGAACGCCGATGTCTCCAAAAGTGATTTTCGCAGTATACAGCATCTTTTCCATGAATCCTATAAGAAGCAGCGGTCCCAGTATCAAGTAGCCGGCTTGACAAGCCTAGTGGGCGTCCCTTAGGATTCAGACAAGTCACACTGGGTCGTCTTCTGATGAACCGCACCGTCCTCAAAGTTCTTGTCGATCCTCTTAGTACTCTGTGTCCTTTCCATTGGTGGATTGGCTCAAGCGCAGTCAGTCGAGCATGCCGGGCACCATGCCCATCATCAGGCTGCCACGCACGGTACCCTACTCTGCTCCTGGATGTGTGCCGCCGGGACGGTTCTCGATACGGCGGTGGTCACGTTTCAGGCCGAACTCAGTCCCATTGCGCTCGTCACGCTCCCCCATTCTGCGCAGCCCTCCATCGAGGCGTGCCAGACTTCTTCCAGCCGCGCCCCTCCCTCTTTCTCTCTGTAGTCTCCGTTGCTCATCGGCTCGCAGCAGGGCCGCTTCCGTCTCTCATATGATCCATTGAGTGGGTTGTAGGATAGGCGGATAAGGACGATTCTAATAGAGAGAAAGGACCAGCAGCATCATGGTGGAGAAACGGTTCATCCTCGGATTCATTCTCGGTCTTGCACTCGTCTTCTTCTCGTGGCCCGGCGCCCAGCAGGCACAGGCCTCCTGTGGCGCTGTCTCGTGTTTCGTCGTCATCGGGTCTCAGCAGCAAGTCCCGTCGGAGGGCCTCCTCACGGTCAATGCGATTTATAATTACACGCCGATGCGATTACTGGATGGAACCAATGGAATCATCCCAGGGATCGACCAGGGAAGCCGGCAGATGATCTTGGATCATCATCAGGAGACTCGGACCATTACGCAGATCGCGACGCTCGACCTGAACTATGGTCTCACCGAACGGTTTGGACTCCAACTCACGCTCCCCTATGTGTGGCGCACGCATCACCACATCGATGGCCTAGGAGAGGATGGGGCAAACGGCCAAGGGGAGTCGACGAATTTCTCCGCCAATGGAATTGGGGACATACGTGTGGGCCTCAAGTACAACATGTTGCCCACTCTGCGGAGTCTGGTGGTGCTAGGGTTTGGCGTCTATCTTCCAACCGGCAGTACGCAGCGTGATGACAACCTCGGGAATTTGATGGAGTCGACCTCACAAATCGGTCGGGGGGCCGTCGGGTTGAATCCGACACTCTATCAGACCTATGAATTGGTCCCGCATAGGCTCAATCAATTTGCGTCAGCCAGTTACCGGCACACATTCCAAAACAACGATGGATACCAGTTCGGGGATCAGTGGGATTTCAATGCTTGGTCTCAATCTCGTGACGGTTCCGTGGTTGGTGCTGTCTTCGCAGTTCAACTATAGGTATATGGTGCACGACAATTTCAGCAGTTCGCTGTACCGCTCCGCCACACCTGCAGATGCACCGCACTCTTCCCTGGTGAACCAATCTTGATTGACCCCACCATTCAAAACCGATCGGTGCCCACCACTGGGTCGACGTTCCTTTCATTCACACCGGGCTTTAACCTGAGCTTGGATGGGATAGTTGACTCTGCCTTGGACGAGAATGACCTCCGTATATTTCTTTGCGGCGATTCCGGTGGCGCGGGATTCCAATAACAGTCTGGCGCAGGGAACCAGTTATGTCTTTGGGCTTTCACGCTCGTTCCAAATGCTGAACCCATCGTAAGCGAAGCGGTTGAAACAGAGGAGGCTGACATGAAACCAAGGAGATCCAACACCGTGTTTATGGTGATCGCGCTGCTTGTCGCATTGGCGGGATTGCCCGCCTTCGATGTCTGGAGCATGGGCTCTCGAGTCCCGACGGTCGGCATGCAGGCTGAAGACTTTCAACTTGCCGATCTTGATGGCAAGACCCAAAGCCTCAGCCAGTATCGCGGCAAGATTGTGCTCGTCAACTTCTGGGCCACCTGGTGCAAGCCCTGCACGACCGAAATGCCGGCGATGCAAGCCACCTACGACAAGCTTCGGAGCAAAGGGTTTGTCGTCCTCGCCGTCAACGAGTTGGAAGACGACGCCAAAGTGCGCGAGCACATCAAGCAGTACGGCCACACATTCCCAGTCCTGATGGATCGCGACAATAAAGTGGCCAACCAGTTCGGCGTATTCGGACTACCCGTGAGCGTCTTCATCGACCAAGAGGGGCGCGTCCAGGAATATATCAAGGGCGGGCTGCTGACCGAAGACAAGATTTATCAAACGGTCCAACGCATTCAAGAAAACAAGCCGATGCAGGCGGCATCGGCCCGGTAGGATAGCGTGATTCGATTTAATCGACAGATCCTCATTCTGCCCCTGGTAGCCTGCCTGCTGCTGGTGCCCGCGCTCGCGTCACCGGCGACCGTGACCCATGAATCCCAGCATGCCCACCACAAGGCGATGCACCACTCCTCCCCGCTCTGTTCCTGGTTCTGCGGAGCAGGACAGGGCATCGAAACCTCCTCAATTCAACTCGACTCAATTTTGCAGCTACTCGATCTGCTTGAGACGTACAGTGTTGACGAAGTCCTTCCTGCAGTTGCCACCCTCAGATTCTTCCGCGGTCCTCCTGCAAACTCATAGCAGTCTTCATCTCTCCCTTAACAATCTAGTCTAGCGACAGTGGCTGGTCTCGGCCTTCTGTTGTCTGGTCAATAGAAAGATCGTCGAACCATGACGCACAAATTGCGGTGGCGTTCTGTTCAATTATTGTGTGTTCTAGCAATGACCACTCTGATGGCGTGGCCGTCGTCCGTGAGCGCCTCCTGTGGCTCGGTCAGCTGTTTCGTGGTGATCGGTTCGCAGCAGCAAGTGTCGCCGGCTGGCGTCATCACCATGAATCTGCTCTATAACAACACCCCATCCGGCGTGCCCCCTGAGGGGGCGAATACGATCCCGTACGCCAATCAACAGACAAAACAACTAATCCTGGGCAATACCCAGGTGAATCAACTCAACACCCGCGTGCAAACCGCGACGCTCGATTTGAACTATGGGCTCACAGACCGCATAGGCCTAGAAGTGATGGTTCCCTATAAGTGGGTCAACTCGGTCGGTCAGTTCGGCGCCGGTACGACATCGAATTTCAGCGATGCAGGGATCGGCGATGTGATGGGGAAATTGAAATATAACGTCTTACCGACCTTGAGCAGTATGTTGGTCCTTGAAATGGGTGTGTTCTTCCCCACGGGAGACTATGACCAGAAAGGCGCCGGCGGCCAACTGGCGGAATCCACGCTGCAGGTCGGGCGGGGAGCCTGGGGCTTTGCACCCTCCTTCTATCAGACCTATGAACTGATGCCTCATCGGCTCAATCAATTTCTTCAGGGCAGTTGGCGCTATAACCTCCGGAACAGCGACGGGTACCAATTCGGTCAAGAGTATGCCTTGAACGGGGGGTTCAATCTGGTCACGCTGCCCTGGTTGACGATCACACAACAATTAAACTACCGATACAAGACGAAGGACAATATGCAGGCTGCGCTGTATTACTTGGCGGGTCCCCCTATCAATAGGCCGCTTCCCATCGATCTTCAGGTCACGGACCGGGAGGTTCCGACGACGAACTTCTCGTACCTGGGCTATTCGGCTGGTGTGTCGATCAACGTGTTTGATTACGCTCAGATGTATTTCATCGCGCAACTCCCCCTCTACCGAGATTTCAATGGCAATCTGCAGATGCAGACCAGCTATGTGTTCGGGATGACGAAGTACTTTACGACGAATCCGCTGTTCTAACGCGACTCTGGCGATCAGGACACGAAGAGATGCAAGGCGGAAACATATGGGCCTGACGACAACGGGAAACAGAGCGACGACACGCTATGTGGCACGGTTCAGCCTGGTGGCCTCGTTGGCAGCGACGCTGCTCGTCTTGCCCGGGCTGATGTCGGCGCATCCCGGCCAAGCCGATTGCCCCCACAATTCGTCGCGAACCACTGCCCATGCCCCCAGCCATTGCAGTTGGCATTGTGCGGGAAGTGAATCAGGGGAAGGAGCACCCTCAACCACGGATAGCTCCCTATTTCTCGTGGTTCACACCCTTAAGTGTCAACAGAAAAGAGAGCCCCTCACTCTCAACTTCTCATGCAGTTCGCCACGAGCCCCTCCTTCCCTGGCTCTATGATCACAAGGATGATTCCCGCCCCCGGAACTTTCCCGATAGGGTGAGGGGGCGTCATAGGCAGAATTGGTTGTTTAAGCAACACGACTTTTTAGGAGTATGGAGGAAACATGATGGTCAACAAGCAACATAATGGCATCTATAGCTTTCTTATGATCAGTGGGCTACTGAGCCTCTCTCTGGGAGGACTGGTGGCCTGCTCAGGAGGCGGCACGACAAACAACACCACGGCGGAAACCTCTACCAGCGCGGGACTGTCAGGCCCGCTGGTGTTCGTCAACAACACGGGCGACAAGACGCTATCCAGCGTAGCGTTGAAGGGGGATTCAGGCAATGCTGTCGTTGGCACCATCGACGCTGCTAAGTTTGGAAATGTTGCGCTCGGGGACATGCAGTTTTCGGAAGGGGAATGGATCTTTATGAATCTTGGAGCAGCTAACAAAGTGGCCACGATCGATCCCTTGACGGGAGCGACCCCTGTTCACGAAGCCAATCTTGCCACAGGCACTCGTCCCGTCCACATCTACCGTGATCCGACCGATGGCGAAGTAATCTGGTCGATGAACGATGGGGACAATGCTGGAGGAACGACGACACCCGGTGATGATCTCATCAACTGTAACAATGCAGCAAGGGTTGGAGGACCGATCTTAGGCGGCTCAGTGACCGTTCTCCATAATTCGCATCTGGGTCCCGGCGGCCACCCACCGACCGTGGAAAAAACGGTCTGCATTCTCGCCGATGGTCACAAGGTGACGGCCTTCTCGCAACCGACAGCAACCAATGCGGCAATCCCAAAACTAGCGTTTGTTTCGAGTGAAACGGGCGGTGAAATTGCCGTCATCGATAATAACCCTGGGTCTCCTACCCAGTGGCAAATGATCGGGCGAATCGATCTCTGTGACCCGGTCAAGGAAACGATAGCTGCGACTTGCAATGACGAGTCCGGTACTCTCCTGACGACGCCGTTCACAGAGAATAACTCCCGGCCGCACGGCATTCGATGGTCAAAGTTGACCGGCAAGGTCTATAGTATTCAAGAAGGCTACGGGCAAATTGCCGAGATCGACCCCATCACATTGGCGATCACGAACACGTTCGATTTAGCAGGCTTGCCCTACACCGCCTACGGGATCAGCCCAGACGGTCGCTTTCTCCTGTTGCGCGGTGATACCACTCCCGCAACGGGAACAAAACTCGGGGTCATCGATCTTGGTACTGCCCTGAGCCCGCGAACCGACTTCACCATCCCTGAGTTGAGCGGTACTTCACCAGGATCATTCAAATTTTCTCCAGATGGGAAGCGCTTCTACATCCTGGCCGGAAACGTAGCAGCTGCCACAAAGAAGGATCGGCTCTTTGCCTTCGAGTCTTCGACGTTGACGGCAGCGGTCCCATCCCTCACCCTCCTCAGGGAGATCGTGCTGGTCGCGACGGGTGGACATAGTATGGATGTGTTGACGCAGGGAGCCGGGGAAGCTAAGTACATCGTGGTGTCCAATGGCACCGACAATTCCGTCTCCATCATCAATGCGATGGATAACCTGATCAAACAGACGGTCACTGTTGGGCCAACGCCTGGCGGTGTCATGGTCTACTCTGTTGGTGCCGCCGCAGCTAGCAACCAAGCGACGGCATCGCTCACGGGAGGGTCAAAAACCAAGCCATCTCTGTTGCCAGAGCGGCTCGACGATCACGGCATGCCGGAATAGTGGAGCTCTCGACGTATCATTTTCAGTCTGAAGCAAGGGGGCAGGACACCCTGCCCCCTTCATACTTCCGAAACCGCCTTCACCGATTTCGCTCGAGCAATGGCTCAAGCGTCTGGAAGACCCTCTCGACAATCAGACGATAGCCCTCTCCTGTCGGATGAATGCCATCGGCCTGGTTGAGCGATGCAGAGCCTGCCACCCCATCGAGAAAGAATGGAATCAGCGTCAAGCGATATTGCTTCGCTAAGGCCTTGTAGAGCGCCTCAAACCCTGCGGTATAGTCCTGTCCATAGTTCGGAGGGAGTTTCATTCCCGCTAACACGACGGTGACCGAGGCCTGTTGGAGCTGTTGAATGATCCGTTCGAGGTTGGCTTTCGTTTCTTGAAGACTGAGGCCGCGGAGCCCGTCGTTGCCGCCGAGTTCCAGAATGACGATCACCGGCCTGCTGTTCAGGACCCAGGAGACCCTCCGAAGTCCGCCGGCGGTCGTTTCGCCGCTGACTCCCGCGTTCACGACTCGATAAGCATAGCCCGCTGCGTCCAGCGCCCGCTGCAGGTGCGCGGGATACGAGTGATCCGGCGCCACGCCTAAGCCGGCCGTCAGGCTGTTGCCGAAGGCGACGATGCGGGGTCGTTCAGCTGGTACCTGGGTCTTGTGGGGGCTCGACGATGGTGTCGATGCGGGAAGCGCGCTACCGCACTCATACCCGAAGAGGAGGACAAAGGAGAAACAGAGGCAGGAAAATAGTTTTGTGAGAATCCATGAGCGGTGCATCATCATCCAGTATAATATAGGCCCGACGTGGACGATACTCTGGAAACCGGACCGACGACATGATTACGCTTTCTCATCTGACGATGCGTTTGGCCGGTGGAGGCCATCAGATCACGATTCTCGACGATCTGACACTTGAGATTCCCGATAAGCAGCGCGTGGCCATCGTCGGTCCATCCGGAAGCGGGAAGTCCACCCTGCTGGGCCTCATCGCGGGGCTCGATCGCCCGACATCCGGCTCCATCATGTTAAACGGCGTCGAGATCTCGACGATGCGCGAGAGTGCCTTGGCACGGTATCGTCGCGATCAGATCGGCTACATCTTTCAATCCTTCCATCTCATTCCCACCCTCACCGCCCTGGAGAACGTTCTGGTGCCGTTGGAGTTGGCGGGGATACGCACGGCCCAGGATCGCGCGACGGATCTGTTGCAGACCGTTGGCCTGGGAGAACGGTTACATCATTATCCCGTCCAGCTGTCTGGCGGCGAGCAGCAACGGGTGGCGGTGGCCAGGGCCTTTGCCTGTCACCCACCGATTCTGCTGGCAGACGAACCGACCGGCAATTTGGATTCGGCCACGGGCCAGCACGTGATGCAGCTGCTCCATTCTCTCCATCGCGATTACGGCACCACCTTAGTCCTCGTCACGCATGATCGGGCTCTCGCGACTTCAATGGAGCGCGTGATTGAGTTGCGCGACGGCCGCATCGAATCCGACCGCCTCACCGACTCAGACGATCGGATTGCAGAGTCACCCCTGTGAATCCTTTTATATTTAGAATGGCCTGGCGTGAAACCAGGGGAGCCTGGCGGCACTTTCTCTATTTCTTCGCCTGTATCGCGATCGGCGTCGGAGCCTTGGTGGGGGTCTCACTCTTTGGCACAAATATGGAGCGCGCCGTCACCAAGGAAGCGCGGGGGCTGTTAGGCGGCGATCTTGAAATTCGTTTGACGCGGCCCCTGAGTCCCGGGGGACAGACGGTGTTGGACTCGCTGAGCACGCGAAAGATGGTCTTCACCCATGTGAGTGAACTCGTGGCCATGGCCGCACGCGCAACTCCAGGACCCTCTACGACCCAGTCGACGCAGATCATCGAACTCAAAGCAGTCGAATCAGCATATCCCCTGTACGGTGCGATTCGCCTGGACCCGGCGCAATCGCCGGAGGTCCTGCTCCACCCTGATAAGCGCAGCTGCGGCGGGCACTCCTGTTTTGGGGCGGTGGTGCAGGAGTCGCTGCTGATTCGAATGGGCCTCTCGATCGGAGATCGATTGAAAATCGGGCATGCGATCTTTCTGATCGCCGGCGTCGTGCGGACTGAGCCGGATCGGATGGCCAATGCCTTCATCTTGGGCCCGCGAGTGATAATTTCGCAGGAGGGGCTACAGGCGGCGGAGCTGATCAAGCCCGGAAGCCGGGTGCGAGAACGGTATCTCGTGAAGACGCCCTCCGATATGCCTCTGGACCCGCTCCTCTCCGAGCTCCGAGACCGGCTGTCGGCAGATTCTGCGCGCGTATCCAGCTATCGCACGGCCCAGTCACAGTTGAGGCAATTTCTCGACCAACTCTCCCGCTATCTCGGGCTGATCGGTCTGACCGCGTTGTTCATCGGTGGACTGGGGGTCGGGACCTCGATTCATGCGTTCTTACGAGACAAGTTGCGGACGATTGCGATCTTGAAAGCCGTCGGCGCGGATTCGACCACGGTCGTCTCGACCTATGTGGTGCAAGCCATCTTCCTGGGCTGTGTCGGGAGCCTCGCCGGGATGTTGCTGGGTATTGCACTCCAACGCGGGCTGCCTCCCCTCATGGCAGGCCTGTTCATGTCCGACCTCCTCGATCAATTAGGTGTCTCGTTAGACTTGTCGTGGTCCTCGATTTGGCCCTTGATGAAAGGGGCGCTGCTGGGATTGTTATCGACCCTGCTGTTTACTCTGTGGCCCCTGTTGAAGATTCGAGATATTCATCCGGGTGCGATCTTCCGGCGCGATGCGGAACAGTCGACGGGCGAGCAGGAGACGCTTCCGTCACGATGGTGGGTGAGATGGGGGCTCGCCGATCGATGGAATGTCGGCACGGCCGGAGGGATCATCCTCGGGCTCTGCGCACTCTCGATATGGCAAGCCGGTTCGTGGTCGATCGGTTTCCTGTTTCTCGGTGCACTGTCTGTTGCCATCACGGTCCTCTTTCTCTGTGCGCGGGTCTTTGTGCGAGGGTTGGCCTGGATGCCGATGCCCCGCGTGTTGAGCCTTCGCTATGCCCTGGGTAATGTGGTGCGACCGGGAAGCCAGGCGACCGGGATCATGGTCGCCATCGGCATCGGCGTGATGGTGATTGTCACGGTGTCGCTGGTAGAACAGGCGTTGCTCCGTCAAGTACAGGAGAATCGGCCGGCGGATGCTCCGACGTTTTTCTTCATCGATATTCAGCCTGATCAATCGAAAGAGTTCGTGTCGTTGGTCTCTCGGCAGGCCGACCGAGCGCGTCCGGAACTCACCCCGCTGGTGCGATCGCGACTCCATGCCATCGATGGCCATGTCGTCAAGGCGGACGAGGGAACGGAGAAGGAAGACAAACGCACGGAAGGGAAAGAGGCACGGGGGAAACAGTGGTATTTCACCCGGGAGTATGTGCTGACTTTCCTCGACCAGTTACCGAAAGACAATCAGCTGGTCAAGGGGGAATGGTGGAAGCCTGGGCAGGTCTTCTCAACACCACAAGTTTCAGTGGAAGAAGACGCTGCCATGCATTTAGGTCTCACCATCGGTTCGATCGTGGAGTTCGATATTCAGGGGGCCACGGTCGCGGCAACGGTGAGCAGTATTCGCAAAGTCGAGTGGGGAAATTTCTCGACGAACTTCTACATGATCTTGTCCCCAGGCGCGATTACAGGAGCGCCGTTTACCTATGTGGCGACGGTACGGGTCTCGCCGCAGGAAGAGGTGCCGTTGCAGCAGGCGGTCGTCGCCTCATTTCCGAACGTCAGCGCGATTCATATCGGCGACGTACTCGATGGTTTCGCACGGGTGCTCGATCGTCTCTCGCTGGCGATCAGGGCGGTGGCGTTATTTTGTGTGGCTGCCGGCGGACTGGTGATGGCGGCAGCACTCGCAGCGACACGCTACCGGCGTCTCTACGAATCGGTCATTCTGAAGGCCCTCGGCGCGACCCGTGGCCTGATTGCGCGCGCCTTTGCCATTGAGTATGTCCTACTGGGCATCGTCGCCGGGTTGATCGGGCTGACCCTCGGAAGTATCTTGTCATGGACCGTGTTGCGGTATGTATTCGATCTTCCCTGGAGCATTCATCCACGGGTGCTTGGCACCGGCCTCCTCCTCACGATGGTGCTGACTCTGATAGTGGGTTTTGCCAGCACCTACCGTATTCTCGGCCAACGGCCGTTGGCCGTGCTCAGGCACGAGTAAAATGGGCGAGGGGCGAACCACCATTAGCAGGGGGCAGAAAAACTTGGATAGACACAAAACACCGTTGCAATCTTCCAGAATGGCGCCGATGGCCCAAGAGCCTCAGGATGCTCAAAAAGGCCAGACTTCGTACCCACCCAACCCTGGCGCGCCGAGACGCGCCTATCCAATCAAGGCCACAGCGAGCAAAGAAGCGAGGCGTACCTCGGTACGTTGAGCCTCTGCGCGATGCGAGAACGCCGCTGGTGGACGTTTTCAGCATCCTGTTAGATGGCGTGATCGGGAAGGCGCAGGTCGAGGATACGGCGGAGACGTCGTTCTTCCGATCGGAGCAGACTGGAAAAGCGAAGCCCGATTCCTTCGGCACAACGGGAGCGCACAATGGCCCCGTCAACCATGATGGGATCATCGTACTCGGCAGGGTGAAATTCAAGCATCACGCGACATCCCATTGGAATGCGCTGACTCGTGCGCACGCGACACCCCCGAAGAGACAAATTCGACAGTGTCCCCTCGACGACGACACGTTGGCTGGGATCACGAATGGGGCGAACATGTGCCGGATACTCAACCGAGACTCGGTCATAGTTCCGGCGAGGATTGGTCTTGAGTTTGCCAAGGAAGATGGTAAAGCGATGGGTACAGAGCTGACAGCGAAAGGGATAGATGGTCAAGGTACCGAGGAGTCGGTCTGCGACTCCCGACCGAGGTGCCAATTTCGTTTTCGCAGTCCCACACTTTGGACATGTCGGGGTAGACATGGTCGAACGTCACTCCCGTGAATCGGCGTTGAGTGGCAACTACAGCCTACTCAATAGATAGGATAGTGTAGCGACATTTCCGGCTAGACGACAAGCCCTCCTTCGGGGGGCTTGCGGCAAATAAGCCACAGTCGTACCGGCCTCTCCCTACCCTGTTTATCTTCTTTCGCGACCATTTACCGGAAAGCCTGGAGGTACTGACGCAGCACGACTCCGTCCCGTCCCCGCATGTTTACCCCTATCCGCAGCTGCTCCAAATACTGTTCCAGCGTTTTCCCACCGAGATCGATCTTGCGCGTTGCAAAAAAGTCCCGTGCGTCTCGTTCGAGTTCAGGTGTGGCGAGACTGACAATCCCACCACACATGCGGCGCAATCCTTGTTTGGGGAACATGTGATCCATCTTCTCCCAGTTCGCTTTCACAAACGCCCAAGCCAATTCTCTGCCATACACATTGCCTAGGATGGCGCTGACGAGAAACGGCGCGTCTTGCGTACGGATTTCTCCGCTGATGGTGCGGGCGAGCGTGCGTTCAAGCAATGCCTTGGGCTGGAATGCCGCGAGCGAGAAGAGATAGCGCCGTTCTTCCTGCGGTGTGGCGGCGGTGCGAAGCCGTTCGTTAAATTCATCGTACCGGGTTGCGTCACCCGTATGCGCGAGGATGGCGACGAGCGAGGGCACGACATTGGGATCTACGGCTGTCGCGTCGTCGCAGTACGACCGGTACTGTTCGGCTGCGCGTTGTTGGATGGCCGGATCATTGCCGAGTTTACCCTGTGCGCCGATCAATTCACCCCGTAGTTGTTTCGTCAGTTCGCTCTCGCCGCTTCGGGGGGCCCAACCCAAGTCTGAAACGGCCGGACCGATCCGAGCGCGTACGAATGCTTCGAGCGCCGGCCGGTCCTCCACGGTGATGATCCGGTTCAGAAAGGAAAAGGCCTCGAGTAGCACAGCCCACACGTTCTTGTCCCGCTCCGCGGTGAATCGGGCTGTCAGGTCAAGATAGTCCGTGAGGGGCATGAGGCCTGCGACGGTGGTGGCCCAGGCGTCGTTGATGAGATTGAACCGCTCGGTGGCGGCGAGTCGATCGATGCCGGCGTTCAGTATCCGATCGAGCAACTCCGGCGCATAGCGCACGCGGTAGAAACCATGGCCTTCCTCGTTGATCAATACTGACTCCCAATCGTGGGGGAGCGGGACTGTCGTGTTCTTTTCCGTCAGCAACAGACGTGAGGTTTTGGCCTTGCCTCCTGCAGTGATTCGCATCTGGAGTGGGATCTGCCATCGCTGGTCTTGTGACGAGCCGGATTGGGTCTTACTGAGATAGCTGAACCGTTGTTGAGTGATGGTCAGTTCGGATGACGGACTCACATTGGCAGTCACAAGCGGAAACCCTGGCTGGAAGATCCAGCCGTCCATGAGTTCAGGCACCGGCTGTTTGGCGATTTTCCCCAGCGAAACCCAGAGATCCTTCGTGTCTGCGTTCCCGTAGGCATGCGCGCGCAAGTAATCGCGAACACCGTCGCGGAAGACCGTCGGACCGATGTGCTGCTCTAACATCCGGAGTACCGATGCACCTTTTTCATACGTCAGGACGTCAAACATGGCATCGGCGTCCTTGGGGGCCTGCACCGGGTATTCGATCGGTCTGGTACTGTGTAGTCCGTCTACTGAAAAGGCCGCAGCGCGCGAGACGCCGAAGCTGTCCCATCGTTTCCATTCTGGTTTCCAGGCATCTACGGCCAGCATTTCCATGAAGGTGGCGAAGGCCTCATTCAGCCAGAGCCCGTTCCACCAGGACATGGTCACTAAATCGCCGAACCACATGTGCGCGTTTTCATGCGCGACCACGTCAGCCACGCGCTCCAGTTCGCCGTGCGTGGCGCTCTGCCGATCGACCAGCAAAGCCGTTTCACGGTATGTAATGGCGCCGAGGTTTTCCATGGCTCCGGAAGCAAAGTCAGGGATGGCGAGTAGGTCCAGCTTGTCGCCGGGGTAGGGGATCCCATAATAGCTTTCAAAAAAGGCGAGCGATGCCGCCGCAATGTCTTGGCCAAATCTGGCAAGACGCCCTTTCCCAGGGACGGCCCACAGGCGAAGTGGCGTCTTGCCGATCATCACCGGTTCGGTCGGCTCAATCCGGCCTACAATGAATGCGACCAGGTAGGTGGACATCTTAATCGTATCGGCGAAGCGGACGATCTTCTTCCCGCCAGCTAGCGTTTCGGATGCGATCATGGCGTTAGAGACTGCAATGAGTGTTGAATCGATGACCAGCGTCGTGGCAAAGACGGCTTTGAAGTCCGGTTCATCCCAGCAGGGGAAAGCCCGACGGGCATCGGTGGCTTCGAACTGCGTCGCAGCCATGCTGTGAGTCGCACCACGCTCGTCTTTGTAGGTACTGCGATAGAACCCGCGAAGCTTATCGTTGAGCGTACCGGAAAATGTCATGGTCAGCCGCCAGGTGCCGGGCGAGAGAGGCTGGGTGAATGTGAGATAGCAACGTTCGAGCGCTGCATCCAACGCAATCGTAGCCTGCTTCGATGAGCCGGAGTCTCCTGCAATCTGCGCCGACGTGATGTCGAGTTCAATCGCGTTGAGGATGATTTCAGAGGTTGAGTGATGGATCGTGAGGGTGATGGTTTCCTGTCCGGCAAAGCGTGCGGCCGTCAGATCCGGTTCCAATCGCAGATCGTAGCGAATCGGGACCACGTGTCTTGGAAGCCGGTATGGATCGAGTGTGTTCGGAGAAGAGGCCTGGTTCATAATTTCACCTTTCGGTTGTTCGGTAGCTGCTTGTGAGAAGGAAGGATGGAGCCACGAGCTGAAGAATGGTGTGAGTGGAATGACCAGGAGGAAGCGGCCGTGCTTAATGAGGGTCTGTAGCGTCTGTCGCCTGCTGATCGGTTCAGTCATGTCCTCGTCGCGGGGTACGTCTCAACTCCGTTGTCGGTGCCCACGATGAGCAGGTCTGTTCGTCCGACAAAGAGGCCGGTCTCGACGACCCCGGGAATCAGGTGCAAGGCGATCTCGAGTTCTTGCGGGTTGTCGATCCGTGGGAGATGGACATCCAGAATCACATGGCCTGTTTCCGTGTGAAACGGTGACCCGTTCCGTTCCCTGAGCACCACGCGGCTCCGAGTGAGCGCTTCAATTTCTCGTGCCGTACTTCCCCACCCGAAAGGGACCACTTCAATCGGGAGGGGAAAGGATCCCCCCAATACCGGGACTCGTTTGGTATGGTCGACCAAGACGATGAACTGTTTGGCCGAAGCCGCGACAATCTTTTCCTTCAGGAGCGCGCCGCCGCCGCCCTTGATGAGATTGAAGTCAGGGTCGACCTGATCTGCCCCATCGATCGCAACATCGATCACCCAGGCATTATCGGCATCGATGAGTTCGATTCCTTGTTGCCTGGCGAGTATGGCTGTTTCATTCGATGTAGGTACTCCGCGAAGTCTCATTCCTGCACGGACCTTTTCCCCCAGCGCCATGATCATGTGCTTAGCCGTTGAGCCGGTCCCGAGGCCCACAATCATCCCATCGCGGACGAATTCGACGGCTGTTAAGGCCACGGCCTTCTTCAGGCTGTCGAGATCCTGGTTGCTCATCATGATTCGGGGGTATGGGAGAGGGCTGCGGCGACAGACGCAGCTCCGAGCAACGCCGTCTTGTCGTTCATCACCACTTTGACGGGGATCGAAGTCATCAAGCCTTTGTAGCGGCCTTTGTTGGTGAATGCCTTCATGAAGGTTCCGTCTTTCAGTTTGGCCAGCAGCTTCGGTGCGATGCCGCCGCCCAGATACACACCGTTGAGTGTCATCGCCTTCAGGGCAAGATTGCCCGCTTCGGCTCCATAGATGGAGGCGAACAGGTCGAGCGCCTGCTTGGCGATGTCCGCCTGGCCCTTAAGTCCTGCTTCTGCAATCACCGCCGCCGGGTCGCCGGCTTTGATTTGTTCCGAGAGCCACGTCGGCTCATTTTTCTTGCTGTCGCGGACATAGTCATAGATGGCGTGCAGGCCGGGGCCTGACAACACACGTTCGTAACTCACGTGCAGGTAGTGACTACGCAGATGCCGTAGCAGTTCAATTTCGTTGTCATTGTTCGGTGCGAAGTCGGCGTGACCGCCTTCAGACGGCATAGGCTGATAGCGCGAACCGTTCCAGAAGAGGATGGATTCGCCCAGTCCGGTTCCCGCAGCAAGCAAGGCGAGCGCCTGCTTGTGCGCCGGAGGAGCACCGGCGTTGAGGATTTCGACTTCGTCCGGTCGGAGCAACAGAATACCGTGCGCCATGGCTTCGAGATCGTTGAGCAGCTTCACTCTCGGTATGTCGAACTGTTTCGCCAGCTTCGCACCATCGACCACCCACGGGAGGTTGGTCGTCTTAGAATGGTTCTGAAAGACGGGGCCGGCGACGCCGAAACAAGCCGCGTCGATTTTCGGCGGTTTTCCCGCTGATGCATCCGTTTCCAACTCGGCAGCGTCACTCTTCTCGGTAGCAAATTCGTCGATGGGCGACGGAGGCTTCGGTGGAACGAGGAATTCGGTGAGGATGTCCTCAAGCGAGGTGTAATCGGCACTCTGGAACGTCTCCAATCGGACAGGATCGACGCGATCTTTGTTCCAATCGAACAAAGCCAAGTGAGTTTTCGTACCGCCGATATCTCCGGCAACAATCATCCTACCCTCATGCGTTCGTCCGCTGTTAACGTATCGGAAGCTCGGCTGCCGCAGCTCGGTCGAGGAACCAAATGAGGCGGCCTTCCTCCGGTGAAACCAGCGCGGCAGGGAGCTGTCGTTCAGCCTCGGTTCTGGGATCGAGTATGGCTCTTACGACTCCTGACTTGCTGGCCCCCGCAACGAGGAACAGTATCACACTCGCCCTGTTGATCGCAGCTAGGGTCATGGTCATTCTGTTGGGTGGATCTTTCGGAGATTGGGTTGCCGCAATCACGCGTTGACGGTCCCGTAAAATTGATGCCCCGGGAAACAGGGACGCCGTGTGCCCGTCTTCGCCTAGCCCTAAGAGAACGAGGTCAAGGGACGGCTGGGCCGATAAGGAGGTCTTCGTCGCAAGACGCAGCTGCTGTTCGTACTCAAAGGCCGCTGCCTGGGGATCACTGGATTCCCCAGCCATCCGATAGACCTGCGAGGGCATAATGTTCAGAGGAGTGAATAGAACGTTCTTGGCTAAGGCGTAGTTACTCCGAGGGTCATCAGGAGGAACGCAGCGTTCATCGCTGAAAAAAAAGGTGGTCCTGGACCAATCGAAGCGATCGGCGAAGGCAGGAGAGGTCAGGGCTCTGTAGAGGGTTTCCGGTGTCGTGCCGCCGGAGAGTGCGATGAGGAATCGACCGTTCGTGCGGACGGCCTCTTTGCCCACTTCCAATACGAATTCAGCTGCGGCTTGAGCCCATGCTTGGCTGTCGCGGTGGATCCGGATGTCGGGAACGGCAGGCATGCTACCTTTTGCGGGCGCGCACGCTCCTGGTGCGCCGTTTTGCTAAACGACGAGCCGGTACGCGCGAGGCCAGGAACTTCGTCAGCATCCGAATCGTCGCGATCGGATTCTTGCCCAAAGGCAAGACGATCGCCTGTTGCTCATGAGCTTGGAGGGCCTGTATGTCACCGGCGGCTTGGGCTTGCGCGAGCGTGCGAAAGGTGAAGGGCTTTCCGGGAATCCTGAGGTCAGGAGTCATCGGATCGATGAGCTGTAAGAATATTCCGCTCTTCGGACCCCCCTTGTGGAGTTGGCCTGTCGAATGGAGATAGCGTGGGCCATAGCCGGCTGTCGTGGTCACATGGTGATGGGAGAGGAGCGCTCTTCGTAGCAAGCGAATGGCCAGTTCCATCTTGGGAGAAGGTGTCGTATAGGCCAAGATGGCGACATAGGCACCAGGCCGACACTGCCGCTTGAGTCGTGCCGCAGCCTGTGCAGCGGTCGAGGTGGCCTGCTTCGGCAACCGGCCGGTTGACCGGACGCTTTCCAGTACGCGGGCGGTGTTGTCTTTGCCTTCTTGGACGTTCGGTTGATCGAACGGGTGAATCCCCAGGAGGTGGCCTGCTATGGCCGTGGCAACTTCCCACCGGAAAAACTCCCCTGCGAGATCATATCGGTCTTGAAGCGTCAGCGTCAGGATTGGATGGCCCTTTCGCGCGAGGCCGGCAATCTGTCGGTCGAGCTGACGATTCTGATCTCCTTTCAACCTCAGATAGACAAAGAGTCGGTCCGTGCCATAGGCGGTCGGTGAGACGATCGGTTCATTCGCCACGGGGATGAGGCCGGTTCCTTCCTTGCCGGTGCTTTCCGCGAGAAGTTGTTCTGCCCACAGACCAAATGTGCTGATCTGTGGTGATGCGATCACGGTGATCTTGTTGCGCCCTGCTTGCGCCAGCGAGGCCATCGTTGCGCCAAGTTCGGCACCGGGGTTTTCTCCAAGAGGGGGTTGGATTTGACAGGCCTGGGCCATGGCGGTGGCACGCGAGAGTAATTGTGGGATATCGATACCCATCAGAGCGGCAGGAACTAATCCAAAATAGGAGAGGACTGAGTACCGTCCGCCGATGTCTGGTGGGTTCGTAAAGATGCGCCAGAACTGATGCTCTGCTGCCAGCTTTTCCAACCCGGTGCCGGGATCGGTAATGGCGAGAAACTGCGCGCCGCCTTGGTGGCCCGGGGTCTGGTGCACACGTTCCCAAAAGTGGGCAAAGAGCGACATGACTTCGATCGTTCCGCCGGATTTGCTGGCGAGGATGAATAGGCTTCGGGCCGGGTCGATGGCCTGCGTGACCTGTTGAACCCAGCCTGGGACGGTGGAATCGAGAACCCACAAGCGAGGGAACCCGCGGGATGGTCCAAATGTCGCGCGAAATACTTCCGGCCCTAAGCTGCTGCCACCCATCCCAAGCAGAACTACGTCGCGGATGCCGCGCTTTTGTGCTGAGGTGGCGAAGGTTCGCAAATCCTCGGCCCGGTCTTTCATGTACTCAATAATGGTCAGCCAGCCGAGGCGGTTGGTGATGTCGGTGGGATCTTGCTTCCAGAGTCGATGGTCGAGAGCCCACAGTCGTTCGACGGCATGGGATGCGTTGAGTCGTGCATTCGCCGCAGTGACCAGGGATTGAAGTTCCTCAGGAAATGATCGATCGATCTTAAGCGTCATGGCAAATCTTCTGTATATTGTAAATATCGGATGAGAGAAACACAAACATGAGGTCTCACTAATTAGTGGCGGGGGGGATTCAACGGATAAGACAGGACCTGCCTTCTGCCATCGCCCAGGCGGAGTTGCACGTGATCGAGAGGGACGCTGAGATCTAGGGGACGCGGATAGGGGAGAGTGCTTTCTGCAGTCCTGAAGCCGAGGGGCTAATCCGCTGGACAAAGGTTCGTCGTAGCAGTGGGGCGGCGATTGCCGGAGAGTCACTCATCAATTATCTGTACTGCAGGCTGCTCAAAAAGTCCGTCCAGCAAGGCCGCAGCGAGTGAAGACCGGAGGCGTACCCTCTGGGGTACGTTGAGGATCTGAACGATGCGAGAACGCTGCTGGCGGGATTTTTCAGCAGCCTGCTAGGTTTCTTCCTTTGTATCATCGAGCGTCGCTAGGGTCATCGCCACCGAGTTCTGTTCGTGGAGCGCGCCGACGATGGTGACTGGCGTTCCCTTCGACACTCGGCTGTAGAGAAGGGCCATTTGGGGATTGTCCAGCATCACGCAACCCAATGCTTGGGCCATCAGTTCGTTCTCAATCCCATGGATTTCGATTTGACTCCCGATCGCTCTCGATGCCGAGATTTGCCCATTCTTTCGCTCGATCTCGTACCGTTGTCGATCCTCTTCGTTGGGATAGTCGAGGACCAAAGTCCGGTAAGACTGGGTCTGCCCCTGCCCCCCCTTGCTGCTGATCCGATATCGGCCTTCCGGAGTGGCGCCGTCTTCCTGGTACCTCTTCTCTCGAATACCATTGGACCCGAGCCGGACGGGGTACGATAATACTTTTTGTCCGTTTCTGTAGAGGGTCAACACTCGATCCGCCTTGTTGATGACAATCGCCGAGGTTCGATGAGTGCGCGACCAGGTGATGGTGTCTTTGGCCATCTGTTGCCACCGGCTGATTCGATTTCGATCGGCGTACCGCCCCAATTCGCTGCTCAGCACGGCAGATTGCGTTGTCAGATTCCGAGCAGCTCGGGTGGATGCGTCGAGAGACTGATCGTACTGCCCCTGTTCATAGAGCGCGCGGGCCTGCTTCATCAGTAAATCGACTTCATCGGGCTTCTGTCCCAACAGAAGGCGACTATCGATGGCACTGACTTGCAAGGTCATCATCCGAAATCGACTTTCAACCTGAGCAATCTTGTTTTCTGCTGAACGGCGGAGCGATTCACGCTCCTTCGTGAGGCGGGCAACCGTCCGGGACCCTTCTTCTTGCAGCCGGCGAAGGGCAACTTCCAAGTCGTTCGGTTCCCAGGGCCAACGAATGAGATCCTCGTCGGCCTGGGCACGAGCTTTTAGCGCCATCCACTGGTGTGAGAACTGGGTATAGTCGGTGGACGAGAATTCATCCGCCCGTAGTGTCATCAAGTCTCGATCGATATTCTCAACCGCTTTGACCACGTCTTGAGGCACGGCCTCCATGCAGCCGGAGACGGAGCCGACTAGTGCCACGGCCCCCCACCCCAAGAATACCCGTATTAGTCGTGGACAATGATTGGACATACAGCAAGTCTACCTTACTTCACCTTTGACGCAGAGCGTTTTCCCTATTTGACCTTGCAAGTACTGAGTCGATGGCCAACCGTACATGAGTGAAAGATGATTCACTTCCCAATACTCATGACAGTTCGTCGCAACATCACATACGAAACCGACGAGGGAGAGCGAAAACATTCCATCTAACTGCTTATCGCCTCTGGCCCAGCATCTCGCGCCCATACATTGGCACCGTTCCACTTAAGATATTGAATTGAAGATACTGGCTGATGCGCAAGGGCAATGCCAGGAACGGCGCACCAAGGGCTGGGAGAAAGCAACGATGTTACAACAGTATAGGGATGTGAGAGTGCGAGGGGTTCACGAAATCCTGAGGCGATCTAGCCTGTCAGCGACAAAAGCGCCTCAATGCGAAAGAGTTATCAATGGGTTAGCAATGATGCCCTGGGGGTCTTCCAGGCTACAGAAACATAATGGCGGCTTGTGTGAAATCGATGGCCGCATGTCTGAGACAAGCCTGGTCTATCTGGTTTGTCTGGTTCATCTGGTTGGTCTTGTTTAACCAAACAACGAGATAAACCAAATAACGGTCTTCCTACGCTGGCGAACGTGTTCGGTATACGGTGAGAGGGGTGGACCTCATGATGACCTGTGATGCAAGATGATCGCTCCATGATGGATATCGCGCAGTTTGACAGGGTATCAGCCCCTCCCTATAATGCCTTGATCATTTGTGAGTCTTCTTAGGCAAGGAGCGATCGCATGTCGTTTACATCTCAGCAACCATCGAACCTCAAGAAAAAGCGTGAACATGGATTCCGTAAACGGATGAGCACAAAGAATGGCCGGAAGGTATTGGCTCGTCGTCGTGCCAAGGGGCGAGCCCGCTTAGCGGTGTAGATTGAGCAACGCCGACTAAGGCTGCACGAAGGAATCTTTGCCCTCCGTTATGTGCCCCGGACAAGGTAGTCCCCTTCACAGGATGACGGTGCGTGGCCACGGCCGAGCCTGGAGATCCCGGTTCGAAGAGGAAGTCCTGTGCAAGCTGGCCCTTTCCCAGGATGATGGCGATGTCGCAGGGTGGAGGTGGCGGGAATCTGTTCCTGAAACGTAGCCGCGATATCGAGTATGCCAAGCAGCATGGTCATCGTATCTCGACCGCCCTGTTTAATGTCGTGATTTGCCGGACTGACATGAATGGCAGCCGGGTCGGTATTGTGGTAGGGAAGCGATTCGGGGGAGCCGTCAGCCGAAATCGGGTTAAACGCCTGTTTCGGGAACTTACGCGTCAACTGCGTGGTCAATTGCTCCCCGGACACGATCTGGTGGTCTTCCCCAAGCGGGATTCGATTTCGCAGCCCTTTGCCGTTCTGAAAAAGGTGTGGGTATCAGCGCTGCAGCGACAACAACTGCTTCGTATGTATGAGGACTAGCGTGCGTCAGTGGTGTCTGCCTTTGTTTTCCGGTTACCCTATTGGATCTCGTCCCTCCTCAGACCAACCCGCCCTACTGAGGCGATCTGTTCTGACTATGCGAGGGCCGCGATCGGTCGGTGGTGGGTACTCAATGGACGCAAGCTTGTGATCTGCCACCTGCTTGAATAAGTACCTATTTTCCTCCTAGATGAATGGATTCCGTGGCGTAGTAAGGGCACAATTGTTCACATCGTGGTAGCGGTTGATTTATGGACAAACGTATTGTCGTATTTCTCGTTCTGTCGTTAGCGATCATCCTGGGATTTGACTTGCTCCTCAAGCAGATGGGGTGGCTTCCTGAGCCCCCTCCTGTTCAGGACGGCGCTGTCCCAGCCCCCTCCTCCTCGGAACAAGGCCCAACGTTCGAGTCCCTGAGAGGCAAGGACAGCGGACCGACCAGTCTGAGCGGCCCAAATCAATCAAGTCAAAAGTCTGGCGCTCCTGCGTCGGGTAGTGCTCTACCAATCGTGGAACAGGCGGTGTCGGTTGAGACGGATTTGGTTCGGGTCGAATTGTCGAATCGCGGCGGGGTGATTCGAAGTTGGGAGCTGAAGCGATACCATTCAGGCCCTCCCGAAGCGAAGCCGGTACAACTCGTCTATCAAGGGGGAAAGTTCAAAGGCCCACTCTCGATTACGGTGGCGAATGCCGATATCGACAAGGTCATTCGAGAAGGCCTCTATAGTATTGAGAAAGACTTTACAAAGCTCGATGCCGCTCATCCTGTCGGGCATGTCACGATGCAGTTTCACGATTCAGCTACCCATCTCAGTGTGGAGAAACGACTGACATTTCATCACGATAGTTATCTGGTAGACATGTCGTTCTCCGTTGAGGGAGTGACTGAGTCCTATGATATCGGGTTAGGGACGAATTTCGGTATCGTCGAATGGGGCGATGGGTTCATCGGTCTGATCGGATCGGCTTCGCGGGTTGACGACAAAATTGAAAAAGAGACGCCAGAGAAGGAACTTGAACGGACGGGGGCGGTTCAGTGGGTCGCATTGCAGGATAAGTACTTTCTTTCGGTGTTGATCCCGAAGGCAGGTGCGGCCGCTCTTGCCAAGACGGAGGGCGAAAAAATCGTGTCGGCTGGGCTGCGGATGGCTGCGTCAGGAGTCGCATCCTCGGTTGCGCTTCAGCTGTATGCGGGCCCAAAAGAATACGACACGCTCCGCTCGTTAAACGTCGGCCTGGAAGATATGATCGATTTCGGATGGTTCATCTACGGCAGTTGGACTATTGTGAAGTCAGTCGCCAAACCGATCTTTTATGTTCTGCGGTTCATCCACGAGTATGTCCCTAACTATGGGGTCACCATCATCCTCTTGACGATGGGGATCAAATTGTTATTTGTGCCGTTGCAATACAAGAGCTACAAGTCGATGAAAATGATGCGGCTGATCCAACCCAAGATCAAAGAAGTCCAGGAGAAGTACAAGGGCGATCGCGATCGTCTGAACAAGGAGTTGATGAAGCTGTACCGCGATCGGAAAGTGAATCCACTGGGCGGCTTTCTCCCGATGTTCTTGCAGATGCCGGTCTTCATAGCCCTGTTCAATGTCCTCTACATGACGATCGATTTGCGCCAGGCCCCTTTCATGCTCTGGGTGACCGATTTGTCGTTGCAGGACCCCTACTATGTGCTGCCGGTTATCATGGGGGCGTCGATGTTTATTCAACAGAAGATCACGCCCACTACAATGGATCCGGCACAGGCAAAGATCATGTTGGTGCTCCCGATCGGTTTAACATTCCTGTTCGTAAATTTTCCTGCGGGCCTCGTGCTGTACTGGCTGACGAACAATGTTCTGACCATCACTCAACAATTGGTGACGGATCGCTTTCTGTTGCACGACAAAGCCCTCGCCTCGATGGGTGCTGAGCAGAGCGGCAGCACGAGCGCATAGGCGCTTCGCAGTTATGCTCCCGTAGTGAAAGAGTCGTCATGTATGGAGGACTCGAAGACACGATTTGTGCCATTGCCACCCCCAAAGGCGAGGGCGGCATTGGGATCGTTCGTCTGAGTGGTCCTCAGGCACTTGTCGTCGCTTCTCGGGTTGTGTGTTTACGGTCTGGCCGTCCCCTCTCATCGATTTCTTCACATACGCTCCATCTTGCAGATCTTGTGATTCCCGCATCGGATAAGCGGAGAGAGGCGAGAGTCGTTCATCAACGCCCGTCTGGATCGGACCTGCTCGATGAGGCACTCGTGGTCTACATGAAGGCTCCGCGGTCGTTTACGGCAGAGGACGTGGTGGAGATTCAGTCTCATGGAGGGGCGTTGGTGCTCGAGATGGTGTGCACGGTATGTGTTGAATCTGGTGCGAGGATGGCGGAGCCGGGAGAGTTTACGAAGCGGGCCTTTCTCAACGGACGCCTAGATCTCTCCCAGGCGGAAGCCGTGCTCGATACCATCAGGGCCACATCCTCCATTGGATTGAGCATTGCGCAACGCCATCTTCGGGGTGACCTCTCGCGCGAGGTGGAACAGGCTCGGACCTCGCTTCTGACGGTACTGGCCCATGTGGAGGCAGGGATCGATTTTGTGGACGAAGATATCTCCTTTCTTCAACGCGATGAACTGATTCGTATTGTGAGAGAGGCCTGCGCGGTGGTTCAGAAATTGGAAGCGACAGCGCGGGAGGGGCGAATCTTACGGGAAGGGGCACAGGTCGTGATCCTTGGGCGCCCGAACGTTGGCAAGTCCAGTGTGTTGAACCGTCTTCTGAGGGAAGAGCGGGCGATTGTCACGGCCATTCCGGGCACGACGAGGGATGTGATCGAGGAGTCCATTGATCTTGACGGGGTGACGGTTCGTTTGGTTGATACAGCAGGAGTGCGGGAAACAGACGATATTGTCGAACAGGAAGGGATCAAACGGACGCGTGTCGCACAGGCCGAAGCGGACCTCTTACTGGTGGTAGTGGATAGGAGTGTGCCCCTCACGAGCGATGATCGGAAACTGTTAAGTGTGGTCAGGGATCGCAAGCATGTGGTGCTGCTGAACAAGGCTGATTTGGCTGATGAGGCCGAGTCGGATGCCGCGCTTGTGGGCCACTCTTCATACAGTATTTCAGCAAAAACGGGTTGGGGGGTTGAAACGGTGAAGTCTGCCATTCGCGCTCAGCTGATGTCAGAGGAATTTGAGGCAGCGGATGGTGTCGCGGTCACGAACGTGCGACACCGTGATGCGTTGCGCCGGGCTGGCGAATCCCTGGGCCAGGCCCTTGAGTCCGTGCAGTGGGGGGCGGCGGGGGAGCTTGTCTCGATCGATGTACGCGCCGCAGCCGACGCACTCGGTGAAATAACGGGCGCCATTACGACGGACGAGATCCTTGGTCGAATCTTTTCAGAATTCTGTATCGGCAAGTAGAAGAGGTTGGGCGTGGGACAGGCAGTGGATGTCATTGTGGTGGGTGGCGGTCATGCCGGCTGTGAGGCCGCCTTGGCCGCTTCGCGTATGGGTGCGCGAACGTTGCTGCTCACTATGGATCACGACCGGATTGCGCACATGTCATGTAATCCGGCAGTCGGGGGAATTGCCAAGGGACATCTGGTAAAAGAAATCGATGCGCTGGGTGGGGAGATGGCGCGGAATACGGATCAAGCCGGCATCCAGTTCCGCTTCATCAACACAAGTAAAGGCCCGGCGGTGCGAGCCCTCCGCGTCCAATGCGACAAAAAGCTGTATCGGGAGGCCATGCAACGAACGGTGCGCCTGCAGGAAGGGCTGACGATTGGCGAGGGAATGGTCGATCGCTTACTGACGCATGCCGGCGCGATTACAGGCGTGGTGACAGACAGCGGCGATCACATTCAGGCAAAGGCCGTTATTCTGACATCAGGTACATTCCTTAAGGGACTTATCCATATCGGTTTGAGTCATTTTCCTGCAGGACGAGCCGGAGAGGCATCCGCCGAGCACCTGTCCGACTGCATGCGAGACCTGGGGTTCGAAGTGGGCCGGCTCAAAACCGGCACGCCTCCTCGCTTGGATGGAACGACCATTGACTTTTCTGTGATGGTACCTCAGCCGGGAGATGATCCACCGCCGCCTTTTTCGTATCGGACCGACCGGATTGAGAACCGCCAACTCCCCTGTCATTTGACCCATACCAATCGTGCGACGCATGAGTTGATCCGGCGCAATCTGGACCGATCGCCACTCTATAGCGGCATCATTGAATCGGTGGGACCGAGGTACTGTCCGTCGATCGAAGATAAAGTCGTACGCTTTGCAGACAAAGAACGTCATCAGATCTTCGTCGAGCCGGAAGGATTGGAGAGCCGTGAGTTCTATCCTAACGGTATTTCAACCAGCCTACCGGTTGATGTGCAGGCCGCGATTCTGAAAACGATTCCAGGATTAGAGCAGGCCACCATGCTCAAACCTGGCTATGCGATTGAGTACGATTACTTTCCTCCACGGCAATTGCACCCGACTTTGGAGTCTAAGTTTCTGGACGGTCTATACCACGCGGGACAAATCAATGGAACATCCGGATATGAAGAGGCAGCGGCTCAGGGCCTTATGGCTGGAATCAATGCGGTTCTGAAGCTTCGAGGAAAATTGCCATTGGTGCTTGACCGGTCCCAGGCCTATATTGGTGTACTCATTGACGATCTTATTACGAAAGACGCGCGTGAACCCTATCGCATGTTTACGTCACGAGCAGAATATCGCCTATTATTGCGCCATGGAAATGCTGATCTTCGATTAACTGATGCCGGACGGGAAGTTGGGTTGATTTGTGACAAGGTCTATGCACGGTTTCAGGTTAAACAGAAAGCCATTGAATCAGAGCTCGTTCGTCTCGAACAACTTCGACCAAAACTCACCGAAGCTCTTCGTGAACGCCTGGCTAAGATTCAGATAGAGGAGATCTCTGGGCCCTGCACCGCAGCCCAACTTTTGCGGCGCCAGGGAGCAAACTATAAAACTTTGTTAGAGGCGCTTGGAGTTGATATCTTACAAGACGTTGAAACCGCTGATGAAGTAGAGCTACAAGTCAAGTACTCAGGTTACATCAAGCGCCAGCTTCAACAGATTGGTCGATTCAAAAAACTTGAAACGAAACCCATCCCAATCGCCTTTGATTACGATGGGACTCTTGGCTTTTCGCGAGAGGTCTGTGAAAAGCTTAAAAAGGTTCGCCCTGCTTCTATTGGTCAAGCATCAAGAATTTCAGGAGTCACACCAGCAGCCATTTCGCTTCTCCTTGTGGCCCTTGAAAAATACAAGGAAGAATCTAGCCGAGATAGTGTTCTGCAAGTCTTACCCTAGACGAGTAGGCTCGGAGATCTTTACTACCCACTCCGGAATATCTTGACCTCATCTGCTGATTCACGTAATTGTTCCACGTGGAACATGAACTAGAATTGCGCGAATTCACGATTCGTTCCGTCAAGGAGCTTGGGCTGACAGTCGGGGAAATCCATGCGGAACAATTCATGCGCTATCTCGCTCATCTCATTGAGTGGAATAAGGCGATCAATCTTACGGCGATCGTCGACCCTAAGAAAATAATCAACAAACATTTTGTGGACTCACTCGTTGGGCTTGTCGCGACAAGTTTTCCAAAGAATGGCATGGTACTCGATGTGGGATCTGGGGGAGGGTTTCCTGGCATTCCTCTTAAAATCATGAGATCTGACATTCGGCTAACCCTCGTAGAGCCAGTTCAGAAAAAGTGTTCATTTCTCAACTCAGTGATTGGCTTGTTAAAGCTTCAGGACGTGTCTACATTTTGTGGCACCATCGAACAATATACCAAGCAGCCTCTCAGCGATGCTATTGATATGGTCGTAGTAAGGGCTTTGAAGTATGAAGAAATAAGGAAACACCTCCCTGCATTGCTGACTTCAAAAGGGAAAGTCGTCTTGTATCGAACAGAGAGCATCAAGAAACAGGAGATCGGAGAAGAGTTTCATCTTGTGAGCGAAACAGATCTTATTCTTCCTCAAGGATCTGGCAAGAGAGTCGTCACAGTGATTGAGAGAGACAATTAATAATATAATCAATTATATATGTATTCGTTCCACGTGGAACATTATCGATGAATACATGAAGAACCATTAAATTAATTCAAATTATGGCAAAGATTGTAGCGATTGCAAATCAGAAGGGTGGCGTAGGAAAGACGACAACGGCCGTTAACCTTGCCGCTGGTGTCGCGCTCCTAGGCAAGCGTGTCTTGCTTGTGGACATGGATCCGCAAGGGAACGCTACAAGTGGACTAGGGATCGACCCCCGTTCCCTACAGACTACTGTATATAACTGTCTTATTAAATATGTGAAATTTCATGATGTTGTGAAAGTCACAGAAGTAAGCGGTTTGTCACTTTTGCCAGCAAATGCTGACTTGTCTGGGGCAGAAGTAGAGCTGGTGAATATTGAGGAGCGGGAAAAATTGCTTCAGCATTTCTTGCGAGACGTGAACCCGTTATTCGACATTATCTTTCTCGATTGTCCTCCTACATTGGGCATTCTGACGATTAATGCCCTCGTCGCAGCACAGAGCATTTTGGTCCCGGTTCAATGTGAATACTATGCGATGGAAGGATTAAGCCGATTGGTCGGAAACATCGATCGAGTTCGTCAATCCTTTAACCCTGAGCTCAAATTGGAAGGGATCGTCTTGACAATGTTCGACGCGCGGAATACGTTGGCGCGTCAAGTCGTTGAACAAGTTCGTGAGTACTTCAAAGAGGTCGTCTACAACACTGTGATCCCTCGCAATGTGACACTGGCGGAGGCCCCAAGCTACGGACGCCCTGCCATGTTATATAACGTCGCATCTGCAGGATCTCAAGCTTATTTGTCATTAGCAAAGGAGTTTGTGAGTCATGGAGAAAAAAGCGCTCGGTAGAGGGCTCGACGCACTACTGCCTGCCACCAAGCCAGTGTCGATGCCGGAATTGCCGGATGTTCAACATCTGCGGATCGATGCGATTGTGCCGAATCGATATCAGCCGAGACAAGCGTTTTCTTCTCAGGAACTGGCAGAACTCACAGCTTCATTGAAGCAAAGTGGATTGCTGCAACCAATTTTAGTGCGCCGTAAGGGCGACGGAATATACGAACTCATTTCCGGTGAACGGCGGTGGCGCGCGGCGAAGGATGCTGGGTTAGAAACGATTCAAGCCGTCATTCGCAATTGCGGAGACGATGAAGCCGTCGTCCTGGCGCTGGTGGAAAATCTTCAGCGAGCCGATCTTAATCCCATGGAAATGGCTCGAGCCTACCATCGAATGATGAACGAATTTGGACTGACTCAGGACATAATTGCGCGGCGAGTCGGCTGTGATCGATCCTCGATCGCTAATGTTGCACGTCTAATAAATCTTCCTTCAGAGATCCAGCAGCTGATTGAATCGAATCAGCTCTCCATGGGACACGCCAAAGTCATTCTCAGCCTTCCTGGCCCGCGTGAACAGCTGAGAGTTGCGCAGCTTGTGATCTCAAAAGCCCTTTCGGTGAGAGGGACGGAAAAGCTTATAGAATCATCACTGACGGGAAAGAAGCGAGGGGCAAAGGAATTACGGCGAACACCCTGGTCCGATGTTGAAGAACGATTGCAAAAACGGTTGGGTACTAAAGTGATGATCCAAAAAGGAAAGCGTGGCGGGAAAATCGTCATTCACTACTTCTCTCCTCCAGAGCTCGACGGGATTCTCGAGATACTTTTAAATTAGTTCACACTCTACTTCTCGCCTCGTACATAACATGAGAGACAGGGGCACACTTGTTGCTTCTACGTATTCGTGACCATACTCACGCTGATCGAGTATCTTCCATAACAGCATCTTAACTGCGACGGAATAGTGGGGGTCATTGACTCGAGGAGACGCGTTCATGTGGGGACAGGAAAAAAAAGAAGAGATCAACCTCAATGACCAGGAAGGCAAAAAGGTGACCATGGATGCTGCCAGCTCCATTTCCGACAAGCCCGAGGACATTAGTGCCTTTGTGGGAAAGGGTGTTGAGTTCAAGGGTACTATTTCCTATAGTGGCACGGTGAGAATCGATGGGTATCTCGACGGAGAGATCCATACTGATGGCATGCTGCTCATCGGCGAAGACGCCGTCATCCAGGCAAAAATCACCGCCGGAACAATCGTCTCCAAAGGAAAGATCACCGGCGAGGTCGTTGCAAAAGAGTGCATCAAACTCCGGGCCCCGGCCGTCATGAACGGGAGCGTCAAGACGCCGGTTCTTTCAATGGAAGATGGCGTGTTATTCAACGGTGCGCTTGAGATGGCTCACGGGGTGCGTGAACTCCCTCGGGACGCCTCATCCCTGCATCCAGTCGGACTGATCATGCCCCCTGGCCTTAAGCGAGCCAATGGCTAGGGGAAATATTAATATTTAGGTATTTATCCTGCGCGTTGGTTGTGTGGCGAGGCGCCGTGCCTGTGCGGGATGAGTGTGAGGAGGCGATCATGTGGGCATCGAAAGAACGGAGTCAGCAAGCCGAACAGAGCAGCGAGAACATTACGCTCCTGGGGAAGGGCGTGGACTTCAAGGGCGTCGTAAGTTTTGATGGCACCGTCCGAGTTGATGGACACGTCGAGGGCGAGATACATACAACCGGAACGTTAATCGTCGGAGAGCACGCCGTGATCGAGGGTATTGTATCGGCCGGGATACTTATGAATAGCGGCAAGATCAACGGCACCATCACTGCCATTGAAAAGATTCACATTCTTAACCCCGGCGTACTTGTTGGCGATATCCGGACCCCAGTCATTGCGATCGAAGAAGGCTCTCGCTTCCATGGCATGTGTGACATGGGTGTTCAGCATTTGAGCGGTGAACGCGCCCTCTCGGTCAACGTGGCTCCCAGCCTTGTTGCAGCCACCCATTAGGTTGAGGGAACAGCCCTCTAGCCCTTTTCCCGTCTCCTCAGTACAATAGCGGCCTTATGTCTCGCCCTACAGTTCTCCTTGGCATGAGCGGTGGAGTGGATAGCTCTGTCGCCGCAGCGCTTCTGGTTCGCCAGGGTTATGACGTTCATGGCGTCACGCTTCAGGTCTGGGAGCACGAAGACGAAACAGTTGCAGTCTCTAAGCGCTGGGAGGAACGTGGGTGCTGCAAGGTCGGCATTGCCCGGTATGTCGCGCAGACATTGAAGATCCCGCACGAAGTGGTCGACACCAGAGCAACCTTTCGTGCCGGCGTGATCGAAGACTTCGTTGCCGGCTATCTCGAAGGCACAACGCCCAATCCCTGTGTCCGGTGCAATGAGCGCGTCAAACTGAGGAGTCTCATCGAGCTTGCGGACGCACGCGGATTCAATTTTGTGGCCACCGGCCACTATGTTCGCATTGGCGAATCCCAGGAGGCGCCGACTCTTCACCGCGCATCCGATTCCAAGAAAGATCAAAGCTATTTCCTCTATCGTCTTCGTCAGTCTTGGCTCCCTCGCCTTCTCTTTCCTGTGGGGAGCATGCAGAAGACGGACGTATGGAAGGAATCTGAGTCCTTGGGCCTTCCTGCAGACGAGTTGAAGGAAAGTCAGGAAATCTGCTTCGTAAGCCACGGCGATTATCGAACTTTTATCGAGAAGGAAGCGCCTGCCGCCAAGAAACCAGGGGCCTTTCTGGATTATGAAGGGCGATATTTAGGCGACCATGAAGGAATCGCTTTTTATACACCTGGCCAACGACGAGGCCTCGGGATTGCGGCCGGGCGCAGGCTCTATGTACAGCAAGTACATCCGCTCACCAATACTGTCATCCTTGGAACCGAAGAGTCACTGCGTCGTAGTCAGTGTACCGTCGCAGATCTGAATCTCTTCGATTCCTCACTTCTGACTGGATCAACAGAGGTCGAGGTCAAGGTCCGATATGCCACACCAGCCACACCTGCAACCATCCATCCTTGTTCAGATGGCACCCTTCGTATTGTCTTCGGTGAGCCGCAACGCGCATTGAGCCCAGGCCAATCGGCGGTGTTCTATCGAAACGACCGTGTCCTCGGCGGGGGCATCATTCAATGACTCTCTCTTCACCATCATCCACACCTTCGTATTGACAGTCCTTATCCGCCAATGCTAACTTGGCAAGCCGCTTTTCGTGCGAGCCACGAAGGCTTCCCCCGTTGTCAAAAACCAGAGCGAATGGACCCATATAGTGATTAAGACCGCAGTGGCGCGACGTTATGCACAAGCGCTTTTTGAGTTGCTCGACGTCTCCACCATCGAACAAACCCGTGTGGCATTAACGGGATTGGGTCAAGCGATCAAGGATTCGGTCGCATTGCGCCATGTCGTGGCTTCCCCGGCTTTTGGCGCTGAAGACAAACTTGCCGTCCTTGCAGAACTCGGTTCGCGTTTGGGGTGTCCTCCAGTCGGAAAAGCCTTTCTCGAACAGCTAGTGAAGAAAAATCGCGTCGGCTTTCTCCCTGAAATCGCCGAGGCCTTTACGAAACTTGCCGACGCGGCGAAAGGCACCCAGCAAGTCACCGTGTTCTCGCCAACAGCCATACCCCCAGGTGAACAAGATCAAATCAGCAATCGCTTGCGCAAAATGCTCAAGCGCCAAGTTGAAGTTACCTATCACACGGATGCCCGCTATCTCGCCGGCATGCAGATCCGTCTCGGCAACACGGTGGTCGATAGCACCGTGCTGGGGCGGTTACAAGCGATGCAGAGTTTGTTGACTAAGGAGTAGCCATGCAGATCAAGGCAGAAGAAATCAGTTCGATTATCAAAGAGAAAATCAAAGGATTCGACAAGCAAGTCGATGTCAAGGAAACGGGCTCGGTCATTCAAGTCGGAGACGGGATTGCCAAGGTGTATGGTCTCGACGGCGCCATGGCCGGCGAAATGCTCGAATTCCCCGGCGGTCTTTACGGGATCGCGCTGAATCTTGAAGAAGATAACGTGGGCGCTGTGCTCATGGGCGATGATGTTGGGGTCAAGGAAGGCGATCCGGTCAAGCGCACAGGACGTATTGCAGAGATTCCGGTCGGCGAAGCCCTCATCGGCCGTGTGGTGAATGCCATCGGCCAACCCATCGATGGCAAGGGCCCGATCAAATCGAAGCTCTCGTCTCGGATTGAAGTCGTGGCGCCTGGGGTGAATACACGCCAATCGGTGCGCGAACCCTTGCAAACGGGCATCAAGGCCATCGACGCCATGATCCCCATCGGTCGCGGACAGCGTGAGTTGATCATCGGCGACCGGCAGACCGGCAAGACCGCCATCGCCGTCGATACCATTATTAATCAAAAGGGCCTCAACGTCTTTTGTATCTATGTCGCCATCGGCCAGAAACGTTCAACCGTGGCGCGCGTCGTAAAGACGCTGGAAGAGAACCACGCGATGGATTTCAGCATCGTGGTGGCAGCCACCGCCAGCGATGCGGCGCCCATGCAGTATCTTGCCCCCTTCTCCGGTGCAGCCATCGGCGAATACTTCCGGGATAACGGCAAACATGCGTTGATCGTCTACGACGACCTCTCCAAGCACGCAGTAGCCTACCGCCAGTTGTCTCTCTTGCTCCGTCGTCCTCCGGGCCGCGAAGCCTACCCGGGAGACGTGTTCTATCTGCACTCCCGGTTGTTGGAGCGTGCGGCCAAGCTCAGCGACAAGCTTGGGGGAGGAAGCCTGACCGCACTGCCGATCATTGAGACACAAGCCGGTGACGTGTCCGCCTACATTCCGACCAACGTCATTTCGATCACCGATGGACAGATCTATCTGGGCAGCGATTTGTTTTACTCCGGTATTCGCCCCGCAATTAATGTGGGTCTTTCGGTCTCCCGCGTCGGGGGTTCGGCTCAGATCAAAACGATGAAGCAGGTAGCCGGTACCCTTCGACTCGACCTCGCGCAGTACCGCGAAATGGCTGCGTTCTCACAATTCGGCAGCGAGCTGGACAAAGCAACGCAGATGCAGCTCGCACGCGGTATTCGGATGGTGGAGTTGCTCAAGCAGGGGCAATACAAACCCATGCCGGTTGCCGATCAAGTGCTCTCGATTTATGCCGGCGTCAACGGATACCTGGACGATGTCCCGATTGACAAAGTGCAACAGTTTGAAGCCGATTTGCTGCACTACGTGCAACAGCATCATCCCGAGCTAAAGAAAGAACTCGCGAGCATTGGGAAGATCGATGATAAGGTCGCCGGGAGGCTAAAAGAAATTATCGCGGCCTTTAAACAAAAGATGGGATACGGCGGCAAGTAGCGGACGCCGAAGAGCCTGGAAGTACCTACGGCTGATAACGAAGAGATCTAGACATGCCGAGCTTGCAGATATTGCTTGAATCAGCTGCAGCGGAACATGGCGCTCGAATGGCGGCGATGGACGGCGCAACACGGAACGCAGGACAACTGATCAAGAAAGTGACGTTGCATTACAACAAGACCCGCCAGAGCGCCATTACAAAAGAATTGATGGACATCGTCGGCGACGCCGAGGCGCTGAAATAGTCCGCCACGTTGAAGAAGGAGTGAGCCGTGAGTACAGGAAAAGTCATTCAGGTCATCGGACCGGTGGTGGACGCGGAGTTTCCTCCCGGACAACTGCCCAATATTTACAATGCTCTCAAAGTGACTCAGGAAGAAAATAAGGCGGCCGGTACACCAGCCGTTCGCATAACCCTTGAAGTCGCATCGCACCTCGGTGAAAACCGAGTCCGCGCCATCGCCATGTCTACCACCGACGGTCTTACGCGTGGGATGGAGGTGCAAGACACGGGGGCGCCGATCTCTGTGCCGGTCGGCCGCGAGACATTGGGCCGGCTGATCAACGTACTGGGAGAACCGGTTGACGAGATGGGCCCGATCAAGACGACGAAGACGTATCCCATTCATAGGCCTGCGCCAAGACTCGAAGATCAGGACACGAAAACCGAAGTCCTCGAAACCGGCATCAAAGTTGTCGATCTTCTAGAGCCCTACAGCAAGGGCGGCAAGGTCGGCCTCTTCGGCGGCGCCGGTGTCGGCAAGACCGTCATCATCATGGAGCTCATCAACAATATTGCCTTGCACCACGGAGGATTCTCGGTGTTCGCCGGGGTCGGTGAGCGGACCCGTGAAGGCAACGACCTCTGGCACGAAATGCAGGAATCGAAAGTCATCGATCCGAAGGACTTCACCAAGTCAAAAGCTGCGTTGGTCTATGGCCAGATGAACGAGCCACCTGGCGCGCGTCTGCGCGTCGCGTTGACCGGACTGGCCGTCGCCGAATATTTTCGCGACGAAGAGAACCAGGACGTGCTGCTCTTTGTGGACAATATCTTCCGGTTTACCCAAGCCGGCTCAGAAGTGTCCGCATTGCTCGGCCGCATGCCGTCCGCAGTCGGTTATCAGCCCACCCTCTCCACCGAGATGGGGCAGCTACAGGAACGCATTACCTCGACCAAGCGTGGATCGATCACCTCGGTGCAAGCGGTCTATGTGCCGGCAGACGACTTGACCGACCCGGCGCCGGCCACGGCCTTTGCCCACTTGGACGCGACCACCGTATTGTCGCGACAACTGGCCGAGCTGGGTATCTATCCAGCCGTCGACCCGCTCGACTCTACTTCGCGTATTCTCGACCCGCAAGTGATCGGCGAAGATCATTACAAGGTGGCCCGCGGAGTCCAGTCCGTCTTACAGCGGTATAAAGACCTCCAAGATATTATCGCCATTCTCGGCATGGACGAATTGTCTGAAGACGACAAGATGGCCGTGGCCCGTGCACGGAAGATTCAACGTTTCCTTTCACAGCCGTTCCACGTCGCCGAAGCCTTTACCGGCTCGCCCGGTAAGTATGTGAAGCTCAAAGACACGGTGCGAAGCTTCAAGGAAATTCTCGAGGGCAAATACGACCATCTCCCAGAACAGGCGTTCTACATGGTCGGCCCCATCGAAGAAGTGATTGCGAAGGCGGAAAAGATGGGGGTGAAGGTATAGGAAGCGGGCGAATCGAGCGTCCTCCTTGCTCGCGCAACGCGCGGTCTCGGAAGACCCTCGTTGGACGCGCGCAGTAGAGGACGCATCGATCCTCCCGCTTCCTGAGTGGAAGTAAGGAAATAGGAGACATGGCAGGGAAGATTTTATTAGAGGTTGTGACGCCGGAGAAGTTGCTCTTGAGCCAGCAGGTGGATGAGGTTATTGCTCCGGGCTCAGAGGGTGAGTTCGGCGTATTGCCGGGACACTGTCATTTTCTTTCTACGTTGCGCATCGGTGAACTTCGTTATCGCGTCGGAGATTTGACCAACCACATGGCGATTCTCTGGGGATACGCGGAGGTCACACCAACCAAAGTGACCATCATGGCTGAGATTGCCGAAAAGGCCGAAGACATTGACGTGGGCCGCGCCCAAGCCGCAGTCGAGAAGGCTGAGCAACGACTCAAGGCTGGCGGCTTGCCGTCTGAAGTCAAAGAAGCCGAAATCAGTCTTGAAAAAGCCCGCCTCCGTAAAAAGATCGCCGACCGCACCCGCAAGACCGGGCACGCCTAATTCTCGCACCACCCACACAAGACCAGCATTTCGAACGACGCCTGTGCTGATCCGATGCTCCCGAAATGCGCACCATCAGACTGTGCTCGTTCGATGTGCACAGTGAAGGACAATCCCAACTCCCATGTGCGAAAGGAAACTGAAGACCCGGTTCAGCTTCGAACCGTCCTCGCGGTTGTCAGTTAGCCTGAATCAGCTGGAGAGGCAATAGGATCGGAGACCGTGGTGACCAGACAGGCCTCTCCGATTGCAATTGAACCTCGCGCTACAGTAGCGTGGTCCGAACGTGCTGGTGAAGGCGATTTGTCTATGGTGACCGAGTTTGTGGTGACAGCCGGCGAAGCGCCGAAACGGCTGGATATCTTTCTGGTCAATCGTGAGCCCAAATTATCACGGTCAGCCTTGCAACGACTGATCGAACAGGGGCGTGTGCGAATCAACGGTCAGGTCGTCAAGCCCAGTCAAAAGATCAAGCCTGGCGACACGATCGCCTTTGACATTCCAAAGGCGGAACCGCTGGAACTCAAAGGCGAGTCGATTCCCCTCGAGATTCTTTACGAGGACGACGTGTTACTGCTCCTCAATAAGCCAGCTGGATTGGTGGTCCATCCTGCGCCGGGTCATTGGGCCGGAACGCTGGTAAACGCTCTCCTCCATCATTTTCAAACCTCCGGCGGCACGGTATCGACGATTGGCGGGAAAGAACGGCCAGGGCTGGTTCATCGGTTGGACAAGGATACATCCGGCGTGATGGTGATTGCTAAAACAGACGAAGCCCATCGTGCGCTTTCGGCTCAATTCAAACAGCACACGATCACGCGAGTCTACGAAGCGCTGATCTCAGGCGTGCCGAAAAAGGGACATGGGTTGATCGAGCTGGCGATCGGCCGTGATCGGAAGGAACGGAAGAAATTCTCTGCCCATACGGCGCGACCCAAAGAGTCCGTGACGGAATACAAGGTCGACCATCGTTTCGGCAAACTGGCCGCCCACGTGTTGTTGCACCCACGTACAGGCCGGACTCACCAGCTTCGCGTCCATCTGACATCCCTGGGGCATCCGATTCTTGGAGATCAAACCTATGGCGGCAAGAAGGTCTGCACGGTAGAGAACGTCGAAATCCCCCGCGTCATGTTGCATGCGAGGACTTTGGGCTTTCGTCACCCTTCCACCGGTGAGTTTCACGAGTACACAACGCCCTTTCCACCCGATATGGAGCAGGCAGTTCAGGCCCTCGATGGTCTCACACCTCCTCACGGTGCGAGAAAACCTTGACAGGCTCCTCAACTTGACGTAAGCCATCCCGGCTCGAAGGATGAGTTCATGCAGACTGCCGATGTGCTAGATGTGATGGGTGGATTGGTTGCTCAGCTGAAGATCTACGCGGCCAAACTGCCGCCGATTATTCATCTGTCGGCGGTGCCGACCGGCGTGAAGCCCAAGTTTGAGGCAATAGAAAAGTATGAGGAGATCGTCTCTCGGTTCCGGAGCCAGAGCGCCGGGACTTCCTATAAAGGCCTGAACGAATTGTTTGTGGAATCGCTGGAAGCCTTTGAGGTTGGTCGATTACTCGGCTCCGTCCAGCCGCTCCTCTCGGTGCTCGATCAACTGGAACTCATGCAGCGAGATAAAGAAATCGACATCGGACGGTTCGATGAGAAGCACACAAGCGAGTATCGATCCGCTCTGAATAAAATTCTACCAGGAAACAAGCCGGAGCTCGATGGCGCAGGACGGGGGATGTAGCAAGCTCGTGAGGCGTGAAACGTCAGGTGAAATCCCTCATCCCTAACGCCTTACCCCTTACCGGTTCAATGCCCCATCTTTGGGCCCGCTGCGTTTTCGCCTTGTGATACGAGCTTGAAGCGAACCGTCGATCCGCATTGAGGACACTTTCCACGGATGGTTTCCTCATCCAGCTGTTCGTACTGGTCTTCTTTCAGCCACATCAACTGCGCGCACTTAGGACAGGTTCGTACTTGCGTTGCCATGATGTTCCTCGTACACTCCGCGTGATCTTGGTTACTGTCCCTGGGAGATAATCTAGTACAAGATGCCCCCAAGCCTCAAGCCCGCCATCACCTTCGTTGAGAAGAAAGACCTCAACCCAGCCAAGCTGGTCCGCCTCTACCAGCAGGCGCCGTGGGCCAAAGGACGGATCCTTGAGGACGCACGTGAAATGTTGCGCCATACCAATGTCGCCGTAACGGCCTGGGACGGTGACGTGCTGATCGGGTTTGGACGGGTACTCACGGACTATGTCTACCGAGCGACCATCTGGGATGTGATCGTCGATAAGGCCTACCAGGGCCAAGGGATCGGCACCGAGATCGTCCAGCGCATCTTGGATCACCCTCGCCTCAAGAAAGTCGAACTCTTCTGGCTCTGTACACGCATGCCGAAGTTTTATGAAAAGCTCGGCTTTAGCTCAAAGGAACAGACCGGGATGGTGTGGAGCCGATCCAAACAAGGCCGACAGGAATAACGGATTCCCTTCGATTCGGAGATCCGTTGCTTCCGGCCATCTCTCGTGTCTGACGTGGAACCCTCCAAGTACGGAGAGCTCCACGCCAGTACCTCTTCCCTGGATATTCAGAACCTAAAAGAAAAGTTTGGCACCGAAGAGAAAGCCGAAGGACGAGGCATTCCAGTCGTTGTCGAGATTTCCGTTCACCGTCGCGTGTCCGTCATTGCGCTTATAGGCCATTTCCGTGTTCAGCGCCCACTGTTTGGTGAGCATGTAGTCGGCGCCCCAGCCGAGTCGCCAGGCGAAATTGTTGCTGGGGGAGATGCGAGTCGAGGTATTTTCACCGAAACTATTCACATTCACCCCGAAGCTCATGTTGGCATAGGGGATGATCGGGCCAAATCGCACCGGGCGCACTTCGACTGTCGGCAGCACCGATATGGTGTCTTGATGGCCTAAGTCCCGGGCGGGCCGTTCTCGATTCACGCTATGGCGTTCCCACTCCAACATCATCCCGACTAAAAGCCACTTATTGAGGCTATACATTGCTTCGAAATTGACCAAGGACCCTACGTCGGTTGAGGTATTGGCGGTCAACGATTGGGTCAAGGGGGCAAATCCTGCACGCATGCCGAGCACGACTTTGCCTGGCTCTATTCCGCCATCTTGCGCCTTCCAGTCTTCCGCTCTTGCCTGGCTGCCTAGGACGAGCGAGCTTATCACCATGAATCCCACTAAACCCCAACGAGCCATAAGGACACCCATATAAATAACCCCTCCGTGATGTAATGATGTAAATTGGCTACAGAGACACGTTACTTCCGACCTGGTAACGCAAGTTTTGTACCCCGATTTCCATTGGATGTGTCGATTCTAGTCTGATGAACGGAACTACTCAATCAATATAAATAGCATAGGCTCATCACGTTTCCTGGGCGATTGAGGGGCAGTCATGATCCAGTTCTGGCTGTGAAACAATGATTCGTTGCCGACACAGTTTTGTATCTGTAGCCCTACAGACAGAGAGTAAGCCAACATAAGAATGGATGAGGACTCAGATGGCACAACGTGACACGGAGCCGAAATCAATTGACGGCGAAAGCCCGCCGTTGTCTCTTGGGAGAAAATAGGACTGCCACAAAAAACAGCAGTGTGGCGAGCAACACAATGGCAGGACCGGATGGAATATCCCAGTACGAGGAGATGAGTACTCCCCCGACTGAACAGGTGACTCCGATGAGGACTGAATACCAGGTCAGGGTCGAGAGGCTATGGGTCAATTGGTAGGCGGTGGAAGCCGGAATCAGGATCATCGCAAAGACGAGGATCGCCCCGACGGTTTTGAGTGACACCACTACCGTAAGCGCGACCAGTGTCAGCAAGAGGAAAAATATGCGCCGGGCTGGTACCCCGGAGGCTTCGGCCATTTCTTGATCGAATGCTATGAAGTACAGTTCCTTCGAAAAGAGAACGATCGAACCAATAACGACGATGCTGAGTCCCGCAATCGTGCGCAGCTCTTCGCTGGTCACAGCGAGTACGCTCCCGAAAAGGTAGCCATAGACCTCGGCGTTATAGGTCTTCATCAGGCCGATGAAAAGAATGGCCAGGGCCATGGTGGCGGTATAGAGAATCCCGATGGAGACATCGAGTTTCATCCGGCCTTTTTCTTCCACCCATCCCGTGATCCAGACTGTGGCGAGGCCAAAGAGCATGGCCATGAGAAGCGGTGGCCAGCCCATTAAAAAGCCTAGCGCGACTCCTGCAAACGCCGCATGCGCCGTGCCGGCTCCCACGAACGCCAGCCCGCGTAGGACGACAAAGACTCCGATCGTCGAGCATAAGGCGCCAACCAACGCCGCAGCCAGAAGCGAGCGTTGCATGAAATCGTACGTGAATAGTTCAAGCATCGTATCGAATGATCAATGATGGTGGTGGTAGTCCTCGACGATGATGGTGTCCCGATCCGTGATGACCAGGTCTTTTCCATAGACCTGGCTGAGGATTTCTGGTTTCAGGACATCGGCAGGTGGCCCTGCGGCGTAGAGGCGGGTCTTGAGAAGGACGAGCCGGTCCACCCGGGAACGGATCATATTGATGTCATGGGTGATCAAGAGGACAGTCAAGCCTAACTCTTCGTGCAGATGCTGCACCAACTCGACGACGCTGTGCTGTGTCGTGATATCCAGGCCAGTCGTCGGCTCGTCGAGCAACAATACTTGTGGTTGCTGGGCTAACGCTCTGGCGATGAATACCCGCTGTTGCTGTCCTCCAGAGAGGTAACCCAGTGCGCTGTCTCGATGCCCCTCCATCCCCACATGAGCCAGGGCGGCCAACGCGATGTTGCGATCTTTTCCTGATGGCCGCGTGAACAGACCCAATGCGCCGTACCGTCCCATCATGACGGTTTCCAGTACCGTGACGGGAAAGTTGCGATCAACGACTCCCTTCTGAGGCAGATAGCCGATCTTGGCCCGGTGGTGGCAGCGTAGCTCATCACAGGCACAATCGAAAATTCTGAGGTGGCCTTTTAGTGGGGCAATCAAACCGAGGACCGCGCGGCAGAGAGTCGTCTTTCCGGACCCGTTGGGGCCGATCACCCCCACAAACTCGCCGGATTGAATCTCGAGCGAGATATCCTCAAGTGCAATGACCCCAGGGAACCCGAAGGTGGCATGGTCGAAGTGAATGATCGGGGGCGACTGACTTACCACGTCGGTGAGGACTCCTCTCAGTCCAAGCCGCTGAAACCCATGCCTAACACCCGCTAGGCCTCGTCTAGCGCGTTGACCAATTGGAGCACATTATAACGGAGCATGTCGAGATAGGTTTCTGTGTGCGGGAGGCCTCCCGGGAGAGTGGTGAGCACCACCACGCGCGCGCCGGTCTCTTTGGCCAATAGCTCGGGAATCTTTTGGCTCAGCTGAATTTCCGAGACCACGACTTTGATCCGGTCTTTTTTGATCTTCGCTATAAGTTCGTGAAGGTGGAGCGCCGATGGTTCGCTGCCGGGTTGGGGTTGGATCGTTCCGACAATCTGAAAGCCAAAGCGCCTTGCGAAGTACGGCCAGGCCGGATGATGAGCGATAAATCGCCGGTCGGTCACGCGTGTGACCCGCTCACTCAGTTCTCCTCGAAGCTGGTCCAGCTTCCGAAGATAGGAGGCCTGATTGGTTCGGTACTCCGTCGCATGAGCCGGGTCTACCTGAATGAGCGCTTCCGTGATGTGCCGCATCATAGTCATTGCATTCTCAGGGTCCAGCCATACGTGAGGATTCCCTCGTTCGTCCCCTTCGCCGGCATGAGCCGCGCCGTGATGGTCTGGCCTATCGCGAAGAAGTGCAATGCCTTTGGAGGTGGTGACGACTCGGAGTGATGCGCTGCCCGCATTCTTCACCAACGAGGAGACCCAGACTTCAAGGCCTATACCGACTTCGAACAGCAGCCGGGCTTTCCGGACGGCGACGAGATCGCTCGGTTTGGGGGAATAGGTATGTTCGTTTTCATAGCCGGTCAGTAGGGAGGTGACCCGTACGTGGGATCCGCCAACTTGTTCGGTAAGGTCCTTCAAGACAGGAATCGTGACCACAATATTGAGGGGCTCGGGAGGAGAGGCGGCATGGGCCAGAGGTGCGGCGAGCAAACCGTAGCTGATGAGGACTGCCCAGAGCAGATGCACCAGTCGGAGATTCAGCATGGGCGAGGACGGTAACATTGGGTCCCCTTGTTGTCAACGCAACGATCTGCATTTCTTGCTGGAGTTTGATGGCGATGTTTCCCTGCTTGACCCCACAGGATTGTTCCATTAGCGTAGCGGTCCTACAGCTCTTGCGAAGCGATCACTGGAGGGATCGGAGGATGTACATCGTGGGACTCATGTCTGGAACATCCGGCGATGGCGTCGATGCGGCACTCGTGGACATTACAGGGCGAGACCGCTCGCTGAAGGCGCGGACGCTGGCGGCATACACACTGGCCTATCCACGCTCGTTACGGCAACGCATTCTCTCCGCGTCAGTTTCAGGGACGGTCGCAGATGTGTGTCACCTCAATGCGCTGCTCGGTGAATGGTTTGCAAACGCGGCGCTGCTCGTGATTCGGCAGGCGAACCTTCAACCGAGTAATGTGGCATTGATCGGCTCTCATGGCCAAACCGTGCACCATCTTCCGCATGGTATCCATGCGCCGGGAGTCGGCGCCATTCGTTCTACCCTCCAGATCGCCGAGCCAGCCGTAATTGCCGAACGAACGGGGATTACCACTGTCGCCAATTTCCGTTCGCGTGACATCGCCGCAGGCGGCCAAGGGGCTCCACTGACACCGACAGCACATGCGCTGCTTCTGAAGCATGCGCGTCATGCAAGGTTGGTGGTGAATCTCGGAGGCATCAGCAACGTGACGTATGTGCCGAAAGGGGGGCACCTCAGCGGGGTGCAAGCATTCGATACGGGGCCGGCCAATATGGTGCTGGATAGTCTTATGGTGCGTGTGACCGACGGGCGGTTGTCGATGGATCGTGATGGAAAGCTGGCATTGAAAGGGCGGGTCGATTCACGACTGTTGGGCAAGCTGCTCGCCCATCCCTTTCTATCCAAGCGGCCGCCCAAATCGACCGGGCGAGAAGCATTCGGTCCCGATCTCATCGAGGAGCTGATCGCGATCCAGCAGCAACGCAGCCTTTCGATCGAGGACCTGTTGGCGACTTGCAGTATGTGGACGGCCAAAGCGGTGGGAACCTCGCGACGGTGGATCAGCGGTGAGATCGATGAAGTGGTGGTGGGTGGTGGTGGAGTTCGAAATCGTGCGATCATGAGCCATCTCGCAACGGTCTTCGCCCCGGTTCCGGTCACCACATTTGAAGCCCTGGGGTGGGACAGTAAGGTGTTTGAGGCGGTGGCCTTTGCCCTCTTGGCTTATCAAACCGTGACTGGACAGTGTGGCAACATCCCGTCTGTGACGGGCGCGAACCATCCTGTACTCCTCGGCACAATTGTCCCAAGCGGACCCCGCTGGCGTGGATCCCTTCCTAGGCGATAGTTGCACGATGGAGAACGTATTCATTGGCTTTGCCATCGCGTTCCTGGCTTTCCTGGTTTGGCGGTTGAGGGTCTCGTCAACCACCGTGCCAATCAAAAAAGAGACCTTTGTCCTTCCTCCTAACGTCACGCTGCGTCCCCAGCCTCTGCTGACCGACGCTGAACTCTTGCTCTACAATCTGATACGTTTGGCCGTAGAAGACCATTATCTTGTCTTTGCGAGGGTTCCGCTCTGGTCTCTTGTCAGCGTCGAGGCGGAAGGAAAGGCTCGGTCGCAGGTGTTGAGACAGATCGCGCTGAAGCAACTCGACTTTGTGTTGGTCCACCCAGGAACGAAGGCTGCGGAGCAGGTTGTGTTGCTTGAGGAGGGTGTTCCCCCTCAGCCACACGAACTCACTCGGAGACGAGAGGTCCAGTCTGTCCTACAAGCAGCTGGTATCACGTTGACCACCTTGAATCCCCACACATCTTATACGGTGCCTCAATTGGCTCAGCTGCTTGGCGTCGAGGATGGCGAGTGACTGCTCCTGCGTAATTGCTGACACATTCTCTGCCTGTCTTGAGGTGAAACTAGTCGGAAGAACTGCTACCGGTCAGTTGAGGAGTCGGTTCCTCCTCGCGCATCGGCGCGGCGTCGAGGGCTTTCCGTGCCAATTCCGCTTCAGCGCTTTCAGGATATTGATCAACCACTCGCTCGTACATCATACGAGCTTTCTCGTGATCCTTGAGCCTTGTATAGGTTTGCCCAATCTTCAAGGTGGAGGCAGCAAGCTTCGGACTGAGTGGGTAATAGGACACAACGTGGTAGAAGGATTTCAATGCCTCCTTGTAGCGCCCTAATCGATACTGACATTCTCCCACCCAGTATTGCGCGTTGGCTGCTAGCGAAGAGTGCCCGTGGAGTTCGAGAAAGAACCGAAAACCAGCCAGCGCGGCCTCGTAATCCCTATGCTTGAATTCCTCCATCACTCGATCATACAGGTGTCGAGACGAATCCTGCATGTTGGAGGGGACGGCGACGGCGAGATTGAGAGAAAACAGCACTGCAATCATTCCTGGGAACACGATCATCAGTATCTTCTTCATAATGCCTCCGTACTGCTCGGCAAGATCTCGGCACCCTCCTGTCGTGATGTCGCAATCGCCGTGCCACCATGCAACTATCCGCCATGGCTAAAACCGAAGAGAATCCAGGAGCTTGGCTTCATTCGATGTCAGGAGTTGCCGAGTGACTACCTCAACTAGAGCGACAGATTTGTACGATCTGTGCGTGAGCCTACTCGCTTGACAGAATGGAACCAACCTCCAGCAAAGTGGCTTCAGTAAATGATTTGTGGAGAACTTGACTTGCGTGCTTGTGGTCGAAATAATGCCGTCCGGTCGCTTAGATCAGAGCCTTTGGAATAGAACGACGACGGTGAGAGAGAAATGAGGAGCGGTGAAGGGAGTTGGACATGATGACTGATCCTCCGCCGAATCCACTCGGCGGAAAAACCTTGATCGTCGACGCGAAGAACAGCGACTCGTACCCGCGGCCCAGTGCGGCGCTACTCGATGCGGGAGAGCATGACCAGGTCTTCGTTCGTCCCGGGATCTATGAGGACAAAGTCTTTATTACGGGGCGGCCGATTCATTTGGTGGGGGCCGGTCGAGACGAGGTACAGATTTTCTCCCGTCGCGGTGGGCCCCTCTATCTCCAGCAGGTTCCAAGCGGTCGCATCTCTGGCATCACGTTTCGATACGTCGGAAGCGATCAGAATTCAGCGATGAACCTGCTCGATTCCTCTTGTGCTGTGACACAGTGTCGTGCCATGGAGGGTATTCTGTCCGGCGTAGTGATTTATGGCCCACGATCGCGGCCGACATTTGTCGAGAACGAAGTCTGTGGCAACCGAGAGTCAGGGATTTTTGTGTTTGCCGGGGCACAACCGAGGATTGCCGATAATGTCTGTAGGGGCAACCACCATTTCGGTATTGCGGTGCGGGATACTGGGAGCCATCCGGAACTCGTCAGGAACCTGTGTCGGGAGAATATGCTCAGCGGGATCCTCCTCTTTCATTACGCAGAAGCGCTCCTCGTCGATAATACGTGCAGCGAGAATCTGCACTGGGGGATGGTAATGACTCCCGACTGCCACCCTACTCCTGGCCGGGAAGCGCTCGACACATCAAATATACTTGCCCCAAATCCGCGCGGGACCTTGATCGTGACGGATCAGCCGTTAGGTGACATCGGCCGATGATGAGCCTGGATATTGATGACGCCAGCAATCTGAAAATCTGTGTCTGGCGGATGGATGGCCAGATTGGGGAGGAGGCAGAATGCCTCTCCCGTCTAGATTCCGCAACGTCGGTAATGCGTGATCGTTAGGAGCCTGTCCGACATTGCCTTCGTGACGAGACGAAGGAGGTGCGGCCAGATGCAAGGCCGCAGGCCCGGAAAAACCGGAGGCATATTCGCGGGAATACGTTGAGGATTTTTTCGGGCCGCGAACGACGCACATGGTCGTAGATCGTTCGCCGCAGTAGAAAGGTCAATATCGGACAGGCTCCTAGGGAAGGAGATTGGCCGAATGAGTTCCAGCGGCTTCGTGAAGATGTAACGCGCTGCCGCCTTGCTGTTTCGCTCTGTACATAGCCGTGTCGGCATGCTTCAGTAATTCGTCGAGGGAATGATCGTCGTGAGGGTAAATCGTAATTCCGATGCTGATACCGACAGAGATGTGGTGACCCTTTAACTCGAACGGCGTGGCAATCGATTCTATGATGCGTTTTGCCACCACGAGGATACTCTGTTCTGAAGCGATCCCTTCTAGAATAATCGTAAACTCGTCCCCGCCCATCCGGGCCACAGTATCGACTTCCCTCACACAGGTCTTGAGTCGCTCAGATACGGCCTTGAGTAGTTCATCACCCACGTCGTGGCCGAAGGTATCATTCACCGCTTTGAATCGATCAAGATCGAGGAGCATGAGACCAATCAGTTGATGCATACGCTTGCTTCGAGCCATGGCTTGAACCAGCCGATCACGAAAGAGGCTACGATTCACCAACCCGGTCAACTGATCGTACTGTGCGAGGTAGGTCAGGTGTTCTTCAAAGCGTTTCCGCTCAATGGCATAGCGGACGGCACGAGCTAGCAGCTCGGGATGACCTTGACCTTTGACGAGGTAATCCTGCGCTCCCTGTTGAACCGCTTGAAGAGCCAGACTTTGGTCGCTCACGCCGCTTAGGACCACAACGGGGATCGTCGGACTGGTGGCATGGACCTGTCTGACGGTCGGGAGACCGAACGCGTCCGGGAGAGACAGGTCCAAGAGCACGGCATCAAATCGCTCACGGCTCAGAAGCGCGAGTCCTTCTCCCAAGGTTTTCGTACGGGTAATCTGGAACTCCTCAATGCTCCATTCAGAAAGAAGATCCTGCGTGAGTTGAGCGTCGGCGTCATTGTCTTCGACGAGGAGCGCTTTGATCATCTGACATCCTCACTATCGCGTGAACCTCTGAGTCGGCTCCTAGTTTCTAGGCCTGAACCGATTGTCTCTTGACGAGGCCTGCTTCTATGAGAGGTTGATTATAGCCAAGAGATGAAGGAGGATAAAGAAAATGCGACAATACGGTGAGGGAAAGGCGTGAAACTCGAAGGGGGTCCCACGCCACGGACACGCGTAACGGCATAGGACTCACAATGCCACTCTCCCAAGTAAAGACCATGACCACTCCTTGAAGCAGATGCCAGCCAACGGGTAGCTACATAAGGTGGTCAAGAGGAACCACGTCGGACGATCTGATACAGGTAACCTGGTTTAACCTACATGGAGCGCTTCAGCTCGACGACGAACCTCTTCCGCTTTATGCGATTGCCCGAGGTTGTCATAGAGTGAGGCGATATTCGCGTGCAAGTGCGACAAGAGTTGTCCCAACTGTGCTTCCTGTGCGATGACATTCGCTTCGAGAGCCAGTTTCTTTTCTTCGCTCCGACGGAAGCGTTCCTCAAGCCGCTGTACGAGTTGGACCCAGCCTCTGACCTTGCCGGAATCCAAGTCCGGGAGGGGTGGCAAGGCTTCAGCGCGATCGAGAGATTTTTCAGTTTGGTTCATCCAATTGATAAAGACGAGAAAATCGCCAAGCGTAATCTTAAGTGCGGATGAGGCGCCTTCTTCTTCGATAACGAGGTCTTCCATTTATACAACTCCTTTTGAAGCAAATTATTTCAAATATAGTGTGCGGCACACGAATAAAATATTTCTTTCTCATTGCCGTTGAAAGCTTCTGTTACCGGCCTGCAAAGATCGAACAAGGCGGCGAGATTAAATCGATCCACCTCCTTTCCATGTATGACTGTTGGGGAAAAACGGAGCGCAGATCCAAGAGTGGGCACCCATAGGCTACATCATGTATTGATAGTCGAGTAATACTGCGCCAGCGGTAGTATTGTCAACAGGTCTCTTGATGGACCGGAGGAGAAATCTCTCCCGGATTCTTCAGCATGGAGACGAAGTCAAAAAGAGCAGGAAGTGGCCGATGACTACCCTTGAGGTGATAGGGGTGGAACGTTTGGATAGATTCCGTGTGGGAGACGTTCGGAACCGATTGCCCCTTCGCAGGCATATCCTGGCTCGAAGGGCCAGAGGAGGGATCGACCTTGCCAAGAGCCTCTCACTTGGACCGTGCTCAACGAAACTCCAAGTCGAGCCGCTTCCTCGCGCATCGTGGACAGGCAGCCTTCGTAGGTAAACGCGCGGCGACCCAGAATAATCGGGTTGCCCGTCTGGCTATGGAACACGGTATAGTTCTCAGCGCAGCCCGCCAGTAACAATATCATGATGAGCACAAGACCTCTCGTCATGCGCTTTCATCCTCACTGGCTAGTGTGACTATTGTCAGAATTGTGCCTCTTGTCGTGCGCTGGAATGAGGTGGCAGCGCGAGAGGAATCTCATTTTTGACGAGCCGACCCAAACGGACTTGGTCTTCACCAGGCATCTGAATAAATTCGACACCAAACCGTCGTCCCTCACACCAACGTACTTTGGCTAATCCGACTCGAAGCGGAGGCGTGGTGTCAGGAACGAGCATTCTCATTTCAAGATAGGAGCCGGGCTGTACTCGTTTACGGCTGTGGACGGCGCAGCCAGGGACAGACACGTTGAGCACGGTTCCCTCCCCCACGTAGGCCTCACCTGCAAACACAACGGGGAAGTGTGTGTGGACACGTTTGCAGTACCTAAGTTTCGCCATGGCAATCGACCCCTTCTCGCTCAGACGATTGGGAGGGCAAAGGGTAGCACAGTTCTCCTTCGGCACGCGAGAGCCCCTCTTTCGAGGAATCTGGCACAAGAGAGACTGACGGGTCTCCACCCTCCCTCCAACTAACCGCAAAGTGCGGCAAGGAGAGCCAAAACACGGAAACTCCCAACCTTGGCCCCCCTACGAAAGCTGGAGTCACTGACAATCATAAGTCATTGTGATAATTACTCGATAAGTCATTTTGTCCGCCCTTCCAGAAGGCATAGAACCTGCGCTTACAGCATCATGGGACTGGGTCAACCACCGAGCCACAGGAAAGACACGTCACAGAGTTACACATGTTTCCAGACGGGGAGGAAACAAAGATGAACTGGGTCGAGCGTCATAACGAACCTTCTTATGATGCCTTGGGGTGTCGGACATTCAGCCACAAGGGCTCCGCCATATTTTCTGCCTGCGCAGTTGTGATACTGACGGCAACTTGGACGCCTTCCGTTCTCTCCGATGTGCAGGTCGATGAATACGTCGGTCCCATGGAGCTAGTGGGCCCCACGAATGTGCCGACAGCTCAACCTGTCGAAACAATCCGCCGCAAGGCGCGGTATCACAGTGGTGTGACGAATCTAGAGCTCGAGCGAGCAGTCATCCGTGCGGCTCAGCAGCACCACGTTCAACCGGCCTTGCTCCTTGCGGTTATGAAGGCCGAGTCTTCCTTTAATCCGACCGTGATCTCGAAGGCAGGGGCGGTGGGACTCATGCAGCTAATTCCAGAAACCGCCATCCGGCACGGCGTACGTAATCTCTACGATGCGAACGAGAACATCACCGGTGGGGCCAAGCACCTGCGTTACCTCCTGGACCGGTTCCACGGCAACATCCGGTTAGCCTTGGCTGCCTATAATGCGGGTGAGCGCAAGGTGGATCGATATGGTCAGATCCCGCCCTATAAGGAAACACAGGATTATGTCAAAAAGGTGCTCGTGTACTATCGTAGCTATAAGAAGGACGGGTGGATCATGCCGGTTGTGATTGCTGCCCCTTCCATACACGCAGGCCGACCGTACTAATCGATCGCCTGTGATCTCGTTTGGCCCTTGGGGAGCATTGCTCAGTGCAGAGATTCCTCCGAAGAGACAGGAGGGCCCAAGCGTCCGCAGGAATCATAAAGTGAGGCAAACCGTATAATCCGAGAGTTGAGAGAGTGGAGGTGTTAGACGGGCTTTTCAGCAATATTATCCAAGTATTTCCACAGTTCCTTGGCGTCGCTTTCGGCGAATACCAGCGGGGTATTGTTTGCGGATCCGGCGAAGTAGACCTTTAACGACATCTCATCTTGCCAAATCTGCGCTTCGCAGTAGCTCACACTGTCGAGGTTCAAGGCTTTCTTGCCAATACGAACGAAATGCATAGCGTCTCCGTGCCTTGCGCGACTCCTCGCCGACTATACCACCACATGGTCTTCCGTCAAACGCATACCGCATTTTCTGGCAAGGTCTTGAAGGCCAAAATCAGTCGAGGACTTGAAGAACGTTGAGACTCCTGGGGGTTGATCAGTTGGAAAGA
>CAWGSC010000005.1:0-42392 GCA_963825145.1 uncultured Nitrospiraceae bacterium
AATAGTGGTCGGCTCCCCGATTTTGATACCGATTTGAGGGAGAGTTTCCGGCATAATCGCCCCTGGGAAGGGGAAGGAGGACGCCGTGACACGAAAACGATTCAGTGTCGAGCAGATTGTGGCGGTACTCAAGCAGGCGGAGATGGGGACCCCCGTTGCCGACCTCATCCGCCACCTCGGGATTGCGGAGCAGACGTTCTACCGGTGGAAGCAGCGGTATGCGGGACTGGAATCGGAACAGGTTCGGGAGTTCAAACAGCTGCAGGACGAGAACACCAAGTTGAAGCGCTTGGTGGCGGACTTGTCCTTGGACAAAGTCCTGCTGCAGGACGTCCTCGCAAAAACATTCTAAGGCCCTCGCGGAGGCGGAGTGTGGTGAGGTATCGGTGCACCGCGTATGCGGTGAGTGAGCGGCGCGCCTGCCGAACCGTCCGCTGTGCGAGGGCCACCTACTACTATCGGAGTCATCGCGATCCCCGCACCGCACTCCGGCAGCGGCTCAGGGAGATGGCCCAGACGCGGGTCCGGTACGGGTATCGGAAAATTCGGGTGCTCCTCAATCGGGAAGGGTGGGCTGGGGGCAAGAAGCTCGTGTATCGTCTCTACCGAGAAGACGGCCTGATGCTGCGTCGCCGGAGCCCCCGGCGGCGAAAATCGGTGGTGCCCCGAGTGCACCGGCCGACGGTAACGAGACCGAATGACGCGTGGACACTAGACTTTGTGGCTGATCAACTGGTAGATGGCCGCCGATTTCGCGCCCTCACCGTCATTGATGTGTATACGCGAGAGTGTGTGGCCATTGAGGTGGGCCAGCGTCGTCGCGGCGAGCACGTCGTCGCGGTGTTGAATCGGCTCAACGTCCATCGAGGCACGCCGAGGAGGCTCTTCTGTGACAACGGAAGTGAGTTCAGCAGTCAGCTGATGGACCTCTGGGCCTATCACAACAAGGTCTCCATCGACTTCTCTAGACCGGGCACGCCGACGGATAATGCGCACGTGGAATCGTTCAATGCGACCTTGCGACGGGAGTGCCTGAATGCGCACTGGTTCGAGTCACTGCGGGAGGCTCACGACCGAATCGAGGCCTGGAGGCGTGAGTATAACGAGAGTCGGCCTCACCGGGCGCTCCAGGATCGCACGCCCGAGGAGTTCGCCAGGGCCCACGCGGAGAATCATCTCTGCGAGCCCCTCATCACCGCTGGAAACTCTCCCTAGCAATGGCACAAAATTAGGGAGCCGGTCAAGCACAGGAGTTACCTTCGTTGGCCGTGGTGTAACAAAGGGGGGAAGGTCAAGAGCAGCAGCTGAAAAATCTAACACCTATTTAACACTAGCCCATGCCAAGGCAGCAGGCCAGGTGAGTGAAGGGACTAAAAAAGAGGCGGCAAGTGCTTGATGCTATGCTAGAATCCGCCCCCATGCCGGAGTGGCGAAATTGGCAGACGCAAGGGACTTAAAATCCCTCGGGCTTAACAGGCCCATGCCGGTTCAATCCCGGCCTCCGGCACCACTTATCAATAGGTTAGGCCAATACCACATTCCCCATTTATTCTCCTGTTAACGCTTGCTTTCCGCGTGCTTTCCGTCTTTTGAGTATTGAAACGTTCTGTCCACTCATATAAGCGCCTTCTTCAATATGTAGCGCCGATAGTTTCCTGACCCCTTCAATGAGGTCAGACTCCGACGTTACTACATACCGCCGATAGATCGCCTCCGTTTTGTGACCGACCAATTTCATCGCTACGGAGCGAGGCACACCAGCGCGTTCTGAATTCCGCACCGCCGTCCTTCTGAAGTCGTGTACGATACGATCTGGGACGCCAGCGGCGTCTGTTGCCGTTGACCACGCCTTCGTAAAATCCTTGATCGGCTTCCCGTTCCGATGAAAGACCCAGGGGATGAGTTGCTCGACATTCTTCTGAACCGCTTGGGTATATTCCCACTGGGCCTCGAATAATGAGGAAAGCTCGGACAATGCCGACAGGGGAAAGGTACGACCTTCGTCGTTTTTAGTGGTCCCTGGCTCCAGTCGCACGATGCCCGCTCGCAAATCCACCTGTCGCCATTGGATAGTGAGGATTTCTGATCGCACTCGCCAGCCTGTCAGATAGGCCATGGTCACGACGGGTTTAATCTCGTCGGGAAGCTGTGACCGCACCGCTTCAAATTCGTGGCGCTCGAAGAATCCAGTTCGCGTATTCCTCACTTCGAGGGAGGGAACGTAGGGACGAAATGCCAATTTCCTGGCGCGGACGGCCAAGTTGAAGCTCGCCGTTACGTCGCAGCGGTGTGCAGTCGCAATAATGAATGGGCGTATGCCTAGTAATAATTGTCTATTCTACTATCGTTATTTCGAGGTTCTTCACGGCGCCCTCCTGTGCAGTATGCGGTGCAGGGGAGCACTTCACTTCAACCGGAGGTTCTACGCCATGACGCTGAGAGAAGGCTATTGTTGAGAAAGTGCTGATCAGTGGTCCCCGCGGTTTAGATGAGGGGCTCTTGCATTTGTCCAGTTTCAGTTGGGGGGTATTCGTCGCCGTTAATCTGATGCCGAGGGACGGGCGGATGCCAAAACAGTGTGCGATTGTCGGCGTAGATCGCGCCGCTCTTTGCGATGGGCAGGCGCGCAAACGTCTCCTCGACGATGTGAGCCGCTTCTTGCCGAGAAGCACCAATTTGAGCGAGCATAATTTAAGTTCACAGCGATCTGAGAACCATACGAGATCTTCATGAAGATTTCTTCATCACCGCTTCATGCCCCGTTCATTCTCCCTTTGTATCCTAACCGCAACGTGCTCCTGCTTGGGAATGGGCACGGAGATCGTTTTAAGAGATTGATTCGAGCGAAGTATGCAAGTTGAATTTTACTTCGATTCTGAACGCGTCTCATCTCAGTACAACCCCTTGCCATTGAAGTTTTTGAACAGCTCAGGAATTTCAAACATGTCAGCTGAAATTCAACGCTGACCATCTGTGGGGAAGTGAGAAAAAAAACAGGAAGTGATCAATGGATAACAGCTTTCAGTTGAGCCCGTGCGCTAAAAAAACCCCACAAACCATTTTGAAATGTACATGCGTGGACAGAGCTGAGTTCAACCGGACCCACTACCAAGAATGTCCATTGGTGAGTAGGGTTCATGGGCAGCATTGCAAACTGACCAGGAGGGCCCCATGTTTTTATCACGGAGGCAGTTTTTAAAAGTCACGGCCGGCACCGTCGCGGCGGTGGCAGTGGCGGATCAGGTCTTAGCGTTGACGGCGCTCCAGCCGGTGATTGAAGTCGGGAATCCATTGGGAGACTATCCGGACCGGTCCTGGGAGCGGGTCTATCACGACCAGTATCGCTACGATTCGTCGTTTACGTGGGTGTGTTCCCCGAACGACACGCATGCCTGCCGGGTCCGGGCCTTCGTCCGCAACGGCGTCGTGATGCGGGTCGAACAGAATTACGATCATCAGACCTATGAAGACCTCTACGGCAACCGTGGAACGTTTGCCCATAACCCGCGGATGTGCTTAAAGGGCTTTACCTTTCATCGCCGTGTGTACGGCCCCTATCGCTTGAAAGGCCCGTTGATGCGCAAAGGGTGGAAGGAGTGGATGGACGCAGGCTCGCCGGAACTCACGGCGGAGACGAAGCGCAAGTATAAGTTCAACAGCCGCTTTCTCGACGACATGCTGCGGGTGTCGTGGGATACGGCGTTCACGTATGCGGCCAAGGCGATGATTATCATTGCCACGCGCTATAGCGGGGAGGCGGGCGCCCGGCGGCTCCGGGAGCAGGGGTATGCGCCGGAGATGATTGAGATGATGAAGGGGGCGGGAACCCGCACGTTCAAGCATCGCGCGGGCATGCCGGTCTTGGGCATCCTCGGCAAGATGGGTAATACCCGGATGAACGGCGGTGTGAATGCGCTCCTGGATACCTGGATCCGGAAGGTCAGCCCCGAGCAGGCGCAGGGCGGCCGCTACTGGTCGAACTATACCTGGCACGGCGACCAGAATCCGTCTAACCCGTGGTGGTGTGGGGCGCAGGCCTCGGACATCGACCTCTCGGACATGCGGTTTTCCAAGCTGAACACCAGTTGGGGCAAGAACTTCGTCGAGAACAAGATGCCGGAAGCGCACTGGAAGCTCGAGTGTATCGAACGAGGCGCCCGGGTGGTGGTGATCACGCCCGAGTATAACCCGACCGCCTATCGGGCGGACTACTGGATGCCGCTCCGACCGGCGTCGGATGGGGCCATCTTCTTAGGTGCCATGAAGATTCTCGTCGATGAGAACATGCACGACGTGGACTTTCTGAAGGGCTATACCGATTCGCCGGTGCTCGTGCGGACCGATACCTTGCAGTTCCTGGATCCGCGCGATGTGGTGGCGGCGTACCAGTTCCCGGATTTCTCCAAAGAGCTATTCGGGACGGGTACAGTCCCTGAAGCCGACACAGGTGGAGCGGCTTGGGGGGATGATGGTCTGGGATCTGAACAAGAAACAGGCGGTGCCGCTGCATCGGGAGCAGGTGGGCTGGCACTATCAGGACAGTGGCATCGACGCCGCCCTCACCGGGACCTACCGCGTGAAGTTGCTCAGTGGGCGCGAAGTCGATGCGATGCCGGTCTGGCAGCTGTACTTGGTGCATTTCCAGGACTACGACTTGGACACGGTCCATCAGATTTGCCGGACGCCGAAGGACCTGCTGGTCCGGTGGGCCCGGGATTCCGGCTCGATCAAGCCCGCCGCCATTCATAACGGCGAAGGCACGAACCACTACTTCCATCAGACGATTAACTCCCGTGGGGCGGCGATGGTGCTCATCGTCACGGGGAACGTGGGCAAGTTCGGCACCGGGCAACATACCTGGTCCGGCAACTACAAAGCGGGTATCTGGACCGCGACGCCCTGGTCGGGCGCCGGTCTGGCCGTGCATACGGGGGAGGATCCCTTCAACATCACCCTCGATCCAAACGCGCATGGCAAGGAAATCAAGACGGCCTCCTATTACTACGGCGAAGAGGTCGGGTATTGGAACCACGGCGATACCGCCCTGATCGTGAACACCCCCAAGTACGGGCGCAAGGTGTTCACGGGGAAGACCCACATGCCGACCCCGAGCAAGTTCCGCTGGGTCGTCAACGTGAACGTGCTCAACAACGCCAAGCACCACTATGACATGGTCAGGAACGTCGATCCGAACATCGAGACTCTGATCTGTCAGGACATCGAGATGACCTCGGACGTGAACCATAACGACATCGCCTTCGCCGCGAACTCCTGGATGGAGTTCACCTATCCCGAAATGACGGTGACGGTCTCGAATCCCTGGATGCAGATCTGGAAAGGCGGTATCCGGCCCTTGTACGACACGCGCAATGACCTCGACACCTTTGCCGGGGTCGCGGCCAAGTTGTCGGAGATGACCGGCGATAAGCGGATGAAAGACTACTTTAAGTTCGTGTATGAGAACCGCGTGGACGTCTATGCGCAGCGGATGCTCGATGCGTCGAGCACCTTCTATGGCTACAGCGCCGACGTCATGCTGAAGTCGGAAAAAGGCTGGATGGTGATGACCCGCACCTATCCGCGAATTGCGTTCTGGGAAGAGACCAACGAATCGAAGCCCATGTGGACCCGGACGGGGCGGTACGAGAATTACCGCACGGAGCCGGAAGCGATCGAATATGGCGAGAACTTTATTTCACACCGCGAGGGGACGGAAGCGACCCCGTATCTGCCCAATGCGATCATGACCACGAATCCGTATGTGCGGCCGGATGACTATGGCATTCCAATCACGGCGCAGCACCATGACGACAAAACGGTGCGGAACATCAAGCTGCCGTGGCAGGAGATCAAGCGGCATGCGAACCCCTTGTGGGAGAAGGGCTACCAGTTCTACTGCGTGACGCCCAAGACCCGGCATCGGGTGCACAGTCAATGGTCCGTGAACGACTGGGTGCAGATTTATGAATCGAACTTCGGGGATCCGTACCGGATGGATAAACGGACGCCGGGGGTGGGCGAGCATCAGTTGCATATCAACCCGGCGGCGGCGAAAGACCGCGGGATCAACGACGGCGACTACGTGTACGTGGACGGCAACCCGGTGGATCGACCCTATCGAGGCTGGAAGCCAACGGATCCGTACTACAAGGTCGCGCGCGTTGATGATTCGGGCGAAGTATAATCCAGCCTATCCGTACCACGTGACGATGGCGAAGCACGCGCCGTACGTGTCGACCCCCAAGTCGGTCAAGGGCCATGAGACACGCCCCGACGGGCGGGCCATTGCGGTGGATACCGGCTATCAGTCGAACTTCCGGTACGGAGCCCAACAGTCTTTTACGAGAAGCTGGTTGATGCCGATGCACCAGACCGACAGCTTGCCAGGCAAGCACGCCATCGCCTGGAAGTTTAAGTGGGGCTATCAAGTCGACCACCATGCGATCAACACGGTGCCGAAGGAATGTCTGATCCGGATCACCAAGGCCGAAGACGGTGGGATCGGGGCCCGCGGACCATGGGAGCCGGTGCGGACCGGGTTTACGCCGGGGCAGGAAAATGAGTTCATGATCAAGTGGCTCAAAGGGGAACACATCAAGATCAAAGTGTAAGCGCCACGAGACGTGTGAGAAACGTGAGAAAGGCGAGACATGTCAGGGAAGAGACAGACGCAACGAGGCGAGATGAACGAACAGGGGTGGCGCCACAACGCGCCACACCCTGTCTCGTCAAGCGCGCCCGTCGCGGTTGTCCCATCCCTCGACTGAAAGGAGAGACGCAATGCCTGAAGTGTATAACTGGCACCTGGGACGGAAGATGCTGTATCCCTACGAGGAACGGCATCCGAAGTGGCAGTTTGCCTTTGTCTTCAACATCAACCGGTGTTTGGCCTGTCAGACCTGTTCGATGGCGGATAAATCGACCTGGCTCTTCTCCAAGGGGCAGGAGTACATGTGGTGGAATAATGTGGAGACCAAGCCGTACGGCGGGTACCCGCAGTTCTACGACGTGAAGATCACCCAGCTCATCGAGCAGGTGAACCCGGGGGGCCAGGTGTGGAACGTGCGGGTGGGGCGCAAGCACCATGCCCCCTACGGGGTGTTTGAAGGGATGACCATTTTCGACGCGGGGGCGAAGGTCGGCCAGGCGGCGATCGGCTACATCCCGACGGACCAAGAGTGGCGGTTCGTGAATATTTATGAGGATACGGCGACCTCGATGCGCGCCCTCGTGGAAGGGATCGACAAGACAGGGTTCTCGCGGGACGAACCGTGGAAGATGACGGGGAGCAGTCTGCCGGAGCACGAGACGTTCTTCTTCTATCTGCAGCGGATCTGTAACCACTGCACCTATCCGGGCTGCTTGGCGGCCTGCCCGCGGAAGGCGATCTACAAGCGCCCGGAAGATGGGATCGTGTTGATCGACCAGAACCGGTGCCGGGGGTATAAGAAGTGCGTGGAACAGTGCCCGTACAAGAAGCCGATGTACCGGGGCACCACGCGGGTGAGCGAGAAGTGCATCGCGTGCTATCCGCGGATCGAAGGGAAAGACCCCTTGACCGGGGGCGAGCCGATGGAGACGCGCTGTATGGCGGCCTGCGTGGGCAAGATCCGGATGCAGAGCCTGATGCGGATCGGGGAGGATGGCTTGTGGGCCGAAGATCGGTGGCACCCGCTGTACTACGCGATTCGGGTGGAGCAGGTGGCGCTGCCGCTGTACCCGCAGTGGGGGACCGAGCCGAACGGCTACTACATCCCCCCGCGGCATAGTCCGCGCGGCTATGCGCGGCAGATGTTCGGGCCGGGCGTGGATAATGCGATCGAGAAGTATCTGGTGCCCAGTCGGGAACTGCTCGCGGTGCTGCAACTGTGGCGGGCGAGTCAGCAGATCATCTTCCGGTACGATGTCATTCCGGGCCCGAAGGTGTTCGAGACCCAGATCCACGGGAAACGGTTTGAGATGTACAACGATACCGTGCTGGGCTTCAATAAGTCGGGGAAGGAAGTGGCCCGCATTCAGGTCGAAGAGCCCATCTATATCCGGCCCGCCGAACGGGTCAATTGGCTCTAAAGTTCATCCAAATCATCACTTCACTCAACGGCAGGGAGCTCAAAAGGGACTCCCTGCCCTTCGTATTTAATTTTCTGGTGAATTTCATCCCGCATCGTTCACCTAGCCATGATCCAGGATGATCTGCACCATCACGAATCCTCCCTCTTGCTGCTGATTGCTCTTGCTGAGTGTCCTGACGTCGGTTTTCGTCGGGACTCTTAATCAGCGGGCCGTAGGTTTCGCCCCGTGCATTAATGCCTAGGCGTGGGGGTTCCCAAACAGGGCCCCCCGCTCTGCCGAAGAAGGCCGGGGGGGTAGTTCTGCTGGTGATCGGAAAAATTTTTCGCGCCTGACATTTTTCGTTCCGGTTCCCGTCACGGTTCCATCTGTATATTCCGGTTTTAGTCACGGTTGCCCCTGTGTCTTGCTGTGGCGGCTGTATCTTGCCGTGACTGTAACCGCATGTTAGTGTTGGCTTCCTGTTGCGTACTGTGTCGCGGCGTATCCCATAGGATAATTACCTAATGGGCTTTGGGAGCAGGATGTCGGAGGTTCAAGTCTTCTCGCCCCGACCAAATAGTTTCAGTAACATGCGTATTTTAAGTTTATGCGTAATGGCCTTCATGGGGTCACAAGCAGGGTCACAAATGGAGGGGACATTTCTCAACTGTTCCGCGGATCGTGCTGCTTGCGGAGCGTGGCTTCAATTTTCCCAGCACAGCACTTTTTAAACTTCTTTTGGCTTCCACAAATGCACGGTTGGTTCGGTCCTGGAAGGCGTGAGCCCCGGGATGGGGATTGCCACATCGTCTTTCACCAACTGTTCTAGTTGCGAGTCGTACTCCCACGGGCCTTGACATACGACTGCTAAATCGAATGGTCTCAGATTATCAAGCGAATGTATGCCAAATCCGATGCTCCGGGAAACCTTTCGGCGGTATTTCTCAAGGAGGGTTCTCTGTAAGGTCCGTTCGCGCAATACCTCCACAGAGAGATCACGTGCGCCCATCACTAAGATAACTAAATCGTCGAAAGTCTGTGCGTACCAGCGTAATTTTCCCGACTCTATACGCTGGCTTCAGATCTCTCGTAGCACCGCTGCCAACGCATGAAGCTCTCGGTCTCGGAGGTCAAGTATCCAAAATGCGATCCATCGAGCATCAGGCTGCTCGCGGCGACTTCGAAGTTCGCTCAGAATCTGTTGAATCTCTATAGGCACTTCAAGCTCCACGCGTTCGATGCTTCCGTTCGGTCGCCCCTTCGATTTTCCATAATGAAGTCAAACGGCTCCCCAAAGCCAACAAGCGAGATATAGTTTGGCGGCTTCCTCTCGTTGAAGCCGAGCCGCTCCGGATGAAGGCTCATCTTAAGGTATGCTCCGAACAGCGACAATTCATCCCCATTTACCTCTATGGAATGTTTTTCCAGCGCCATGCGTCGAATCGAGATAGTGAAGTAAAACGTCAGGTCCGGGGCAGAACTCTGTCACGACGTCCAGGTCAGCGATTGATGTCGCATAGGGAAATTCCTCGTCCTGAATAGACCCAACGGTTGGAGCGCTGCCAATCGCGTAACGATAAAGGACAAATGGTGGAGACTGACAGTCATCAAATATGTCTTCATCAGATCACTGCGCTTTATTTGAAGTGTTCTCCCTGTTCCTTTTTCTGTCAGAGTTGCCTGAGTGACGCTCTCAATATATGCAGCCGCACGTCGCGCCTGCTCAAATGCCTCTCCCACATTCTTTTTGAGATCGGTGCGCAACCTACCGATTTCCCCCAATTCAGACATCAGGCGAAACTGTGCTGATTTTTGCTTCACATAAGATCAGAAAAGGCGGCCAATGGACCGCAATGTCTAGTTCACACGTTCCTTCATCTGAGGTGGGGTAATACACATTGCGGTACACATCAGATCCGCTGGAAACAAGCGTGCAAGATTATCGGCCGTGCGCCTTTCCAACCATTCGGCTTTCCATTTTGAATATCGGCCGCTATAAAAGGCCTCATCAGCTTTGGCGGCATTATCGAATGCTTGCCATAATTGATCTAAGGCATTGGATATATCGCACAGTAATAGTCGATCATGGCTCAATACCAAGAGAGGGCGGCTGGTGATATCCATAGGAGAGGTCATTGCCGAACGGTGTTGGCGCGTGCAACCGATAAGATTGATGAGCGCGCGCCATTCATGCGATGTGGGCGAGGGGTCGAACTCTATTTCGCCATAGGAAACAGGGACGGATTGCGGCGGAGTGTCGGGCAATATTTTTTCATAGGCCGCAAAACCAGCCTCCTTTGCTGTCCTATAACTAGAAGGAACCCTCGATCGTTCTCAAGAACTCCCTTACGGCGCCGCCTGTGGATTTCCTTCCATAACAATGTACCATTGCGAAACACCGACCGAACGTGGCGCATCCATTCGTTTGCGTTATTCTCTATCGTCCTTACTATTGGTGTGAGGTTGCACTGGCACGAGTCGGCCCTATGCCAACTCGTTCAGTGAACCATGATTCAAACCGTCCTTGAATTTCAACAATCTCTCGCAAGGTCTGTTCGAGGTATGCAGATCCGCGCACGAGAGCCACATCAAGAGTGAATTGCCTAATGAGTCGATCGACATCATTGTCTGGTACTGGTTCAAAGGCCTGTTTCGCGATGAACTCTCTGAAAGCGATCTCAATCACCCTTGCTGCACGGTCAATGTGAGTGGCGGTCACCTTTCCGACGGACGCCCCGAAGAATGGGATTAGGTGGTAGGCCGCGTGCTCTATCTTTGCCGACACAGTGCCGTGCTCGGATTCGCGAAAAGTATCTATTGGGCCCATACCGAGAAGAAGGAAGAGATGGATAAGGAGCGTTTCAGCGTCCACTTCCTGCGCGATCGCTTGCAGCTCCGCTATGGCGGCTTCCATCTTCGCGCCCGCTTCTAAATGGATCTTTGTAAATACCGACTGCGGTGACTGTTCATTAGGTTCGTGCATGGCAATCCCGGTGGATGAGATTACCGGTGGGGGGTAGCTAGTTGCAAATGTAGGCCGTTCAAAGGGGAGAGGGACCGCACCTCCACGAGCCCGTCCGGTCCCCACTGCACCGCATGTCTTCCGCCCGTGTCGAGCATTGAGCCGCCCCGTCGCCTATGGTAGAGACAGGTCCAATCCAGACAATGCAGGGGACGGCTGATCGCCGCCCTTGCCATCAAGTCAAACGTTAGGGCTCAGCCATGCGTGGCCAACTGTATGTTCTCGGAACGTCGCACGACTTTCAGTGCGGCAGCGCCAAATGCTCGCCCACCCAAATTGCCGCCTTTCAAGCAGAACTAGGAAGGATCTTCGAGACACATCACATTCGGTGCGTCGCTGAGGAAATGGACGACGAGGGACTGCGCGAATACAACGTTGATTCAACAATTGCTCAGCGGTTGGCGTCGTCACTCAACATAGAGCACCACCACGTAGATCTCACAACCGAGGCGCGCCGTCTTACTGGATCATTTCGCATTGGCAAAGACGTTCAACCCCGGAACAAAGTTCCTGCAGGGCTGGAACAGCACTCTCGGTGAGGTTAAAGAGCGCTACTTTGTGGCCCGCATCCTTGCCAAACAACAATGGCCTACGCTCCTGATTTGTGGTGCCGACCACAGCCAAAACATAGCGAAGCTGTGGCGTCGCTTCGGCCTAAAGGTAAAACTCCTGCACCGCGACTATGCGCCCTAGCCCTCGGCGCCCTGCACCTGCCATGCGGAAGTTGTCGACCGTCAAGGATCTCGCCACCCTCTTCCAAAAACACGAAAACACGATCTATCGATGGATCACCGAGGATCGGCTATTTCCAAACGCGCTCAAAGTGAAAGATCGCTGGTACGTTTCTGAATCGGACGTGCGCCGCGTGATGCGCCACGGCCGCGCCGCTGACCGCACGCATAGATTTATGCGGGTTGAGGATAGGATAAAGGCCCGGCGCCTTTCGGTGTCGAGCCTTCTACTTCACTGCCGCCCTGGTTGTATGGCATGCACAGTGGCCGCTGTGCGTCTTCCATGTTTCCATCGCGGTGGTGAAAGCATAGCGATCATACCGCCGAACATTTCCGCGATCTGGTCACAATTGCTCAGCGGGCAAGACTCCGGAGAGCCTATCGTTACAGCTATACGTTATGCCTTTAACCGAGGAGGCATCCATGGTCTCGATTCCCAAAATTATCAGTATCCTCTCGTGTGGGGTGTTGCTGGGCCTTGGGCTGACGGGTAATACGGCGTCGGCTGCAGACAAGATGGAAGCAGACCAATCTAGTGAGCGGCTCGGCGGCCAAGCGGGTCTGGAAAGCGAAGAAGGGCAGTTGAAGGGTGCCATTATTGTAGAACACGCCGAGACAATCCAGGGTGAAGTGTTACGCGTCGAAGACGCTAACTATTTTGTCAAAGGGCAGGATGGTCAGGAAGTGCGGATGCATACCGATCAAACCATCCAGAAGAGAGGAACTATCCGGCCGGGAGATAGTATTGAAGCGACGGTGAACGATCAGAATCACGCGCTGTCGATTCGCTCCCTCCCCTGAGCGGGAAGCCGGGCCGGACGTTTGGACGCATCTCTCTAGCTTCGTCATTTCTCTGCTCGTCCATTCACGTCTGATAATCTTAGCCATCGGTCAGCCCTCCTCAGTATTTTCGCCACACAAAAGTGGTCAATAGTGAACATCTTTCCGTTGAGCCCGTGCGTTATACAGTCCAAAATCCATGGGGTGTATTTACCTCTAATCGAGGAGCCCATCATGAGCCTCTGGCGTCACCGTCAAGACTATAGTGATACCGTGAAACGGAAACTTCTTCATCACACTGGCGCAGATCGCCGCGACGTTTGCGATGATTCTTCTGTGGTTCTTCGGCTGATCCGCCGTGCTCTTCGCTTCCCCATGTCGAGGTGCCGATATGGGGGCTCAAACACACCGCTCGCCGTAGAGTTCATAGCAGGCCATGCCCGGCTAATAGGTTCTCCCAGGCCTCGTGGGCATCATCGAGCAGCACCACACCCGTATATTCGGACCCATCCTCCAGGCCTATCGTGATTGTTCTGTCCATGGCCCCATCATGCAAGCTGACCGTCGAACTCGTGCTCTTCAGCTCTGCACCTGCACGAATCGTCTTTGTGAGCACGAGGTGCTTCGTGCAGTTCGCGAGATCGGCAATAATATCAAGCAAGGGGATTGTCGACGCCTCCTGAGCAATCCTGGACCAAGCGGACCGAGGGCGGCATCATTCGCGATCCAGTCTTTGAGATGCCAGGTGTCTTGAATCGCATGATAGAAGTCGTCGTCATACTCGTCGGCGATCTGATGCGGAGCGTTAAACCGATCGCGCGAGCGTTTCATGCGGTGATACTGATGTCGCCATCCTTCGTTAAAAACGCGAATAGTCATTTCATCAACTCCTATTGAGCGGCTGTGAGTTCCTGCGTCAGCGCCGGAAGCACCACTTACCTCTGCACCAGGCTGCACAACTGATCGGCTTGTGTTTGCAGCGCCCGGTCAACCGCCTTGCTCTTACTCGGCCGGATCGAAACGATCTTGGGGGTCCTTCTTGTTTCTGCTTCACATAGCCCCGCTCTCGCAGACATTCCTCCGTCCGGTCGTTGATCCGATCCTTGGTGCTGATTCGAGTGCCTGTGTCTGGATCGACCTTCCTGGCTTCTAACGTCGCCTTGCGCGTGCATTCGTAGCAGTCCTTCCCAAATTTAGGGTGATCCGGATCGCAGGCGACCGTCACGCAGCCGGTGAGCAAATTCCCCAGGATCACAAGGCCGAGGAACACGCTCCGAGTTCGGGCCATCGGTCAGCCCTCCGTGGTTGGTGTTGTTCCGCCGGTTATTTGTGTCCCACCTTTAAGGTCACTCGCTCCTGGTATCGAAACCTTTTTGCGACGGGGAGCCTTCTTAGCCTTGACGGAAGGCTGTGCGGCTGCTTTCCTGCTGGCAGCGTGCTGGGTCCGCAGCCGGGTGATTTCGTGCTGGGCAATCTTCTCGGCGACGAGTCGGATCAGTTCTCTCTCAACCCGCCGTTTCACCTTTTTTTCGGGGATGCCGAGCCTTGTTGCCTCCTCACGGGCTAGCGCTTCCCAGGCTGGCTGCCCCCCAGTGGTCGTTCTTGCGACGCGATGCTGAATCATGGTCGGCCCTCCTTGTGGCGCGCGTTGGGAACTCCAGACGCGGTGTCTATCGGATCAGTGAGCAGTTGTGTCACATAGGCGAGTACCTGGTCTTGGCTCCATCCCAACTCGACCAATCGCCGCCCCAGCGTGCCGATTTCACCAGGGAGATGTTCGCGTTCCTGCTTTTGAATGTCTTCGAACGACTCCATCGGTCAGCCCTCATCTGTTTTGTACACTATAGGTTACGCACGTTCGGAGATCCCGTTCTCAACGAGCTTCCCATTCGTGTAGAAAGCGTGTCTTAGCTGAACAACATCAGACACAAATCGCACTGCGAAGAAATGAATCCGGTCTCTGAAGTGTCCACCGTAGTGAGCAGCCTGGGTTTCACAGGAGCTAATGTTCACGAAAACCCCGAGCGAATATTGAAGCTCGTTTAGGGCAGTATCCAATTTGGCGAAGTCCTGGCAGGCCTTAGCACGCCCCGCGCGCCGCTTGAGTTCAAAAACGACGGAGTTGCCCTCCCTGCGATTGCCTCATCAGGAGCCGGGGTGCGAATTAGACGTCCGGCCTGATTCGGTTCCATGATGCCCGTAACGTTTCTGATACTCCTGTTCAACGATCGGAGCTACCGGGCAAGGCCAAATCCGCCCGCCTAAGGTTAGCTCAGGAATTCGCCCTGGAAACCGCGTTCGGTCTCAAAGAGACGAGCGTGTGTCACTCTCTTGAGGCACTCTGCGATCGTCGTAATTACGTGGTCCCTAACAAGGAAGTGTGTTCCTCCTGGCTCATTCCACCAACTCCGCCACCGTCACCTTCAGCGCCTTCGCCAGTCGCTGCACCACGCTCACCGTCGGGTCGTAGCGTCCGGCTTCGAGCTTGTTGACGTACTCACGTGTGATGTCCGCCTTTTTCGCCAGCGCGTCCTGGCTCATCCCGCGCGCGGCGCGCAGCTTCTTCAGTCTCATACCGAGCCTTTTCGGTGTCGTCGTCATTGTGAACTATACTTCACTAACTGTCAATGGTCCAGCAGCCCCAGCGCTTCATTGAGCAGCAACCAGACCCTGGCATCCCGCTCCCGTCGCTGCCATGACCGTGGATGGCCACGGGTGCTGGACCGACAGCAGCACCGAATGCACCTCTATCGTGGATTCATGGCGAGAAAGTCGTTCGCAAATTCCTTGACCTGTGGTTCAATGATGGAAGAAATAACCTCCCTCATTTTGGTTTGGCCCACAACGCCTATCCAATTACGTGCCCAGGTTGTCGCAGCCATCGTGTGCTTTGGCCTATGGACTAAGGTTATTTGTTGGTCGAGTTCCACTCTTACATTTACAGCATAGAGAAACTCATTCTTGTATGTACTGACTTGCACGTACAGATAGGGTGCGGAGGGCGTCATCGGTCTTTCTGATAACGTGAGGACTCGTATTCCGCCGGACCGGAGAATGAGTTCCACGGCTGCGCGAATCGGTTCTTCCGACAAGCCGTCCGCTTGGGCATCTGGGCTTATTTTCTCGATAACTACTACTAGCTCTGACAACTCCCGCAAGGATTCACGCTGACCAGTGGTGGCTTCTGCTTGAGCTGTGCTCAGGTTGAGGCAGGTCAGGGCCATGACTATCGCCATCACGATGTATCGCATAGGACCTCCGTATCGGTTGGTCGCACGATACGCCGAACGTGACTGCGTGACAATCCCCTCGTCTTGCGCGACCAAGGTGGGCTTGCTACATTTCTACCGAAGACACGGCCCCACAATAATTAATCTTTCGAAGCATGGAGCGCCTATGACGAACCTGGACGAGTTAGCGGAAGGCGAAATTCTGAGGTCCATGACCCTGTACCAACTCCTCCGTCCTGGCACACGGGTAGATTCGGAAGGTGACATCGCGCCCTCGAACAAACAAATCGAGATCAGAGTTTTCAAGTACCTCAATGGAGAACGCAGAGGACAGTTTATGGCACAACCCTATGTGGGGACGATCTATAGCGCAGCAGATTTTATTGGCCGCGGAAACACCGAGCAGGAAGCCCTGTATGCCACGCTGGACAATATCAAAGGTGTTCCGCATGAGAGAATGTTTCCTGACGACGAAGACACCGAATAGACATTGATCTTCGCGTGATAACCCAGGTCCCTCAGATGTTGCAGACTGCGGGTGATCGGACTCATTCCGCGTCTCCTCCTGTGAGGGTGTCTGCGAGCCGGGTTTCATGACACCACGCGCGGGCCCCAGCTCGCAGTTCCCAGAAACGGCCTCACCCACCACGACCGCCAGGAGCGCCCGCAGGTGGGGGACGTCTCCTTCGCACTTTCCCTGCTTCCCTTTTCACGCTTCGCCCAGTCGCTTCCGCCCGGACAAGTGCGAGCCGCGGCCTCCTCGAGCGCCCAGATTAAAAGCCTCGCTATCTCGGTGCGGAAGGTCCAGCATGAGGAATCATGCAAAGCCCCAAATGCCCCCAATGACGGAGAAGGCCATGACGAAGGCGCAGGCGGTTGACCTCCAAGCGAAGTGGAGCCATGCTGGTTCCCCAATCTGTGAGCATCTCAAAGTCGATTTTGAGCGCGCGGAGAATGGTTATTTGATGGGCCATTTTTTCTGCCTGGCCTGCGGTCACTCGGTTCCCCGCTAACGCTTTGTGACCTTTACCAGCGATCCTCCACCAGCCCATCTTGGCTGCCTCTCGCGGTATCGGGAGTACACTGTCCCGCATGGATGTCGCTACTGTTTAGAAGGAATTCTCCTTCCATACCTGTGAGGTTTTTCTATCATGGTACTTACCATCAAGAGAGCGGAACCCTTAATCATCGACCAATGGCGGACTTGGTCTCAAGAATGCGACTCGTATAAGATCACCGATATGATGAAATTTCATTTTTCGTGGTTGCCAAAGAATCGACCGGACTTACTTGTATTCAAATCCAAAGCTGACAAATGGTGCGTGGTCCATGGGTGGCTCCAGGGATATGAAGACATCCAAGCGCCGCTTCGGAATCCCCCGGCCTAGCTCCGCAACATCTTCACAAGTCCCTGCAGGGTCAATGGCGCTGACGGTACTGCAGCGTTTCCTCGGTCCCACGCGCTGGTCACTGGGTCGATCAGCAATCAACGTGACCCACTACCTAATTACGACCCCCTTGACCCGCTGTTCCTTCACGCGTAGCATAAGACTCTGACGTACCAGTTACGTCGACTGCTCTCTCCTACGCGCGTTGCATTCTCCCCCGCGCGATGGATCCCACGGTCCCCGCAGCTCCTACGCCAGCCTCTTTCTGAAGCGCGGCATTCTTTGATGGTCGCACATCACGACTGCCGGCTCTTGCTTCAGCGAGTCGCAGCTCTGACAGGGAAGACTTCCCGATTCGGTATCGGGATCGTCCCTGGTCAAGCAGGTCGTGGTGTTCTCAACGAAAGGAGTGCAGGCCATGAAATTCTATACCATCGTGATGACAGGGCTCGTGTTGGTCGGAAGTGCCGCTCTTGCCGCCGCGAATCCGTCGATGCTGCCCAAGCATCCCGGGTATCCATCGGGCGGAGAGTATGCCAACGATACCGGGCAAAAAAATCTGACCGTTGAGCAATCCCTCAGCCGCGCCGCCGTGTCAGAGGATGCGCATACGGGCCAGAAGCTGGTCGATCCCTATAATGCCAGGCTGCTGAAGTCGCAGGGAGCCGGTCAACTGCCGACGGTTCAAGGGCCTCAAATCAAGATTGAGCCGCCGGTCACTGAGGCGACTCGCATGCCCAAGCAGTAGCGCCCTGTTCGCGCCAGAGGGGAGGGCCTTCCTCTTGCCCATCCTTTCCCGTACCAGGGGAGGGATGGGTGAGAGAGGAATGGTCCGAGCCAGGCGATACCATCTATGGAATAGTGGCGCATCTCATCTGGACCACCTGCGTCTTCCCCCCATAAAAGCACCCTCGACCGCAGCCCGATTCATTCTCTGTTCTCTGTGTCGACAGCTTCAGCTGATCGGTCGCATGGTGATGCCCAGCGTGAGTCATCGACGGCCGCGGCCCCTAGTCATTTGCGTGTAAGATCCCGCCGCTGGCCCCGCTTCCCATTTGTATGGGCATGCCCGCCGTACCGGCCTGTTCATGCGCGGCCACCGATACGCAGAGCCGTTGCCCTTGCGTCACGGATCGCGTCACGCTGAGCGTGCCCGCTTCGGTGCCACTAGTGAGACGACGTATGTTGAGCGCTGTCCCGACGCACCTTGGACGAGCAGCGTCGGTCCCCCATAGTGACTCGGCGTGGCGCCGCTACCCAGCACATGGGAAATCGTGTAATTCACGCTCACCGTGAGCACCCCGGTTTGCGTGGCGGTGAGCTCTCCGGCCTGTTCCACCATGCCCAAGGTCCCTACGGATCCTGTCCGGTGCGCCACCACCGAGAGATGTGTCGCGTCATTGACGGCGGCGGCATTCCCTGTGCCGGCCAACGTGGTCGTGAGATTCCGCGTCACCACGGCGCCAAAATCATGCGCCCGGTTGGCTTGCTCGGTGGCCCCTACCTTGGCGAAGGCTAGCGTCTTTTGCCGGATGGGCGCGTAACTCGTGGTGACCACGCTGAAGGTCAGTGTCGTGAGATCGATCGTCGTCGTCGCGCTGTAATCGTCGGCCCACGCGGGGTTGTCCAGCCCAGCAGGCCAGTGAGGAGCGTGGCGATGAGGGCGGTCTTAGTGAGTGCCATTGGGTCTCCTTTTGTTGAGCACGTCTTCCATCGGGGCTCGTGACAGTGCCGCGAGGGCTTCACGTAATTCTTTCGTCAACAGGGAGTGAAACTTTGTGGCGTCGGTTTCCACGGCCAGCAGCTCGGCCAGTCGATCCGGGATATTCAGGATGTGATCGCGGACTATTTGCCCCATGCGAAATGCTTCCCGCTCCACGGTCGCTATCTCCATCAGTTCCCCCTGCTGATGCCGAAGTTGGAGTTCGCGTAACCCGGCGAGCGCCAGTTCTTTTCGCCCTCGCCCATCGATATAGGACTTCGCCCCCGGTGCGGGGACGGGTCTGATTGACAGATTCTCTGCTCGCCAGCGTGCGACTCGCTGGCGATCGAGGCGATAGCGCCCATCCTTCCCGCGAGTATGGGGGCAGGCCTTGATGAGCCAAGCCGTGATCGTGTTGACGGTTACGTGATGTTGTTTCGCAAGAGCACGCTTGGTCATCGTGATCCCTTAGCTGAGGGCCTGCAGGCGTGTCCTGGCCCGTTTTTCCGTGAGCGTGAGTGCGTCCTCCGCGTAGCCCCGTTCCCTGAGATGAGCCAACCGCCAGGCGAGGACCTTTTCAAAGCCGTTCTGGGCGGGCGCCCCTGATCGTTTCGGCGGGAGACAGGGACAACCTCGCAGCACCCAGCTATACACGGTCAGTCGATTGCAGCCGAACACGGCGGCCGTTTGAAGTTTCCAGAGAAACGTTGGTTTCATCCTGTTGGTGTTGCTGTGCACTACTACTGACCGGCCCCCCTTAACCGGATCCGACCTGTATGTTAGGGTCGGGCCGAAAGGAGGACCGTATGCCCCCGCAACCGTCACACCGTCGGCAGATCATTAGCAAGTTGCGCGAAGCCGAAGTGGCCCTAAGCAAAGGGCAGCCCGTCGCGCAGGCCTGCCGCACACTGGGGATTAGTCGAACAGACGTACGCGATGAACTGTTGAATCGGGAACTGTTTGCTACACTGTGGGAGGTGCAAGTGCTCGTGGAACGTTGGCGACGACACTACAACCAGATTCGTCCCCATCGGGCACTGGGGTTGCGGCCACCCGCTCCTGAAACGATCGCGCCCCAGTACTGTGCGTAAGTGACATTCAACCTGGTACAACCACGGGGGGGCGGTCACAAGGGCTTCTATACGAAGCAAGACCTCCACGACATCTTCACCGAGTCTCGGCACCTGCTCCGATGAAGACCTGCTCGATGTGGACGACCGTGCTGTCGGATGATGGTGATCGGGCGCGGCGTCTCTCTTTTCCATTGTACTCCGCCTAGTATCAGACTTCCGTTCGTGACGTTCCGGCTCTCAGTCGGCGAGCTGTGGCTCATTTCAGAAAGGGAAAGATTGTCGGTCGTACAAGGGGCTCCTCGTTGCGACCCCATAACCACCTCACGTGTCATTTCGTGTACAGTCACGCTGGCCCGCCCGATCTCGGTCGTGGTGCCTTCCACGTAAAAACGAACTCTACCGTATGCGAGCCAATGCCGAACAGCCCCGTCGTGGCTGTTGTGCCGTTGTTGTCAGGGAAGCCATAGGGCGCGGTGTGTTCGACATGATGCACGAGCCCCATCCAAGCGCACCGTCGCCATGACATCCCGTGGGTCGGTCGTGGAGACCTTCACCCCCCACGGACCGGTGGCCGGATTGCCCACGACCGTCAACTCACCGCTCCCAGGAGACGGAGATGGGCTCCCTTCCAGCACGGTCACGCTGGCCCGCCCGATCTCGGTCGTGGTGCCTTCCACGTAAAACACGAACTCTACCGTATGCGACCCAGTGCCGAACCGCCCTGTCGTGGCCGTTGTGCCGTTGTCGTCAGGGAAGCCATAGGGCGCGGTGTGTTCGACATGATGCACGGCCCCATCCAAGCGCACCGTCGCCATGACATCCGTGTGGTCGGTCGTGGTAGCCTTCACCCCCCACGGACCTGTGGCCGGATTGCCCACGACCGTCAGACTCACCGGCCCCGCAATGGGGCGGCGGCGGGGCGGAGACCCGGCGGGTGTGAAGGTCGCGAGGTTGCTACTGCCCGACTCTTGTTGGAGAAATCATAGGCCGTAATGAAGTAGTAGTGCGTCACGGCCGGCGTTCCAATGTTAAAACTCGTCGTCTTTCCCAATGTGGCCAAAAGAGACTCATTGGCAGAGGCACGTGTGCAGGGTAGCTGACTACATTGATAGATGCGATAGCCCGCCAGGTCCGGTTCTTTGTTGGGCATTCCACGTCAACGTGGCACCCCACGCAGTACTCGACCACAACACAAGCACAACACCAACGATGGCTTTCACCCAGTTCATACAGATACTCCTATTGATTCTCTCCGGCAGCAGGCACACCGTTCCCGGAGAAGCCAATTTCTCACCTGCAAGTGCTTCTGTCGGATTGCAGAACTGACTCCGTGATCCGAGGAGAGACTTGAAGCGGGGAACCATTCACTCCGTCACTGTGGTAACTACGCAAGGGGTGTGCCGTTGCAGAAGGAGGAGGGTCAGAACAAAAACCCTGAATATGCGCCGTGGCGAGAGGAAGATTGATGAGGACATGCAGGGAGTCTGTAGGAGAATGTGGTAGCTCGCTGAATCGAACGTAGTCTTTTCAGGAGGATAGACACTGTAGTCTGTTGCCTACAGATACGACAGTAAAGAGTGAGATGGTACGAAGTGATACTCCCTCTGGTTCAATGGCAAAGCGGGCGCCCCTTGTTGTTGAGACCTACCGGCCCTCTCGTCTCCGCCCCGAGTTGCGAACAAGGGTGCGGGGGCCGCAGGCGGGGAATGGTTGTCTTTCAACTCACCCTGACCTCGTTGAGGATGCCACTGGCAAGACGGTACAATTCGTGCTCGGCCAGGCGCGAATTGTAACCACATACGAAGATCGTGGAGGAGCTTCCAGCGAGGCGACGGGATGCGGTGCAATTGGTGCAATAGTCTCTCATGCGAAGGCTGCCGCGCCGGACGGACGGTGTGGGGGATGGTGTCGTTACCTCCTGCGTAGGTACCACTTCACGATCACCGCGAGCCAGGCAAGCCCAATGCCCATGATCACGGTTATCAGCCATTGCTCCCACGTCACGCGGGTAAACTCATACACAATTGCGTCGATCCAGCTCATGGTAGCCTCGCAAGGAGGTTCATTCTAGGTGCGGGACAATTTAAACTGCAAGGCAGGGCGTGAGAAATCCGGCACACCCCCTGCGTCCAACGTTGACGCACGAACTCACCCTCACCACAATAGGAGCAGGTAGATCACGGGCATGATCGACACAAAGGAGGGCCGTCATGGTGCACCGACGGACCAGAAGCGCGGGCCTGTTCTTGCTGGCTCAGCTTACCGTCGTCGCGGTATTCTGGATTGGTCTGTTGGCCGTCTATGTCTTGGAGAATGCGGTCAACCGGGCGGTCGAGCTGCTCAATACCATCTCACAACAACCCACCATGACGCCGCAGAAGGAAGGGGCTGACGGATGAGTGCGAGCGTACAGTCCACACACTGTTAGACGGTGCTCTGGAGACCAGAGCTTCAGAGATGGACACGTCTTGCAGAAGCAGTCCGAAGACGCCCTGCGGACAGGCTGCCATGCAGGAATGCGCGAGCACCGGCACGTGAAGCAGGGGCCCCGGACTCAAACGATACGGCACAGTTGGCGCAGTGTTACTCCGTGGGACATGAGGGACGTGCGCATGGCGAAGACTATCCGGCGTGAGTGGGCCAGCAGAGAAATGATGAAGCTAGAGTGGCGCGCCTAGTTGTACGGCCCGGCCTTCCTGCTCAGGGGAGTGATCGAATCGATAGCGCGTTATTCTGCTCGTCCACCTTCACCTCAACACGGTCACCCTTGCTGAGTTGTCCCATGATCTGGGTCTTCTTCGTCATATGCACACGAACTTCCTTGCCATCGCTCTCCTTGACGATATAGTCGCCATAATCGATGCGCACCAGATCACCCTTGATCACCTTGGCTTCTGCGAGGCGTTTGGCTCCCTCCCCATCGAGGGCGTTCGCCGCCTGGGACAGCCCGAGGCACAGCACCACTCCACACGTCAGAACACTGACGACTTTGGGAATCGACCACATGAGTGCCTCCTCGGTTAGAAGTGATCACCATACAGACAACTGTAGGTGCCCCGGAGTGTCGGGGCTGAGGGTAGTACAAAACGCGTCTAAAGTCCATGGCGATATGGCGGCATAAGCTGCCGGCGTTGACACACCAATCAGAGAAAGGAGTACCCCATGGCGAAGATTATCCGGTTTGGAAGATTATCCGGTGTGAGTGAATGGACCAGTGCGGCGCCGATGGGGAAGCTGGTGCGGCATGTCGCCTTCGGCTATACCCTGGCGGTCAACGGCAAGCGGGAGCGCAAGTTCTCCTCAGCCTGGACCTCTCAAGAGGATGCGCTGAAGGCGCTGAGCGAACGGTAACAGCAGATTCGAGCCGGACAGACCGATCGCGCTCTTGATATGAGGCTTGACGCCAGACGCGGCCTAGCTTGACCAATGGGCTCATAAAATGGCACAAAACACGAAACAAAAGCCTCTGCCCAGGAGGTGGCCACCCCGTAACTCCTTGAACACTCAATGTGCGCCCGTAGCTCAGTCGGATAGAGCATCAGCCTTCTAAGCGTATTCGAGGGGGATTGCTTAAGTCTTTGATGACCTGAGCAATCCCCTTGTCATTACTGGCGATTCGCACATTCCACTATTCGCTTCTACTCGGCTCTTCTTGTCGCTAATCCAGTCAGTTTGTCGCTATTCCTAACACTCTATTAACACCTGTACCTAAGCATGAGACGGTGGGCCGGATGGCGCTATCCACTGGGGGTGGGCCACCCTTGGGAAGGGGTGTCAGTTGTGGGGCGGTTGCCTGTCAGGTAAAGGGGGATACAGAGCACATAGAAAAGCGGTTTCCAAAAATATTTGGGAAATTAAAAAAGCCCTTGGCTCATCGCCAAGTGGTCAGGTTAAAGGCATTCCGGTGCCAGCTTCGTAAAATGGTCGTAGGACAGCTAAAGAGGGTGTTCTCTTGGCATGAAAAAGAATGTTAACTCATCAATAATATATATTTCATAAGCAATTGATAGTATATATAAATATAGCATATATCTCTGTGCATATTAAGGGGGAGATAAAGGGCGACACGCCTTCCAATTCCTAGAGCCTTTGGGGCATCTAGACTTTTTCGGTAGATTTAGACGTAGGTTTTGTCGAGGCCACCGGGACGAGGAAAAGTAGACTGTCCCCTTTTCTTGTTCCCATAGACGGAAGATGCTATCTAGTGGTCTGCATCTGCAGAAGGGTTTTAATGGAGGTCTTTTCACTTCTTTTGAGAAAGGGAGAATGCCAATGAGACGATCTACAACGCAACAAGCTGTCACGCTGGCTGGAGTTCTAGCCTTAGTCGCCACCACTGTGCTGCCGTTGCAACCGGTATTCGGCGCGGGCGGGGGGGCGCGGCGTGACGTTGTGCTTCAAGAAGAGCAGAACCTCAAGGACGCCATCGAGCACGCGAAAGTAGCGGTGTTCCATGGTAAAGATGGTGATGCTGAGGCACTCCTGGAACATGCGGAAGACGCGCTGCAGCATGCCTTGAAGGGAGGCACGGATAATCCGCATGTGGAGGAAGGGATCTCACATCTGAAAGAAGCCATTGAGCATGGGAAAGCGGGTCATGCTGACGTAGCCACGAAACACGCAGAAACCGCTGTCATGCACCTGTCTCAGGGGAAGAAAGTAATATAGCAGCAAAGAGGGTAGGTGAAGGAGAGAAAAAATGGACAGGCTACGTTTTTTTGTGCCTGCACTGATCTGCCCCCAGTTGTTAGGCCACCGCTCAAGTTCCTTCAGGCCGACACGCTGATCGGTGCGAAGGTACGAGTCTCTGGGGCGGGTGGCCGATACCCCAGTGCACTATGCGGGCGGTGCGTGTTGTAGCGTTGGCGCCACCCTTCCACGATCACCCGCGCCTCGTGCAGCGTATAGAAGAGTTCGCCGTTGAGCAATTCATCCCGCAATTCTGTTCCGTGATCCCCAGCTTCCGACAGGCCTCGACCACCGCAAGCCCTTTGCCCAGCTCGATTTCGATGGTTCGCAACTGCCCGATGATCTCTTCCGCCGTATATCGTTTGCGTGCCATACCCCCCTCCTTTCGCCGGTCGAAATCTTACCTTCAGATCCGGCCTCATTTATAGGGGGCAGGTCAGGGGAGCGGTATCTGAAGTTCAAGGCCGACCACGGCAAGCGGTCGCTCCACAAGACCGGCACATCTTCGAGAAGCAGCTGCTCCCGGCCTTCGGCGCCGGTCTGCCGCTGCGCCAGCTCTCGGCGGAGAAGATCGCGGCCTACGAGGAGCGGCGCATCACCGAGGTCAGCGCCTGGACGGTGCGGAACGAGCTGACGGTCCTGCGCCACCTGCTCAGGTTGGCGCACCGGAAGTGGAACTACCTCGACCGCGTGCCAGAGATCGAGCTCCCACAGGCACCGAGAGGGAGGACGCGCTATCTCGACAGAGAGCGAGATCACGAAGCTCCTCGACGCCTGCGCGCAGTCAAAAAATACACATCTGCCGTCATCGTCACGCTGGCGATCAACACCGGCATGCGAAAGAACGAGATCATGCGCCTCAAGTGGGAACGGATCGAGCTGGACAAGGACCTCGGCTTCAATGCGCGGATCACGCTGTACGACACGAAGAACGGCGAGCCTCGCGGCGTGCCGTTGAACACGGCGGCGGGCGCGGCGCTCACCGCCCTCGAACCTGATCCAGCCAAGCGCGTCGGGAGCGTGTTCAAGCGGAAGAATGGAGAAGACTGGGGCCAGATTCGCACGGCGTTCGAGAAGGCAGTTGAGCGGGCAGGGCTCGCAGACTTTCGCTTTCACGACCTGCGGCACACGGCGGCGAGTCACCTGGCGATGCGCGGGCGTCCCGCTCAAAGAGATTCAAGAAGTCCTGGGGCACAAGAGCTTCAGCATGACCTTACGCTATGCGCATCTGAGCCCGATGCACCTGCGAACGGCGGTGGAGTCGCTCGCGGGTTGACACCAGACGCGGCACGCTTGACAATTGGACACATAAAAGGGCACATAGTGTAGAATCCGACACCGAACATGAGGTGCCCACACCGTAACTATTTGAAATAAGAGTGCGCCCGTAGCTCAGTCGGATAGAGCATCAGCCTTCTAAGCTGAGGGTCGCTGGTTCGATTCCAGCCGGGCGCACCATATAATCAAAGGTTGAATACCTTCCCCCCATGTCCCTCCATCCTACTCCCGGTTTTACTCCCGTTCACACCCTTAAGGTCTAGCTGGTAGAGATCGCCATCCAGGCCGTGGCGAAGGCGCACTAGGAGGCGCGGCCGGGGTGATGCTTCTCAGATGGTCGTCAAGACTGCCTCGGTTCACGGCTTGCCGGAGGTGATTCGGGCTGAGGTGGCTATACCTCATCGTGGTCTCGATGTTGCGATGACCAAGCAACGACTTCACTGAGACGAGATCGACGCCGGACATGATCCTTCGGCTGGCCGCTGTGTGTCGGAGCGTATGCCAGCACACGCCCACGATGCCTGCTTTTCGAAGTGCAGGTGTATAGACTCGCCGCATGTAGTTTCTGGAGTCGAGAGGCTTCCCTGGCGTCGTGAGGCTCGGGAATACCCACCCGGACTCTAGGAACGATGGGAGTGCCCGCAAAATCGCTTTCGCGCCCTCGCTGAGCGGAACATGGCGCGTCCGTCCTCCCTTTGGGAGCGGGATCGTGAGAATCCCATTTTCCATATCAACGTGGTTCCACTGAAGATTGAATTGCTCTTCTCGTCGAAGCCCGGTCTCAATCGAAAACACCACAAGCCGCCAATGCTCCGATGCCATGATGCCGCGCAGGCTCTCCAGCTCAGTGTCCGTCAAGAAGCGTGTCGTGGTGGCCTCAGTCAGGAACTTCACGCCACTGACGGGATTCCGGTCGAGGAGTCCGTCCTTGATCGCGAGATTCAGTACGTGCCGTAAATATCCGAAATGTCGGTTGATCGTGCCAGGTGCCCAGGCACGCGGCTCCTGCCCGTTGCGCGCTTGCAACTTGCTACGCCGCGCTTTCATCACGGCCTGGATGCGGCGAAGCTCTTCGAGGGTGATAGCCGGGAGCAGTCGCTTTCCCTAGCAAAAGCCGCCATCGTCTCGCATAGCGGCGTTCGTTGACTGTCCCACGGTTCGCTGATCCTTCAAGGCAACGGAGAATCCACGCGCTGAGCGTGATGTCTTTGGACTTGGCGAACTTTTCCGGGAAGTAGGTCTTTTCGCGCTGCTCGCCCTTCAACCGTCCATACAGCGCCTTAGCCTGGCTTTTCGTGTCGCAGCGGTACCACTTCTCCTGGCCATTAGCGTAGAGGCGGACCCACCATTGCCCTGAACCCGTTGGTTTCTCAACTACGCCCCTGTCTTTGCCACCATGACGAGCCATAGTTCACCTCATAGTTACCTTTTGTTTGTTTCATGCAAGCGGCCTTGAATCTTGGCATTCGGGAAGTTCTTTCTGATCTCAGTCGCATACCTGGCACGGCGCTTTAGTTTGGCTTCTTCTCTATGGGTTTTGTACCATCGGTTCGAACGCGCTCTCTGTGAGCAGCGGCTCGAACAATAGGCCTGCCTCCTGGTTCTTAGGAACAGGGTTTGACATTCAGAACACCTTGCGACCAAGGAACCGAACGTTAGGAACATCTCCGCAACTCTCTCGAAGAAAATGTCAGGCCAGCAGGCAGAGGATGTGCGAGAAACCCAAGAGAAGACCCTCTTGTGTTTTGTCTGCCGTTTCCTAACAGTCTCATGAATGACCATTCGATCCACTTTGCTCTTCGTAAGGGTGGCTGGTATCTGCCATGTGCCATCTTTTCCTGATGGGGGAAACAGTTGGCGTAATGCGGTGGCAACCACATTATGAAACTTCTTAAGGCGAGTATCTGTGACATCTAATCGTTTGCGAGAGGTCCGTTGGAACACTGTATAGTCTACGGTAGGAAGCAATCTCGAAACGGTTCGGAAAGCGGAAACTGGCCCAAGGTCACAAATCTCCAAAATGTCCCGTTTTAGCCTGTCCAAATCATTCCTGCTAAGTTCTCGAAGCCTTATCTTGCCGAAGGACAAAATCCACTCTGTCCATTTCCACCGCGCCGTGTCTTTCAATCTCTGAAAGTCTTCCTGTCTCACTAAAGTGACCTCCATCCATCATAAAAACCAGGGCATTTGTTGCTAACGCTTAAAATGGGAATCTGCTGCGCGATGCGTTACAACAGAAGATATTTATAATACTGTAACGACATATTGCAGTCAACCCCAAGCGTATGGTGAAGTTAAAGCGAAAGGAGGGTGACGCAATGCAGCAACTTTTAACTGTACGACAGGCTGCTGAATTTCTAGCGCTACGGCCTGCCACCATTCGAAAGATGATCCTTCAACGGAGGCTTCCAGTCGTTCGGATTGGCAGGTCTGTGCGGATAAAGGAAGTCGATCTCGAGGGGATTGTTCGTGACGGTTACAGGCGACCGCTCGAAGTATGAAGGGGTTTTAGCGCTGTTCCTGGAGGAAAATGAATGGAGTGTGGACTGCAGATTATTCAGAGAGTGGCGAACTCAAAGCATTCGAAGAGTCTTGTCGACAAGAGAGTCTAGAAGGTAGGACTCGGAGGTTTATAAGACTAGGTTTTCAACCTGGTGTTTAGGGAGTTTTGAGAGGTTTTAACCTGATAAGAAAGGTGGTCACAATGAGTGTAATAACCAGAAGGCTGGCAAGGCGTGTTGATGAATTGACCAAAGCATTGGCTGCCGTCCGTGCGCAGGCTGAGGAGGTCGAGGAGGCTGAGGATATGGTCGAAGTGATGGATGCGGTTGAAGAGATCATCGAATACATCAATATGGTCATTGGGCCTGAAGACAATGATGCAGACTCCGGCGTGGAAGAATTCGTAGACGAATCTGAAAAAGAATCCGGCGACGATGAATAGCTAGGAGAGGGGGGGGCGGCTGATCCACCTTTGCCGCCCTCCACCATTTTCGGACCAGTCTTTGGGGATAAACTCATTGGACCACCGATCTCATGAGTCGTACGGCTAACTCTCAGTCTCAAGATACAGGGTTTGAGTATGGCGCTATTGCGAAACAGGCGGGGGCGAGTCTCTGATAAAAGAGAGGTGCGGTGATCAGTGCCTAGGGGAGTTGCAGAAATCACTACAAGAACGATACCGGTTCAAAGCGAATTCTTGACGCATATGGACAATCAAACTAAGGCGGATGACCCCGATCAAGATGAAAGCAAAAACGCAAAAACTCGCATCCAAAGCGAGGAAAACACGCTTTCGGCGCTGTTTCTACTGTGAGAAGCGCTTTAAGAATCCCCAAGCCGTGCGGGCACATCAACTGCATTGTTCTGTCCGCAGGCTCAAGACGCAGGCTCAGGCTGCAATCAAGCCTCAGCCTCCTCAGGCGCGGACTCCTACCGCAAGTCGCCCTAACGGGAGCATCGAGGAACTCAGGCGCCGTCCGGGACCGGATTCTAAAGAAAATAAACGACTCCTGGTTGACACCCTTGAAAAGGTCCAGTTGGTCAAGGAGACTGCCTGCAACCACGCTGTGTGGGCTTGGATCATCGCTCGCAAGATTGCCTCCCATGCTAAGGGCTGCACTAAACCCGAGGAGTGGTTCCAGATCTACCAGGACCTCGACGATATCGAACGGGACATGAGTCTGATGTTCGCGGCCTTGCGACTCGATCGCGCTGCTCTATTTCGGATATACCACCTGTGGCGAAGCGTAATGGACAGGTGGCTCCAATTTCAGACACGGGATTGGAGCGATGACAGGGGCGAACTGAAAGCGGAGGGGCAAGTGGCCCTGCAGAACGACGAGACTCTTCTGAATGAGGTGCTTTCAATGATCAAGGATCTGCTCGTCGCAGCACGCTGATTACTGAGGTCTATTCTAAGGCACGGTAGATTCAGAATCTCCAACTGACAGGTGTAAATCCATCACGCCAGTAGCAGTAATAGGAACCCACTTTGGACGGTTGTTCTGCCCCGCTTAACTTGTAGACAGTTTATTGAAGATTGGAACGATCAATTTTGCAGAGAATCCGGCCCTCTTCGATTGTCCCTTTCTCAAAGGAAATCCGGGTGCACTCGCTCGTTACTCTGTTGAGAGGGGTTCGGCTGTCATCCGCTCCAATGGGCCTTGAGTAAATTCAGTGGGTTTCCTGCACACGACTGACTAAGTTACCTGTCTACATATTAACCGGGGCACAACACTTGGCGGTTACCGGGGCTATGTTTACCAAAGGGGGTTCTACCCCGTTTCTACGGACAGTTGAGTTAAGCGTTGTTCCCCCTGTTGCTGCAGTTCGAGTCTTCCCCGCTGGTCTGGGATTTGGCTTATCCCCTTCGTCCTGGCACCCCTTCCAACGCTCATGCTGTTCCTCCAATGCCATGCCCAGATATAGGATTCGAGGATTATCCTCACGAAATCCTGAGCTACCCCTGCAAAAATTCACACGGTGGGCCTATAGGAAATAGGTTGCTGATCCCGTGTGACCCTTGCAGTTGTTCTAGTACCTGTCTTTTGTATTTCCAGTGCGAACGCGGGACTCCAACACCTCGACCCATCGGTGGGGGGGTGTGCCGATCCGGGACCGGACCACACTTCAATAATAATGATGATGCTTCCGACATGGTTTGAATATAAAAATTAATCTGTGTTTGTCCGTCCTTACTCGTTAACGTAAAGGATAGTTTTACGTCTCGTTCTGTGTCCAGTACCTATCCACGTTAATCCTAAGTAAAACCTAAGTATTCCCTGTCGTCCACCTCTTGTCAGCCTAAGTCTTCATATCATCGAATAAGCTAGAAAAATGTCTTTTGTTTATTCTTCGCAAAAGTTTGACTCGAATTATCCTTTTGCTAATTCCGCGTGTAGATGCCATGACTTCAAAGCATGCCCATCCGGGGGGTGTGCCGATTGAGGCAGGTGTTAATACAGTGTTAGCGGACGCGACAAAACGGGTTGAAGTGAGATGAACAGGGACAAGGTGAGACAAGTAGCCACGGCGAGAGTCGCTTAGAGCGAGAAGGGGATTGCCCAAGCCATCAATGACTTGAGCAACCCCTCAGCAGCTTATTCGTAAACCGCAGGTCGTCCGTTCAATCCGGATCGCCGGCTCCAACCTTTCAAGCACCTACAACTTGTACGGTTTTCTCGGAATCGTCAGGTGTTATTACGGTTGGTTATCGGAATGATCGCGTTGGTCACGGCCCCGATCGAGTTCAGCTCGGCCTGGACCTTGTTGGAAATCACAACTTGTCCGACGCAACCCGCAGGGAGGAGCTTTCCGACGGTTGTTGAATCGATGGCTAATGCCATCGCATGCCAACACATGCCACCGGGCGCATGCTTGCGTTCGTTTCATCCCTACATTAAGCTACCAGATCTTGAACGCTTTAACGTGTTCTGACCCAACCTCATGATGGGATGTTGTATGAAGCATCCATCGACTGCATTAACCCTGTTGGTGTGTGCCGCTGACATCCAGCGCCCAGCAAAGCAATATGAACGGACAGGGGGCGCGAGGAACGCTCAACCCGGCCAACGCTCCTGGCTGGATGTCCTCCGGCAATGGAATCAACAAGATCACCAAGTATGTGCTGATGCACCAGGCGCCTTCACAAGAAGAAAATTATCAATTGGACCTTTCGGACTTGTAGACAGAGACGGACGCTCGCGACCCGATTCGATGATGCGGGAGTCTCTTCTCCCTGGCACGGTTCGTTTCGTGGGCAGTCTTCCCAAAATGGTCTCAAGAAGTCTGCTCCAAAGGTGATGAATAAATCGGACCCATACGACGCACCTTCTCCCGTCGCCCGATCGCGGAGACGTTTATGAAGAACAGCATCCAAAAGGAAAGACGAGACGAGCCTCGCGACGAGGCTGATACTGAGAAGACGGCCTTGTTGAATCGTCGCAGTCTTCTCGCCGGAACGGCCGGCATTGTGAGCGCGATCGTCATGCGTTCGGTGACAAGATCCGCCGAGGCAGCCATGCCGGCTGCGTTGGATGATCCGACGCGAGTGCCAGGTGCGGCGCCAATGGCGTACGGGCAACGGTCGACTTTTGAGCAGTCCGTCCGCGTCCCGCGCTCATGGTGGGCTTCTTTGACGCCGCTTCAGGACTCGCACGGGATTCTCACGCCGTCTGCCTTACACTTCGAACGGCATCACAACGGCGTGCCGGTCATTCATCCGGAGCATCACCGGCTCATGATTCATGGCTTGGTTGCACAGCCATGGGCCTTCACCATGGACGACTTGAAACGATTTCCCGCTACCTCGCGGCTGGCATTTATCGAATGTTCAGGCAATTCGGCGATCGAATGGAAGGCGCCGACGGGACAGACCGTGCAACAGACCCATGGCCTGACAAGTACAAGCGAATGGACCGGCGTGGCCTTGAAAACGGTCCTTCAAGAAGTCGGTGTGAAACCGGAGGCGTCATGGATGTTGGCGGAAGGCAGCGATGCGGCGGCCATGACACGGAGCCTTCCGCTCGCCCTCCTCATCGAGGAGGCGCTCCTCTGCTATGCTCAAAACGGCGAACCCCTCCGTCCTGAACAAGGGTATCCGCTCCGCCTGCTTTTGCCGGGCTGGGAGGGGAATACATGCATCAAATGGTTACGCCGACTCAAGCTCGGCACAGCACCCTTTATGACCCGCGAGGAAACGTCGCAATATACGGACTTGATGCCGGACGGCACGGCGCGCCAATTTACGATGGTCATGGAGGCGAAATCCGTGATTACGTCTCCATCGGGTGGACAGCGAGTACAGCCGGGATTTATCGACATCCGCGGTTTGGCGTGGAGCGGTCGAGGCCGTATCGCCCAAGTGGAGGTGAGCACGGATGGCGGGAGGTCCTGGCAACAGGCCGTCTTACAAGACCCCATTCTGCCGAAGTGCCATACACGATTCCGTTTGCCGTGGCGGTGGAGTGGAGAGGATGTGATTCTACAGAGTCGCTGTCTCGATGAAACGGGCTACGTGCAACCCACTCGCGCGGCATTGGTTGCCGTGCGTGGCGTGAACTCCGTCTATCACTATAATGCAATCCAGAGTTGGAAAGTTGCCGCAGATGGACAGGTGAGCAATGTGCATGCGTAACGTCATGATGATGGGACTGATCACCGTCCTGAGCGTGGGCATCCTCTGGAGTAGTGAGGCGGCCGATCAGCAGGATCGGATGTATGGGTATGGATTGGGACGGCCCGCCACTGATCTCGACATTCAACATTGGAACATTGATGTCGCGCCAACGGGCGAGGGATTACCCCCCGGCCGCGGGACCGCCAAACAAGGTGCCGCGATCTATGCCATTAAGTGTGCCTCCTGCCATGGACCGACGGGTCAGGAAGGCCCAATGGACCGCCTGGTGGGAGGCGTCGGCACATTAGGCAGCCAGAAGCCTGTGAAAACAATTGGCAGTTACTGGCCCTATGCCACGACGCTCTATGATTATGTGTACCGCGCCATGCCGTTTCCCGCTCCCCAAAGTCTCTCGTCGGACGAGGTGTACTCGGTGGTGGCATGGTTGCTCTCCCAGAACGGCATTATTGCAGAGGACACTATCCTTGATGCCCATTCACTGCCCGCCATCCGCATGCCGAATCACAATGGGTTTGTTCCAGACCCCAGGCCGGATCTACCCAAGAACTGAACCGATCCATTTCAGCAGGACGGCATGCCGCTATGCGAGGCCGATCATCGGTGTCTAAACCGGTCCGGACGTGACCTATCGTGCTGAACTGACCTAGCCCACTTAAACGGGTCCAGATTCTATGTGAGGGACGGTCATGCTGGTCGTCTTTGTTGCACTTGTAGGACTGCGTTTCGCCATGGCTTGGGGGTGGATCGAGAAGTCCGTTTTCTGACTCTGGTCTTGGTGTGACCATGATCGTCATCCTGGCTCTCACCGGCTATTGGGGTGGTAAGCTAGTCTATGCCATGGTCTCGTGCCTGGTCGTGAACGACGCCGTGAAGGTTGCGATGATCCAATGGCGCGTTCCCGCAGCGGTGGCGTAAAGAGCCGCGAGGAGCATAGGAGAAGGCGCTATGCCGCCCCTATGCCTCGCGTGAACACATACGGGAAAGTAGACCACTCGGCACTTGCTTTAGCCCCTGTCACGCAGCTCTCAGCGTGTCCGCCGTGGATTTCGCGGTATGTCCGTCCGGGACGGAAGACATCTTCAATATCGATCCCGGAGATTTTCGGTGGAGACCAACGTCTGCGGCGTATCCTATAAGTGGAAGGGGGAAAGCATGAGCAACAAACGTCTGATCATCGTCGGTGGCGTCGCGGGTGGGGCCAGCGCGGCTGCACGCGCGCGACGGCTGTGCGAGGACTGCGAGATCATCATCTTCGAGCGCGGCCCGCATGTGTCGTTTGCCAACTGCGGACTGCCGTATTTTGTCGGGGGTGAAATCGCCGAGCAAGACAGCCTGCTGGTGCAAACGCCCGAGAGCCTCAAGGCGCGCTTCAATCTGGATGTGCGCATCAACACCGAGGTCATCCGCATCGACCGCGCGGCCCGGCGCATCCGGGTGCGTGAGTGTGAAACCGGCCGTGAATACGAAGAAGCCTACGACGCACTAATCCTTTCCACGGGCGCATCGCCGCTGAAACCGCCCATCCCCGGCATCGAGCGCCCGAACCATTTCGTGGTGCGAAGCATTCCCGACGTGGAACACATCATGGCGTGGTCGAACGATTGCCAGCGTTGTCGCGCCGTCGTAGTCGGCGGCGGCTACATCGGACTCGAAATGGCTGAGCAACTGCGGCACCGCGGGTTCGACGTGACGGTGGCGCAAGCGCTGCCCCAGGTGATGACACCCTTCGACCCCGAAATGGCTGCCTGGCTGCACGCGGAGTTGCGTGCCAATGGCGTGGCCCTGTATTTGAACGATCCCGTGGTAGCGTTCGAACCGCCCTCAGCGCAGGAGCCCGCCCGCGCTTCCATCGTGGTGCTGAAAAGCGGCCACCGATTGCCCGCCGACTCTGTCGTGCTCGGGCTCGGTGTAAAACCTGAAGTGGGTCTGGCAAAGGATGCCGGTGTGGAGATCGGAAAACTCGGAGGTATTCGGGTCAACGAACATCTCCAGACCAGCGACCCGCACATCTGGGCGGTGGGCGATGCCATCGAGGTGCGTGATGGAGTGACCGGTCAATGGGCGCTGATTCCGCTGGCTGGTCCGGCGAATCGTCAGGGTCGCATTGCCGCCGATAATATCCTCGGTCGCCCGTCCCGATACGAACACACCTGGGGCACCGCCATCCTGCGATTGTTCACTCTCACCGCCGGTTGCACGGGCGCAAATGAGAAATCCCTCCGGCATGCCGCCATTCCTTTTCAGGCGATTCATCTTCACCCCGGCTCTCACGCAGGCTATTACCCCGGCGCCGAACCCATCGCGCTGAAAGTCCTGTTCGCGCCCGACACAGGCAAACTGCTCGGTGCCCAAGCCATCGGCCATGAAGGCGTGGACAAACGCATTGATGTCCTGGCCACCGCACTCAAGGCCGGGATGACCGTTCACGACCTGGCCGAACTGGAGCTGGCGTACGCACCACCTTACGGATCGGCCAAAGACCCCGTCAACCTGGCCGGCATGGCCGCGCAAAACGTGCTCGCTGGTGACGTGGCACTCGCGCAGTGGAATGAAGTGGCGTCATTCGATCCCAACACCACGCTGCTGCTGGATGTTCGGCGTCCCGACGAGCGTGCGGCAGGGTTCATTCCCGGCTCGACCCACATTCCGCTGGATGAGTTGCGCCAGCGCCTGGACGAATTGCCTCATGATCGTGACATCGTCGCGTATTGCCAGAGCGGCCAGCGCTCCTACAACGCCGCGCGCATCCTGAGCCAACACGGCTTCTGTGTACGCAACCTGACGGGATCGTATCGCACATGGCGAGTCACCCAACCTCGATGAGTTACCAGGCGACCGTCATCCCGAGTCAAACTATCTCACCATGAAACCATCCAGGTCTGTTGTGCCCCACTAAACTGTGGACTGGAGCTTAGTTAACGGGGCACGACACGGCACGTTTTATGGACGGCCGAAACGATGAAATCCTTATACTCTTCCCCTAACACCGTGTTGCCGCTTCGCAGTTTCGTGTTTGTAAGTTCTCTTGTTCTGTTTGGAAGTAGGAAGTGTTTGTGAAGGGCACTCAACGCGTACAGATAGGCATCAATTCCCCCTCCACCGTTCCCTCATGATCTGCCCCCAGTTGTTAGAACGCTGCGAAGTTGATCATTTTGAGCATACCTGCGAAGCTTAGTATCCTAAACTATGAGGGGGTGCTTTATGCCGAAATGTAAAGATTGTGGATTTCTGGCGATTTGGCTTCGAGCGCACAATAGATTTCAGGAAGCGACGGAATTAACGCGGGATCATGGCTTGCCCCCAGAAATTATTCAAAATGATGAAAAAGTTTTCCATGCAAAATGCTTTATCCAAAAGTACGATCTCGTAACCGAATGTAAAGCGGCAAATCCCATTGATCAGGTATGGCAATTTGACAAGCGCGTACTGGAAGTCATAGACAAAGAACGTTCGTGCAACGGTTATATAGCTTGGGCGCAGGGATTTAGTCCGAAGGAACACCAGGAGATGCTAGACAGAAAATCTGAAAGGCGATGGCGCTTCGTTGAAGGACTCGTATTTGCTATTGGTGGTGGCGTGGTCGCGCTATTTTCTCAGTGGGTGGCGACACCGGCTAGTCCCGTTGTTAATATCAGCCCACCCGCCGTGAGTATCACCACTCCGCCAGTGAATGTTACGGTGCAGGCTCTAGAAGCACAGCAGTCTAAATCAAAGCCCTCAATTCCTTCAACGACCACACATGATCGGTAATCCCGGCCTCTATGCAGGAGTAACGCGCAGCGTTTGATGAATCCGCAAAAGTTGTAATCCACAAATGCCTGCCGCACCCTTGACACTTTCCCACGTACGGCCTAGCCTTCCCCCTACTGTCAGATTCTAAGGTCAACTATCTCACCAATTGAGCACCGCCTGTTGGGACATGCCATCGGGAAGAGCATCGAGGAACGGGTGTCATGGCGAGTGTGGAATTCAGCGTCAAGGAGTTGAGCGAAGCGATAGAGGCTTGACGTTCCCGATGGTGTAGCTAGATGGAAACCCTGTACCGATCTTCTTTAGGCATCTGTCCCACAAACGCAACCGCACGCTGAATGGCTTTATCCAAATCCTCGCCCGACGTGAATTTTTTTGCCAAGCACGCATACGCCCCATTTTGCTTGGCTAACTCCCACACACCTCGATGTGTCATCAGGGTGAGTACAACCACAGCAACGTGCGGTCTGCTGGCAATGGGGACTAAGTCTACTAATGTCTGGAAGCCCGATTGATCAGGCAGTGAGAGTTCGAGCACCACGCAATCAATCCGCCGAGACCGGTAAATATCCAGCCCTGATTGACCATCCGAGGCTTCAATGATCTCGTAGTCGAGGGAGCAACGCTTCAGTTGATCTGCCCAGTAGCGCACGCTGGTTCTTGCTCCCATCGATGAGGAGGATGGACGTGGTGGGCCTTTCGAGGCTCGGAGACATTGTCCGCTATTCCCAGCGGGAAATGCGCTGGGTGGAACTCTACGCTACCCTTGCGGCCTGTGTATGTAGGTCCAGTCCTACAATGGGCGGCACAGCCCAAGCAAAAGCAACGTGAAGAATTTGCCGACCCATTTCTCGTTCTTCGCGGGTTCCGTAGGCCATTTCTTACACCAATACTAGGGCATTTCCTACTTCGCACGGAACCCTTCCTGTCATCATGCAACGCACCCCACGCACCTCACTTTCAACCGGAGGTCTCCCGCCATGCTACCCATAGAAGAAGCAATTCTTGATAAGCTGCGGAGCGGTCCATGCTGCTTTGATGAGGTCGTCACGGGCTTTCCCAATTTCAGTTGGGGGGAGGTATTCGTCGCTGTGGATTGTATGTCGAGGGACGGACGGGTGTTCCTTCGCCAACTCGGTTTCTCGACCTATCAGATTTCACTCGGCTCGCGGCGCACAGAATTCAGGTCAGCACCGAGTGCGAAGGGGATGCAATCAAGTCTGAGAGGTAACCGACGCCAGCGGTGTAGGAACGGGCGTTGGATCAGAAACCGCTATGGAAGCCCTGTGCAGGCACACTTGCCTCCGTGTGCATGCAGTGCGACCATGGCGGAATCTGAAGTAAAAGGCTCGACTCCGAAAGGGATCGGGCCTTTGTTTTGCTCCCAGGCGACTAGAAGTTGTCTTGGGTCTAAGGGTCGTCGCGTCTAATCCCTTGCGCCTTCCTTCGCAACCCTTCTAGAATGTGCCTCCTTTTTCCCTACCTGTAGATGTGATTGTTGATAGAGAGTGAGGCTTCTGTAGTGAAACCCTCATTGGTCGAAATTAACCACGCGACGATGGTCGTATCCATATTCGTAGACGAATGTTCGAGAATTACGCGCCCGAGGATACGGAGGCCGTAACTCAATTTCTCGAGAGGATTCAGCGAAGCCGAGCAGAGCTTCACGAGCGGATTTATGGTAAGGACCCGCTTATGCAGGAATAGCGTGATCGAACCGACACTCCTTCGTAAAATCCTCGACACAGTAGCTTGGGCGAGAGGTCATGCCCTGCTCTTGGCTGAAGACTTTCCGGAGCATGGCGAGGCACTGAGGCGGTTTTCTAGGGAGCTGAAACAGGCGCAGGAAGAGCTATTCCTCAGAATATGCCCAGAGTCAGATATGAATCAGAACGATCCAGATTAATGTTGGGCTCTGCCTAAAATCCGCCCTTCATGGGAGGAAGTCATGTCTCTAGCTGAGCCTCGCCTGTCTCCCTTGGCCTTGGTTCGTGTTCCTCCTACAATGCGCCACTCCCTGCGAGGCTATCATATCCTTTACGATTCACCTGTCATCCTCAAAGAGGTCCTGAAAGCGAGATCGTAGTACGGTCGCTTGCGTCGGCAGCGCGACAACACAACCGAGGACATCACTTTATGACTCCGTACGCTCGGCTCCAACGGTGGTCTGCGTGTTTTACAATGGTCATCACCATAGTCGTAATCCTTTGGGGATGCGCCAGCGAGCCACTCGCCAAAGTGCGACTCGTCAACGTGCCGCGCCATTATGTATGGATAGCAGAGCCTGGCACGACGCTCACCACGCTGACCGCCCATCCAGAAATGTACCTCGGGAAAGCGGTGATATTGGGGGGAACGATCGTTGAAGAAGAAGAGAATGAGCAGGACCTTTGGTTACATGTCACGAACCGGCCACTGGACCAAGATTATATACCTCACCGTCCGGCGGACATGAATGGTCCCGAAGCTGGCTCCTACTGGGTGGTGGTGGCAAAGCAACAATTTTCCCGCCAGTATCGACAGTGGGCGCGAATGACGGTGGTCGGACGAGTAACGGGCATGCAGCGATACGAGGAGCCAGTGCTGTCGCTTCTCTACGTGCGAGGCTGGGGATTAAGCGCGGCTCAACATGGGGTCTGGGAAAATGTTAATCCTAGTTATATGCCCTCTACTCCGGGAGGTATCAGGAGAAATTAGATGGGACTCTGCCTTGGCCCAAATACTTCATGAAGATTTCTGTTTCATCTGCAAATATGCCGGTGACACCATCGAAGTCCTACACAACACCTGGCCTGAGCGTATCCGCCTCAGCGGCATTGACTGCCCTGAGAAAGGCCAAGCCTACGGCAACCGAGCCAAGCAGGCTGCCTCAGCGTTAGTCTTAGGGAGAGATGTCATCCTCCAGACCCACGGCCAGGACAAGTATGGGCGCACCCTTGCTGATGTGTTCCTGCTCGATGGCACAAACGTCAATCACACAGCTCGTCAAAGACGGCTGGTGCTGGTGGTATCGGAAGTATGCGCCAGGGGATACGGTACTGGAAGGGTTGGAGAAGGAAGCTAGGGAGGCTAGGCTAGGATAGGGTTGTGGGCTGATCCGAATCTGTTCGATCGCGACGTTTTGATGGCGACCGGGTTCAGACAAAATGATCGATCATCTCGGTGATTCCCTGTTGTCACGAACAGATGATATAGACTGGCTCCTTCTTGATCGGAAGGCGATCGCATGTGGCTCATCCGTCAGACAATCAGAGCAGCAGCTGTAGGCGAAGATGGTGTTCAGCGGCCTCAGCCCACGCGAAACCCGGTAGATCTTCATATCCTGCCACAGTCCCTCGCCGGCCTCGGTTCTTTCGCCGTCATGGACTTTCTCGCAGAAGCAACAAATCAGCAGAATCTGTTTCATCTATGGCTCCATCCAGCGATTCGTTGGATGCGTGGTATGGGGAGATTGGGGAACTCGAGGCACATTTTAGAGCCTGAGCTGGGTTCGCGCAAGGTCTGAGGCCAAGCGTGAGATTAAGCCTTACGGTTTTCGCTGTCTCGCCCGCCAAGCCACTAGGCCGACAAGCCCTCCACCCAGTGCTTGTAACGTTCCAGGAAGGGACGCTTCTCCTACGCGAAGACATCAAGAACCTTGAAGCTGTATCGGACGTTGCCGTTCGGCTCCGATTGTGAATGTTATTCGCTTCAACCTGTGAAACGTACAAACCGTGAAGCAAGAAAGAGCGTGACTACGCTCGTCATTACTCACTTCTATGGACCCATCCTCCTTGGTACTGACTTAGGTGCATCGAACGGTAGCACGCAGTCAAAACCGTGCGCGTTCGCAGGGTCAGAGTCGACTGGGATATTTGGCTATCTCATCGAATTGCGGGGGGAGTCGGACCATCGTAGGGCCGATCCGCACCCCGTGCCGCCGAGGGAGTGGCGAACAAGATGGATCAGGCATAACAAGGTATCGACAGGCGTGGAATTGTCAATCTGCATCGCTACAGCCTGCTTTTCTACGGTAGCCACCAGACTGCTCGCTGATGCCTTCAATGCACGAGACAGCTTGAGGATCATACTCTAATTGCACCATGACCTTTGACCTGGCATTCGAGAGTTGGTGAAATGTCAGATTGCATTCAGGGGCGGTCAGGCATATGTTGTCGGTCGGCCGGAGTCCATAATGGAAATTCCGGCTAAGAGATGAGCGGCTCGGTTCCGAGGGTCGCGAGGCCCAACACGGGCATGGTGCGTTTCATTCTTAACCAAGGAGCTGACGATGAACCTTACGAAGATAGTCTCAGCAGGCGCTGTTGCAGCGGGGCTCATATGCAGTGGAGCCTACGCTCAAACCTCCGACTCCGCTGAGGGCAAGACGCATTCTCAAGCATTGCTCATGGCACAGGGTTCTCCCGCCAGCGGAAGCTTTAAGGGGGCGTGGTGGACCTGGACGTGCCAGGCGGAGTCAGGAATCCGGAAGCAGCGAGCGGAAGTCCCACGAATCCAGTGAAGGGCCAACAGGGTGGAGGCTCGGGGGTGGGCGCACTGTCTGTAAGTGCCACTGCACAAGCAGCTACCGGCGTCCGTATGAATCTTGTTGATGAAAATGGTGTGGGAAAGGAGATTGGCCAAGTCACAATCAGTGAAACGGCATACGGTCTCGTGTTCAGCCCCGCAATCACCGGTCTACCACCTGGGTGGCATGGCTTCCATGTACATGAAAATGCGAGTTGCGAGCCTAAGGAAAAAGACGGCAAGAAAATGCCTGCGTTAGCGGCAGGTGGCCACTATGATCCGGCAGGCAGCAAACGCCATAGTACGCCATGGGGCGACGGTCATCAGGGGGATTTACCCGCATTGTTCGCGGATGCAAATGGCAACACCAGTCCTGTCTTGGCGCCACGTTTGAAAATGGCTGACCTCAAAGGCCGTGCTCTGATGATCCATACAGGGGGCGATAATTACGCAGACCAACCGGCTCCACTGGGCGGTGGTGGGGTACGTTGGGCATGTGGTGTCATTCAGGCTCCCTAAAATCGTAGTGACAAACGGTAGGGCGATGCGATAGAAAAAGTAGGGGAACGGACAGGGTACTAAGAACCCACCGTTCCCTTTGCTGGATAAGACCTTTCCCATTTGTTATTGGGATTTGGCCAGACCCCCAAACGGTACCGACTGTGCTCATTTTGTGGTCAACGCCACCTCACTCCACCTCATTCCAGCCTTTTTAAATTTTCCAATATTTGCGTGAGGCTCTTTTCTACGTGCACTGTATCTCCCTTTACCTGACCTGCGACCGCCCCACAACTGACACCCCTTCGCAAGGGTGGCCCCCCCAGGGGGTATCTAGCAAGCGAGGCGAGCCATACAAAAGGGAAGGGCCACGCCTGAGTAATCGTAGCCCTCCAAAAACTGTAACCGTAACTGTAACCGTTACACCGCTACTTCCCCACACTCAGCGCAACTGGATGCAATCCCTGGTGAGGGGCTATTCCCTTGGCGTATCATCGGGTTCGCTGGATTGGGGCGGGGATTCGACGGCGGGGAATCGTCTGGTTCTAGTCT